>NZ_JBIDBN010000006.1:0-416154 GCF_043203115.1 Streptomyces sp. NPDC048001
TTCCTCGGGGTGTTTCTCGGTCCTGCTCTCCGCTTTCCGGCCTCTCGGCCTTCCGGCGGCTCCGACTCTATCAGACCCTTTCGGCTCCGATTCCCCGTCAGAAGGGGGTGTCCTCCCGGCCGTTGAGCCGTTCCGACGTCCCGAACTCTAGCGGATTTCCCGGGCCGCTCATAATCGAGCGTTCGAAAGGAATTCGAGCATGCCGAATTCGATCCCGTCCGGGAGTTCGTGCTGAGGTTGGGTGCCGCATCCGCGGCGGGGATGGTCACCGGAGAACCGTTACGGCCCAGCGGCAACCCGAAGAACTTTACGGATCGGTGAGGAGTGTGTCAACTCCCGGGAACAGGATCCCGGCCGCCTCCCCCTCGGGTCGCACCGGAGCCTCTGCCGGGCCGCCGGTGCGGACCGGCGACCCGCTCCGCACCCGCCCCCTCACTCCAGGTCGGTGAGCCTGCCCCCGGCGTCCGGCTGGTCGTGCTCCACCCGCCGCAGGACCCGGATCAGCATCTCGCCCAGCAGTGCCCGGTCCTCCCCGAGGAGGTCCTGGAGGAGGTCCTCCTCGAAGGTCGTGGCCATCCGCATGGCCTCCAGCCACTTGGTCCGGCCCTCGTCCGTGAGCTCGACGATCACCCGCACCCGGTTGTTCTCGTCCCGGTCCCGGGTGACGAGTCCCTCCGCGGCCATGCGGTCGATCCGGTGGGTCATCGCGGCCGGGGTGAGCCCGAGGCGCTTGGCGAGCTCGCCGGGTCCGAGCCGGTACGGCTCTCCCGAGAGGACGAGGGTCTTCAGCACCTCCCACTCGGCATTGCTGATCCCGAGGTCCGCCAGCTGGCGCCCGTAAGCGACGTTCATGCGCCGGTTGAGTCGGCCGAGGGCCGAGACCACCTTCTCGACCTGGGGGTCGAGGTCGCCGTACTCCCGCTGGTACGCGGCGATCTGTTCGTCGAGGCTCGGCTCCTGGGGGCCGGACGCGGGAGCCCCGGGGGTCTCGGTAGGCATGCGGCGAAGTATGGCACGTACCCGTTGGCGTTGAAGTCCTTGGATGTGTAGAGTTAAGCATCGAACTTTAGTTGTGAAGTCTTCAGGCTTCAGTCGTCCAGTCGGCCCGGAGCGGGCCGCAGAACCATGAAGTAGGTGAGTGTGACCAGGGCGAAGGGCGCGGCGATGCGCCGGATCCAGGCAGGGAACGCGCTGAGCGCGTTCGGGCTCGGCTTCACCGTTCCCTATCTGTACGTCTATGTGGCGCAGGTGCGGGAGCTGGGAGCGACGACCGCGGGCGTGGTGCTCGCGGTGTTCGCCATGGCCGCCCTCGCGGTTCTGCCGTTCACGGGGCGCGTCGTCGACCGGCGCGGACCGCTGCCCGTGCTCGTGGGCGCCGCGCTGCTGGCGTCCGCCGGTGCCGCGGGGCTCGGCCTCGCCACGGACGTACCCGCCGCCGTCGGGTCGGCGACACTGCTGGGCGCCGGCACGGCCGTCATGCAGCCCGCACTGGCCACCATGATCGTCTGGTGCTCGGACGCGGCGACCCGCACCCGCGCCTTCGCCACGCAGTTCTTCCTCCAGAACCTCGGGCTCGGGATCGGCGGGCTGATCGGCGGGCACCTCGTCGACGAGAGCCGGCCGTCCAGCTTCACCCTGCTGTTCGGCATCGAGGCCGTGATGTTCCTGGTCCTGGCCGGGATGGCGCTGACCATCCGGCTGCCCCGGCCGGGCGCGCCGGCGGGGGCGCGCCCCACCGCACCGGGCGGGGGCGGTCTGCGGGCGCTGCTGGGCCACCGCGCCATGGTGCAGTTGCTCGTCCTGGGGTTCGTGCTGTTCTTCGCCTGCTACGGCCAGTTCGAGTCGGGTCTCGCGGCCTACGGGACCGAGGCTGCCGGGATCGCGCCCGCCACCCTGGGCACCGCCCTCGCGGCGAACACCGCCGTGATCGTGGCCGCGCAGTTCCTCGTGCTGAGGTTCGTGGAGCGCCGCAGCCGTACCAAGGTGATCGCCTCGGTCGGTCTGATCTGGGCGGTGGCCTGGCTCGCCGCGGGCTACGCCGGGCTCGGCCACGGTGGTCAGGCGATGGCCACGGCCGCGTTCATCTCCACCTACGCGCTCTTCGGCCTGGGGGAGTCCATGCTCTCCCCGACCGTCGCCCCGCTGGTCGCGGACCTGGCGCCCGCGTCGATGGTCGGCCAGTACAACTCGGCGTTCGCACTGGTCAAGCAGCTCGCGCTGGCGGTCGGCCCGGCGGTGGGCGGCCCGATGGGAGCCACCCTGCACGGCCCCTACATCGTCACCTTCGTCCTGTTCTCACTCGGCATCACCGCGCTGGCACTGCGGCTGGGCCGGCGCCTCGCACCGGAGCAGGACCGGCCGTGGCTCGCCACGAGCTCCCGGGTCGTGGCCGTGCACGTGCCCGGGGGCGAGGTGCGCCCGGGCGCACCGGAGGCGCCCCGCTCGCCGGCTTCCGCCGGGAGCCGCTGACACCGCGCCCCGCCGCTGATCGCCTCAGGAGGGCAGGGCGAACTCGCACCACACCGCCTTGCCTCCACCGGGCGTGCGGCGGGACCCCCATGACGAGGCGATGGTCGCGATGATCGAGATGCCGCGGCCCGCCTCGTCCTCGGTCTCGACGCGGCGGCGCCGCGGAAGGTGCTCGTCCCCGTCCGTCACCTCGATGATCAGCCGCCGGTCCGTGCGGCGGAGCCGCAGCCGCATCGGGGGGACGCCGTGCTGGAGGGAGTTGCCCACCAGTTCGCTGACCGCCAGCACCCCGAGGTCGTGCAGCTCGGGAGAGAAGCGCCAGGAGGCGAGGACCCCCGAGGCGAACGCCCGCGCCCGCGGGGCGGCCTCGTGGCCGCCGAGGAGGTCCAGCGCGGCGTTGTGGAACAGCTCGGCGTCGGCACCGTCGCGCGCCGGGTGCTGGAGGACCAGCACGGCGACGTCGTCGTCGTGCTCCGCCGTCACGCCCAGCGAGCGGATCAGACGGTCGCAGACGACCTGCGGGGAACCCGTGGCCCCCGCGAGTGCGCGCTCCAGGGCCGCGACCCCCTCGTCGATGTCCTCGCGGCGGCGCTCGACCAGCCCGTCCGTGTAGAGGACGGCGGTCGAACCGGGCGGCAGGGCGATGCTGCCCGAGGTGTGGAGCCAGCCGCCCGTGCCGAGCGGCGGGCCAGTGGGCTCCTCGGCGCGGCGGACGCATCCGCCGGCGTCGCGGACGAGGATGGGCAGATGGCCCGCGGAGGCGTAGGCCAGACGCCCCTCGTTGGGGTCGTGGACCGCGTACACGCACGTGGCGATCTGGCTGGCGTCGATCTCCGCGGCCAGGCCGTCGAGCAGCTGGAGCACCTCGTGGGGAGGCAGGTCCAGCCGGGCGTAGGCGCGCACGGCGGTGCGGAGCTGCCCCATCACGGCGGCCGCGCGGACCCCGCGGCCCATCACGTCCCCGATCACCACCGCGGTGCGGCCGGCGCCGAGGGTGATGACGTCGTACCAGTCGCCGCCGACCGCGGCGTCGGTGCCGCCGGGCTGGTAGGTGGCCGCGAAGCGCAGGTCGTCCGGCTGCTCCAGCTCCTGGGGCAGCAGGGAGCGCTGGAGGGTCACGGCCGTCTCGCGGTGGCGGCGCTCGCTGGCGCGGAGCCGCTCGGCCGCCACGGCGTGGTCCGTGACATCGGTGGCGAAGATCAGCACGCCGGCCCCCGCGGGGTCGCCGTCCCGCCGACCGGCCGGGAGGCAGGTCACGGTGTAGGAGCCCTCGCCGCCGGCCGGTGCGTCGCCGGTGTGGATGCGGCGCGACTTCACGGTGCGCGGTCGGCCGCTGCGGAGCACCTGCTCCATCAGCGCGAGGAGCCCGAGTTCGGCGAGTTCGGGGCAGCCGTCGACGGCGGGCAGGCCGGGGGTGCGGTGCCCGAAGGCCGACGTGTAGGCGTCGTTGGCGTAGGCGAGCCGGTGGTCGGGCCCGTACACCAGGGCGATCAGGGCGGGCAGACTGCCCAGCAGCTCCGGCAGGACGAAGTCCTCCAGGACGGGTACGGCCGATCCGTCCTGCTCGGCGGGGCGGGCGGACCGGCCGCGGGCTGCGGGCACGGCCCCTTCGCCGCGCGGTGCCCGGGAAGGCCCCTGGTCCGTCCCTCGCGCTGCGGCGCGGCGCTGCGTACCGGGGAGCATCGCGCTCCAACGCGTGAAGTTCACTGACTTTCAAGCCTCAATGGGATGGATTCCAAGGGTCACTCTGTGCAGGTGTGAGCCCACCTATGGTCACACGTCCAGTGTCGCGGACCGGACTGACAGTCGTCTTTGCGCCGGTCTCCCGGCGTTGCGGGACCGCCTCGCCGCACGGGGCGGTCAGCGGTCGGGTGCTCCGCCCCCGCCGTCCGCCGGGGGGCTGGCCCCGGGCGGGTCGGCGGGTGACGGGGGCGGTGCCGCGGCGCGTTCGAACTCGGCCCGCGGGTGCTCCAGGGAGCCCAGCGAGACGATCTCCCGTTTGAACAGACCGGAGAGGGTCCACTCGGCGAGCACCCGTGCCTTGCGGTTCAGCGTGGGGACGCGGCTCAGATGGTACGCGCGGTGCATCAGCCAGGCCGGATAGCCCTTCAGCTTCCGCCCGTACACATGGGCCACGCCCTTGTGCAGGCCGAGCGAGGCGACCGAGCCGGCGTTGCGGTGCGCGTACTCCCGGAGCGGTTCGCCGCGCAGCGAGGCCGCGAGGTTCCCGGCGAGCACGGCGGCCTGGCGGACGGCGTGCTGGGCGTTGGGGGCGCAGTACGCGTCGGGGCCGGAGGCGGTGAGGTCCGGGACGGCCGCCGCGTCGCCGGCCGCCCAGGCGTGCTCCGTGCCGCTGACGCTCAGGCGTGCGGTGCACACCAGGCGGCCGCGTGCGTCGAGGGGCAGGTCGGTCGCGGCGAGCAGCGGGGCGGGTCTGACCCCGGCCGTCCACACCAGGGTCCGGGTGGGGAAGCGGGAGCCGTCGCTGAGCCGGGCGACCCGGCCCTCGCAGGACTCCAGGCGGGTGCCCAGCCGAACGTCGATGTTGCGTGCGCGCAGTTCCCGGACGGCGTAGCGGCCCAGCGCCTCGCCCACCTCGGGCAGGATGCGGTCGGAGGCCTCCACGAGGATCCACTTCAGGTCCTCGGGCCGGATGGTGCGGTAGTAGCGCGCGGTGTAGCGGGCCATGTCCTCGAGTTCGGCGAGCGCCTCCACACCGGCGTAGCCGCCGCCGACGAAAACGAAGGTGAGGGCCGCGTCGCGGATCGCGGGGTCGCGGGTGGAGGAGGCGATGTCCATCTGCTCGATGACGTGGTTGCGCAGGCCGATGGCCTCCTCGACCGTCTTGAAGCCGATGCCGTGGTCGGCGAGGCCCGGCACGGGCAGGGTGCGGGAGACGGAGCCGGGGGCGATGACGAGTTCGTCGTAGGCCAGCGCGACGGCTCCGGTGCCCTCCTCGTCCGTGGCGAGGGTGGTGAGCATCGCCGTCCGCTTGGCGTGGTCGACGGACCTCACCTCGCCGATGACGATCCGGCACCGGTCGAGGACCCGGCGCAGGGGCACCACCACATGGCGGGGGGAGAGGGAGCCGGCCGCCGCCTCCGGCAGGAAGGGCTGGTAGGTCATGTAGGGGTCGGTGGCGGCCACCACGATCTCGACGTCCTCGCGGGCGAGCTCCGGCCTGAGCATCCGCTGGAGGCGCAGCGCGGTGTACATCCCGACGTACCCGCCGCCGACGACGAGGACGCGTGTGCGGGGCGGGGTGCCGGAGGTCGTGCCCCGGGTGTTCGCAGCCTTCACCATCCCATGAGGCAACGGGCTCTGCCGTTTGTCCACAGGCCCGACGGATTGTGTGACCGCAGGGTGCCGTCGGAGCCGCCGCGGCACGGGTCGGGTCATATCGGAAGGTACGCAGGTCAGCGGTTGCGAAGGGGGTGGGTAGGAGGGGTGGAATAGGGAATGTTCCGGTCCTTGCTCCGATCGGGGGGCGCTCCGTGCGAAGTGCCCCCTTCTGAATTGACCCCGGCTCAACTATGTTCATAGCCGGTCGGGGTGCCGGGCCACGGCATGCCCGACAGACCGAGGGCGGGGATGTCTCCGGGGGGAGACGACATGACCGGGGGAACATATATGCACATTCAGGATTCTCATTGGCAGACCGCCGTCGCACCGGTGGCGGCACCGGCGTCCCCCGCGGAGAGCGGGGGCGGGGCGGTGCCCGCGCACCCGGCGGGGCGCCCGGCTCCGCTGCGCGTCGACGCCCAGCGCAATCTGGAGCACGTGCTGCGCGCCGCACGCGAGGTGTTCGGCGAGCTGGGGTACGGCGCTCCGATGGAGGACGTGGCGCGGCGCGCCCGGGTGGGCGTCGGCACGGTGTACCGCCGCTTCCCGAGCAAGGACGTGCTGGTGCGCCGCATAGCAGCCGAGGAGACCGCTCGGCTGACGGAGCAGGCGCGTACCGCGCTCGGGCAGGAGGAGGAGCCCTGGTCGGCGCTGTCCCGGTTCCTGCGGACCTCGGTGGCCTCGGGCGCCGGGCGGCTGCTTCCCCCACAGGTGCTGCGGGTGGGGGTGGACGGCGAGAGTGCCGGGGCCGAGGGCGCCTCCGAGGAGCACTCCGGCGATGTCCGGGAGGAGCCGAGGGTCCCGCAGCAGCGGGCCGGTGAGCCGACCGGGCTGCGGGTCGTCGGGCCCCGGTCCGTGCCCGAGGAGGAGCTGGAGGACACCGGGGCGGCCGAACTGCTCGACGTGGTGGGGCGGCTCGTGGCCCGGGCCCGGGCCGCGGGCGAGCTGCGCGGGGACGTGACGGTGGCCGATGTCCTGCTGGTGATAGCCACCGCGGCGCCGTCCCTGCCGGATGCCGCACAGCAGGAGGCCGCGTCCTCCCGGCTGCTGGACATCCTGCTGGAGGGACTGCGGCCGCGCGCGGTCTGAGGGGCGCCGGGCGACGCGGCGGGGCCGTCCGTGCGGCGCCCCGCGATCCACCGCCCGCCGTGGGCGCCTCCCCGGACGGGTGGTTGCCGGGCAGCAGGGTTCGGCGGGGCGGCGCGCTGTGGCACTCTTGCCCGGTAATCCGGGTCTGAAGTGCTAACGGGGGCTTCCGCGATGAGCGGTGACGGTCGGGACGAGTCACTCGACGGGTCGGGGGCGTCCGCCTCCACCGGAGCGCCCTCGGGCAAGGTCCCCGGCCAGGGCGGGCCTGCCGGGGCGCCGGCGTCCGCACCGTCCGGCACCGGCGGCGGTGGGCGGCCCGGGCCTGCGGGCGACGGTCCGGTGGCGGTGCCCCAGCAGCGGGAGAGGGGCAGTTCGGGCTCGGTGCTGCCGCCGCCGCGGGAGAGCGCACCGTCGGACGGCGATCTGCTGCGGCTGATGCGGGAGGGCGACGACAGCGCCTACGAGGAGCTGTTCCGCCGCCACTCGGAGGCGGTGCGCCGGTACGCGCGTTCCTGCTGCCGGGATGCGGACACCGCGGACGACCTCACGGCCGAGGTCTTCGCGCGGACCCTCCAGGCGGTGCGGGGCGGTGCCGGGCCCGAGCACGCCGTGCGCGCCTATCTGCTGACCACGGTCCGGCGGGTCGCCGCCACCTGGACGAAGTCGGCGAAGCGCGAGCAACTGGTGGAGGACTTCGCCGTGTTCGCGGCGGAGGCCGCCCGCGGCGTGGACCGGGCCCACGGCGACACCCTCGACGCCGGTGCCGATGTGCGGGCGATGCACGAGGCGGAGCGTTCGCTTGCGCTCCAGGCGTTCCGGTCCCTGCCGGAGCGCTGGCAGGCGGTGCTGTGGCACACCACCGTGGAGGAGGAGTCCCCCAGCGAGGTCGCCCCGCTGTTCGGGCTGACCCCGAACGCGACGGCGGTACTGGCGAGTCGCGCCCGTGAGGGGCTGAAGCAGGCCTATCTCCAGGCTCATGTCAGCACGTCGCTGACCGCGGGGGGCGACTGCGCGCGGTACGCGGACCGGCTGGGGGCCTTCGCCCGGGGCGGTCTGCGGATGCGGGCGGAGCGCGGACTGCGCAAGCACCTCGACGAGTGCGCCCGGTGCCGTCTCGCGGCGGGTGAGCTGGCGCATGTCAACGCCGGGATCCCGGCACTGCTGCCGATCGCCGTCGTCGGCTGGTTCGCCGCCGGCTACTCGCTCAAGGCCGCCGGGGTGGCCGCGGGGGGTGTGGCGGGGGCCGCGGGAGCCGGTGCCGCGGCGGCCGCGGCGGGAGGCGGGGCGTCGGGTGGGGCGGCGGGAGGGGCCGTCGCGGAGGGGCTGGGCGCTCCGGCGAAGGCGGGGATCGCCGCCGCCGCGGCCGTCGCGGCCACCGCCGGGCTGGTGTGGGCCTTCTCGGGGGAGCCGGCCCCGGTGGAGGTGCCCGGGGCGAAGCCCGCGGTCTCCGCACCCGCCGAGCCGGAGGCGCCCCCTCCCGCCGCCCCGGCACCGTCCCGGCCGGCGGCGCCCGCGTCCCCTCCGGCGCCGGCTCCCCGCGCGGTGGCGGCCCCCGCCCGGACGTCGTCCCCGCCGCCTCCACCGCCCGCGCCGAAGCCCACTCCCGCGCCGTCGCGCTCCGCGCCGGCACCCGAGCGGTCCCCCGCGCCCGCCCCGGAGGCTCCGGCGCCCTCCCCCACGCCGTCCCCTGCCCCTCCCACCTCTCCCGCCCCGGTCGTCTACCAGGTCAACCGGCTTCCCTACGCCCTGGTCGGAGACGGAAGCGGCCCGGAGGTCCGGATCGCGGGGAGCAGTTGGCTCTGGCAGCGCGGCGCGACATCGATCGGCGGTCGCGGGGCCGGCCAGGGCGTGACGGTCGGGGGCCGTTCCTCGATCCTGATCGACCTGAACCGCCCGTGTGTGGCGTACGAGGCGGTGGTGGGGGTGGACGACCTGACACCGGGCGGTCGGACCGTGCGCTTCGCGGTGTACGGGGACGGGAGCCGGGTGTGGCGTTCGGAGCCCCTGGCACGCGGGGACGAGGCGGTGCGGGTGCGCGTGCCGCTGACGGGCCACCGGACGCTGCGCCTGGTCGTCGAGCCGGTCGGTCCCGGGGCCTCGCTGGCGCTGGCCGACTGGGCCGAGCCGCGGATCACCTGCGGCCGGACGGCCTGATCGCACTGTGCGCGGCCGCGCACGGCCCCGGTCGCGGCGCATCCTCCGCGGCCGGGGCGCGCGCCGCTTCCGGCGACCGGGGGCGGTGCGCCGACCGGACCGCACGCCGGACGGGACCGCACACCGGACCGGACCGGACCGCGCGCCGGACGGGACCGCACACCAGAGGGGTCCGCACAGCGGAGGGGACGGCACGCCGGACAGGGCGCCGCGGCGACCGGCCCGCGCGCGCCCGGGAGGGCCGAGGCGCCGATGACCGTCATGCGGGGGAGCTGCCACCGGCTCGCCCGCGCCCGGGAGCGCCCCCGGATCTGGCTCGGCGCGGGCGGGGCACCGCCGTGACCGGCTGCCAGGCCCCCTGGAGGTGACCGTGCCCCTGCGGGCGGGGTACCGCCGCAGCCGAGCCGCGGATCACCTGCGGCCGGGCGGGACGGGCGGGGGCCGGGTCAGGGCTGCAGGGTGGGGCGCCTGGGCACCCCGCCGGCCACCGCACGGCGGCGGGGCGCCTCCGTGCCGGTCCAGCAACTTCCCCGGCGGGCCAGCAGCTTGCGCAACCACAGCTCCGTGGAGACCAGCTCGGCCAGCCCGTCCAGCGCGACCGGCTCCCCCTCGGAGGCGGCCCGCAGCGCCCGGCGCACCACACGGGCCTCCACCAGTCCGGCATCCGCGAGGAGAGGCGCGTCGAAGAGCGCCATCAGCTGCGGGAGCGCGGTGCGCAGTCCGGTGCGCGCGGTCGCCGTGGCGGTCTGCCCGGCGTGGGCGGTGGTCCCCCACCCGGTCGGCAGGTCGTGGACACCGGCCCCCGTCAGGACGGCGCGCAGCACCTCGGCGCGCGCTCCCGGGCGGACCCTCAGCGTCTCGGGCAGCGCCCTGCTCGCACGCACGACCTGGTTGTCGAGGAAGGGCGCGTGGAGGCGCTGGCTGCGGATCTCGGCGGCCTGCTCCAGGATCCGGTGGTCGGCCGCGTACCGGGTGAGGGCCGCACGGGCGCGGGCCTCACCGGGGCGCAGCACGGTGGCCGGGCGGGTCGCCGCGCCGGTCAGGCGAACCGATACTTCAGCGAGCGCCTCTCCCGTCAGCCAGCGTGCCGCCGGGCCGGGGCGGGCCCAGGCCAGCGCGGCGAGCGAGGCGCCGACGGCACCGTTCAGCCCCACGGCCCCCGGCCGGTTGGCGGTGAGCAGCCGTCCGGCGGCGTCCTCCAGCCCCGCCCGGTAGGGCGTACGGGCGAGGCGGCGGGCCGCCCGGTAGACCGTGAACGGCACCAGCAGGGACTGCGGCGAGGCGCCGTCGGCGCGGGCCAGTGCCGCCACCGGCCGCATCAGATGGCGTCGGCTGCGGTCCATCAGCAAGTCCGCGAGGCGCGCGGGGTGGGCGTCGAGCACCGCTCTGGCGCCCGCCCCGGTCAGATGGTCGGCGCTCCCGGCGACGAGCCGGGAGCGGTGGCGTTCGGCGGTCACCAGCGACGGCGCGGGCTCGTCGGTGAGCGGCCCGCCCTCCAGCCCGGCATAGGGCAGGGCCTCCTCCCCGGCGGCGACGACCACATGGTGCAGCCGGGGGTTGGCGGCGAGGAGGCGGGCGCGTTCCAGCTCCGGCTCGCGGGAGTCGCGCCCGGCGGTGGCCAGGTCGTTGAAGGTGACGGCGAGCAGCCGCTCCCCCGCGCCGGTGCCGTGCCCGAGCACGGTGCCGGGCACCCCGGGCAACCCGGCGGCGAGGAGGGCGAGGGTGCTGGAGGCGCTGCCGCCCGAGAGGTCGGCCCCGATGCCGGGTGCGGGCGCGCCCCGGGCGGCCCTGCGCTCCGCCGGCCCCATGCCGGGGACCGGCCCGGGGTCGGGGGGCAGGGTCTCGGGGGCGTGGCGCGGCGCGGTCAGACGTGCCCGCACGGCCTCCACGAGGGCGTCGCGGACCCCGCCGACGGCCTGGTCCGGGTCGATCCGGGGCCCGGCGACGGCGAGCGAGGCGACCGCCTCGTACCCGGCGACCTCCCGGGAGCCCTCGCGGAGGATCAGCGCGTGCCCGGGCGGGATGCGTCTCACTCCCGCGTACGGGGTGGCGTCGCCCAGCGCTTCGGGGGTCTCGGGGCAGGCCAGCAGGGCGGCCAGGTAGCCGATGTCGAGCTGGGCCTCGACCAGGTCGGCGAGCGGCAGGGCGGCGGTGGCGTAGGCGGTGCCGCCGGCCCACGGGGTGTGGAAGACGGGCCGGGCGCCCGCGAGGTCGCCGACGACGGTGGTGCGCCGGCCGGACTGGACTACGGCGGTGTAGCTGCCGGGCCAGGCGGTCAGATGGCGCAGGGCGCCGCCGCGTGCGGCGAGCAGGCCCACCCGGAGTTCCTCGTCGTCGGCGGCGCAGCAGCCGAGGACCGCGAGGCGGACGGCCGGGGGAGGGTTCGCGCCACCGCCGGGAACGGAGCGGGCCGGTGGTGCGACCGTGACGACGCGCACCTCATCGGGGCGCCAGTCGCCCACCGCCCACAGCGGGTCGGGTCCGCCCCACAGGCGGTGGGAGCCGACCGGGTGGACGGAGCCGCCCTCGGTGCCGTCCGGCAGGCCGGCCGGGGCGTCGGCCGGCACGGGGCCCGGGCCGCCACTGCTCCATCCCACCAGCCAGCGCATCCCCGCCTCCACCGTGTTCCCGAAGCCGCTCGGGAACATGCTGCCACGAAGGAGGCGCCGGGACCCCGGCTCCGGTCGCGCGCGCGGGAAGTGAACGCCTGCCGCAGCATGGCGATTTAACGCTGTACGGATGGCGTGAAAGCGATGTTCCGCTCGGTGGAGGAGCGGTTCGAGTCCGCTCCACGACCATCGACTTCCGGCCATTCTGTGGAACGAGGATTAGCTTCGGCAACCGTTCCGGGAGGCGCGGTTCGCCTCCCGGACCGGTCCGCCGCCCGCGGGGATGAGGCGGCGGTGTCCCCCAGCCCACCGGTGCTGACGCACCATGGGCCGACCCACGCAGCACCCAGCGAACCGCCCCGGCCGCCCCCGGGCCAGAGCGCACGGACGGGCGCACGGCCACACGGCGGGAGCACGGCGCGCGGGCGGGGGCGCCCGGCCCGCGCCACATTCCCGCCATACGGCACACCGCCTCTTAACGGTAGGGATGCGGCGAACTACGCTGGGTTTACTGCTGTCCTCCACGGGCGCGCATATTCCGGGCGGTTCGGCCAGGCGCTTTTGCAGCCGGGACCGCTCCGGGACGGGCGGGCCGCGAAACGCGAGGACACAGCACGAATGCCGTGCGCCGGGGCGCCGCGGCAGCCGTCTGCGTGTCGAGGGGTGGCGCATGTCCAGGGAGCAACGCGAGCCGAACGACAAGCTCGGCGCCGTCCTCGCCCTCGCGGGAATCAGCAACGCGGGGCTCGCCCGCCGGGTCAACGACCTCGGGGCCCAGCGCGGACTGACCCTCCGCTACGACAAGACCTCGGTGGCCCGCTGGGTCTCCAAGGGGATGGTGCCGCAGGGAGCCGCGCCGCATCTGATCGCCGCCGCGATCGGCGCCAAGCTGGGCCGCCCGGTCCCGCTCCACGAGATCGGCCTGGCGGACGCCGACCCGGCGCCCGAGGTCGGGCTCGCCTTCCCCCGGGACATCGGCGAGGCGGTGAAATCGGCCACCGAGCTGTACCGGCTCGACCTCGCCGGACGCCGCGCGGGCGGGGGAGGCATATGGCAGTCCCTGGCCGGTTCCTTCGCCGTGAGCGCCTACGCCACCCCCGCGTCCCGCTGGCTGATAACCCCCGCGGACCCGTCGGTCGAGCGGCTCGTCGGCGCCCCCCTGCGGGTGGGCGCCGCTCCGCGCACCGCCGGGCCCGCGGCGGAGCCGGCCGACGGCGCGGACGCCGCCGTGCGGGTCGGCCACAGCGATGTGGCCAAGCTCCGCGAGGCGGCCGAGGACGCCCGCCGCTGGGACTCCAAGTACGGCGGCGGCGACTGGCGTTCGTCGATGGTCCCCGAGTGCCTCCGCGTCGACGCCGCGCCGCTGCTGCTCGGCTCCTACTCCGACGAGGTGGGCCGCGCGCTGTTCGGCGCCACCGCCGAGCTGACCCGCCTGGCCGGCTGGATGGCCTTCGACACCGGCCAGCAGGAGGCGGCCCAGCGCTACTACATCCAGGCCCTGAGGCTGGCCCGGGCCGCCGCGGACGTGCCGCTGGGCGGCTACGTCCTCGCCTCCATGTCGCTGCAGGCCACCTACCGCGGCTTCGCGGACGAGGGGGTCGACCTGGCGCAGGCCGCCCTGGAGCGCAACCGCGGCCTGGCGACCGCGCGCACCATGAGCTTCTTCCGGCTGGTCGAGGCCCGCGCGCACGCCAAGGCCGGCGACGCCGCCGCCGCGGGCCAGGCGCTCAAGGCCGCCGAGGGCTGGCTGGAGCGCTCCCGGGAGGGGGACTGCGACCCCTCCTGGCTCGGCTTCTACTCCTACGACCGCTTCGCCGCCGACGCCGCCGAGTGCTACCGCGACCTCAAGGCCCCCCGGCAGGTGCGCCGCTTCACCGAGCAGGCCCTGTCCCGCCCGACCGAGGAGTACGTGCGCTCCCACGGGCTCCGGTTGATCGTCAGCGCGGTCGCCGAGCTGGAGTCCGGCAACCTGGACGCCGCCTGCGCGGCCGGCACCCGTGCGGTCGAGGTGGCGGGCCGGATCTCCTCCGCCCGCACCACCGAGTACGTGCGCGACCTGCTGCACCGCCTGGAGCCCTACGGCGACGAGCCGCGGGTGATGGAGCTGCGGGAGCGGGCCCGCCCGCTCCTGGCCGCCCCGGCGTGACACCCCCCACTCCCCGGGCCTGGTTTGAAGCCCCTGCCGGCGGGCCAGTGCACTATCGGGGTGGGAGGTGACGCAGGTGACGGCACGCGGGCGGGGCTTCGACTGCGACGTCCTGGTGGTCGGCGGCGGGATCGTCGGCCTGTCGACGGCGTACGCCCTCTCCCGCTCGGCCCCGGGCACCGAGGTGACCGTCCTGGAGAAGGAGCGGGGCCCGGCGCGGCACCAGACGGGGCGCAACAGCGGGGTGATCCACAGCGGGATCTACTACCGGCCCGGCTCGCTCAAGGCCCGCTACGCGGTGCGCGGAGCCGCCGAGACGGTCGCGTTCTGCAAGGAGCACGGCGTCCCCCACGAGGTCACCGGCAAACTCATCGTGGCCACCGACCGCCCGGAGCTGCCCCGCCTCCACTCCCTGGTCCAGCGCGGCCGGGAGAACGGCATCCCGGTGCGCGAACTGGGTGCCTCGCAGATACCCGAGTACGAGCCCGAGGTCACCGGCCTCGCCGCGATCCACGTCGGCACCACCGGCGTGTGCGACTTCCGCGCCATGGCCGCACGGCTGGCGCTCGCCTCCGGCGCCGACGTGCGCTACGGGCAGGAGGTCGACGCCGTCGACCGCAGGCCCTGGGGGGTGGCGGTCCGCACCACCGGCGGCGCGGTGGTGCGCGCCCGGGCCCTGGTGAACTGCGCCGGGCTCCACTGCGACCGGGTGGCCCGCCTCGCGGGCGACGACCCGGGGATGCGGATCGTGCCCTTCCGCGGTGAGTACTACGACCTCCTCCGGCCCGGACTGGTCCGCGGCCTGGTCTACCCCGTGCCGGACCCGGCCTTCCCCTTCCTCGGCGTCCATCTGACCCGGGGCGTCGAGGGCGGTGTCCATGTGGGCCCGAACGCCGTGCCCGCGCTGGCCCGGGAGGGCTACCAGCGGTGGACGGCCCGTCCGCGGGACGTCGCCGAGACCCTGCGCTGGCCCGGCTCCTGGCGGATCGCGCGCCGCCACTGGCGCCACGGGGCCGGAGAGCTGCACCGCTCGCTGTCGAAGCGGGCCTTCACCCGGTCCGTCGCCCGGCTGCTCCCCGCCGTCACCGAGGACGACCTGAGGCCTGCCGCGGCCGGGGTGCGCGCCCAGGCCGTGCTGCGGGACGGCACCCTCGCCGACGACTTCGTCCTGCGCGAGGGCCCCCGGACGGTCCATGTGCTGAACGCGCCCTCGCCCGCCGCGACGGCAGCCCTGCCCATCGGCCGCGAGGTGGCCCGGCGCGCGCTGGCCGCGCTGGACGCCGCACCGGACTGACCGTCCCCGTGCCGGCCCCGGCCACGTCCTCGCCCCCCGGACCGGGCGGGCGACCGGGCCCGCCGCACCGGGCCGGACGGGGCACCGGCCCGGCTCGTAGAATCGACGCACTGTGTCTGAGCCTCGAAACACCGCCCCCGACGCCCCCCGGCCCGCGACCCGCACCGTGGGCGCGCCCCGCTTCCCCGGCGGCCCCGCCGCCGACCCCGCGGGCTCCCACCACGAGCGCCGCATCCGCAGCTTCCAGCCGCGCCGCAGCCGGGTGACCACCGGGCAGGGCGAGGCACTGCGACGGCTCTGGCCGACGTGGGGCATGGACATCGACGGGCACCGGGTGCTCGACCTGGAGGAGCTCTTCGGCGGGCTGCCGGTCGTCCTGGAGATCGGCTTCGGCATGGGCGAGGCGACGGCCCAGATGGCGGCGGACGATCCGGGCACGGGCATCCTCGCCGTGGACGTCCACACCCCGGGCCAGGGCAACCTGCTCGCCCTCGCCGAGCGCAACGGCCTGACCAACGTGCGCGTGGCCAACGGGGACGCAATCATCCTGCTGCGCGAGATGCTGCCGCCGCGCTCGCTCGACGGCATGCGGGTCTTCTTCCCCGACCCCTGGCCCAAGAAGCGCCACCACAAGCGGCGCCTCGTCCAGCCCGAGTTCCTCGATCTGGCCGCCGGGCCCCTGAAGCCGGGCGCCGTCCTGCACTGCGCGACGGACTGGGAACCCTACGCCGAGCAGATGCTCGAGGTGCTCCAGGCCCACCCGGACTTCGAGAACACCGTCCCCGGCGGCGGCTACGCCCCCCGGCCCTCCTTCCGGCCGCTGACCCGCTTCGAGGGGCAGGGGCTGGACAAGGGCCACCTCGTGCACGACCTGCTCTTCCGCCGCACCCGCCGGGAAGCCTGACCCGGCGTCCCGCCCCGAGCCGTGCATCGCACGGCGGGCAGTCCGCCCTCGTGCCGGACGTGTTCGGGCGACTCGGCACCACGGCGAGGTGCCGCAGCCGTCGCCGCACGCCCGCCGGGGAGTGCGGGAGAGGCCTTAGGGTCGACGGGTGTCAGCGACTCCGCCGGAGCCCTCCCCGCCCGCCTTCCCGCCGCCCCCGGCCGTGCCCCCGTACGCGCCGGACGGGGCACCGCCCGTCCCCGGAGCATGGGCGCACCGGTCGGCCCGCCTGCGCGCCGCGCTGCTGTGGCGCAGCCGGGCCGTGCGGATGGCGGCCGTGTTCACCCTGCTCGCGCTCTGCGGGCTGGTCATCCTGGTCCTGGTGCGCGAGCAGACCGGCTCCACGGGCTTCCTGGTGGGCCTGGGGCTGGCCACGCTCCCCGTGCCGCTGCTGCTCGCCGCGTTCCGCTGGCTCGACCGGGTCGACCCGCTGCCCTGGCGGAACCTGGTCTTCGCGTTCGGCTGGGGGGCCTGCGCGGCGGCGCTGATATCCCTGCTCGCCAACACCCTGGCCACCCGCTGGATAGCGACCGCCACGGCCGACCCCGCCTCGGCGGACACCCTGGGCGCCACGGTCGTCGCGCCGGTCGTCGAGGAGAGCGCCAAGGGGGTCGCACTGCTGCTGCTCTTCCTGCTGCGCGGAAGGGAGTTCTCCGGTGTGGTGGACGGGATCGTGCTCGCCGGGTTCACCGCGACGGGCTTCGCGTTCACGGAGAACATCCTCTACCTCGGGAACGCCTTCGACGAGGACATGGCCTTCGGCTTCGCGGGCCTGGGGTCGGTCACGGCGGCGACCTTCTTCGTCCGCATCGTGATGTCGCCGTTCGCGCACCCGCTGTTCACGGTGCTCTGCGGCCTCGGCTTCGGCCTGGCCGCCGCGGCGCCCCGCGGACGGCGGGTACGGCGGGTGCTGCTGCCGCTGCTCGGGCTGGTGGCCGCCATGGGCATGCACGCCCTGTGGAACGGCTCGGCCTCCCTGCTCGGCCCCTGGGGATTCTTCGGGGTGTACGGGGCGTTCATGGTGCCCGCGTTCGCGCTGCTCACCTGGCTGACCGTATGGAGCAGGCAGCGCGAGCTGCGCACCATAGCCGCCCGGTTGCCCTCGTACGCGGCGGCCGGCTGGCTCACGGCCACCGAGCCGTCCGCGCTGTCGTCGATGCGGGCGCGGGCCGTGGCGAGGGACTTCGCGCGCCGTACCTACGGCCCGGCGGCCGGACGGGCCGTGGCGGAGTACGAGGCGTTCGCCACCTCGCTGGCGTTCCTGCGCAACAGGGCCCACCGGGGCGCGGCGGGCCCGGACTTCGCGGAACGGGAGCGGGAGCTGCTGCACCACCTGTGGTTGCGCCGGGAGGTCGCGGCGCCGTCCCTGGCCTACGCGGCGCGCGCCACGGGCCGGGCCCCCCAGGTGCTGCCGCACCGGGACTACGACGGGTTCAACCCCTACCGCACCTGAGGCGGCTCCGGGCGGGGCCCCGGGTGGTCCGTGCCGGTGGGAACGCGGGCGGAGGCCGCGGGGCGCGCGGTGGCGCGGACGCCGAAGCGCCCCGGGGCTCCCGGGGCGCTGCGGACGCGGGTGCGGGATCGCCGCGTCAGACGGTGAGGCCCTTGCCCCGCAGCCAGGCGAGCGGGTCGAGGCCGGAGCCACCGGGGGAGTGCACCTCGAGGTGGAGGTGGGGACCGGTGACGTTGCCGGTCGCGCCGACCCGTCCGATGGTCTCGCCGGTGGCGACCTTCTGACCGGCCGAGGCCGTCATGGAGGACAGGTGCGCGTACCAGACCTCGGTGCCGTCCTCCAGCTCCAGCACGATGCGGTAGCCGTACGAGCCGGACCAGCCGGCCGAGGTGACGGTGCCGCCGTGGACGGCCTTGACCGGGGTGCCGGTGGGAGCGGCGAAGTCCAGGCCGGTGTGGTAGCCGGAGGACCACATGGCGCCGGCCTGGCCGTAGGTCGAGGTGAGGGTGTAGGAGGAGGTGGGGAGGGCGTAGCTGGCCGCGAGCCTGGCGAGGCGCTCGGCCTCGGCCTTGGCCCGTGCCGCCTCCTCGGCCTTGCGCTTCTCCTCGGCGGCCTTGGCCTCCGCCTCGCTCTGCTGCTTGGCGGCCTCGGCCGCCGCCGCCTCCGCGGCGGCCTTCTCGGCCGCGGCCTTGGCCTCCGCGTCCGCCTCGGCGCGCTGCTGCTCGGCCTGCTGGAGGATCCGGGCCCGCAGGGCCTCGCCCGCTCCTGCGGAGCGGTCCTCGGCGCCGCTCGGGGCGGTCTCGGCCACGGGCACCATGGCGGTGAGGGGGGCGGTGTCGGCGGTCGTCCCGGAGCCGGAGTCCGCGTCGGAGTCCGCGATCAGGGAGCCGACCCCGGGGAGGGAGGCGGCCTCGGGGAGGCTGTCGGTGAGGGCGTCGGGAAGGGATATGGAGACCGCGGGCTTGTCCTGCGCGGTGGCGATGCCACCCGCGCCCACGGCCGCGATGACGCCCACGCCGAGGACGGTGGAGCTGCGGGCCAGGCCGCCGCGCTGCTTGACCACGCGGTGCCGGCCCCGCACGGGGCGGACCGTCTCCTCGGTCGGGTTCCACTCCCCGAAGGAGGCTTCCGGGGTGTCGCCGCTGAACCGGGACGACGCGGTCGGGGCCTCGGGAGCAGGCATGTTGGACGCCACGAAGGCGTACTCCTTTCCTTCCTTCTCGCCTACCGGGTTAGCTGACGGGTTCGGAGCAGGAAGGTCTCCTACGGCCGCCCTCTGCCGCCGATGTGCGTGCGGCCGAAGTTGGCTGATTCACCCCAAGTGGTGGTTCCCCGGTTCCCTTGCGGGATTCGGCGCGTGAGCACGGTGCCGCCTCTTGCGACGGCTGGGACGACCGTGCTGCGTTATCGAACGTTAATAGAAGCCGCGGCAGGTTTCCAAGCCGTTCCCGCGGATAGTTGAGGATCTTGACGGGGACCAAACGGGACAGAAGCGTGTGGATTCGGGCGACTTGAGCGCACCTCAGGAGGAGAAGCTTTTCTGACAGTTCGTCACTTGTTATGCGGAGGGGCATCCTCCGACTACGCACGGTGCTCTCGGTCGGCGCGTCTCCCGGCCCCCCTGACCGACTCCTTCCGGTCACCGCGGACGACCGGAACCGTACGCCTGCGCTCCGGCTGCCCGGCCGCCGGCCGCTGGACGGCCAGCAGGGCCATGTCGTCGCTCGACCCCCCGCCCGTGTAGCGCCGGACGTCCGCCACGAGCGCGTCCAGCAGGTCGTCCGGCTCCGCGAAGATCCGCCCGCTCAGCCGCTCCACCGGGTCGTAGAACACCCCGCGGCCGTCGCGCGCCTCCGACAGCCCGTCCGTGTAGAGCAGCAGCGTGGACCCGGCGGGCAGCGGGAACGACTCCGGGCGGTCCGGCCAGCCGCCGAGATCCCCCATCCCCAGCGGCAGCGCGGCCTGCGCGGGCGGCAGCACGTCCAGCCGGCCGTCCGCATGGAGCAGCAGCGGGTCCGGATGCCCGCGGTTGAGCAGCCGGACGGTGCCGGGCACGCCGCCCCCCGCCCCCTGCCGCGCCGGCGGGCCGTGCGCGCCGCCCCCGCCGTCCGGGTGCGGGATCTCGCCCAGCACGGCGGTGGTGAAGCCCTCCACCGCGTCGAGCCCGGCCCGGCGCACCCCCTCCCGCCGCAGCGCCCGCTCCAGGCGCTCGGCCACCTGCTCCAGTGTGCGCTCCTGCTCGGCCGCCTCCCGGAACGTGCCGATGAGCACGGCGACCGACTCCACCGCGCCCATGCCCTTGCCCCGCACGTCCCCCACGATCAGCCGGATCCCGTGCGGGGTGTCCTGGACGGCGAAGAGGTCGCCCCCGATGAACGCCTCCGCCTGCGCCGCCTCGTAGCGGGCGGCGATGTGGAGCCCGGCTATCCGGTCCTGGGGCGTGGGCAGCACGGCGCGCTGCGCGGCCTCGGCGACCACCCGGGCGGAGGCCAGCCGCTCACCGCTGCGCCGCACCACCCTGTTGATCACCAGGGCCACGGCGGAGACCGTGACCACGGTGCTCGTCTCGGTGAAGGCGGTCGCCTCGGTGATGTTGTCGTCGTAGTAGTGCAGCGCCCCGGTGGCCAGGATCGCGCCGATCCCCGTGAGGAGGGTCACCACCCAGGAGGCGATGGCGGCGGCGATCAGCGGGGCGGCGGCGTAGAACGAGACGGCCGTGAACCGCGGCGGGGTGAGCGCGTCCAGTGCGACGCCCGCGAGCAGCGTGGCGGCAGGCAGCAGGCGCAGGAACCACGGAGGCCGGTAGCCGGCGCCCTGCTCTCGCCCCACAGCTGATCTCCTGCCGCTTGGTCCACGGCCGCGGACCGGTGCCGCGCTCTTCCCATGCTGCGTGCGGATCGGCGCGGCGGCGACTTGCCGCCGACCTGCCGGGCGAACCACCGGCCCGGAGGGGCACACGACGAAGGCCCGGTGATCGTGATGATCACCGGGCCTCGGCCTTCAGTAGCGGGGACAGGATTTGAACCTGCGACCTCTGGGTTATGAGCCCAGCGAGCTACCGAGCTGCTCCACCCCGCGTCGGTGAACACAACCATACGCCATCCGCGGGGCGGTTCCGACCACGTTTCCCGGGCGGGGGCTCCGAGAGCCCCCGCCCGGCCCGGTCCGCCGGGCGGAAGGGGCCGGGTGCGCCGCCGTGCGGAGGCGCCGGTGCCGGGCGGGCCGGCGCCCCGGCCGGGGGCTCCGCGTCAGCCGCCGGAGCGCACCGGGCGGAGCCGGACGGGGCTCACTCCAGGCCCAGCCACAGGTCCGGACCGAAGACCTCGTACTGGATCCGCTCGGCCGGGACGCCCCGGCGCAGCAGGTCCCCGCGGACCGCGCGCATGAAGGGCAGCGGGCCGCAGAGCAGCACGGTGACCCCCTTGGGCAGCTCCAGAGCCCCGGCGTCCAACGGTCCGGACGCGACCGCCACCGGGCCGCCGCCGTTCCCCTGGTCCCCGGTCTCCTGCTCCCCCGGCTCCTCGTACCAGAGGCGGACGGCGGCGCGGGGGTGCGCCGCCGCCAGCCGCAGGAGCTCCGCGCGGTGGGCGTGGCCGGACGGGCTCCGGTCGGCGTGGGCGACGAGGACCTTGCGGTCGCGTCCCGTCTCCGCCAGGTGGCCGAGCACCGAGAGCATCGGCGTGCCGCCGATTCCGGCCGAGACCAGCGCCACGGGGCCGTCCCCGGGGGGCAGCACCAGGTCGCCGAAGGGCAGCGAGACGGTCAGCTCGCCGCCGGGCCGCAGGTGCTCGTGCAGCCACGCCGACACCTCGCCCTCGGGCGCTGCGCCGCCGCGCACCCGCTTGACGCTGATCCGCCAGGTGGATCCGCCGGGGGCCGCCGAGAGGCTGTACTGGCGAATCTGCCGCGCACCGTCGGGCAGCGGGACCTGCACGCTGACGTACTGCCCGGGCCGGAAGGCCCCGGCCGGGCGGCCGTCGGCGTGGCGCAGGGTGAACGAGACCACGTCGGGCGTCTCCTGGTGGCGCTCCTCGACCACCATGCGCTGCCACACCTCGCCCTCGGGCACCCCCGCCTCCTGGTAGAGGCGGGCCTCCCGGGCGATCAGGGCGCCGGCCATCAGCCAGTACACCTCGTCCCAGGCGTCGGCCACCTCGGGGGTCACCGCGTCCCCCAGCACCTCGGCGATGGCCCCGAAGAGGTGCCGCTGGACGAGCTTGTACTGGTCGGAGGTGACCCCGAGGGAGGCGTGCTTGCCGGCGATCCGGGCGAGCAGGGCGTCCGGCCGCTCGTCGGGCCGCTGCACCAGCATCGTGGCGAAGGCGGCGATGGACCCGGCGAGGGCGCGGCGCTGCTCGCCGTTGGCCTGGTTGCCGCGGTTGAACAGGTCGCGCAGCAGCTCGGGCCGGTCGGCGAAGAGCCGCTCGTAGAAGCGGTCGGCGATCTCGCCGATCGCGGCACCGACGGCCGGGAGCGTGGCGCGGACGACGGGCGCGGACTGGTCGGACAGCACAGGGACTCCTAATTGGTTAAAGATCTTCGCATTTTTGCTGACGCTTGCGGGCGGAGATCGAGCGCACCCCCACCGCGCACCGGCCGGTCATCCGGGCCGGGGGGTTCCGGCCTCCCCTCCCCGCACCCCGGTCAGGCCGACCAGGACCGGACCCGTGGGCGAGGCGACGACGTCCTCGACGGTCAACGGGTCGAGCGTGGCGTAGAACGCCTCCTGCGCCTCCCGCAGCGCCCGCCGCAGCCGGCACGCGCCCCGCAGCGGACACGGGGCGTCACCCTCGCAGGTGACGACCTCCCCCTCACCCTCCAGCTCTCTGACCAGCCACCCGACCGAGGCCCTCCGCCCGAGGGCGCTGAGCGCCAGACCGCCGCCCCGCCCGCGCCGGGCCTCCACCACGCCGAGGTGCTGGAGCCGGGCGACCGCCTTCGCCATGTGCGCGTACGGCACGTTCATCGCCTCGGCCACCTCGCGGGTGGTCGAGACGGGCGAGCCGTCGCGCACGACGGCGAGCCGCATCACGGCACGGAGGGCGAGATCGGTGAACTTGGTCAGCCGCATACGAGGACGCTAGCAAACATGCATCCAAGACTCCTATTCAGGGTCCCGCTGGACGAGGCACGCCCCCGCGGCCCGAACCCTCGGCACCCTCCGCCGCACGGCGACCCCCGCCCGGCCGCCTCGGCCCCCCGGGGGCGCCCGTCCCGCGGCCGGACCGCCCGGCAGGTCTCACCCGGCGCCGTCGGGAACCGGCGTGCCCTGGTGGTACAGCAGCCGCAGGGGGCCGGTACCGCCCTCGGCCCGCCACAGCGAGCTCCGCCGCACCCGGCGTCCGCCCGCCTCCGTCTCGTAGGTGAGGTGCACCAGCCCCGGCGCCAGCAGCACCCCGGCCATCGTGGACGGCCGGTAGCGCGGCCCCTCCCCGTCGGCGCCCGCCATCCGGGGCAGCGCGTCGAGCATCCCGGCGTACGTCCACCGCCGGCCCGAGGCCCCCACCTCGACGAACTCCGGATCCAGCAGCTCCGCCGCGGCGGTGCGCGAGGCGCGCACCGCGGGCTCCATCAGCCGCAGCTCCCCCGCGACGGCCCGCGCCACGGCCTCGTCCCCGGGGCCGGCCCCTGTCGTCTCCCCTGTCGTCTCCTCCATCGCGCCATTGTCCCGGGCGGTGCGCCCGGGCCGCCGTTCAGGTGCGGGCGAAGACCGCGCTCTGCTCCGCGAACTCCGCCACCATGTCCCGGCTCACCGTGGGATGGGTCTCGCGGATGGCGGCCAGGTAGTCCTCGGTGGTCGGCCGGGAGCGGGCCCCGGTGTCGTAGGTCCGCTCGAACTGGGCCTGGGAGACCATCCGCGCCACATGGGCGATGTCGGCGGGGGTGAAGCCCTCGCTGGCGGCGGCGAGCGCGGAGACGTCCGCCTCGGTCCCGGCGCGCGCCAGGTAGCTCCCCCACAGGGCCGACCGGGCGCTCTCGTCGGGCGGACCGATGGGCAGGACGTAGTCGAAGCGGCCGTGGCGCAGGAAGGCCGGATCCAGTGCGGTGACGCTGTTGGTGGCGCAGACCAGCAGCCGCCCGTCCTGGCTGCGGAACCGCACGATGGCCTTCAGCAGCTCGTTGACGACGCCGACCCCCGTCGCGTCCGCACCGCTGCGCGCGGCGGCGACCTCCTCCACCTCGTCGATGAAGACCAGGACGTGGTCGAGCTGCGCGATCTCGTCGAAGCGCCGGCTCAGCCCGGCGGCCAGTCCGTACTCGGCTGCCAGCCGCGCCGGGAACAGCTCCAGGAACGGCCAGCCGAGGCGGCTCGCGATGGCGTGGGCGAAGGTGCTCTTGCCCGTCCCGGGCGGCCCGAAGAGCATCACCGCGCGCGGCGGCTCGACGCCGTGCTGGGACGCCATCTCCGGGTGCGCGAGCGGCAGCACCAGCCGCCGCTCGATCAGCCGCTTCTCCCGCTGCATCCCGGCGACCTTCCCCCACAGCCCCCCGGGAGGCAGCTCCGCGCCGAGCGCCGAGAGCATGCTGATCGCCCGCGGGGTCACCGGCCCCCGCTTCTCGAAGACGACCAGCCCGGACCGCGCCTCGAAGCCGCAGTTGCGCAGGGCGGCCGCGCCCGTCTCCTCCTCCGGCAGCGCGACGTGCACCGAGCGCACCCCGCCCGCGAAGAACCGGTGCTCCAGGGCCGTGACCAGCGCACTGCCCATGCCCATGTGGCGCCAGCTGGGCAGCATGCCGATCCGCAGGATCCACGCCCGGTCGTGCTCCACCCGGCCCACGGCCGCCCCCACGACCACGTCGTCCGCCACGGCCACCACCGCGGGGTGCCCGCCCTGGAGGGCGGCCACCGCGTCGGACAGCGGGAAGAGCGGCGGCTCCCCGGTCGTCCCGCTCTCGGCGTCGACCCGGATCAGCCCCTCCAGGTCGTCCTGGGCGTAGTCCCTGATGAGCCAGCCGGTCATGATCGCCTCCCTGTCGACGGGCGTACTCCCATCGTCGGCCGCGGCCGGCTCCCCGACGACCGGACGCGGGCGACGCCCCGCCGCGCCGGATGGCCGCGGGCAGGGAGGGCGCCGAGCGGTGAGGTGCCGTCAGGGCCTCCGGCGGCCGGGGGATGCGCGCACGGACGGGCGGACGCCGCCGGGCACGAGCCGGGGATGCCGGCCAGGGCGGCGAAGGGGCGGCGGAGGGCCGGGAACGGCAGAGGGCGTGGAACGGCGGAGGGCGTGGAACAGCGGAGCGCCCCGCGCGGTGGGAACCGCGCGGGGCGCTCTGCCGCAGGTGCGGGGGTTTCCCCTCGCCTGCTGCCGGTAGGCCGTGTGGGACTCGAACCCACAACCAACGGATTAAAAGTCCGCTGCTCTGCCAATTGAGCTAACGGCCCTCGACACGACACCCCTGAGCATAGCCAAAGAGCTGCCCGGAACCGATCGGGTATCCCGACACGTCCGGGCGTCCCGCCGCGACCGGCCCCGGGGAGGGAGTCCCGGAAACGGCCCGGGCCCGCGAACCGCTCCTCGGGAGCGGCCCGCGGGCCCGGGGTGTCAGGTCACACGACGTCAGCCGTTGCGCTTCCAGCGCGGCTTGTCGTCACGGCGGCCGCCGCCGAAGGAGCCGGCGCCGCGGTGGTCGTCACGACGGCCGTAGGGGCGGTCGTGGCGGTCGCCGCCCGAACGGAAGCCGCCCGAGGGGCGCTCGTCGCGACGGTCGCGGTTGTAGGGACGGTCGCTGCCGCGGTGGCCCGAGGGACGGTCGTCGCGGCGCTCGAAGGAGCGGCCGCCGCGGTCGTCCCGGCGGAACCCGCCCCGGTCGCGACGCTCGAAGCCACCGCGGTCGTCCCGGCGGAACCCGCCCGAGGGGCGGTCGTCGCGACGGTCGAACGAGCGCTCGCGGTCGAAGGAGCGGCCACCGCGGTCGCCGCCGCGGTCGTCACGGCGCTCGAAGGACCGGTCACGGTCGAAGGAGCGGCCGCCGCGGTCACCGCGGTCGTCACGGCGCTCGAAGGAGCGGCCACCGCGGTCGCCACCGCGGTCGTCACGGCGCTCGAAGGACCGGCCGCCGCGGTCGCCACCGCGGTCGTCCCGGCGGAACCCGCCCCGGTCGCGACGCTCGAAGTTGCCCCGCTCGTCGCGCCGGTCGTAGGAGGCGCGCTCCTCGCGCACGGGCTCGGCGGCCGGCTCCGGCACGGACGCCGCCACCTCGGCCTCGGCGGCCTCGGTCACCTCGGCGATCGCGGCCTCCGGGTCGTCACCGCGCTCGCGGGCGGCGCGCGCGACCAGGCGGTCGGCCTCCTCGCGGAGTTCGGCGGCCCGGCGCTGGACCTGCTCCAGACGCCGGGTCAGCTCGGCGACCTCGCGCTCGGCCTGCTTGGCGGCGTTGTTGGCGGAGTCGGCCTGCACCTCGGTGAGCGACCGGGCGCCGGTGATCTCCGCGACCTCCGGGTCGAAGGCGCCCGCGCCGCCCACGATGTGGCGCGAGGCGTCGACGCCCGCGTCCTCCATCAGGCGGAAGATCTGGCGCCGCTGGTGCGGAAGCGAGAGCGAGACCACGGTGCCCGACCTGCCGGCGCGCGCGGTGCGGCCGGAGCGGTGCAGGTAGTCCTTGTGGTCGCCGGCGGGGTCCACGTTCAGCACCAGGTCGATGCCGTCGACGTGGATGCCGCGCGCGGCGACGTCGGTCGCGACCAGCGCGTTGACGTAGCCGTCCTTGAAGTCGGCGAGGGTGCGGGTGCGCGCGCCCTGGGTCATGCCGCCGTGCAGGGCGTCGGCCTTCACCCCGGCGTCGCGGAGCTGCTCGGCGATGCGGTCGGCGCCCAGCTGGGTGCGGACGAAGATGATGGTGCGGCCCTCGCGCGCGGCGATCGCCGCCGTGACGGGCGCCTTGTCCTTCGGCTTCACCACGAGGACGTGGTGGGTCATGGTCGTGACGTTGCCCTGGGCGCTGTCGACCTCGTGGCTGACCGGGTCGGTGAGGTAGCGCTTCACCAGGGTGGAGATCTCGTTCTCCATGGTCGCGGAGAACAGCATGCGCTGGCCGCCGGACGGGACCTGGTCGAGCAGCTCGGTGACCTCGGGGAGGAAGCCCAGGTCGGACATCTGGTCCGCCTCGTCGAGGACGGCGACCCGCACGTCCTCCAGGGAGCAGGCGCCGCGGTTGATGACGTCGCGCAGGCGGCCCGGGGTGGCGACCAGCAGGTCGACGCCGCGCTCCAGGGCGTAGATCTGGTTGCCCATGGAGGTGCCGCCGCAGACGACCTTCATCTTCAGGCCGAGAACGTCGCCGTAGGGCTGGAGCGCGTCCGCCACCTGCATGGCGAGCTCGCGGGTGGGGGTGAGGATCACCGCGCGGGGGCGCTTCTTCTCGGTGCGGCCGCCGGCCAGGGCCGCCAGCGTCGGCAGGCCGAAGGAGAGGGTCTTGCCGGAGCCGGTGCGGCCGCGGCCGAGGATGTCCTTGCCGGACAGGGCGTCCGGGATGGTGGCCGCCTGGATCGGGAACGGGACGGTCACGCCGTTCTGGGCGAGCTTGCGCACCACGCCCTCGGGGAGGCCGAGGTCCGCGAAGGTGACCTGCGGCTCCGCGGACGGCTGCTCGGCGGCGGGCGCCTCGGCGTCAGCGGGCATGACGGCGTGATCGGTCGAGAATTCGGACATGCGAAATGCGAACCTTCCGGAGTTACGGCACGCGCCCAAACTCCGTGAATTCGCAATTCGACCGCCTCGATGCGGTCAGCCACGGTCAGGGAGAGTACGCGCCACACGGCGCGCTTCTTTTTCGGCGCCGGGCAATGGGATCAAACGATCTACTACCATACGCACCCTCCCCCCGCCGAGGCAAACCGCCTCGGCGTGAGCCCGGTTACACCGGCCTCAGGAGCGGGTGAGCGGCACGGCGGTCACACGGGACCTGCCTGGGGCGAGGCCGCGGGCTCCGGGCCGAAGCGGGCCTCCGGTTCCCCGTCCGCGACGGTGCGCAGCGCGTTCCCGTGGACCTCGGGGGCCGAGGAGGCGGACGGCTGCCCGGTGGGTTCCGCGGGCTCGGAGGGCTCGGGTTCGGGCTCCTGCGGGGGCTCGGACGGCGGCTCGGGCGTCGGCGTGCCCGGCTCGGCACTGGGGCCGGGCGGCGTCGTGGAGGGGTGGGTGTCCGGCTTGCCCTGCCCCCCGCCGGGGCGCGGCGAGGCGCCCCGCGTCGGCGAGCCGCTCGGCCCGGGAGGCGCCCCCGCCTCCGCGGGTGCGGCGTCCTCGCCCTCGTCCGCCCCGTCCTCGCCGCCCTTGCCGTCCCCGTCCTCGGCGGGGTCGTCCCCGTCGCCGACCGCGGGCCGGCCCCCGCCGTGCCCGGCCGGGAACTGCCCGCCCGGGGCCCCGCGGTCCGCGCCGGCCTCCTGCACCTCGTCGGGCCCCTCGCTGGTGGAGGTGCTCGGCGCGGGTGGCGCGCCCTCGTCCTGCCCCACGCTCATGCAGCCCGCGGAGGCCAGGACCGCGAAGACGGCGGCGAGCAGGGCGGTGGACCGGCCGGGAGCGGGCGCATGGCGCACGGGGGCACCTCCGGGGTGCGGGGAAGACGGACGCGGGTCCCCCTGCCCAACTACCGGCACCCCGCCGGGGACACGGCCGCCGCGCCCACCGCGGCGCCCCGTGCGTGTCGAGCCCCCGCCCCCGGCGCGCCCCGCCCGGCCCGCGACCGCCTCAGGGCCCGTACGGCACGCTCAGCCCGCGAGGAGGCGTGCGGTCTCCATGCCCGCGTACACCGCCGCCACCGCCACCGCCACCGAGGCCGCCACATTGGCGGCCGCCGTCAGGTGCCGCCCCTGCTCGGCCAGCCGCAGGGTCTCGTAGGAGAACGTCGAGTACGTGGTGAGCGCCCCGCACAGCCCCGTGCCGAGCAGCGCGTACGCTCCCGAGGAGACCGACGCCCCGGCCAGCAGCCCGAGCAGCAGGCTGCCGAGCGCGTTGGCGGTGAACGTGCCCCAGGGGAAGGCGGACGTGTGCCGCGACTGCACCGCACGGTCCGTCAGATACCGCAGCGGCGCGCCCGCGGCCGCCCCCGCGGCCACCAGCAGCCAGGTCATGCCGTCCCCTCCCGGTCCGCGTCCCTCGTCCTGCTCCCGGGGCGTGCCGCGGCGGACCCGCCCGGCCCCGGGCGCCCGGCGCGCGCGCGGCGCCCCGGCCCGCTCACGAGCGCTCCCCCGCCAGGCAGGCCCGGGTGGCGGACGCACCGGCCCACACCCCGCCGAGCGCCGCCGCCGCGGTGCCCGCCGCGTATCCGGCGGCGGGCAGCGCCCTGCCGTGCTCCAGCAGGTCCACCACCCCCGCGGCATAGGTGGAGAAGGTGGTGAAGCCACCGAGGACGCCGACGCCGAGGAAGGGCCGGACCAGGGGGCGGGACGCCCTGCCCCCGGCGCCCACCAGCACCATCAGCACGCCGATCAGGGCGCAGCCGGCGGCGTTGACCACGAGGAGGGCCCAGGGGAAGCCCCCGCCGGAGGCCGGCCAGAGCACCGAGGCCGCATGGCGGGCCGTCGCGCCGACCGCCCCGCCGAGCGAGATCGCGGAGAGCACCGTCCACCGGTGACGTCCCGCCAGCTCGGCCCGCTGGGCGGGAACCCGCAGGTCGACGTCCGGGTCGACCGCCGAGGCCGGGCAGACGCCGCCTTCCGGGGGGACGGTCGCGTCCGGCGGCGCCTTGCGTCCGCCCCTCATCCGTAGCCCAGTTCATGGAGCCGGGCGTCGTCGATCCCGAAGTGGTGGGCGATCTCGTGCACCACGGTGATCTCGGTCTCGGCGACCACGTCCTCCCGGCTCTCGCACATGCGCAGCGTCGGACCGCGGTAGATCGTGATCCGGTCCGGCAGGACCCCTGCGTACCACTCGCCGCGGTCGGTGAGCGGAGTCCCCTCGTAGAGACCGAGCAGGTCGGGGTCGTCGGGGGCCGGCTCGTCCTCCACGAACACGGCGACGTTGTCCATCAGCCGCGTCAGCTCCGGAGGGATCCGGTCCAGGGCCTCGGCGACCAGTTCCTCGAACTCCTCGCGCGTCATCTCCAGCACCCGGCCATTGTCCCGTACCGCCGGCGCGGCGCACCGGGCCGGAATGCCCCGGCGGCCCGGAGGGCATACGCAGGCAATGGCCCGCCGAACCCCGGAACCGCACCGTGCACCGGACCCGGACCCGGACCGCGCACCGGAACCGCACCGCGCCGGCCGCCGGCCCGGGCCGCTCCGGGCGCCGTGGCGCCGCACCCGGCCGGCCGGGACGTCCGGCGGAGGGCTCGGCCGCACGCCGCACCCGTGGGCGCGCGCCCTGGCCCTGGCGGCGGTGGTGCTGGCCGGCGCCTGGCTCGGACTGCTGGTCGTGGGCGAGGTCCGCATACCGGTGGGACCGGTGGACACCACCATGACCCTGCGTCCCTCCCTCACCGGCGGCACCAGGATCAACGTCGCTCCGCTCGGCGACCTGCGGCTGGACTCGCACCACGCCCCGGTCCGGCTCGACGTGGACGTCGACCGCCTGGACCCGGCGCGGGCGGGGGCCCTGGTGGAGGACCCGGGGCTCTTCTCCGAACTCGGCGACGCGGTCTCGGCGGACATCCGCGACGGCACCCGCGAACTGGCCTTCCGCTCCTGTGCCGCGGTGGTGACCGGTGCGACGGCGCTGGGGCTCGTGGTCTTCCGCCGCCCTCGGCGGGCCCTGGCCGCGGGCGGCCTGGCACTCGCCCTGCTGGCCTCCTCCGCGGCGTCGGCGGCGGCGACCTGGAACCCCGACTCCGTGCTGGAGCCCCGGTACTCCGGCCTGCTGACGTCCGCCCCCTCGCTGGTCGGCGACGCCCGCTCGATCGTCACCGACTTCGACGTGTACCAGAAGGAGCTGGCGCGGCTGGTCACGAACGTGACCCGGCTCTACGACGCCACCTCCACCCTGCCCGCGTACCGGCCGGACCCCGACACCCTGCGGGTGCTCCACGTCTCCGACATCCACCTCAACCCGGCCGCCTGGCACATCGTCCGGTCGCTGGTGCGGCAGTACCGCATCGACGTGATCGTCGACTCGGGCGACACCATGGACCACGGCTCGGCGGCGGAGAACGGCTTCCTCGACCCCGTGTCCGGCCTCGGTGCGCCCTACGTCTGGGTGCGGGGCAACCACGACTCGCGCACGACCCAGGCGTACCTGTCCCGGATGAGGAACGTGCACGTCCTGGACGAGGGCCGGGCGGTGACGGTGGCGGGGCTGCGCCTCGCGGGCACGGGCGATCCGCAGTTCACCCCGGACCGGTCGGTCGCGGCGGCGGGCGACCCGGCCGAGCGGATGGCGGGCATCCGGCTGGCCTCGGCCCTGCGCGACCAGGAGCGGGCGGGCACGCCCGTGGACATCGCCGTCGCCCACAACCCGGTCGCCGCGGCGGAGGTCGACGGCACCGTGCCCCTGGTGCTGGCGGGCCATGTGCACCACCGCCGCACCGAGGTGCTGGAGCACGGCACCCGGCTGAGGATCGAGGGGTCCACCGGCGGCGGCGGTCTGCGCGCCGTGCAGAACGAGCATCCCGAGGAGGTGCGGGCCTCGGTGCTCTACCTGGACCGCTCCGAGCGTCGGCTGCAGGCGTGGGACGAGATCACCCTGGGCGGACTGGGACTGACGAAGGCCGAGGTCAGCCGGCATCTGGTGGAAGCGGAGGAGCCGCTGCCGCCGGCCCCGCCCGCCTCCGCCCCGGCCGCTCCGTAAACCGTTTTGGCGATACCTCCCCGCATCCCATATGCTTCTCACGTCCCCGACGCGCTGCGAAGCGCCCAGGCGGGCCCTTAGCCCTCATCGTCTAGTGGCCCAGGACGCCGCCCTTTCAAGGCGGTAGCACGGGTTCGAATCCCGTTGGGGGCACGCATCACCGTGTGCGAGACTCGTTCTCGCACCATGCTTGGTCCTGTGGAGCAGTTTGGAGTGCTCGCCACCCTGTCAAGGTGGAGGCCGCGGGTTCAAATCCCGTCAGGACCGCTGGAGTTCGTGAGAACTCCGCGGCTGGGTAGCTCAGTTGGTACGAGCGATCGCCTGAAAAGCGATAGGTCGCCGGTTCGACCCCGGCCCCAGCCACAGTCGAAGGCCCCGATCCCCGGATCGGGGCCTTCTCTGTAACAACCCCCGCTCTGCAGCAGCCCCCGCCGTCGCCCGGCGAGGGGCGCACGCCCTCCCCGCCCACCCGGTCGCGTCCCGCCCCGGCCGGAAGCCGGGGCGGGACGGGCCGCGGGCTCCGGTCAGACCTCCCCGGTCGGTGCACCCCGGCGGGATCGCCGCTCGCGGCGGCCGCGCACCGCGAGCGGCACCGCCACGGCGGCCACGAGCAGCACCAGCAGCACCCAGTCGGGCACCGCCCCGCCGATCCGGGACGCCCACCGCTCCACGGCGAGGGAGTCGTCCGCCGACAGCACGCCCGGCAGCGCCGTGGCTCCGTCGAAGGCCAGGAACATCGTGCCCAGCAGCATGAAGAAGAACCCCGACAGCAGCGAGGTGGTGTGCAGCCGGAGGCGCCCCGCGCGCAGCTCCCGGCCCCGCAGCCAGCGTCGCCGCCCCAGGTCGAAACGGTCCCAGAGCAGGGCCAGCAGGAACAGCGGCACGGCCATCCCGAGCGCGTACACCGCCAGCAGGAGACCGCCGTAGACGGGGCTGCCGCCGATCGCGGCCACCGTGAGCACACTGCCGAGGATCGGCCCGGCGCAGAACCCGGCCAGCCCGTAGACCAGCCCGAGGGCGTAGACCGACAGCGCGGTCGTGGGACGGATCCGGCCGGAGACCTCGGCCAGGCGCCGGGAGGCGAAGCCCGCGCCGAGGATCTGGGCCGCGCCCAGGGCGATGATCAGCCAGCCCCCGAGGGCCACGAGCAGCTCGCGGTGGCCGTAGAACAGGCGTCCGGCGAAGGAGCCCGCCGCACCGAGGGGGACCAGGGTGGTGGCGAGGCCGGCGTAGAAGACGCCCGTCCGGGCCAGCAGCCGGCCCGTGGAATCGACGGAGTAGGCGAAGAAGGCCGGCAGCAGCAGCGCGCTGCAGGGGCTGAGCAGCGCGAGCAGACCGCCGAGGAAGGCGGCCAGGTAGCCGATGTCGGACACCTCTTCAGCCCCTGTCCTTCGCGGCCCGGGCGGCCTCCTCCACCTCGTCGGCGAAGACCGCCAGGGGCTGCGCGCCGGAGACGGGGTAGCCGTTGACGAGGAAGGACGGGGTGGAGGCCACACCGAGCTTGTAGCCCTCCGCCCGGTCGCGGGCGACGGCTCCCCGGGCCTTGTCGCCGTCCATGTCGCGGGCGAAGCGGTCGAGGTCGGCCACGCCCGCCTCCTCGGCCAGCGCGCGCAGCCGGTCCGCGGTGAAGCCCTCCCCGGCGGCGTCCTCGGCGTAGGCGGCCGCGTGGAACTCCCAGAAGCGGCCCTGCCGGCCGGCCGCCCAGGCCGCGCGGGCGGCGGCCTCGGACTCCTCCCCGAAGATGGGGAAGTTCCGGAACTCGATGCGCAGCGTCCCGTCCTCGACGTAGCGGCGGACCAGCTCCGGCTCGGTGTCGCGGGCGAAGACCCCGCAGTAGCCGCACTGGAAGTCTGCGTACTCGACCAGGACCACCGGGGCGTCGTGCCGCCCCACGGCGAGCGGGTCGTCCGCGTCGCGGCGGGCGACCGACTCCAGGGCGGAGCGGGGGCGGGTCTCCGCGGCAGACGCGGCGGAGGTGCCGGCGCCGGAGCCCTCCGGCTTGGTCGCCGTGTACGAGGCCCAGCCGAGCAGCACGGCGGCGGCCAGCACGCCCGCGCCGATGGCGAGCGGGGCGCGGGAGGGGGCGGAGGGACGGTCGGACGGCATGGGGGAACTCCTGTGCGGGTGTGGGTGCAGGGGCCGGGGCCGGACGGTGTCCTTCCCGGCGGCGGGCTGAGGCGGCGGCTCCGGGCGCGGCACGGGTGTGCGCCGCGGCCGGACCGGACCGTCCCGGGGTGGGCCCGGCAGGGCCGCCGACCGCCCGGTGGGCGGGGCAGGCGGCCTGCGGTCCGTGCGCCCGGACAGCGCAGGACCGCCCTCGTACCGGGCGGACGGGTCGGCCGGGTCCTAGACCCGCAGCACGGAGAGCCCGACCGGGGAGGGGGCCTCGGTCGGGGGCGGGGCACGCAGCGGAGAGGGCAGAGGCGAGAGCGCGTCCCGCAGGGCCGCGCCGCCGGGCGGGGCGGGGGCGTGGTGGAGGGCCGCGAGCAGTTCGCACCCGCCGCCGCGGGGCGGTACCGAGGGGCGGGCACCGTCGTCGGAGGCGGCGCCGCGGCAGCCGGGCACCGGGCCGTCCGCCCGGGGGTCCCGCGCGGCGGGGGGCGGTGCGGTCGCTGCGGGCGCCCGGAGGGAGGCGTACGAGGTCCCCCCGGCTCCGGCGCCCGGCTGCAGGTGTCCGGACCACCCGGCGCCCGCGGAGACCGCGACGCCCCCGCGCGGCCAGCCGGTGGCACCGCTCGCGCCCGGCGCCCCGCCGGACGGCCCCGCGCCCGCCGCCGCGCAGCCCAGCAGCCCGAGGAGCAGCCCCAGCAGCAGACCGACGGCGACCGGCACCCTGCGGTGCCCGGAGCCGGTGCCGATCAGCATGTGCGGGAGTCCTTCCACCGGGTGCGCGGAGCGTGAACGATGCGCTCCATACTGCACCACCCCTGTCGCCCCGCTGACGGTACGGGTTCGCGACCGCGGCGAAATGGGTTCGCCACCGCTTCGGCGGGGGTGCGATCCTGGACTCCGTATGTCTACTTCCTTCGCCGACCTCCAGACCCTGCTGGCCGGGGCGTCCCTGCGCGACGCCCACCGGCTCGGCCGTCGTCTCGAGGGCGCCCGCCGCATCCGCAAGCCCGAGGCGCGGCAGGCCGTGCTGGCCGAGATCGCCGCCGAGGCGGAGAAATCCGCGGCACGGACGGCGCGGCGCGCCGAGCGCATGCCGGAGATCACCTACCCCGAGCAGCTCCCGGTCAGCCAGCGGAAGGACGAGATCCTCACCGCGATACGGGACCACCAGGTGGTGATCGTCGCGGGCGAGACCGGCTCCGGCAAGACGACCCAGATCCCCAAGATCTGCCTGGAACTCGGCCGCGGCGTACGGGGCATGATCGGTCACACCCAGCCCCGCCGCATCGCCGCCCGGACGGTGGCCGAGCGCGTGGCCGAGGAGCTGGACACCCCGCTCGGCGAGGCGGTCGGCTGGAAGGTCCGCTTCACCGACCAGGCGAGCGGCGACACCCTGGTCAAGCTGATGACGGACGGCATCCTCCTCGCGGAGATCCAGACCGACCGCGAGCTGCGCGCCTACGACACGATCATCATCGACGAGGCCCACGAACGCTCGCTCAACATCGACTTCCTGCTCGGCTACCTCGCCCAGCTCCTCCCCCGCCGTCCCGACCTCAAGGTCGTGATCACCTCGGCGACCATCGACCCGGAGCGCTTCTCCCGCCACTTCGGCGACGCGCCGATCGTGGAGGTGAGCGGCCGCACGTACCCGGTGGAGGTGCGCTACCGGCCCCTGCTGGAGGAGGACTCCCAGGACGCCGACCGCGACCAGATCACCGCGATCACGGACGCGGTCGAGGAGCTGATGCGCGAGGGCAAGGGCGACATCCTGGTCTTCCTCTCCGGTGAGCGGGAGATCCGGGACACGGCGGACGCGCTCAACAAGAAGAACCACCGCTTCACCGAGGTGCTGCCGCTCTACGCCCGCCTCTCCCACGCGGAGCAGCACCGGGTCTTCCAGCCGCACACCGGCCGCCGGATCGTGCTCGCGACCAACGTCGCCGAGACCTCTCTGACCGTCCCCGGCATCAAGTACGTGATCGACCCGGGCACCGCCCGCATCTCCCGCTACAGCCACCGCACCAAGGTCCAGCGGCTCCCGATCGAGCCCGTCAGCCAGGCCAGCGCCAACCAGCGCAAGGGCCGCTGCGGCCGCACCTCGGACGGCATCTGCATCCGGCTGTACTCCGAGGACGACTTCCTCGCCCGCCCCGAGTTCACCGACGCCGAGATCCTGCGCACCAACCTGGCCTCCGTGATCCTGCAGATGACCGCCGCCGGGCTGGGGGACATCGAGAGGTTCCCCTTCATCGACCCGCCGGACCACCGCAACATCCGCGACGGCGTGCAGCTGCTGCAGGAGCTCGGTGCGCTCGACCCGGCGGAGAAGGACCCGCGCAAGCGCCTCACCCCGCTGGGGCGCCGGCTGGCCCAGCTGCCGGTCGACCCCCGGCTGGCGCGCATGGTGCTGGAGGCCGACAGGAACGGCTGCGTCCGCGAGGTGATGGTCATCGCGGCCGCGCTGTCCATCCAGGACCCGCGCGAGCGCCCCGCCGAGAAGCAGGCCCAGGCGGACCAGCAGCACGCCCGCTTCAAGGACGAGACCAGCGACTTCCTCGCGTACCTGAACCTCTGGCGCTATGTGCGCGAGCAGCAGAAGGAGCGGGGCTCCTCCAGCTTCCGCCGGATGTGCAAGCAGGAGTACCTCAACTTCCTGCGCATCCGGGAGTGGCAGGACATCTACGCCCAGCTGCGCACGGTGGCGAAGCAGATGGGGATCCACCTCGACGAGCAGGACGCTCCCGAGCAGGCGGTGCACGTCTCGCTGCTGGCCGGGCTCCTCTCCCACATCGGCCTGAAGGACGTGAAGGAGACCGGCAAGGAGCCGGCCGGCCGGGGCGGCGGGGGCCGGAACGAGTACCTGGGCGCCCGCGGCGCCAAGTTCGCGATCTTCCCCGGCTCGGCGCTGTTCCGGAAGCCGCCCCGGTTCGTGATGTCCGCGGAGCTCGTGGAGACCTCCCGGCTGTGGGCGCGGGTGAACGCCCGGGTCGAGCCCGAGTGGATCGAGCCCCTGGCGCAGCACCTGGTGAAGCGGACGTACAGCGAACCGCACTGGGAGAAGGACGCGGCGGCGGTCATGGCGTACGAGAAGGTCACGCTCTACGGCGTGCCGATCGTCGCGCAGCGCAAGGTCAACTACGGGCGCATCGACCCCGAGACCTCGCGCGACCTGTTCATCCGCAACGCGCTCGTCGAGGGCGACTGGCGCACCCACCACAAGTTCTTCGCCGACAACCGCCGGCTGCTGACCGAGGTCGAGGACCTGGAGCACCGGGCCCGCCGCCGCGACATCCTGGTGGACGACGAGACGCTGTTCGACTTCTACGACCAGCGGGTGCCCGAGCACGTCGTCTCCGGTGCCCACTTCGACTCCTGGTGGAAGCACAAGCACCGCGAGCAGCCCGAGCTGCTCGACTTCGAGCGCGAGATGCTCATCAACGAGAAGGCGGGTTCGGTCACCAAGGACGACTACCCGGACACCTGGCGCCAGGGGCGGCTGTCGTTCCGGGTGACGTACCAGTTCGAGCCCGGCGCGGACGCCGACGGCGTGACCGTGCACATCCCGCTCCAGGTGCTCAACCAGGTGACCGGGGAGGGCTTCGACTGGCAGATCCCGGGCCTGCGGACCGAGGTCGTCACCGAGTTGATCCGCTCCCTGCCCAAGCCGGTGCGCCGGCACTACGTCCCCGCCCCCAACCATGCCGCGGCCTTCCTCGACCGGGCCGCCCCCTCGCAGGAGCCCCTGGTCACGGTGCTGGCGCGGGAGCTCCAGCGGGCGGTCGGGGTGCCCGTCTCGGCGGACGACTTCGACCTCTCCCGGGTCCCGGACCACCTCAAGGTCACCTTCCGGATCGTGGACGAGCGGCGGCGGAAGCTGGCCGAGGACAAGGACCTGGAGGCGCTGCGCCGCGCACTGCGGCCCAAGGCCCGCCAGGCGCTGTCCAAGGCTGCGGCCTCGGCCCGGCCCGACGGCCGCTCCCTGGAGCGCAGCGGGCTGAAGGACTGGACGGTCGGCACCCTGGAGAGGGTCTTCGAGACCCGCCGGGCGGGCCAGCCGGTCAAGGCGTACCCGGCGCTGGTCGACGAGGGGGAGTCCGTGGCCGTGCGGCTCTTCGACAGCGAGGCGGAGCAGGCCGAGGCCATGTGGCGGGGCACCCGTCGGCTGATCATGCTCAACATCCCCGTCAGCCCGGCGAAGTTCGCCTCGGACCGGCTCACGAACCAGCAGAAGCTGGCGCTCTCGCGCAACCCCCACGGCTCCGTGCAGGCGCTCTTCGAGGACTGCGCCACGGCGGCGGCCGACCGGCTGATCGCCGACCACGGCGGGCCGGTGTGGGACGAGTCGGCGTATCGGGCCCTCTTCGACAAGGTCCGCGCCGATCTCGTCGACCTGACGGTGCGCACCGTCGACCAGGTCCAGCAGGTCCTCGCCGCCTGGCAGGCGTGCGAGCGGCGGCTGAAGGCCACCACCAGCCCGACGCTGCTGCCGAACGTCCAGGACGTGCAGCGGCAGCTGGCCGCGCTGATGCCCGACGGCTTCGTGACCCGGACGGGGCTCGTGCGGCTGCCCGACCTGATGCGCTATCTGGTCGCCGCGGACCGCAGGCTCCAGCAGATGCCCACCTCCGTCCAGCGTGACACCACGCGCATGGAGAAGGTCCACGAGATGCAGGACGAGTTCGCCTGGCTGCTGGAGCAGTTCCCCGAGGGGCGGCCGGTCCCCCGGGCCGCGCGGGACGTCCGCTGGATGATCGAGGAGCTGCGGGTGAGCTACTTCGCCCATGCCCTGGGGACCGCGTACCCCGTCTCGGACAAGCGCATCGTGAAGGCCATCGACGGCCTCGTCCCGTGACGGGGGCGTCGCTCACCGTGAGTTCGACCTGACCAGCAGACCTGCTGTACAGTCTCTCTCGCAGCCAGGGGAACAGCGGCTGCGAAACCTGGTCCTGTGGAGCAGTTTGGAGTGCTCGCCACCCTGTCAAGGTGGAGGCCGCGGGTTCAAATCCCGTCAGGACCGCATCATCTGAAGGCCCGTACCGTATCGGTGCGGGCCTTCGGCATGCCCGGCCCGGGGTACGGCGAACTCCCGCCCGCACCGCGCACCGCCCTCCCCGGCCGCCTCCCGCGCCCCGCGTATCGCTCCCGTCGCGCCGGGGCGCCGCTCGCCTGTCCGCATCCCTGCGGGGAGGGTTGACGGTCCGCCGCGCCGCGGGTACTCCGTTGCCAGGGCCCTTGGGCGGCACACTCCCGGAGGTGACGTGCATGGCGGCGTCCACCGCGCGGCGTTACGAGACACGGGCGCTGCTGCGCGCCCATCTGGCGGCCTCCTCGGGGTACCGCCACCTCACGAAGAACTGCCCCGTCTGCCACCACCTGCTGCGCCTCGCCCTGGAGCGCGCCGACCGCGAGGCGGAGGCGCCGCCCCCCGGTGAGCCGGAGAGCGCCGCAGGGGGCCTCCCGGGGCCCTCCGGGGGGCCGGCGGAGCAGGCGCCGCCCCGGGAGCGCGTCGCGCGCCCCGCACGGGAGGGCCGCCAGGCCCCGGACGGCGGGACCGAAAGTCCCGCGGGCGAGTGACCAACGCCCGCCGCGCCACTGCTCTTTCAGTGGCAGGCTGGAGTTTGACAAGAGGCAGGCACTGTGACGGGAGTCACGGAAGGGGTTTCGGGAACCCTCATATTTAACCCCTCCCTACAACTCCACCATTTAATGCGTGCCATTGCACTGACCTCCGACACCCCCGTCGACGCGACAGCGATGTCACCCGCGAAGAGGTCCGCGGCCCGGGGTGCGCCCCTCCGGCGCCGCCCGCGGGCACAACAAGATCGCGCCGGACTCGGCGGAGTCCGGCGCGATCAACGGCGCACACCTGTTGGGGCAGGCGGGCGCCGGATGTATCAAGGTGTGGGTCGCTCAGAGGTGGGGGCCCCTGGAACGCCCGGTGAAACGGGGTGTTCAGGCCTCGCTGCGCTGCTGCGGAATGCCCGCCAGCAGTGCACGGACCTCGGCCTCGCGGTATCGGCGATGTCCACCGAGCGTGCGGATGGACGTGAGCTTGCCCGCCTTCGCCCAGCGGGTGACCGTCTTCGGGTCCACGCGGAACATCGTGGCAACCTCAGCCGGGGTCAGCAGCGGCTCGGCATCAGGGGTGCGAGCGGTCATGAGCGGCCTCCTCGGGAGAACCGAACCTTCTCGGTTCATTCCTCTAAATTCTGCACCTTGACCCGCGTTGCCCGAAATGGCGGACGCAGGCCGAGTCGGTTATAGGACGAACGGCTTGTCCTCGGCACTACAACTACACCATCTGTCCAGCCACGTCGGCCAAACCGATGGAATTGCCCTCTCAGGTGTCCATCAGCGGCCGAAGCCCGATGGACCATGCCATAACGGACAGTCACGTCACAGTAACGATCAGTCACAGAGCGATCAGGAGTCGTCAGACCCCCCATAGCGTGCAATGCAGAGCAATCCGCCCGTAACCGGGCGGAAGGAACCCTCCCCGGACTCCTTGTCCTATTTTGACACGAGGGGAGGTGATGGGCGCAAGGGAGCGGTTAGTGCCGTCCATCACGCTTGAGGCAAACGCCCGACTCGGGACCCAGGTCCCGAGCCCCGGCCACCAGCCGGATCAGTTCGCGAACTGACGGTGCCTCACGGCGCGCCAGCGCTCGGTCAGCCTCCGGTACGCCTCGCCCGCGCCCTCCCGGTCGCCGGCGCCCAGCGCGGCCAGCCCCTCCGCCGCATCGCGCGCCGAGTGGTCCTCCGCGAGCTCCGCCGCTCCCAGCGCGTGCACCAGCCCGCCGTAGTCCAGCTCCACCAGCGAGCGCGGATGGAACTCCTCCAGCCAGCGCCCCACGTCCACCAGCATCTCGGTCAGCGGCCCCTCGCCGATCGCCTCGCGGACCGTGCGCAGCGCCCGCGCCAGCCGCCGCCGGGCCTGGACCATCGGCGTCCGGTAGCGCAGCGCGGGCTCCTCGGGGCGGTGGACGCGCTCCCCGTCGGAGAAGAGCACGAACCAGCCGACCGGCACCGCCCACAGCGCGGTCCTCATCCACGGGCGCGCGTCCGGGTTGCCCGCCCGCCACTTCTCGAAATCGGCCGCGGCCTGCTCGCGCACCACCGGGGGCAGCACCGCGTCCAGCAGCGCCGCGGGGAGCACGCCCGGGAGCTCCGCCAGCGCCAGCCACCCGCGCAGCCGGGTCCGCCAGGGGCAGACGCAGAGCACTCCGTCGACCTCGGCGACGAAGGCGTCCGGGCTCTCGTGGACGGGGACGGCCACCGGCGGGGTGGCCAGCAAGTCCGCCAGCGAGCGGCGCAGTTCGTCCTGCGCCGTGGGGCCGTCGCCGCGCCGCGCGTAGCGCGCCCAGTAGGACCGCTCCGGCTCCGGGAAGGCCGCGAGCGGCTCGTAGACCCGCAAGTAGGCCGCGTACGGAACGAGGACCGAGGACTGCGCTGGCATAGCGGAATCCTTCCACGCCGACACCCTCCCGGAGGGTGTTCCGGCGCTCGGTGCCCACCTACGCGCGCGTAGGACATACTCTCTGCCCACACGGACCTTCCCCCACCCCTGGAAGGTCCTCCCCCCGCCGCTTCGTACTTGGGAGTCACCACCGTGACCGATGTGACCGACGGCGTCCTGCACACCCTGTTCCGATCCGAGCAGGGAGGGCACGAGCAGGTCGTGCTCTGCCAGGACCGCGCCACGGGCCTCAGGGCCGTCATCGCCATCCACTCCACCGCCCTGGGCCCCGCCCTCGGCGGCACGCGCTTCTACCCGTACGCCTCCGAGGAGGACGCCGTCGCCGACGCGCTCAACCTCGCGCGCGGGATGTCCTACAAGAACGCCATGGCCGGCCTCCGCCACGGCGGCGGGAAGGCCGTGATCATCGGCGACCCCGAGCAGATCAAGTCCGAGGACCTGCTGCTCGCCTACGGCCGCTTCGTGGACTCCCTCGGCGGCCGCTACGTCACCGCCTGCGATGTCGGCACCTTCGTCGCGGACATGGACGTGGTCGCCCGCGGGAGCCGCTGGGTGACCGGCCGCTCCCCCGAGAACGGCGGCGCGGGCGACTCCTCCGTGCTCACCGCCTTCGGCGTGTACCAGGGCATGCGGGCCTCGGCCCAGCACCTGTGGGGGGACCCCTCGCTGCGCGGCCGCAAGGTCGGCGTCGTCGGCGTCGGCAAGGTCGGCCACTACCTGGTGCAGCACCTGCTGGAGGAGCGTGCCGAGGTCGTGATCACGGATGTGCGCGAGGAGTCGGTCAGGCGGATCGTCGAGGCCCACCCCGAGGTCACCGCGGTGGCGGACACCGAGACGCTGATCCGCACCGAGGGCCTGGACGTCTACGCACCCTGCGCGCTGGGCGGCGCGCTGAACGACGACACCGTGCCGGTGCTGACGGCCAGCGTCGTCTGCGGCGCGGCCAACAACCAGCTGGCCCACCAGGGCGTCGAGAAGGACCTGGCCGACCGGGGCATCCTCTACGCCCCGGACTACGTGGTGAACGCCGGCGGCGTCATCCAGGTGGCGGACGAACTGAACGGGTTCGACTTCGACCGGTGCAAGATCCAGGCCGCCAGGATCTTCGACACCACGCTGGCGATATTCGCACGTGCGAAGGAGGACGGGATCCCGCCGGCCGCCGCGGCCGACCGGATCGCCGAGCAGCGCATGGCGGAGGCCCGGCAGGGCTGAGCCCTGGGCGCACGGCCCGCCCGCCCGGGGGGAGAGAAGACTCACCCCGGACGGCGGGTCGTGTGCCCGGAAGAGGTTAAAATCGCAGTTGACCAGCGAGGACGGGGCGCCTCGGGGGTCGTGCGAAGTGGCACCTCATGCGGGCGGCGTACCGTATGGCCGCGGAAGCAGGTACCGTTGAAGCCCTACGGGCCGAGCTCTCCGAGGAGAGCCCGTTCCGCATCATGAACGCGTGTCAAGACTCTGGGGCCGTCGAGCCCCGTCACCGAGGGGGTCGAGCCATGGGGCGCGGCCGGGCCAAGGCCAAGCAGACGAAGGTCGCCCGCCAGCTGAAGTACAACAGCGGCGGGACGGACCTCGCACGTCTGGCCAACGAGCTGGGCGCATCGACTTCGGGTCATATCTCGAGCCAGCCGCCGAACGGCGAGCCGTTCGAGGACGACGACGAGGAAGACGACCCGTACGCGCGGTACGCCGACATGTACAACGACGACGGCGACGAGGACGAGGAGTCCGGTCCCGCGTCGCAACGCCGCGGCGCTTGACGCCCATCCACCGACCCGGTCCGGCCTGTGCCCGGACCGGGTTCTGTGCGCTTGCGTACTGTTCGGCGACCGTGTCGTCCGGCCGGGCGGCCGCCCCCTGAGGGCAGCCGCCTCTCCGTCGTGCCCGAGGTCGCGCTCACGCGCAGGTCACCGGCCGTCGCCGCGGGCTAGCCGGCGTACGACCCGGTCAGCTCCGCACCGGTGGTGCGGTCGCCGCGGTCGACGATCTCACCGGCGACCCAGGCGTCCACACCCCGGTCGGCCAGCGTGGCCAGGGCCACCTCGACGGAGGACTCCGGGACCACGGCCATCATGCCGACGCCCATGTTGAGCGTCTTCTCGAGCTCCAGCCGCTCGACCCGGCCGGCCGTGCCGACGAGGTCGAAGACCGGACCCGGGGTCCAGGTGGAACGGTCGACCACCGCGTGGAGCCCGTCGGGGACCACCCGCGCGAGGTTGGCCGCGAGCCCGCCCCCGGTGATGTGGCTGAAGGCGTGCACCTCGGTGGTGCGGGTCATCGCCAGGCAGTCCAGCGAGTAGATCCGGGTGGGCTCCAGCAGCTCCTCGCCCAGCGTGCGCCCCAGCTCCTCGACCTGCTGGTCCAGGGACATCCCGGCCCGGTCGAACAGCACGTGGCGGACGAGCGAGTACCCGTTCGAGTGAAGGCCGGAGGAGGCCATCGCGATGACCGTGTCACCCGTACGGATGCGGTCCGGCCCGAGCAGCCGGTCCGCCTCCACGACACCGGTCCCCGCGCCGGCCACGTCGAAGTCGTCGGGGCCGAGCAGCCCCGGGTGCTCCGCGGTCTCCCCGCCGACGAGGGCGGTCCCGGCGAGCACGCAGCCCTCCGCGATGCCCTTGACGATGGCGGCGACCCGCTCGGGGTGGACCTTGCCGACGCAGATGTAGTCGGTCATGAACAGCGGCTCGGCACCGCAGACGACGATGTCGTCCATGACCATGGCGACCAGGTCGTGGCCGATCGTGTCGTAGACGCCCATCTGGCGGGCGATGTCGACCTTCGTGCCGACCCCGTCGGTGGCCGAGGCCAGCAGCGGGCGCTCGTAGCGCTTGAGGGCGGACGCGTCGAAGAGGCCGGCGAAGCCGCCGAGGCCGCCGAGGACCTCGGGGCGCTGCGTCTTCTTCACCCACTCCTTCATCAGCTCGACGGCGCGGTCGCCCGCTTCGATGTCGACACCTGCCTCGGCATAGCTGGCACCGGTGGTCTGAGACATGGCTTCAGAGCTTTCGTGTCGTTACTGCGGGGTGTTACGGGCGGCGGAGCGCGTCGGCGGCCGCGGTGGCCGCGGGCCCGGCGGCCAGCTCCGTCTCCAGCAGCTGCTTGCCGAGCAGCTCCGGGTCCGGCAGCTCCATGGGGTACTCGCCGTCGAAGCACGCGCGGCACAGCTGGGGCTTGTCGATCGTGGTCGCGTCGATCATGCCGTCGATGGAGATGTACGCGAGGGAGTCGGCGCCGAGCGAGGTGCCGATCTCGTCGATCGTCATGCCGTTGGCGATCAGCTCCGCCCGGGTGGCGAAGTCGATGCCGAAAAAGCAGGGCCACTTCACCGGCGGGGACGAGATCCGGATGTGGACCTCGGCGGCGCCGGCCTCGCGCAGCATCTTGACCAGGGCGCGCTGGGTGTTGCCGCGGACGATCGAGTCGTCCACCACGACCAGGCGCTTGCCCTTGATGACTTCCTTCAGGGGGTTCAGCTTCAGCCGGATGCCGAGCTGCCGGATGGTCTGGGAGGGCTGGATGAAGGTGCGCCCGACGTAGGCGTTCTTCACCAGTCCGGAGCCGTACGGGATACCGCTGGCCTCGGCGTAGCCGATGGCCGCGGGCGTGCCGGACTCCGGCGTCGCTATGACGAGGTCGGCCTCGGCGGGGGCTTCCGCGGCGAGTTTCCGGCCCATTTCGACCCGCGAGAGGTACACGTTCCGGCCGGCGATGTCCGTGTCGGGACGGGCCAGGTACACATACTCGAAGACACAGCCCTTGGGCTTCGCATCTGCGAAGCGAGAGGTCCGGATGCCGTTCTCGTCGATCGCGATCATCTCGCCGGGCTCGACCTCGCGGACGAAGCTGGCGCCGCAGATGTCGAGGGCGGCCGACTCGGAGGCGACGACCCAGCCGCGCTCCAGACGGCCGAGGACCAGCGGGCGGATGCCCTGCGGGTCGCGGGCCGCGTACAGGGTGCCCTCGTCCATGAAGACGAGCGAGAAGGCGCCCTTCACCGCGGGGAGGACCCGGGCGGCCGCCTCCTCCACGGTGAGCGGCTTGCCGTCCTCGTCGACCTGGCCCGCCAGCAGGGCGGTGACCAGGTCCGTGTCGTTGGTCGCGGCGACCTGGGTGGCGCGGCCGTTCTCCTTGGGGAGGTCGGCGACCATCTCGGCCAGCTGCGCGGTGTTGACCAGGTTGCCGTTGTGACCCAGCGCGATCGACCCGTGGGCGGTGGCCCGGAAGGTCGGCTGGGCGTTCTCCCACACGGAGGCGCCGGTGGTCGAGTAGCGGGCGTGTCCGACCGCGATATGACCGCTCAGGGAGCCGAGGGAGGTCTCGTCGAAGACCTGGGACACAAGGCCCATGTCCTTGAAGACGAGGATCTGAGAGCCGTTGCTGACCGCGATTCCCGCGGATTCCTGGCCTCGATGCTGGAGGGCGTAGAGCCCGAAGTAAGTGAGCTTGGCGACCTCTTCGCCCGGAGCCCAGACACCGAAGACGCCGCAGGCGTCCTGGGGGCCCTTCTCTCCGGGGAGCAGGTCGTGGTTGAGTCGTCCGTCACCACGTGGCACGCCACCGAGTGTAGGCGAGATCGACCACTGGTCCGAATTGGGGATGGCCGCGCACCCGCTCCCGGGGGCCGCGAAAGGCGCCCCGACGCGTCCCGGAACCCCCGATTCCGAGGTGCCCGCGGGCCTCTCCGGCACCCCCGGACAAGATCACCCGGGCGTCCGGCGGGCCGTCCGGATAGCGGAACGGGGGCCGACTCCCCAGGCAGGCCCCGGGCGGCGCGGGTGCGGCCGGCGCCGCCGGGAGCCGCTCCGGGACGAGGGGGCGGGGGCGCCACCGGCCGTTCGGAGCCGGAACGGGGCCGCGTGCGCTAGTTCACATCCCCGCCCAGCCCTCCACGGAGCGACATACCCCCATATTCAGGACGCTAGGGGGCGCCCGGACGGCCGCGGGACCCTCAGCGCTCCGGGTCCGCCGAGGCCACCAGGCCGGTGCCGTCCCCGGCGGTGAGGGTCAGCGCACCCTGGTCCAGCCGGTACCGCAGCGCCCCCGACTCCAGCAGGGCCGTCAGTGCCCGCTCCAGCTCCATCCCGGGGCCGTCGCAGAGCTTCCTGGTGGCCGCGACCGGCCCGAGGACCACCGAGTCGCCGGTGATCCGGGCATCGGCGGTGAAGCGGTTGCAGCCCAGGCTCCCCTCGGCCGTGCCGTCCTCGGCGAAGGCCAGCACGGCGGTGCCGCGCGTGCCCTCGGGAAGGGAGGCGGCGCTCTCCCCCTCCACCAGGGACGTGACCGTCCATTCGGTGCCCACCAGTGCGGGCTCCCGGGCGGCCGAGAGCGCGATCTGGTCGCCGTGCCGGTCGGTGAGGGTCAGCCGGTCGTCGGCCAGCTCGCCCGTGAGTGCGCCGGTGAGCAGGGCGCGGAGGCCGTCCTCGAAGCTCTGGACGTCCGCGGCGCACGCCTTCTCGGTCACCTCGCCCGGACTGACGGTCACCGTGTCGCCCTCGACGCCCACCTGCGCCCCGAAGCGGTTGCAGCCGTAGTCCCCCCGGGCCCGGCCCTCGTCGCCGACCTCCAGGTGGGCGCCCGCGGGGGCGGGGATGCGCCGGCCGTCCACCGTGACGGCGTCGACGGACCACCGCACCCCGGACAGGGGGAGGTCGGGAACAGCGGAGGAGGCCGCTCCGGAGGACGTCTGCTCGCCGCAGGCGGCGAGCGGCAGGAGAAGGACGGACACGAGGACGGGAAGGCTCAGCCGAGGACGCATGCCGCTGGGACGGCCCCGTGTCCGGAGCGGTTCCGTCCCGCGGCCGGGATCAGCCCAGCAGCGGCAGCAGCGGCCCCAGGTCGGCCCGCTCGCCGCGGACCCGGACCCGGGCGGCGTCCCGCTCCTCCTGCCAGACGGCCCGCCCGGTGGCGAGCCTGACCCAGGTCAGCGGATCGGTCTCCACGGTGTTCGGGGGAGTGCCCCGGGTGTGGCGCGGTCCCTCGATGCACTGCACGACCGCGAACGGCGGGATCCGCACTTCCGTGGAACCGCCCGGCGCCTTCACCGCGAGGGCGTCCGCGAGCAGCCGGGTGCAGGCGGCGAGCGCCTGCCGGTCGTAGGGGATCTCCAGTCCGGTGGCGGCGGCCAGGTCGTCGGTGTGCACCACCAGCTCGACGGTGCGGGTGACGAGGTAGTCACCGAACCGCATCCCGCCGAAGCGCATCGGGACCAGCCGGTCGGCGGGGGAACCGGGGAGCAGGGCCCCGATCCGCTCGGCGGTGCGTGCGCAGAGCTCGTCCGCCTCCCCGAGCCCGGCGAAGGAGCGGGTGTCCCCGTCGACTGCGGAGGCCGCGGTGGAGGTGGCGAACGGCCAGTCCAGCAGGGCGAGATCCCGGGTGCGCGGCTCGGGCCGCTCCAGGCTCTCGGCCGCGAGTTGGGCCACCATCGCGATGTGGGCGCAGAGTTCGCGCACGGTCCACTCCCCCAGCCGGGTGGGCAGGGCGAGCTGCTCGGGCGTCAGCCGCCCGACCGCCGCGCGGACGTGGGAGAACTGGGCGAGGACCGCGGCCACGACCTTCGCATGGTCGTAGGAGCGGGGGCGCTTGGCGGCAGGGGGCATGGCCCGACCCTACGGCCCGGCGGTGCGTCGCGGGGTCCGCGCGAAGGATCGCACCGCGCAGGGGCCCGCGCGGCACCCGGGGGCCCGGGCAGGGCAGGACCACGCGGCCGGAGAGCCGGGCGGCGGGGCACGCCCGGGCACGGCGGAGCCCCGCCCGGCGGCGCGGGACGCCGTGCCGGGCGGGGCTCGGGGGCTCCGGGGGCGGAGCCGCGCCGATGCGCGTCAGGCCAGCAGGCCCGGGATCGTCTCCTCGTGCGCGGTGCGCAGCTCGTCGAGCGGGATGCCGAAGGCGCCCTGGACCTCGACCGCGTCGCCGTCCACGACACCGATCCGGGTCGCGGGCAGCCCGCGCGCGCCGCACATGTCGGTGAAGCGCAGCTCCTCGCTGCGGGGCACGGCGACGATCGCCCGCCCGGCCGACTCGCTGAGCAGGAAGGTGAAGGCGTCCAGGCCGTCCGGCACGACCAGCCGGGCGCCCTTCCCGCCGCGCAGGCAGGACTCGACGACCGCCTGGACCAGCCCGCCGTCGGAGAGGTCGTGCGCGGCGTCGATCATGCCGTCGCGGGAGGCCGAGATGAGGATCTCCGCCAGCAGCCGCTCCCGGTCGAGGTCCACCGCGGGCGGCAGACCGCCGAGGTGGTCGTGGACGACCTGGGACCACGCCGAGCCGCCGAACTCCTCACGGGTGTCGCCGAGCAGGTAGAGCAGCTGCCCCTCCTCGGCGAACGCGATCGGCGTGCGCCGTGTCACGTCGTCGATCACGCCGAGCACGGCCACCACCGGGGTGGGGTGGATCGCCGTCTCGCCGGTCTGGTTGTAGAGCGAGACGTTGCCGCCGGTCACCGGGGTGCCGAGCGTCTGGCAGGCGTCCGCGAGCCCGCGGGTGGCCTCGGCGAACTGCCACATCACGTCCGGGTCCTCGGGGGAGCCGAAGTTCAGGCAGTCCGAGACCGCGAGCGGCCTGGCTCCCGACGCGGCGACGTTGCGGTACGCCTCGGCGAGGGCGAGCTGCGCCCCGGTGTACGGGTCGAGCTTGGCGTACCGGCCGTTGCCGTCGGTCGCCATGGCCACACCGAGGTCGGACTCCTCGTCGATGCGCACCATGCCCGCGTCCTCGGGCTGGGCGAGCACGGTGTTGCCCTGCACGAAGCGGTCGTACTGGTCGGTGATCCACGCCTTCGACGCCTGGTTCGGCGAGGCGACGAGCCTGAGCACCTGGGCCCGCAGCTCCTCGGCGTCCGCCGGGCGGGGCAGCGCGTTCGCGTCGTCCGCCTGCAGGGCGTCCTGCCAGGACGGGCGGGCGTAGGGACGCTCGTAGACGGGACCCTCGTGGGCGACCGTGCGCGGCGGCACGTCGACGATCTGCTCGCCGTGCCAGTAGATCTCCAGCCGCTCGCCCTCGGTGACCTCGCCGATCACGGTGGCGATGACGTCCCACTTCTCGCAGATGGCGAGGAAGCGCTCGACCTTGTCGGGCTCGACGATCGCGCACATGCGCTCCTGCGACTCGCTCATGAGGATCTCCTCGGGCGAGAGCGTCGCGTCGCGCAGGTGGACGCGGTCGAGCTCGACGCGCATCCCGCCGGAGCCGGCGCTGGCCAGCTCGGAGGTGGCGCAGGACAGCCCGGCGCCGCCGAGGTCCTGGATGCCCGCGACGAGCTTCTCCCGGAAGATCTCCAGGGTGCACTCGATCAGGAGCTTCTCCTGGAACGGGTCGCCGACCTGGACGGCGGGGCGCTTGGCGGGCTTGGAGTCGTCGAAGGTCTCGGAGGCGAGCACCGAGACGCCGCCGATGCCGTCGCCGCCGGTGCGGGCACCGTAGAGGATGACCTTGTTGCCGGGGCCGGAGGCCTTGGCCAAGTGGATGTCCTCGTGCTTCATCACGCCGATGCAGCCGGCGTTGACCAGCGGGTTGCCCTGGTAGCAGGAGTCGAAGACGACCTCGCCGCCGATGTTCGGCAGGCCGAGGCAGTTGCCGTAGCCGCCGATGCCCGCGACCACGCCCGGCAGCACGCGCCTGGTGTCCGGGTGGTCGGGGGCGCCGAACCGCAGGGGGTCGACGACGGCCACCGGGCGGGCGCCCATGGCGAGGATGTCGCGGACGATGCCGCCGACACCCGTCGCCGCACCCTGGTAGGGCTCGATGTACGAGGGGTGGTTGTGCGACTCGACCTTGAAGGTCACCGCGTAGCCCTGGCCGACGTCGACCACGCCCGCGTTCTCGCCGATGCCGACGAGCAGGGCGTCGTTCTCGGGGGCCTTCTCCCCGAACTGGCGCAGGTGGACCTTGCTGCTCTTGTAGGAGCAGTGCTCGGACCACATGACGCTGTACATGGCCAGTTCGGCGCCGGTGGGCCGGCGGCCGAGGATCTCGCGGATGCGCGCGTACTCGTCCTCCTTGAGCCCGAGTTCGCGCCAGGGCTGCTCCGCGTCAGGCGTCCCGGAGGCGTGCTTGACCGTGTCGAGAGTCATGAGGCGCTGACCAACTTCTTGAGGATCGAGGTGAAGAATCCGAGCCCGTCCGTGCCGCCCGTGCCGATCAGCGGCTCCACGGCGTGCTCGGGGTGCGGCATCAGGCCCACGACGTTGCCCGCCGCGTTGGTGATGCCCGCGATGTCGCGCAGCGAGCCGTTGGGGTTGCCGTAGCCGTCGGCCGCGTCCCCGCCGGCGGTGTAGCGGAACGCGACGCGCCCCTCGGCCTCCAGCTCGTCCAGAGTGCGCTCGTCGGCGGTGTACCGGCCGTCCATGTTCTTCAGCGGGACCGAGATCTCCTGGCCCTGCTCGTAGTCGGCGGTCCAGGCCGTGGCCGCGTTCTCCACCGTCAGCCGCTGGTCGCGGCAGATGAAGTGGAGGTGGTTGTTGCGGAGCATCGCGCCGGGCAGCAGGTGCGCCTCGGTGAGGATCTGGAAGCCGTTGCAGATGCCGAGCACCGGCATGCCGCCCCTGGCCTGCTCGATGATCGTCTCCATCACCGGCGAGAAGCGGGAGATGGCTCCGGCGCGGAGGTAGTCCCCGTAGCTGAACCCGCCCGCCAGGACGACCGCGTCGACCTGGTGCAGGTCCTTGTCGCGGTGCCACAGCGGCACGGCCTCGGCGCCGGCCACGCGCACGGCGCGCAGGGCGTCCTGGTCGTCGAGGGTTCCGGGGAAGGTGACGACTCCGATACGCGAGGTCACGATTCGACCCTCACGACGAAGTCCTCGATGACGGTGTTGGCGAGGAAGGTCTCGGCCATCTCGTGGATGCGGGCGAGGGCGGCGTCGTCGACCGTCCCGTCCACCTCCAGCTCGAAGCGCTTCCCCTGACGTACGTCCGCGATGCCGTCGAATCCCAGACGGGGCAGTGCACGCTGCACCGCCTGCCCCTGGGGGTCGAGGATCTCGGGCTTGAGCATGACGTCGACTACGACGCGAGCCACGGGCACTCCCGGTGGTGTGTTGCGAGGGCGGTTCCCTCAGCGTACCCGGCCGAGAAATCTACGCGAGTAGATATCCTTGGACACCACACGGAAATCCCGGATAGGAATGCCGAGGGGGTTTGCCGCGGACACGCGCAGCGAATTGCCGGGGCTTCACAATGCGCCGCCCGCCGCTGTACAAAGGAATGCAGAGGAAAGCAGCATTGCTCCTCGCCGACCGCTTATCCGGCGTCCTGGCACGTCAGAAGCGGTGACACCGCAGGGAAAGGACCGATATCCGTGGCTCAGCGAGTAGTCGTCACACTCTCCGACGACATCGACGGAGGAGAAGCGGCGGAAACGGTCATGTTCGGCCTGGACGGGAAGTCGTACGAGATCGACCTCAATACCTCCAATGCAAAGAAACTGCGCAAGGCCCTGGCACCGTACCTGGCCGCGGGCCGGAAGCGGTCCGGGGGCGCGGGGCGGAGGCCCGCACCCGAGGCGTACCGCCACACCGCGGTGGAACCGGCCCCGTCCGCCGTCCGCGCCTGGGCGCAGTCGCGGAAGATGGACATCCCCGCCCGGGGGCGCATCCCCAAGCACGTCTACGAGGCGTTCCGCGCGGCGAGTTGAGCTTCCGGGAGCGGCGGGGGGCCGTCGCACCCGATCCGACTTGCACGACCCCCCCGATGATCGGCTAGAGTCTGGAGCACGCCGAGGGGAGAGGCCGAAAGGCCCGAACCGAGGATCGTGCGGGTGTAGTTCAGTAGTAGAACATCCCCCTTCCAGGGGGAAGGCGCAGTGTGCAATTCCTGTCACCCGCTCTCCACCTCTTACCGACCACCGTTGTGGATCAGGTACAGTGGTGAACGCGCCGCCCGGTGAAAGCCGAGCGGAGGCACTGCGGACGTGGCTCAGTTGGTAGAGCATCACCTTGCCAAGGTGAGGGTCGCGAGTTCGAATCTCGTCGTCCGCTCGTGGCACGAAGGCCCCGATCATCACGATCGGGGCCTTCGTCGTCTCCGCGTGCACCGCGCACCTCCCGCCCGGACCCATGACATCCGTCACGGGCGGCGATGACAGCACGCACTGCCGCCGCCGCACGGGCGGCGGAAGCCTGGTGGCATGACCGACGCCACACTCCGGAGCGCACTCGAAGCCGCTCGCTCCGCATCCGGGCCCGAGGAGCACGCGATCGAGGCGCGCGGCCTCCACCGCACCTACAGGGGCGGGTACCGGGCCGTCCGCGGCATCGACCTGGACGTCCGCCACGGCGAGGTCTTCGCCCTGCTCGGGACCAACGGGGCCGGCAAGACCTCCACCGTCGAACTGCTCGAAGGGCTCGCCCCGCCCGGCTCCGGCACCGTCCGCGTCCTGGGCCGCGACCCCTGGCGGGAGCGCGCCGCCGTACGCCCCCGTATCGGGGTGATGCTCCAGGAGGGCGGCTTCCCCTCGGACCTGACCGCCGCCGAGACCGCCCGGATGTGGGCCGGCTGCACCAGCGGAGCGCGCCCCGTGCCCGAGGCCCTGGAGCTGGTGGGCCTCGGACACCGGGCGGGGGTCAGGGTCAAGCAGCTCTCCGGGGGCGAGCGCCGCAGGCTCGACCTGGCCCTCGCGCTCCTGGGCCGTCCCGAGGTGCTCTTTCTCGACGAGCCGACCACCGGCCTCGACGCCGAGGGGCGCCGCGACACCTGGGAGCTGGTGCGCGCCCTCCGGGACGGCGGCACCACGGTGCTGCTGACCACGCACTACCTGGAGGAGGCCGAGTCGCTGGCGGACCGGCTGGCGATCATGCACCAGGGCCTCGTCGTCACCTCGGGCACGCCCGCCGAGGTGACCGCCGGCCGCCCGGCGCGCATCCGCTTCAGCCTGCCCGAGGAGGTCGCCCCCGCCCGGCTGCCGCTCTCGCTCCACGCGGCCGCCGACGGCCGGCACGTCGAGATCCGCACCCACCGCCTCCAGGAGGACCTCGGAGCCCTGCTCCGGTGGGCGGCCGAGGCGGAGGTGGGGCTGCAGGGACTCGACGCCCGCTCCGCCTCGCTGGAGGAGGCGTTCCTGGACATCGCCGGGCACGCGGGCGGGAGCACCCCCGGCGGCGGCGCACCGGACCTCGGCGGCACACCCGCCCACGGCAACGGCAACGACAACGACAGGACGGTGAGGGCCCGATGACGGCCACGACGACGACCGCGGGACGGCTGACGGCCCTGGGACGCGCGGAGATCACCCTGCTCGTCCGCAACCGGTCCTCGCTCTTCGTCGCGCTGGCCCTGCCCGCGCTGATGGTGGTCGCGGTCAGGAACTCCCTCGGGAGCCTCGACCTGGCCGGCACCGGCATCGACCCCGACACCGCGCTGATGACGAGCGGCACCGGCCTCGCCCTCGTCCTCGTCGTCCATATGAACCTGGTCTCCGCCTATGTCGCACGGCGCGAGGACCTGGTGCTGAAGCGGCTGCGCACGGGGGAGGCGTCCGACGCGGAGATCCTGGCGGGCTCGGCGCTCCCGGCCGCCGCCCTGGCACTCGCCCAGTGCGCCGCGCTGGGTGCGGCGGGCGCGGCGCTCCTCGGCACCGGAGCGCCCGAGCGGCCGTGGCTGCTCGCCGCCGGGGTGCTCCTCGGGGTGGTGCTGATGGCGGTCCTGGCCGCGGCGACGTCCGCCGTGACCCGGACCGTGGAGAGCGCCCAGATCACCACACTGCCGATGCTGCTGCTCTCCTCGGTCGGCTCGGGCCTGGTCCTCCCGCTGGCCCTCCTGCCGGACCGGCTGGCCCGGCTGTGCGAGCTGCTGCCGCTGACCGGGGCCATGACCCTGGTCAGGGCCGGGTGGACCGGCGGGGCCGAGCCGGCCGAGCTCGCCACCGCGGTGCTGGGGGCTCTGGCCTGGACGCTGCTGGGGGTGTTCGCTGTGCGACGGTGGTTCCGCTGGGAGCCCCGGCGCTGAGCGTCCGCCCCGCCCCCGGCGTCCGGGGCGAGGGGGACCCCGGACGGCGGGGGCGCGGGGACCGCGGACCGGCGGGGGCGCGGGGACCGCGGACCGGCGGGCGGAAGACGGGGCGGACGAGGAGGAGGGACCGGGTGGGGCTCTGGAGCGGCCGCAGCGGAGCGGCGAAGGTCGACCTGTACACGCGCGGCTCGGTGTACGCGATCCACTGGGGCGCGGTGCTGTGCGTCGTCCTGGTGGCGGCCGCCCTCCTGGTCAGCGCCGCGGGGCGGCCGCTCCTGGTCTCCGCCGTCCTGCTGCTCGCACTGGTCAACGGCGTCCTGTGCCACCGCCTCGCCCGCACCGCGATCGAGGCGTACCTCGGCCGCAGGGCCTACCCCGGGCGGCTGCTCGCCCTCTGCGCCGCCGCCACCGCCGGACTGGCGGCACCGGTGGTGGCAGCGGGGACGACCGTGCCGGAGGGGCTGCTCCCGCTGCTCCTCGGCTGCTGCCTGGCCCCGCTCTCGGGCGGCCACTGCCTGCTGCCGAGGGCCCGGACGGTCGCCCTGCACCAGGTGCTCGCCCTCGTCGTGCTCGCCGCGGTGCTGCCGGGGGCCGGGTACGGGGCGGGCGACGCGGTGGCCGTCGCCGTCACGGTGGGGCTGATCACCGGATGGCTCGCGGTCACGGTCCGGGTGTCCCTGTGGGTGCTCGCCGTGATGTGGAAGCTCCACGCGGCACGGGACGTCGAAGCCCGGCTGGCCGTCGCCGAGGAGCGGCTGCGCTTCGGACGCGACCTCCACGACGTGCTGGGCCGCAACCTCGCGGTCATCGCGCTCAAGAGCGAGCTGGCCGTCGAACTCGCGCACCGCGGACGGCCGGAGGCCGCCGACCAGATGACCGAGGTCCAGCGGATCGCCCGGGAGTCCCAGCGCGAGGTGCGCGAGGTGGTGCGCGGCTACCGGGACGCCGACCTGCGGGCCGAACTGGACGGGGCGAGCAGCGTGCTCGCCGCCGCCGGCATCGGGTGCACGGTGCTGACCGCCCCGCACCGGGGGGCCGTCCCGCGGGCCCACGGCGGCGACCGGGAGCTGTCCGCGCTGGACGCCGCCGTCCAGTCCGCGCTCGGCTGGGTGGTCCGTGAGGCCACCACCAACATCCTGCGGCACGGCGACGCCCGGCACTGCACGATCTCGGTCGGCCTCGTCGAGGGGAGCGCGGTCCTGACCGTCGAGAACGACGGGGCGGGAGCCCGGGCCGCCGCCCCCGTCGGCCCGGGCTCCGGTCTGGCGGGGCTGCGGGAACGCCTCGCCGCGGTCGGCGGCAGCCTGGAGGCCGGCCCGCTCGGCGGCGACCGCTTCCGGGTCGCCGCCCGTGTTCCGCTGCCGGGGCCCGAGAACCCCGGCGCCGGGGGAGCGGGGACAGCGGCACCAAGCGCCGGCCCCGTGCCCCGGCCGCCGGGCCCCCGGCGGGCCCCGGGAGAGCACCGAAGCGCCCCGGGGCGGAAACCGCTCCGCACGGGCACCGAGCCGAAGGAGCCCGCGTGAACCCGCGTGTACGCGTCCTGCTCGCCGACGACGAGCACCTGATCCGGGGCGCACTCGCCGCCCTGCTCGCCCTGGAGGACGACCTGGTCGTCGTCGCCGAGGCCGCCACCGGGCCCGAGGCCCTGGCGATGGCCCGGGCCCACCGGCCGGACGTGGCCGTGCTGGACCTTCAGATGCCGGGCGCCGACGGCGTGACGGTCGCCACACACCTCAGGGACGAACTGCCCGGGTGCCGCAGCCTGATCGTGACCAGCCACGGACTCCCCGGGCACCTGAAGCGGGCCCTGACCGCGGGGGTGCGGGGCTTCGTCCCGAAGACCGTGAGCGCCCGGAGGCTCGCCGAGATCATCCGCACCGTCCATGCGGGAAACCGCTATGTGGACCCGGAGTTGGCGGCCGACGCGATCTCCGCGGGCGACTCCCCGCTGACCGCGCGCGAGGCCGAGGTGCTGGCCCTGGCGGAGGACGGGGCGCCCGTCGCGGAGATCGCCGCCCGGGCCTCGCTGTCCCCGGGAACCGTGCGCAACTACCTCTCCTCGGCGGTCTCCAAGCTCGGCGCCGAGAACCGCCACTCCGCGGCGCGTCTCGCTCGGGAGAAAGGTTGGGTATAGTGGGCTCCGCGCTACGGCGCATGCGGACGTGGCTCAGTTGGTAGAGCATCACCTTGCCAAGGTGAGGGTCGCGAGTTCGAATCTCGTCGTCCGCTCGGTTCGAAGCCCCCGGTGATCTCGCCGGGGGCTTCGTCGTGCCCCCCTCCTCCACCGCACCCGCTTCCCCGGCTTCCCGCAGGCCCCGGGGAGGAGGTCCGCGGGAGGCCCGGCGGCACGGCCCGGCACCGGCCGGGCCCAGGGCGATCGCGAACGCCGGACCGGGCCCCACGGCGGAGCGCGGTGCGCGGCGGCCCGGCGCCGTCGGCGCGCGCCAGGCCGTTGCACCGTCCGCCCGTGGGGCGCGGTGCGCGGCCTCCGGTGCGCACCCTCGCACGGCGGAGGGGCGTCCTCGTACCCGAGGCACACGGACGGCCCCGGCAACGCAGCGCGCGTGCCGGAGGCCGCGCGCCGGCCCTTCAGGACCAGGCGGTGCCGGTCAGCAGCTCGTAGGCCTCCAGGTACTTGGCCCGGGTGGCCGCCACGACCTCCTCGGGCAGCGCCGGGGGCGGCTCCTCGCTCCGGCGGTCCCAGCCGGACGCCGGCGAGGTCAGCCAGTCGCGGACGAACTGCTTGTCGTAGGAGGGCTGCGGGTGCCCCGGCTCCCAGGCGTCGGCGGGCCAGAAGCGGGAGGAGTCCGGCGTGAGCACCTCGTCGGCGAGGACGAGCGTGTCCCCGTCGAAGCCGAACTCGAACTTGGTGTCGGCCAGGATGATGCCGCGGTCCCGGGCGATGTCCCGCGCCCGGGCGTACACGTCGATCGTCGTCCGGCGCAGCAGCGCCGCCGTCTCGGCGCCGACCTGGCGGGCGACCTCCTCGTAGCTGACGTTCTCGTCGTGGTCGCCCACGGCGGCCTTGGTCGCCGGGGTGAAGATCGGCGCCGGCAGCTCGGACCCGTCGGCGAGCCCCTCGGGGAGCGCCAGGCCGCAGACGGTCCGGGACTGCTCGTACTCGGCCAGTCCCGACCCGGTGAGGTAGCCGCGCGCCACGCACTCCACGGGCACCATCCGCAGCGAGCGGCACACCAGGGTGCGGCCCTCCCAGGAGGCGGGAGCGCCCTCGGGCAGTTCGGTGGACAGGACGTGGTGGGGCACCAGGTCCTTCAGCCGGTCGAACCACCACAGCGACAGCCGGGTGAGCACCCGCCCCTTGTCCGGGATCTCGGTGGGGAGCACCCAGTCGTACGCGGAGATGCGGTCGCTGGCGACCATCACGAGGTCGCCCGCCTCGTTCCGGTACAGGTCGCGCACCTTGCCGGTGTGCAGATGCACCAGTCCCGGCACCTGGACGGGCTCGGGCTTTTCGACGAATCCGGACACGGTTCCTCCCCGTGGTTCAGTACGACGGCACCGATTCTCCCGTACCGGCGGGGCTCTCCCGACCAGGGGGCGCCGTGCCGCGCGCCGACCGCCCGCCGGGCCCGCCCCCGCGCGCGGCGGGGCGCGGCGGGGCGCGGCGGGCAGCAGCGCGCGCACGGCGGGGCGCGGCGCTCAGTCGCGTTTGCAGATGCGGTCGAGGAGGTTGGCGGTCGCACGCTGGACACGGGCGTCCACATGGCCCGGCCGGTCGAGCGCGGGCGACCAGGCGAAGGTCCCCGAGGCGAAGACCAGCGCCCCGGAGGGCGCCCGGTAGAGCGAGGTCTCCTGGTGGCGCACCACGCCCTCGCCGTCCCGGTAGGGGGAGTGGGCGAGCAGGATCCGCCGACGGTGCTCGGGGAGCGCGGTGCGCGGGAAGTAGCGGTCGGCCTCCCCCGCGACGAGACCGGGGATCTCGTCGCCCTCGCCCGCACCGGTGGCCTCCCACAGCCAGTGGTCCGCGTTGCGCACCACCATGGGGGACGGCTCGGGCACCCGGCCCGCGTACTGGATGCCGAGCAGCTGCTGCTCGGCGCGGTCCAGCTCGCGCCAGAGCGCCGGGCGCCCCGGGCCGCGGCGCTTGCGGCAGGTGAGCAGCCGGTCCGGCACCCCGGAGGGCGAGGGGCCGAGCCGGATCTGCCAGTAGAGGGTGTTGGCGGAGAGGAACACCAGCGAGGTCCCGCCGTCCCGGGCCCGTTCCGCCGCCTGCCGCATGGGCACCGACCAGTACTCGTCGTGGCCGGGGAAGACCAGGCCCCGGTAGCGGGCCGGGTCGACGCGGCCCGCGTGCAGGTCCCGCGCGTCCGCGTAGGCCAGGTCGTAGCCGTACCGCTCGGCCCAGCGGATGAAGTCGTAGGCGTGGCCGACGTGCAGCGGGAGGCCGGCACCGGCGTACGGGCGGTCGAAGGAGACCGTCGTCGCGGCCTCCGCCTCACCGAGCAGCCGGCCGTCCCCGTCCCAGGCGTGGTAGAGGCTGGCGCCGGTGCGCCCGTCCTCCGGGTAGAGGTTGTAGGCCTGCCAGGTGACGTCGGGCAGGAGCAGGAGCAGGTCCGCCGGATGGTCGTCGCGGACCGTGAACGGGATGTGGGAGCGGTACCCGTCGAGGGTTGTCAGCACCGCCACGTAGGCACCGACGGACCAGTACGAGGGGATCTGCAGCCGCCACGAGAGCCACCAGTGGTGGCAGGAGACCGTGCGGTCGGCGGTCAGCGGGGGCGGCTGGACGATCCCGGAGAGCCGGGGGCTGGTGGTGATCTTCGCGGCACCGTCCCCGCCGTAGTGCCCGATCCGGTAGACGTCGACCGAGAACTGCTGGGGCGGGTCCACGGTGATGTGGAAGTCGACGGCCCCGCCGGGCTCGGCCGCTCCCGGGGAGACGAAGCCCTTGATCTGGTGGTGGACGTCGTCGGCGGTGCGCGGGCGGCCGGAGCCGCCCCGGGCCATCGCCTCGTCGGCGTACCAGGGGACGACCTGCCCGGTGTCGCCGAAGTACTGCTCGCTGCCCCGCAGCCAGGGCAGCGGCCCCTGGCCGAAGGGGTCGCTGACGGCATGGGCGAGGGCGCCCGATTCCCATCGCCGGACCCTCTCCGCCCCCATGCCGTGCCTCCTCGGTGCCCCGGACCGCCGGTGCGCGCCGACCTGTGCAGCGCCGGTCTCCAGCACATCACATAACGCACTCAGCCCGTCACCGTTCGTCGCGAATTGACGTGAAACGGAAGGGACTTCTCCGTATCTTTCCGGCGTCCCGGGCATGCAGCCCGCATATCCGGCGCGTTTGCGTGGCTGCCCGTGACGACTTCCGCGATGGGGACCGCGTCCGACCGATCCGTACCGCCAAGGAGCGGAGGACGAGCCGGTACGGGACGAGGAAGACCGGCCGGCGACCGGACCCGAGCGGTTCTCGGCAGCGGCCGCTCCGGGCTCCGCGGACCGTGCACGCCTCTGATCGGACTCCCCCGGGCGGCCCCACCGCACGGACCGCTTCCGGCCACCGGCCCCCGCCACCGGCCCCGGCGACCGGCACGCGCGAACCGCCGCCGGTCGTATCCGCCCCAGTGGGCCGCAGGCGTCGACCCCGATGACGCCCCCGTCGAACCGCCCCCGTCGAACCGCCTCCGGCCGAGGAGGCTCCCCGGCCGGGCACTCACACCAGCCGCACGGGCTTCTCCGGGCGCACTCCGAGCGACCCCAGCCAGACGCGCAGCGGCGTGGCGTCGCCCTCCTCCACGAGGCTGAGCACCGGGGGCAGCAGGTCCGCGCAGCGCTCACCGTCGACCAGCAGGACGGGGCCGTCCAGCCAGTCCATACCGGGCGCCGCGCCCACGGTGTCGATCGCCGTGCAGCACACCATGGCGACCACATGGTCGGCGAGCAGTTCCCGCCCGGTGCGGGGCGGCTGCAGGGGAACCAGCGGTGTCGTGTCCCCGCCCCACAGCGCGGACACCTCCTCTGCGGCGGGGGCGGCCGCCTCCTCGCCCGGCGCCGGGGGGCGCTCCTCCCCCGGGCGGCCCGGACCCGGCCCTCCGGCCGCCTCCTCGCGGGCCGCGCGGGCCGTGAGCGCGGCCGCCAGTCCGTCCCCCGCGGCGGTGCCCGGCTCCCGGGAGAGGTGCTCCATCACCCGGGCCAGCGTCGGACCGCCGGGACCCGTCGCCGTCGGCACCCCGAGTTCGTCCAGCACCCCGTGGATACGGGCCGCCTGCACCCGCCAGGTGCGGTCCACGACCTGCTCGGGATAGGCCTCCCAGGCGACCGGGGCCCACGGGGGCCCGGACCGGCCTCCGTGGAAGAGCCGGGCCGCCAGCAGGGACACCGCCTCGTCCACGGCTCCCGGCTCCTCCAGCAGGTCGCACGCGGGGCGCTCGCCCAGCCGGGAGGCGAAGCCGTCGGCGAGCCGGTCCCGGCGGGACAACTCCGTCAGGGCCGCGACCACGCCCGCGTCCAGCCGCGAGGGCCAGCGGCCGATCCGCCAGGCGGGGAGCGCCACCCGCGTCAGCAGCCGGTCCCATCCGGCGTAGGCGAGGCCGACCTGCTCCTGTGCGACGACCCTCAGCCCGTAGTCCACGCCCTTGGCGCGTTCGGACGAGGCCGTCGCGACCCAGCGCTCCATCTCCGCCGCATCCGTCCGGCAGGCCCGCAGCAGCAGCGCGGCGACGCGGCCCGCCAATGCCCCGAGGGGCCCGGCTATGCCCCGCCGCCCGGCGGGCCCGGCGGCGTCCGCGACCGCCGCGTCCAGCGCCCGGACGAACCGGCGGGCGGCGGCTATGTCCGGGTCCGCGGCCGGGCCCGCGCCCGCCACCACCGGCGCCAGCACCGCGCGCAGCTCGGCCACCCGCATCCACCACAGGAACGGTGAGCCGATGACCAGCACCGGGCCCTCGCCGGACCGGCGGGCACCGGTACGGCGGTGGGACGGGTGGGAGCGGTCCTCCAGCCAGCTGTCGCAGTCGGGCGTGAGCGCGAGGGCGGACGGCGCCGGGACGTCGAGGCGGTCGGCCAGGTCCTCCACCAGCCGGTGGAGGTCCGGGGCGGCACCGGGCGCGAGCTCCACGGTGGGCGTGAGCGCGGGGGACGCACGGGCGATCACCGCGGCCACCGCCGCGGCCGCCAGCAGCACGGCCACCGCACAGGCCCCGGTGATCCAGCGCGCCGTGTCCCAGCCCGCGCCCCGCATCGGGCCCGCGGCCGCGCCGGCGAGCAGCACGACGGCCGCCGCCGCGGGAAGCAGCGCGGCGGCCGTGGCCCAGCCGCGCACCCGCAGTACGGCGAGAGCCTTGGAACGGGCGCCGTGAGTGCCGACGGAAAACCCGGAACCGGACACCACCGGATCTCACCCCCTCTGCCCTGCGACGGTGTTGGTCACTCCCCCACTGTGGCACCGGCCGCCGACATCGCAATGCCGGTGAGCCAAGTGCCGGAACGCTTGCGCCGCACCATAGTTGGGGGTTCGGCGACCGTCATCCGGATGGCCCAGCCATCACCCGATGGAATGGCTTTGGGGCAAGGGTGGGACGCGAGGGGTGGACACCGCACGCCCGGACCGGGACGCGGGCCCCGCGCAGGCGGGCGGGGACGCAGGTCCCACGACTTCCTCCAGCGCAGGTCCCGCACGAAGGCCCCGCGCGGGCGGGCGGGGACCGGGTACAGCGGTGGACGCACACGGAGGGAGCCCGGGGCGCGATGCCGCCGGGCTCCCTCCCGCCGTGGTGCGCGCAGGCGGCGCGGGCTCACTCGCCGGCGGCGCTCCGGGCGATGTCGGTGCGGTGCTGGGAGTCGGCGAGCCGGATCCGGGAGACGGCCCGGTACGCCCGCTCACGGGCCTGGGCGAGGTCCGCTCCGGTCGCGGTCACCGACAGCACCCGCCCGCCCGCGCTGAGGACGGCCCCGCCGTCGCGGCGGGTGCCCGCGTGCAGCACGTAGGCGTGCGGGGCGTCCTCGGCCGCGACCTCCTCCAGACCCTCGATCGGGTCGCCGGTACGGGGCGTGCCGGGGTAGTTGTGCGAGGCCACCACCACGGTGACGGCCGCGTCCTCACGCCAGTGCAGCGGCTCCAGCGAGTCCAGCGTCCCGTTCGCCGCCGCGAGCAGTACGCCCGCCAGCGGGGTCGTGAGGCGGGCCAGGACGACCTGCGTCTCCGGGTCGCCGAACCGGGCGTTGAACTCGATCACCCGCACCCCGCGGGAGGTGATCGCCAGCCCCGCGTACAGCAGGCCGGAGAACGGGGTTCCGCGGCGCCGGAGTTCGTCGACGGTCGGCTGCAGGACGGTCTCGACGACCTCGTCGACGAGCTTGGGGTCGGCCCACGGCAGCGGCGAGTACGCGCCCATGCCGCCCGTGTTGGGGCCCTCGTCGCCGTCCAGGGCGCGCTTGAAGTCCTGCGCGGGCCGCAGCGGCACGACGGTGGTGCCGTCCGTGACCGCGAAGAGCGAGACCTCGGGACCGTCCAGGAACTCCTCGATCACCACGCGGTCGCAGGACAGCGCGTGCTCACGGGCGGCGGCGAGGTCGCTCGTGACGACGACGCCCTTGCCCGCGGCGAGGCCGTCGTCCTTGACCACGTAGGGGGCGCCGAAGGCGTCGAGCGCCTCGTCGACCTCCGCCTCGGTGGTGCAGACGTAGCTCCGGGCCGTGGGAACGCCCGCCCCGGCCATCACGTCCTTGGCGAAGGCCTTGGAGCCTTCCAGCTGCGCCGCCTCCCGGGACGGGCCGAAGCAGGGGATCCCCGCGGCGCGCACGGCGTCGGCGACACCCGCGACCAGCGGCGCCTCCGGGCCGACGACGACGAGGTCGGCCTCCAGCGACGCCGCCAGGGCGGCGACGGCCCCGCCGTCCAGCTGGTCGACGGCGTGCAGCTCGGCCACGTCGGCGATACCGGCGTTCCCGGGCGCGCAGTGCAGGGCGGTGACGTCGGGATCGAGGGACAGGGAGCGGCACAGGGCGTGTTCGCGGGCGCCGCCGCCGATGACAAGGACCTTCACGGGCGCCAGCCTAGCCGCCGGGCGCCGGAAGTCGTCGTACGGGCCTCCGAGGGAGGATCCGCTACTCGTTCGTATATTCCTCCACCACGGTGGCGCCGAGCTCGCGGACGATCAGGTCGTGGCCGGAGAGGGCGGAGTCGACCAGGTCCGGGTCGTCCTCCTCGGGGACGTCGTCCTCCAGGGAGACCGGCGGCGGAGCGGGGGGCTCCGCGGAGCGGGGCGGCTCCTTCGGGGCGGCCTGCTGCGGCGCGGGCTGCTGCGAGGCGGGCGCGGCCGGAGCCTCCGGCGGCCGGGGGGCCTGGGGCGCGGCGGGGGCGGGCGGGCGCTGCGGGGGCGCGGCCCCGCCGCCGGGACCGCCGTACCCGCCGCCGTACCCGCCGGAAGGGGGCTGGCCCGGACCGGAGGGGTGGCCCGCGCCGCCGGACGGGTCGACGATCGCCTCGATCTTCCAGTGCACGTTGAAGCGCTCGGCGAGTGCCTGCCGGAGCACGTCCTCGCTGCCGCTGCCGGCGAAGTTGTCCCGGGCTCCGGCGTTGACGAAGCCGACCTGGAGCGTGGTGCCGTCGAATCCGGCCACCTGGGCGTTCTGGCTGAGCAGGATCCAGGTGAACCGGCGGCGGTTCTTGACCGCCTCCAGGATGTCCGGCCACATGGTCCGCACCTGCCCGGCCCCGCCTCCGGCCGGAGCGGCCGCGGACGGCGCCGGGGGTTGCGGGGCCTGCGGGGGTTGCGGGGCCTGCTGCCGAGGCGTTGCCGGGGCGGCCGCGGGCTGGGGCGCACCCTGCCCGGGCGAGGCCGCGGTGGGCCAGCCGCCGGGGCGGCGGCCCGGCTCGGCCGCCGGGGCGGGCGGCGCGGGCGCGGCGTCGCCACCGGGGCCTGCCGAGGCCCCGGGCCAGGCACCCGGCCGGGCGGGGGCCGCCGGGGGCTGGGGGTCCGGGGCGGGCGCGGGCGCGGCCGGGGCGGGCGGGGCGGGCGGGGCCGGGGCCTCGGGCCGGGGAGCGGCGGGAGCCGCGGGAGCGGGCGGCTGCTCCGCGCGCACGGCGGCGCGGGCCGCGGCGGGGCCGCCGCCCGGGGGGACCTGCGCCACATGCGCCTGGGCGTCGGGGCCGGGCACATAGCCCATGGCCGGTGCGGGGGCGCCCGCGGGGAGCCCGGCCGCGGCACCGCGCTCCAGGCGCTCCAGCCTGGCCATCAGCGAGCGCTCGTCCCCGAAGGCCGCGGGCAGCATGACCCGGGCGCAGATCAGCTCCAGCTGCAGCCTCGGGGAGTTCGCGCCCCGCATCTCGGTCAGGCCCTGGTTGACCAGGTCGGCCGCACGGCTCAACTCGACCGCGCCGAACACGGAGGCCTGCGCCTGCATCCGCTCCACCACGTCCTCGGGAGCGTCGATCAGGCCCTTGGCACCCGCGTCCGGGACCGCGGCGAGGATCACCAGGTCGCGCAGGCGCTCCAGCAGGTCCGCCACGAAGCGGCGGGGGTCGTTGCCTCCCTCGATGACCCGGTCGACCACGTCGAAGGCCGCGGCGCCGTCCCCGGAGGCGAAGGCGTCGACCACCGCGTCCAGCAGGGAGCCGTCGGTATAACCGAGGAGGGCCGTGGCCATGGCGTATGTCACACCGTCCTCGGCGGCGCCGGCCAGCAGCTGGTCCATCACGGACATCGAGTCCCGCACCGAGCCGGCCCCGGCCCGCACGACCAGCGGCATCACGCCGTCCTCGACCGGAATGCCCTCCTTGCCGCAGACCTCGGCGAGGTAGTCCCGGAGCGTGCCGGGCGGCACCAGCCGGAAGGGGTAGTGGTGCGTACGGGAGCGGATGGTCCCGATGACCTTCTCCGGCTCCGTGGTGGCGAAGATGAACTTCAGGTGCTCCGGAGGCTCCTCCACCACCTTCAGCAGGGCGTTGAAGCCCTGCGGGGTGACCATGTGGGCCTCGTCGATGATGTAGATCTTGTAGCGGCTGCCCGCCGGCCCGAAGAACGCCTTCTCCCGCAGGTCGCGGGCGTCGTCCACACCGCCGTGCGAGGCCGCGTCGATCTCGATGACATCGATGGAGCCGGGGCCGTTGCGGGCCAGGTCGAGGCAGGACCGGCACTCGCCGCACGGGGTCGGGGTGGGCCCCTGCTCGCAGTTGAGGCAGCGCGCCAGGATGCGCGCGCTGGTCGTCTTGCCGCAGCCCCGCGGACCGCTGAACAGGTACGCGTGATTGACCCGGTTGTTCCTCAGGGCCTGCTGGAGCGGGTCAGTGACATGCTCCTGTCCGATGACCTCGGCGAACGACTCGGGGCGGTAGCGGCGGTACAGCGCAAGGGACGACACGCCTACGAGGTTATCGGGGCCCACGGACAACCGGAGCGGCCCCGTTGCGGCGCCCGCCCCGGGAGACCGCTCCCCCGGAAACGCAGACGCCCCCCACGCACCCGCCAGAGCCGACCTACCCTTGCTGCCTTCCGGCCCTGGGGGAGTTCAGTCAGATAGCGCCACGTGAGGGGCTGCGCCCCAGGTTACCCGATCCCGGGGGGTGCTCAGACCCCCTCGGGGGTCCCCACGGAACGGGTTCGCGAGCACCCCCCGACGTCATGTAATGTTCCCGGCGGAGGATTCGCCTAGAGGCCTAGGGCGCACGCTTGGAAAGCGTGTTGGGGGCAACCCCTCACGAGTTCGAATCTCGTATCCTCCGCCAGTGCCTCACCGGGCACGATGTCGAAGGGCCCCACCGCAAGCGGTGGGGCCCTTCGACGTGTCTCAGCCTTCGTTGTCCTGGTTCTTGTCCACAAGGACTGTGCCGACGTCGCCCCAGATCGCCGTTCCGATCTTCCGGGCGACCTCCTTCATCAGGTGGTCGGAGACGTGCAGGTACCGGGCCCGCATGCGTGCGGCACCGCCGGGCTCCCAGCCCATGATCTGGTCGATGACCCGGTCCGGTACACCGAGCAGCATCAGCACCGTGCCGGCCGTGTGACGGGCGTCATGCAGCCGCCCGCCCCGCACCGCAGTGTCCTCCAGCAGCCGCTTCCAGTCGCGGTGGTCCGCTTTCGGGCTCAGCGGCCCGCCGAGCTGCTCGGTGAAGACGTACTCCGACTCCGTCCGGATGTTGCCCGCGGCCGTGTGCTCCCGTGCCTGCTGTCCCGTTGGGTGCGCAGTATGGTCCCCAGCGGGCCGGGCAGCGGCACCGCGCGCCGTCCCGCCTTCGGTTTGGCGTTCTTCGTCTCACGGCGGGTCTGCACACGATCGGGGCAGTAGCCGGGCTTCCTGCCGCAGGGGCAGTGTCCGCGCATCCGTGGGCGTACTTAGGGCGGAGCCGGTTCCGGCGCAGCTTCAGGTACTCATCGCGGAGATCGACGCTTCCCAGCGAAGCCCAAGGGTCTCGCCCTTCCGGGCCGCCGCCAAGGAGATAGAGCCCCACCGCTACCACCCCACGCCGACCGACGCGTCCGGCCCAACGGCCGCATCGACGACAAGCCCGCCAAGGTGCAGATCGGCGGCGGAGCCCACCGCATCCACGGATCCTTGAACATCGACCTCGTGACGCCGGCCGAGTTCGTCTGGGACATCCCCCTCCAGGACGACAGCACCGTGGAGATCTTCTCCGAGCACTTCCTGGAGCACAGTGACTACCCGCGCCCAGCCAAGCACAGCGAACTGTCCCTCGCCGCCACCCCAACGCCGTCGCCTGGGCCCGACGTTCACACCGTCGGCATCCTCCAGCGGTGGCGCTTCCCCGACAAGGGGATCGAAGTCGCCCGGCTCCTCGTCTCGGAGCTGGCCGCCAACGCGATCCAGCATTCACGCCCCACGAAGACGCCTGAAGCGGTCGTGGGTGTACCGATCGAACCAATGTCTGTCTGGACGCACTCGCCTCCGTCCCGCGGCCGGCGCTGCCAGAGGACCCCTCAAGGCCCACCGACGCCGCCACGCCGCCGGGGCTCCAGCCGACGCCACCCTGCGGATCGAGCCCTGCCCTGGTGATGGCCCCCGAGGTGGAAACAACGGGTGAATCGTTGCAGCTTGCCTTCGTCGCCACGTTGCAGCGCCTGCAGCCGCAGCATCGGGCGGCCCTGACCCTGCGGGACGTCCTCGGTTTCTCCGCCCGCGAAGTCACCGACCTGCATGGTGCGCGTTCATCACACGGTTCGATCCCACGGCCCGGCGGACGAGAAGCTTCGGCATCGAGGCAACCAGTTCCCACAATCCGTCAGAAGCCAGCCGTGCGCAGACCAGCACTCATGACCGCTCATGATGCGAATCAGCCGTACGCCGCAAATAAGCCATTCTATTTAAGCCACACCGGACCCACCCGCCCGATCACCTATGATCAAAAAGTGACAGCATACACGGGTGCAGCTCCAGGGGTTCGCAAGCTCTCCAGGCTGACCATCAGCAAGGTCTCGGTCGGACGTGGTGACAACAACTGCTATCTGCTGCACTGCCATTCGACCGGACAACAGCTGATGATCGACGCAGCGAATGAGCCGGAAACCCTGCTCGACTTCTGTGATCGTCGCTTGGACGCTGTCGTGACCACTCATCAACATTGGGACCACTGGGAGCATGCACTTGCAGCCGTGGTCGAGGCCACAGGCGCCACGACTTTCGCCGGAGAGCCTGATGCGCCGGGCATCGATGTACCCACTGACGTTCCGTTGCACGACGGCGACACCATAACCTGCGGCGCGTTCGAGTTGAGGGTAATACGACTGACCGGCCACACACCGGGGAGCGTCGCGTTGCTGTACGAAGACCCGGACGGTCATCCACACCTGTTCACCGGTGACTCACTTTTCCCTGGCGGGTTGGGAAACACCTTCGGTAACACCGATGCATTCATCTCCCTCTTCGAGGATGTCGAGGGAAAGATCTTCAATAATTTGCCCGATGAGACATGGGTCTACCCGGGACACGGTCGGGACACAACACTCGGCGCGGAACGGCCTTCACTCGCCGAATGGCGGGCACGCGGCTGGTAAACGCTCCTCGACTTTCGAGGGACGCCGGGGCACCGTGAGGCCATTGCCTGGACAATGACCGGGCTACTTGGCAGAGCCCTTCTCGCGGTAGCCCCGTTGAATCTGCCGAAGGTAGGTTCAACGAGATTTCTGGTGGGGCAACCCCTCACGAGTTCGGATCTCGTATCCTCCGCCAGCCCAGAGGGCCGGACCGCGAAAGCGGTCCGGCCCTCTGGCGTTCGTCCGTCTCGGTTTCCGTCTCAGTCGGGAACTCCGTCGCCCCCGGGCGGCTCCCGGAGGACGTCCCCGACTTGCTGCGCGACCTTCCCCAGCAGCGTCCCGGTCACGTGCATGTGCCGGGCCCGCGTACGTGCCGCTCCCCCCGGGGTCCCAGTCCGTGATCGCGGCGACCACGACGCCGGGACGCCGAGGATCGGAAGGACCGTCGCAGCGGTACGGCGAGCGTCACGGAAGCGGCCGTCTCACACGCCCGCGTCCCGCGCGGTCGCTTCCGGACGCGGAAGCCGGTGTTCGGCTGCCGAGGCGCCCCCTCCGCCCGAAAATAACGAACTGGTAACGCCGCGCGAGGATGTCGGTCGGTGCTCGCTCCCTCCCCCTGACGTCAGTCTTCGAGCAACGGGAGTACAGAGCACATGCACACCAGAACCGGCAGGCTCCTGGCCGCTGCGGCCTCCCTCACCACGCTGGCGGTCGGGGCTTCGGCCTCACCGGCCGCGGCGGACGACGCCAAGACCGGGCGCGTCCTGGTCGTCGTGGCCAACTTCGCCGACCGCGCCCACCCCGACCCCGCGGCGATGCGGGCGGACGCCCTCGACAAGTACTTCGGTCCCGGCGACTCCCTGTCCACGTATTTCACCGAGGTCTCGCGCGGCCGCTTCACCTTCGCGCCCGCCGCCAAGGAGAAGGTCATCGGCCCGCTGACCTTGAAGGAGAAGGCCGGCTGCGGCGGCAACGGCCAGCTGCGGAAGGTCCGCGAGGACGCCGAGGCCCAGGTGACCGCCAAGGGCCTGGAGCGGAGGAAGGACTGGGACCACCTGTCCATCGTCCTCCCCAACATCAGCTGCTACTGGGTCGGCATGGGCTCCGTCGGCGGCCGTTTCACCTGGCTGAACACCAAGAACAACGCCGTCTCCGAGACGACGATCCGGCACGAGTTCGGCCACAACATCGGCTTCGGCCATCAGGTCCGCTACCAGTGCAAGGACGGCAACCTCGTCGACTGCAAGGACCGCGCCGCCGTCGCGGGCCGGTCCCCGATGGGCGGCAACGGAGGGGCCGGGCTCTCCGCCAACCAGCTGATCCGCATGGGCTGGCTGGAGACCGCCGAACACCAGCGCGTCACCGGCTCCGGAACCTTCAGCCTCAAGCACCTCTACGGCACGCAGAACGGCACCCGTGCGCTGGAGATCCCCCTGAAGGACAAGCAGAGCCTGCTCCTCGAATACCGCCGGCCCTCCGGCCACCTGGACAAGAACCTCGATGGCGTCTACGCCTACCGCGTCGACGACGGCAAGTACCACACCGCCGTCCCGATCGTCCTGACCACCACCGACCGCAACGCCGGTGTCACCGAACTCCGCGACGACGCCAGCAAGGTGACCGTGAAGGTGACCGGCCGGACCGCCGACGCCGCCACCATCGCCGTCGGCCTCGACGGCAAGGCCCCGGCCGCCGGCGCCGCGCCGAGCACCGCCGTCGCGCCGGAGGAAGCGGCCGACACCACCGCTCCCATGGAGGTCACCGACCCGGCCGTGCCCACCGGTCCCGGCGACGTCGACGAGAGCGGCACCGACTCCGCACACGAGCACGCCACACAGGACGAGGCCACGCAGCAGGAGACCGCGCAGGACGGCGACGCCCCGAACACCGCGCAGTCCTCGACCGACGCGCCGTCCGGCAAGGTCGGCCACACCCCCGGCCTCCCGGGCCAGAACCTCGCCGCAACGGGCAGCGACGGCACCACGCTCACGCTGACCGCCATCGGCGGCACCGGGCTCTTCCTCGGCGGCGCGTTCGTCGCCGCCCGCCGAGCCCGCTCCCGGCGCAGGGCCTCCCAGAGCCTCTGACCGGCCCCCTACGGCGCCCGGCCCCACCGGGCGCCGCCTCGTTCGCCCAGGCCCCGCGGCTTCCCTCCCCAGACGCCGGGCCTGGGCGAACGCCCCGCTCAGGCCGCCGCCACCCGACCGCCGCGCTTCACGGTCTCGACCAGGTACCCGAACCCGACGCCGCCACGGGCACCGGCCGCACCGCGGGGCATCCCGGGGCGCCCGACGGCAGCGGCCCGGGACACAAGCCGCGGCAGACCTCTCCACCCGGCGCCCCGCGGTGTGCCGCGCCCTCGTGACAGCCGCCCTCAGACCTGCCGGGCGCACCTCGGCCGAGACTTCGGAGGAACGCTTCTCATGACCACGACCCATCCGGAGGACGCCGCACCCTGGGGCACAGCCCCGGCAGCCCCTCAGCCGTACACACCGGCCCACTGGCCGGACGGCTGGTACCCCCAGGAGTGGTACGCCCACGAGCAGCAGCCGTACGCTGCCGCGCCGCACCACCACTGGCCCCACCACCCGCACCCGTACGAATACGACCCGCAGGCACAGGCACCCGGCCCGGCGCCGCACAGCTGGTACGCCCACGAGCAGCAGCCGTACACCCCCGCCCCCCACCACGACCACTGGCCCCACCACGCGCACCCGTACGACCCGCAGGCACACGCACCCGGCCCGGCGCCCGACGGCTGGTACGCCCACCCCTCAGAGCCGCACCCCCCAGCCCCCCACCACGGCTGGTCGCCTGGCACCCAGGGCGACACCGGCGGGGCCCTCCTCCCACCAGAGCCCGTTCCCGACGCGAGCGCGGCTCCGGAGCCCGCGACACCGGCCCCGGAACCCGCGGCACCGGATGCGGAGGAAGCCTCCTCACCACAACCCGTCTCACCACAGCCCGCGGCCCGACGGGCGTCGAGGCGCCGAGCCGGCTCCCGGCGGCGCCAGGCGCCCGGCCGCCGCAGGAAGCCGCCGTCCAAGGGCGCCTCCCGGGCCGCGAGCACGATGCTGATCACCTCGGGCCTGGCCATGGTCCTCTTCGTCGTCCACCAGGTGTGGTGGACGAACGTCCAGGCCCGCGCCGAGGCCGACGAGGCGCTCTCCAGGCTGGAGCAGACATGGACCGACGAGACCCCTGACCCGCAGAGGGCCGACGAGACCGGGGCGTTCGAGCCGGGCGAGGGGTTCGCGATCCTCCGCGTCCCCGCACTCGGGCTGGCCTCACCGATCGCGGAAGGCACCGGGACGGAGCAGGTGCTCGACAAGGGGCTGGTGGGGCACTACACGGGAACGGGGATGCCCGCCGACCCCACCGGGAACGTCGTGCTGGCCGCGCACCGGAACACCCACGGCGAGCCGTTCCGGGAGATCGACAGACTGGCGCCCGGGGACAAGATCATCGTGGAGACCGCGACCGCCTCCTACACCTACGAGGTCGCCGGCCGTATCCCCGAGACACCCCCGACCGACGTCAGCGTGCTCCGGCCGATCCCCGGCGGATCGCCCTTCACCACCTCCGGCCGGTACATCACCCTCACGACCTGCACCCCCGAGTACAGCACCCGGGGACGCCTCATCGTCTTCGGCCGGCTCGTCGAGGAACGCCCCCGGAGCCGGAGCTGACCTTCCTTCCGGAGGCCGGGAGCGGGGCGGCGCCGACGACGGACGGCGTCCCCCGGCTGCCGGGTGCGTGAGCTGCCACCGCTCGCCGGCCCGCACCCGCCGGGGAAAGGGACCTTCCCGGTCAACGGTCACATCCCGCGGGCCGGCCATCCTCACGTGCCGGAGCGCACCGCGGGGCCGTGGACCACTCGAAGGAATCGTCGTGAGCCGCCGGCCCTCTTTGCATCCACCGGAGATCAGTCGCTGACGACGTCGGGCACCTCGCGCTGGAGTGCGGCGCGGGTCGCCGGGCCGTACTGGCCCGGCAGATCGGATGTGATGCCGCGGCTCTGCTGGTAGGCGAGAACCGAGTCGGTCAGGCGCTGGTTGTACGTGCCGTTGAGCCGGCCGCCGTACAGGTCGAGCCATCGGAGCCGGAACTGCAGGTCGGCCACCTCGGGGCCGCTGGCTCCGCAGCACAGGCCGGTGGATCTCCCCTCCGGCGGGAGGCTGTGCCGCTCTCCGCCGGTAGGGCACGGCGCCCCGGGCAGGCGGGGCACGAGGCACTCCTCGGCGCTTCGTCCGGAAGAGGCGGTCGTGGGGGTGGGCGCGGGCGGGGTGGCGTCGGGCGGGGTGGGGTCGGGCGGGGTGGCAGTGGGGCGGGACCAGGTGGGGGAGTTCGGCGCCGACGGGGCAGCGCCGGCAACGGCGCCCTCCTCCTCGTCCGTCTCCTGACGCGGGCTGCCGGCGGGGGTGGGTGGGGTGGTCGGCTTCGGGACGGAGTGGGCGGAGGACGTCGCTTCGGGTGCCACCCGCTGCGCGGGGCCCCCAGCGCCGACCAGAACACCGGCCAGCGCGGTCGTGCCGGCCACCGCCGCCAACAGGGCCGCAGCGCCGGCGACTTTGGCACCCCGACCCCGAGCAGTGGGATGCTGCGCCCCCGCACTCCTCCTGCGAAGTCGGCGGGGACCTGCCCCCTCCCAGGGTGCGGTGGGCGGGTCGGCGGTGTGCCGGGCACCGACAAGGCGCAGGACGACGGTGTCGTCGTCCGCGGCATCCGGAGCCGGGGAAGCGGGAGAGTCCCGAGGACCGGCGAGCCGCGCCGTCGGACGGTGCGGGGACCGGAGTCCTTCGGAGGGCGTCTCACGCGGACCGGAATCACGGTGGCCGGAATCGCGGCCGGAATCACGGTGGTCCGTCACCCGGCCCTCGTCCTGGCGCAGTGACGTGTAGGCCTGCATGATGCCCCGCACGGGGCCGGGCGCGCTCGTGCTCTCCCCCACCCACGGGTGCGCGGGCGTGTCCGGGGGCACTTCGCAGGGCGGCGGGCCGCCGAGATAGGGGCGTACCCATGTCTCCTCGAACGGCTCGGTGTCGCGCCCCGGGGCGGCGCAGAGGCAGTCCGAGCCCGGCTGCAGTCGGGCGGTACCGCAGCGTGGGCAGATCGATCCGGACACGTCCGTCCTCTTCCTGAAGGTCTCTCCGGGGGGTGCAGCCGTGGCCACGGTCCGGCGCAGGGCCGACGGCGAAGCCGGTGCGGGGCCGTGTCCCGCCTCGCGCAGGACCAGGTTGCCGGTTGTGGGCGCCGTCCCGGTTCCCCGCGTACCGGCCGGGTCGCTGCAGCCGCACGTGCAGATCTGCGCTGTCGCGTCCGTCGGCCCCGCGGCACGGTCCCGTGGGGTGTGGAGTGGGTTGGTGGGGTGTCGGCCGGGTGCTCAAGGTGTCTGCCGTCTCCGCGGGGCGGCGTGGAGGTGGTTCGGTGCGGGTTCGCCCGGAAGGCGCCTGTGCCGGTGATGCGCCGGCTGCGGGCCTGGTTGAGCGGGGTGGGGTGCCGCGGGCGTGCGGCGGCGTTGCGCCGGCATCCGTCGTCCGGGGTACGGCCTCGTCGGTTCGATGCGATGAGCGGCCTTGGTGGGGGCAGGGCCGTGCCCGGTCCGCCTCGCGGCCGGCCCGGACACGACCCTGCCGCGGCTGCCGGCGCGGCGTCAGTGGTGAGCGCGGTTGCGGCGGGTGCGCTTCAGTCCGAGAGCGCCGAGGACCAGCATGAGTGCCGCACTCACGGAGACGAGCACCAGGACGGTGGCGTCGCTGCCGGTGGCGGCCAGTCGGGTCTGGTCCGACCCGGAGTCCATGGTGTGTGTGCCGTCCTCGGACGAGGAACCGGGTGCGCCGGCGGTTCCCGTGCCGGCGCCGTCGGCGGGCGCTCCCGGTGACCCTGCTGCGTCGTCGCCGTGGGCGTCGTCGGCCGGGGGCTCGTCGTCGCCGTGGACGACGGGGGCGTCGTCGGAGGGGGTGGGCGGGGGCGTGGGCTCGACCTCCTCCGTGACGACCGGCGTGGTCTTCTCGGCGGGGGGCGCGGCCTTGCCGTTCATACTGATCGCCACCTCGGCGCCGTCGGCACCGGTGGAGGTGACGGAGACCTTCAGCCTGTGGGCGGTGTCGGTGAAGGTGGTGACGGCGCCGTCGCCGTCGTTCGATCCCAGGCGGATCTGCCGGCCCCCGGCGTAGTGGTCCTTGGTGACGCGGTAGGCGTAGACGCCGCCGAGCTCCTCGTCCAGTCCGGCCGTCGGGCGGCGGTACTCCAGGACCACCTTGTCCTCGCCGAGGGGCACTTCCAGGGCACGCACGCCCTGCTGCTCGCCGTACAGGGGACGCAGGGTGAAGGTGCCGGAGTCCTTGACCCGCTGGTGTTCGGCGGCGTCGAGCCAACCGCTGCGGATGAGCTGGGTGGCGGTCAGGCCGAGGCGGGTGCCACCGCCGCCCATCGGGGACTTGCCGCCCCTGCCCTCGGCGCAGTCGGTGAGGTTCCCGTCCTTGCACACGAGGCCCGGCTGGTGGGGGTAGCCCTGGTTGTGGCCGAACTCATGGACGATCACGCCCAGGTTGGCGGTGCCTCGCGGGGCCTGGATCCAGCTGACCCCCCGCCCGATGGTGGCCAGCCCGGACCAGGAGCAGCCGATCCTGGGCGTGACCATGGAGAGGCTGTCGTAATCCTCGCCCCTCTTGAAGCCCTTGGCCGCCATGAGGGCCTCGGTCTTCACCCTGATCTCCCCCGGCTGGCAGGTACCGCCGCTCACGGACAGCTTGAAGGGGCCGATCACCTTCTCCGGAACCGCGGGCACGAAGTCGACGCGTCCGCGGGAGACCTTGTCGTAGTAGGACTTCAGGGAGTTGTCGGCCCCGAAGTAGCGGGCGGCGAAGTCCGCCTTGGTCGCACCGGGGTCGGCGTGGACCCGGTCCTGGACGTCCAGCATGACGACCAGGACGCGGTTCTTTGCCGCGTCGTCCGCGGCGGCCGGCGAGGCAGCGGCTCCCGTGCCCGCGAACAGCGCCGCCGACGCCGCCGCCGTTCCGGCGATCTTCTTCAGGCTGAGTCCCATGTCGCTCCGCTCTCCCTTGGTTTCGTGCCTTGTCACCAGCGAAGAGCGGGGCGGGGGCACACCCCTCCCGGGGCTTTGCCCTTCCTTTACCTGTCGACTTCCCGGCACACCCGGCACGTCACACCCGGCACGTCACACCGGCCCGGCGGACCCCACGAGGCGGATCCAGGCGGTCGACGTCCGGCCCGCCGCCCCGTCGAGGGCGCCCATCGCCGCACCGTTGACCGTGCCGTCGGGGACCTGCGTACCGCGAGACCGGCAGCAGCCACCCGTACGCGGGTGGGCGGACGCCGTCCGGGCACCGGACCGCCCACCGTGGGCAACCACGGGATCGGCCGCCGGCCGGGCATCCCGGTCGGCGGCCGGTTCACGGGCCGCGAGAAGCGGCCCGGCAGCTCACCAGTCGGTACGGAAGTGCAGGGACGGGGAGGCGTAGTAGTGGGGGGAGGTGGCGATCAGCGAGTCGTGCGCCTCGCCCCGGGAGGCCGGCGCCCACTCCTTGAGCCCGAGATACCTGTTGTCGCTGGTGAAGATCCCTGCGGTGCCTCTGTCGTTGTGCCGGTTGATGGTCCAGATCTGCAGGGCGTCGCCGGAGTCGCAGACGGCCTGCCGCACGGGCGCGCCGACGGCGGTCGTGCCGGTGTGGGAGAGGCACAGCCCGGTGCCCGCGTTCCGGAGCATCACCCGGCGGCGCTCCTCCTGAGGCGTCACGTCCCACTCCTGGTGGGCGGCCCCCGAGCACACCGCCTCCCGCGGCTGCGCCCCCACCTCCCTGCTGCCGCCCGGGATCTCCATGCACAGGCCCGTGGAGTCGATCCGCAGCCGCGTGCGCTCGTCAGGGGCGGCCGGTACGGACGTGGACGCACTGACGGCCTCCACCAGGGCGAAGGTCGGCACAGAGGTCGGCACGGACGAGGGGGACGTGCCGGGAGTGGGAGCCGGCGGAGTCGGCGTGGGCGCCGCGGCCCTGCCGGTACCGGGCTGTGCGGGAGCCTCGCTGACGACGGGCGGGCCCGCCCGCCCGGTATCGGTGCCCTGGGGGACGGCGACGTAGACCAGGGCGCCGACCGCCGTCACGGCCGCCAGCGACGCCCCGGCGAGCTGGGCGGCGGGGAGACCGGCCGCCGCTCCCGAGACACCGGCCGCCGCACCACCGCTCCCGGCGGCCGCGACCGCGTACGAGGACAGGTACTTCTCCGCACCCCACAGCAGCACGGCGCCCGGCAGGACCACGCGCAGCCGGGAGTTGAGTTCCGTCAGGTCGCGGAACGCCCTGCGGCAGGAGCGGCACTCGCCCAGGTGCCGGTCGAGTCGGCGTCCGGCCGTGCGGCGCCCCCGGCGCACCGCGGCAGCCAACACGGGGCTGTGGCGGCGGCATTCGACGGACGCGCGCGGGCCGTGGGCGTGCTCCGAGAGGTACGCCTCGCGCAGCCCCTCCCGGGCCCGCTCCGCCAGGGACCACACCCCGCTGGCGCTCAGTCCCAGCATGGTGCCCACCTGCTGGGCGCTCTCCCCCTCCACGACCGTGTGCCACAGCACCGCCTGCCAGCGCTCGGGAAGCGCGCGGAAGCCGCGCAGGACCAGGTCGTCCTCCTCGCCTCGCAGCGCGAACTCCTCGCCGTCGCGGGCGTGCGGGACGGTGTGCTCCCATTGCTCGACGTCCTCCGTCACCTCGGCCCGCCGGGCCGTGGTCGTCCAGGCCATCGCCGTCCTGCGCACCACGGTCAGCAGGTAGGGCCGCCAGGGCCCGGTCGGGCCCCCGCCCGAACGCACGGCCTCCAGGGTCCTCGCGAACGCCTCGGCCGCGAGGTCCTCGGCCGTGTGCGCGTCACGGCAGCACGTCCGCGCGTAGGCCAGCACGGCGGAGCGGTGGCGGGCATACAGCTCCGCCATCGCCGCCTGCTCGGCACCGGTGCGTATCGCCTCCGTCAGCTCCGTGTCCGAACGCTCGACGGCGGAGGGTCCCGCGTACTCAGTCATGGTGCTCCTGAAGTTCGGCCGGACGACGCAAGGTCGCGCGGACCCGGAAGGGATGGACCGCGCGCGTACCAGGAGGCTCGACAGCCGTTCGCTCCCGGTACGCGGTACCGGAATCCATCCATCCGCCGAGTGCCGTCCGGCGAGAGTAGACATACGTTCGTTCCCGTGGCGGGGCCACCCGCGACACCTCGCAGGCGGCGACCGCACCCGGCGACGGCGACGCCCCGCCGCCGTGCAGAGGGCCCCGCCGCCGTGCAGAGGGCACAGGGCCCCGCAACCCGCAGGGCGCCACCGACCGGGCGCCCGGACCGCGCCGAGTGCCGGGGATTCCGGCACACGGTCGCTCCGACCTGATCAGCCGGTACCGGTGACCGCTCTCCGGCGCCGGAGCATGAGCAGCCCGCCACCGGCACCGACCAGGAGCAGACCCAGCGCGGTGTGGACGACGGTGTCACCCGCACCGGTCCGGGCGAGTCCGGGGCCATGGCCGCCGGGTGCGCTCCCCGCTCCACCGGTGTCCGTTTCCGGTGACGCGGGGGCCGGGCTCGACGGGACGGGGCTCGTGCCCGGCGTCGACGCGCCGGCACCCGGAACAGACGGCGGCGGTGCTGTCGGTTCGGCCGGCGAGGACGGAGCGGGGGCGGGGGCGCTGACCGACGGATTCGGCACCGGCCGGGCGACGCAGCTCCTGGTGCCCCCGTTCCACGCCGTGATCAGCCTCTCCTTGATCACCGGCCGGTCCGGCCCCTGCGGCAGCGGACCGTGCCGCCTGCCGTCGCGGGCGTCCAGCAGCCCGTCGTACACGACGTCGTCCCGGTACAGATCCACCTGCCCGAAGCAGCCCGCGTCCGGCACGGCGATCCGGAGCACTCCCCGGGCCCCGCCGGCGACCGTGAGCGTGTCCCAGTCGTGGAAGACCTGAAGCCCGGAGGACTTCCAGGTGGGGCCGTGCGTACGGTACGAGGCCAGTGAGGCGGTGCAGCTCCCGCGTCCGGCCGCACGGACCCGGACACGCACGGTGCCGTCCTTCCCGGGCTTCAGGCGGGTGGGCCCCACCTTCACCCTGCTCCTCCAGGTGACGCCGTCCAGGGAGAACTCACAGGCTCCGGCGGGGGCTACCGTGCCCGGGCCCTCACCCGGCCGGTAGCCGGCCGCGGTCTCGGCTTCCCACCCCCGGCCAGGAGGATTCCCGTCGGCCCGGGCGGCTCCGGGCAGTCCGGCGAGCAGCGAGAGCGCGACGGCTCCACTGGCCACCAGGCGCAGTGGCAGGCGGTGTCCGGCGTCGTTCATGGGCTTCCCCATCCTTCACTTGGTGCGGGGCGTTCACCACGACCGATGCGTCCGCCCCCGCCCCCTCCCGCGGCGTTGCCGAACCGTTACCGGAATCGGCAGCCACCCCGCGGACATCCGTCCGCTCCCGGCCCCTCGCACGTCGGCCCGGGCACGGAGCAGGGCGGTGCCGGCCCCGGCCTGCTCCGCGACGACCGCCAAGCCCCGGGCGGGGAGCCCCCGCCGCCGGACCGGGGGCTCCCCGTCGCCGGTACCACTCCTCGCTGCCGCCGGACTCCCGGGGTTCCGGGCTCGGTCAGCGGCCTGCGCGCAGGCCGCGGCGAAGGCCGCCCCGACGGCCGCGGCTTGCCCCGGGGACCCGACGGGCGAGCGCGCCGGCGGCTCCGGCGGCGCGGTCAGTCAGACCGTCCGTCGCGTCGCGCGCAGTACGACGTCGCTGACGTGGTGGGTGCTGACCGCGCCGGCGGGCCGTGGCCGGGTCTCGTGGGTCCCGACCTGCCAGGTGCCGGGGTCGGCGGCGAGGGCGGCGGCGATCTCCTCGACCCCGACGAACGCCTCCGGGTCGTACATCCGGGTCTGGGTCGCCACGTCGACCGGGTCGCGCAGGGGGGTGAGGTCGTGGTGCACGACCAGGAGCGTGCCACCGGGGGCGACGGCGGCGAGCAGGCTGCGCAGACCGCGCTGGTCGGGCGTGCGCTTGAACGAGCCGTACTGCAGGGAGACCAGGTCGTAGGTCTCGGTGCCGAAGGGCTCGGGGTCGTTGGCGTCGCCGCGTACGAGGGTGACGGCCAGTCCGCGGCGCTCGGCCTCGGAGCGCACCCGGGCGAGCGCGTTGCCGGAGATGTCGGTGGCGGTCACCTTCCAGCCGTGCTCCGCCAGCCAGAGGGCGTCGGCGCCCTCGCCGGTGCCGACGTCGAGTGCCCGGCCCGGGGACAGGGCGCCGGCCTCGTGGACGAGTGTGCCGTTGGGGTTGCCGCTCCAGGCCCGGCCGGAGCCCGCGTAGCGGTGGTCCCAGTCGGCCTCCTCTCCCGAGTGCCGGACGGCGGCGCGCAGGTCCTCCTCGGCGAGACTGAAGGCGATCATGGAGCCGGCCCGGCTGCCCTGGGCGGCCGACGGCAGCACCTGCAGGCTCGGGTCGGTGACGTTGCCGGCCGCGTAGATCCCCGGTACGGCGGTCTCGCCCCGCGCGTCGACCGCGAGGACGTCGCCGGCACCGGACGGGTGCGCAGTGGTGGTGAGACCGACCCCGGCGAGCACGTCGACGCGTGCCCGGAAGCGCGGGCCGACCACGACGGCGTCGGCCTCGAGCACGCGACCGTCGCCGAGTTCGACCCCGGACACCTCGCCGTCCGGCCCGGTGCGAACCCGGGCGGCCTCGCCGCGCTCGACGGTGACGCCGGAGGCGGCGAGGGCCGCGAGGGCCTCTTCGTCGAGCCCGGCCGGGTCGTGCAGCACCACGGTCAGCCGGTCGCTCAGATGCCGGAACAGCGGGGTCGGGTGGAGCGCCAGGGGGTGCGTGACGATCTGCACCAGGCGCTGGTCACGCACCTCGAAGCCGTGGCAGAACGGGCAGTGGATCACGCCGCGCCCCCACCCCTCGGCGACGCCGTCGATCGCGGGGAGTTCGTCGGACACGCCGGTCGCCGCGAGGACGCGGCGGGCCACCAGTGCGTGACCGCCGGTCAGGTCGAGGTGAAACCGGCCGTCGTCGCGGCGGTGCACTCCCACGACCCGTCCGGGGAGCACCTCCCCGCCGCATGCGCGCACTTCCGCGCGCCCGGTCTCCATCAGCTCGCCGGGAGCGGCTCCTTCGTGCCCCAGGTAACCGTGCATGTGCGCGGCCGGGGCGTTGCGCGGGGTGCCGTCGTCGACCACGACGACGCCGCGCCGCTGGCGGGAGAGCTGCAGGGCGGCGGCGAGACCGGCGGCCGAGCCACCGATCACGGCCACGTCGCAGTGGCGCTCCATGGTGGGGGGCGGGGTGTGGCCGGCCTGTTCGGTGGGCTCGGACGGGGTCGAGTGCCGGCTGTGTCCGGAGTGCTCGCTCATACATCCGACGGTACAGCTCCTGGCGGCTTCAGCAAGGACACTTGCATAATCCGCAAGACGCGCCAGGATGGACACATGAACGGAGTCGCCGACATCGAAGCCCTGGCACGGTCGCGCCTGCGCAGTATGCGCACCACCCTGGGGTACTCCCTCGACGAACTGGCCGAGCGCACCAGGCTCAGCCCCTCGACCATCAGCCGCATCGAGACGGGCAGGCGCTCACTCAGCCTGGACGTGCTCGTACCGCTGGCCAACGCCCTCCAGCTGAGTCTCGACGCGCTCTTCGAGGTGCCGACCGACGAGGACGTCGTCATCCGTCCGGTCGCACACAGCAGCGGCACGCGGACGACCTGGCCGCTGAGCCGCCCGGACGGGCGGACGGTCGCGATGAAGATGCGCCTCGAACCGTCCGACGCACCGCCCGGCCAGCGCGTGCACCCGGGCCACGACTGGTTCCTCGTACTGGAGGGACGCGTGCGGCTGTGGCTGGGCGAGCGGCAGATCGACGTCGGCACGGGGGAGGCCGCGGAGTTCGCGACGATGGTCCCGCACGCGATCACGGCCCTGGACGGCCCGGCCGAATTGATCATGGTCTTCGACCGTGACGGACAGCGCGCCCACGTGCACCAGTGAGCTCGACGCCCGCGAGGGAGCGCGGGACACCGGGGGCGCACGGAGGTGGAGCCGCTGCCGCCCTGCCGCTCCGGGACCGCTCCGGGCCACAAGGCGCCCGGACACCGTCCTACGGGATCCGGCGGACCGTCACGCGGCACCGCTCGCCGGCGGCCCGATCACAGTCGCCCGGTGCCGGTGCCGGCCTCGCGCAGCATCCGGACCAGCAGCAGGGCACCTCCGGTCGCCGCCCCCACCGCACCCGCGGCCAGGAAGCCGCGAGAGGAGCGCCACGACAGCACCGACCAACGCGACTGCGCGGAGAGCAGCGACCCCGTGCTCAGCCACGACCCGGCCGAGATCAGCGACAGGGAGGAACCGATCGAGCCCACCGACAGGGCGCTGCCGATCGAGCCCACCGACAGGGCCGAACCGACAGACCCCACGGACAGCACCGATCCCACGGAGCCGATCGACAGCACGGAGTCCTGCGACCACAACGACAGCACCGAACCGGGGGAGGCACGGCGGACCGAACCACGGGAGGCACGGCGGACCGGCCGTGCGGGCAGCTTCGCCATGAGCCCATTCTGCCCGCCGATCGCCCGCCGTGGAGGATCGCGGACCCGATGGCGCGGGTCCCGGCGGCGGGCGAGACCGCTCCGAGCGGGTCCCGGCCGGGGCGGCCGCAGGGCTCGTACCGCCTCGGCCCCGGCACCCGTGGACGGCCGGCTGCGGCGCGGGCGGGCCGCCGACGGCCGCCGTTGTCGCAGGCGGCTGGCAGGATCCGGCGGGTGAAGACCGACGAAGACCTCCTCGCCCGTGTCGCGGACCGGGCGCAGGCCGGACCGACCGCGCTGCCGCCCGCGGTCTCCGCCGCGGACCTGGCCGCTGCGGAGACCGCTCTCGGCTTCGCGCTACCGCCCCTGCTGGCCGCCCTGTACCGGGAGGTGGCCAACGGCGGCTTCGGTCCCGAGTACACACTGCTCCCCCTGGTGGGCCCGGCGCGCACGGTGGTGAGCGCCTACCACGCCGAGCGGTCCGCCTCCGCCGGGGAGGAAGCGCCCTTCTGGCCGGAAGGCGTGGTTCCCGTCCTCGACTGGGGCTGCGGGATGTACGCCGCAGTGGACTGCCGGAGCAAGAGCGCCGCGGTGCTCCTCTTCGAGCCGAACGCCGTCGGTGACGACTGGGCCGCCGCCTGGTTCGTCGACGCCGGGAGCCTGGCCCGGTGGCTCGAGACCTGGGTGGCCGGGACGGGGTGGTACCGGGAGGACGCCGGCCAGGGCGAGGAGTCATGGGAGCTGCGTCCTTGGGAGTGCGCAGCCTCGCGGATCGCGGGATGAACGGCCGCGGGCGGGCACGTCCCTCCCGCCGGGAAGGACCGGCCGCACTCCCCGGCAGCACTCCCCGGCCGCCTCCGGGTCCCGTCCGCCGGCAGGGCGCCGACGCGGGCACCGGCACCGGCGGCGGCACCGGGCGCACGCGGGCGCACGGGCAACTCCGGGCCGCGGCGCACCGGGGGCCGGGGCGCGCGCCGACGGGCGGAACGCGCGCCCCGGGAACCGGAAGGGGGTTTACCGGGCGATCCTCACGCGTGAGAGCGAATGGCCCGGTACCGGCGCATTCACCGGGGACGGCTGGGCAGTTCTGTCCCTGCGACGTCGTGGACACGCTCCGGAGCGGAGGCCGATCGCCCGGAGGCAAGGGGCACAGCGCCCGTGGTGCCGCACGAAGGAGAGGACAGAGGACATGAGAGGCATGGGCAGGGACGGTTCCGGCGCCTTCCGCGGTCGTCCGCGCGCACCGGCCTGAGCCGGGGGAGTCGGCCCGAGGGGGGACGCAGGAAGCCGAGGGGACCCGGGAAGGGGGTGTACCAGCCGCGGGGCCCGGTCGGCGAAGGGGCGGAGCCATGCCCCGGAAGGAGGCGGCGACGGGGCGGGGCGGCGGTCCGCGGTGCGGTGCCCCACAGGGGAGGGCGCCGCACGCGGCGGCCGCGGGCGACCCGGCTCCTGCGGGCCGTGCGGCCGGGAGGGGGAGGACTCGGGGGCGCCCTCCACCTTCAGGAGGTGCGGGGCGGTCCGGACCTACAACCTGAGGGGGACGGGCCTTCGGTCCCTGGGGCCGATCCGTGGGGCCGGGGGCGCTCCTAGCGTGGACTCATGACCACGCCAGTCTGTACGAGCGCTTCCCAGGCCGCCGCGCCGGTGCCGTCGTACACGCGCTACCCCTGCTTCTCGTCCTACATGCGGGCGCGGGGGCCCGTGCTGCTGCGCACCGCCCGGTCGCTCACCGCGAACCCGAGCGATGCCGAGGACCTGCTCCAGACCGCGCTCACCAAGACGTACATGGCGTGGGAGCGGATAGAGGACCACCGGGCGCTGGACGGCTACGTCCGCCGCGCTCTGGTGAACACGCGGACCTCCCAGTGGCGCAAGCGCAAGGTGGACGAGTTCGCCTGCGACGAGCCGCCCGAGCCCGAGACGGTCCCCGCGGCGGACCCGGCCGAGCAGCAGGCGCTGCGGGATGCCATGTGGCGCGCCGTGATGCGGCTGCCCGACCGGCAGCGGGCCATGGTCGTCCTGCGCTACTACGAGGACCTGAGCGAGGTGCAGACCGCCGAGGTGCTCGGCGTGTCCGTGGGCACGGTCAAGAGTGCGGTGTCCCGGGCGCTCGGCAAGCTCCGGGAGGACCCGGAGATCAGGCCCGTGCCCTGAGCTGAGGGCGCGCGGTGGACTTTCCCCGGCGGTGGGCGCCCCCGTGCAGGGTGCGGGCGGGTCGGGGTGTCCGGCCTGGCCGGGAGGGGTCCCCGGCCGGGCGCCCCCGGGTACGGGCGGATCGGCCGCACACGGGACCCGGCCGCGCGGAGCGCGGTTCCGGTGCCCCGGCGGCGCACCGCCCGGTCCGCCGGGCGCGGCGGAGGCACCGGTCCGGCCCGCGCGGTGCCGCGTGCCGCGTTCCCCGGCGGCGTGCCGCGCCCCGGGCTTCGGCGGATTGACTACTCCCGGGTAGTGACATACCGCGCAGTATGTGCGCAGAATCTTCCCACTTGCCGCAACGTAGCGCCAGCGCCCACCGGGAGGACGCCGTGCTGAGCACCATGCAGGACGTACCGCTGACCGTGACCCGCATCCTTCAGCATGGGATGACGATCCACGGGACGTCTCAGATCACCACCTGGACCGGTGAGGCGGAACCGCAGCGACGCACCTTCGCCGAGGTGGGCCGCCGCGCCACCCAGCTGGCCAACGCCCTGCGCGACGAACTCGGCATCGACGGCGACCAGCGCGTCGCCACGCTGATGTGGAACAACGCCGAGCACGTCGAGGCGTACTTCGCCATCCCCTCCATGGGCGCCGTCCTGCACACCCTGAACCTGCGGCTGCCCGCCGAGCAGCTCGTCTGGATCGTGAACCACGCCGCCGACCGCGCGGTCATCGTCAACGGCTCCCTGCTGCCCCTGCTCGCCCCCCTGCTGCCGCACCTGCCCACCGTCGAGCACGTCGTGGTCGCCGGGCCGGGCGACCGCTCGCTGCTCACCGGCACCGACGCCCGGGTCCACGAGTACGAGGACCTGATCGCGGGACGCCCCACCACCTACGACTGGCCCGAGCTGGACGAGCGTTCCGCGGCCGCCATGTGCTACACCTCCGGCACCACCGGCGACCCCAAGGGCGTCGTGTACTCGCACCGCTCGATCTACCTGCACTCGATGCAGGTCAACATGGCCGAGTCCATGGGCCTGACCGACCGGGACACCTCGCTCGTCGTGGTGCCGCAGTTCCATGTGAACGCCTGGGGGCTGCCCCACGCCACCTTCATGACCGGCATCAGCATGCTGATGCCGGACCGCTTCCTCCAGCCGGCCCCGCTCGCCGAGATGATCGAACGCGAGCGGCCCTCCCACGCCGCCGCCGTCCCGACCATCTGGCAGGGCCTCCTCGCCGAGGTCACCGCCAACCCGCGCGACCTGTCCTCCATGAAGCAGGTCACCATCGGCGGTGCCGCCTGCCCGCCCTCGCTGATGGAGGCGTACGACAAGCTCGGCGTGCGGCTCTGCCACGCCTGGGGCATGACCGAGACCTCGCCGCTCGGCACCATGGCCCACCCCCCGGCCGGGCTCTCGGCCGAGGAGGAGTGGCCGTACCGCGTCACCCAGGGCCGTTTCCCCGCAGGGGTGGAGGCTCGCCTCGTCGGTCCGGGTGGCGAGCGGCTCCCCTGGGACGGGGAGTCCGCCGGGGAGCTGGAGGTGCGCGGCGCGTGGATCGCCGGTGCGTACTACGGCGGAGCGGGCGGCGACGAACTCCGGCCCGCGGACAAGTTCAGCGAGGACGGCTGGCTGAAGACCGGTGACGTCGGTGTGATCAGCCCGGACGGCTATCTGACCCTGACCGACCGGGCCAAGGACGTCATCAAGTCCGGTGGCGAGTGGATCTCCAGCGTGGAGCTGGAGAACGCCCTGATGGCGCACCCCGAGGTCGCCGAGGCCGCGGTCGTCGCCGTCCCCGACGACAAGTGGGGCGAGCGCCCCCTCGCGACCGTCGTGCTCAGGGAGGGCGCCACGGCGGACTACGCCGTGCTCCGCGCCTTCCTCGCCGAGCGGATAGCCAGGTGGCAGCTCCCCGAGCGCTGGGCACTGGTCCCGGCCGTGCCGAAGACGAGCGTCGGCAAGTTCGACAAGAAGGTCATCCGCCGGCAGTACGCGGACGGCGAACTGGACGTGACCGAGCTGTAGCCCGGCTCCGCCCCGTGCGGGGCTCGGCACGACCCGGGGGGTCGGCGGACGGACCGCCGGCCCCCCGGGCATGCCGTGATCCACCCCGACCGTGCCGGGGCCTGACCCGTCCCGACCGTGCCGGGGCCTGACCCGTCCCGACCGTGCCGGGGCCTGACCCGTCCCGACCGTGCCGGGGCTCAGTTGGTGCCGATCTTCGCCAGCAGGTCCACGATGCGGGCCTGCACCTCGGCGCTGGTGGACCGCTCCGCGAGGAAGAGGACGGTCTCCCCCGCGGCGAGCCTCGGCAGCTCGGCGGGGTCCAGTCCGACCGAGGTGTAGACGACCAGCGGCGTGCGGTTCAACTGCCCGTTCGCCCGGAGCCAGTCGACGATCCCGGCCCGCCTGCGCCGCACCTGCATCAGATCCATGACCACGAGGTTCGGGCGCATCTGCCCGGCCAGCGTCACCGCGTCGGCGTCGGCGTCGGCACGGGCCACCTGCATCCCGCGCCGCTCCAGGGTCTCGGACAGCGCCAGCGCGATCTCCTCGTGCTCCTCGATCAGCAGCACCCGCGGCGGGTGCTGCTCGCTGTCCCTCGGCGCCAGCGCCTTGAGCAGCACCGCCGGGTCCGCCCCGTAGGCGGCCTCCCGGGTCGCCTGCCCGAGCCCGGCGGTCACCAGCACCGGCACCTCGGCCGCCACGGCCGCCGTCCGCAGCGACTGGAGCGCGGTGCGCGTGATCGGCCCGGTCAGCGGATCGACGAACAGCGCCGCCGGGAAGGCCGCGATCTGCGCGTCGACCTCCTCCCGGGAGTGCACCACGACCGGCCGGTAGCCCCGGTCGCTGAGGGCCTGCTGGGTGGTGGCGTCCGGAGCGGGCCACACCAGCAGGCGGCGCGGGTTGTCGAGGGGCTCGGGAGGCAGCTCGTCGTCGACCGGCTGCGGCTGAGGCCGGTTGGCGACCTCCACGGCACCGCCCGGGCCGTCCAGGGGCTCGGGCCCCTCGGCGCCCTCGTCCGGGGCGCCTATGGCGTAGGCGCGTCCCTCCGGCCGGTCGGCCGGGAGCCTGGGCTGCCCGGTCACGGGCCCCTGACCGGCGGGCCCGGCGGGAGCCTCTCCCGGCCCGGTCGCCCCCGCGCCCGGCGGTGCAGGCGCGGGGGCCGCCTGCGGCTGCGGCTGCATCTGCGGGGCGGCCGCGCCCCCCGGACCGGGGAGGGCGGCGTCCTGGCGGTTGCCGAGCTTGCGGCGACGGCCCGAGCCCGTCGGCGGGGGCGTCGGGTTCTGCTGCTGGGTCAGCTGCTGCGCGAGAGGGACGCCCTGCCCGAGGGTGCGCACGCTGAACGCGCGCCCCTGTGTGGAGTCCGCGGGTGCCGGTGCCTCGGCGGGCAGCGGCTGCGCGGCCCGCGGCGACGGCATCTCCCGGGGCAGCGGCAGGGACACCGAGCCGCTGTCCTGCCGCCCCGCCCCGGACGCCGTCGCACCCGGAACCGGAACCGGACCCGGACCCAGGGCGCGATGCCCGCCGTCGGTGCCACCCTCGGCACCGGTCGCGTCCCCGGCCCCCGTGTCGGCGGGATCCGCCGCGTACGGCGCCGGGGCGCCCGCGGTGCCCGCGGCGGCGTCCGGCACGGCACCCGGCTGCTGAGCGGGCATCGCACGCCGGCGCCCCGTGGCGACGGACTGCCCCGGAGCGGGGGACTGTCCGGAAGCGGGGGACTGCGCGGGCACGGTCGGCTGCCCGGGCACGGTCGGCTGCGGCGGGGAGGCGGACTCCGGCGCAGGGGCGGACTCCGGTCCGCCCGCGGCCGCCTGCTCCGCAGCGTCAGCGCCCGGGGCGAGCTGGCGGTCGGCGTCGGCGGGCGGCAGCGCGAAGGGCGTGCGGACGGCGGGCTCCGCCTCCGCCGGGGCCGCGGCCAGCGCGCGCCGCGCCCTGCGGCCCGTGGACTGCGCGGGCTGCAGCTCGGGCGGCGGCGCTGCGCCGGGGTGCCGGTGGACGGGCAGCCCCTGCTCCGCGGGAACCAGCTGCTCGGCGGCCCCCGGTGCCGGGGGCCGCCCGGGAGCGGTGCCCGGCTCGGCGGGGCCCGCCGGCGACGGCGCCGCCGACAGCTCCGGCAGCGCGCTGCGCGCGGGCTCCACGGCCCTGCGCGCCCGGCGCCCCGTCGGCGGCCCCGCCAGGCCGTTCGCGTCCACCGGGACACCCTGCGGCGGCACGGTCTCGCCGAACGCGGCCCGTCCGCCGGCGCTCTCGGCCGCCGTCACGACCGAGCCCTCGGCGGCGGGTGCGGCGCCCGGTACGGGGGCCGCGGCCTCGGCCGGGCTGGGGCGTCCTCGCCGCCGACCGGTTCCGCCGTCCGACCCGCCGCGGGCGACGCCCTCCGCCGCTTCCTGCGCCGCCTCCTGGGAGGGGATCAGCTCCTGGCCGGGGGCCCTGCGCCGCCCGGTCGGACGCGCGGCCACCGGGTCCTCGGCCGCCACCGGGCTGTCGAGGAAGGCATCGGTGGAAGCCCGTCGCGCCCGCCGCCGCCCGCCACCCGAAGTACGCGGCGAGACGGGCGCCACCGGCTCGGCGGACTGCTGGGCCGGCAGGGCCGCCGGCAGCTCCAGCGCCGGGGGCGGGGCCACCGTGCCCGCACCCTCCCCGAGCGGCAGCTCCAGCACGAAGGCGCTGCCGCCCGCGCCCGGCACCTCGTGCGTCTGCAGCACGCCCCCGTGCGCGCCGACGATCCCGCGCACGATCGGCCCGTGCACCGGATCGCCGCCGGAGTAGGGCCCGCGGACCTCGATGCGCACCACCTCGCCCCGCTGCGCCGCGGCGACCACGATCGTCGAGTCCACATACCCGCCGCCCGGCACGGGCCGGGTGCGGCCGGTCGAGTCGACACCGGCCACGTCGGCCACCAGATGCGCCAGGGCCGTGGCCAGCCGGGCCCCGTCCACCTCCGCCTCGATCGGCGGAGCGTGCACCGCGAACTGCACCCGCCCGGGGCCGATCAGCTCCACCGCGCCCTCGACACCCGCGGCGACCACGCCGTCCAGCATGGCCTTCGCCTTCACCAGGCGCTCCGCGCCGGTGTCGAGGCGCTGGTAGCCGAGCACGTTGTCGACCAGCGTCGTCATCCGGGAGTAGCCGGCGGCGAGGTGGTGGAGGATCTGGTTGGCCTCGGGCCACAGCTGCCCGGCGGGGTCGGCGGCCAGGGTGGCGAGCTCGGCGCGCAGCTCCTCCAGGGGGCCGCGCAGGGACTCCCCGAGCACCGCGGTGAGCTGTGCATGACGGCCGGCGAGCTCCTCGTACCGCTCGGCGCCCGCCTCCAGCTCGGCGCTGTAGCGCTCCGCCTTGTCGGCCAGCTCGGCCTCGTGCTTCTCGGTGGCCGCGTCGAGTTCCGCCGTCAGCCGCCCGGTGGCCTCCTCCAGCTCGGCCGTGAGGCGCTCGGTGGTCTCCTTGAGCTCGGCGCCCAGGCGCTCGGTGGTCTCGGCGAGTTCCGCCGCGTGCCGTTCGGCGAGCTGCTCGTACGGCCTGCGGTCGGTGAAGGTCATCACCGCGCCGACCAGCTGGTCGCCGTCCCGCACCGGGGCCGTGGTGAGGTCCACGGAGACCCGGTCCCCGTTCTTCGCCCACAGGACCTGCCCCCGCACCCGGTGCTTGCGCCCCGACTTGAGGGTGTCGGCCAGCGGCGACTCGTTGTACGGGAACGGCTCGCCGTCCGCGCGGGAGTGGAGGATGAGCGGGTGCAGCTGGTGGCCGCCCAGGTCGCTGGCGCGGAAGCCCAGGATCTGCGCGGCCGCCGGGTTGACCAGGACCACCCGGCCGTCGGTGTCGGTCCCGACGACTCCCTCCGCGGCCGCCCGGAGGATCATCTCGGTCTGCCGCTGCGAGCGCGCCAGCTCCGCCTCGGTGTCGAGGGTCCCGGTCAGGTCCCGGACGACGAGCATCAGCAACTCGTCCCCCGTGTAGCCGCCGGCCGAGTCGTAGGCCTCGCGGCCGTCCAGTCCGGCGCTCGTCACCTCGACGGGGAACTCGCTGCCGTCGGTCCGCCGGGCGATCATCCGGGTGGGCTTGGTGCGCCCGCGGGAGTCCGCGGCATCCGGCCGGCGCATCGAGCCGGGGATCAGCTGGGAGTCGAAGCCGGGCACCAGGTCGAGCAGCCCGCGGCCGACCAGGGCCGTGCCGGGCGCCTCGAAGAGGTCGAGCGCGATGGCGTTGGCGTTGACGACGGTGCCGTTGGCATTGACGAGGACGAGCCCGTCGGGGAGGGCGTCGAGTATGGCTGCGAGGCGAGCAGCGCCTCGGGATGGCCTGCTGCTCACGACGACGGTTCCTCCCTGACCTACTGCCTAGTGCGGACGGCCGGTCCCATCTTGCCCCTCGGGCCCCGGCCTGTCACTGAGGGAGTCTAAGCGCTGCCGCCGGGGCCTGGCCGGTGGATGAGGGGGAGCCCTCCGTCGGCTTGTGTACGGGCGGTGCACATCGGCGTGCTACGGCGCGCTGTTCGGAAGGACGGGCTACGGTCCGGTGTTCGGAAGGACGGGCTCCAGTGACCGCCAGCGGGAGATCTCGCAGCCGTTCGAGCGGTCGAAGGAGGCGTCGACGGGCCGGCCCTGCCAGGTGCCGGTGATCCGCGCGGTCGCCGAACCCCCGAACTGCTGCGTGCACATCCGCCCTCGCGGGACCGGGGCGAAGGGGTCCCGTCCGCTCCGGGCGATCTCGTCCAGGCGCGCGCAGGCCGAGCGGGCCGCCGGGTGGGTACCTCCCACCGGGTCGCACTCCAGGCGGTACCGGCCGTCCGTCCGGGCGTAGCCCGTCTTCGAGACCACCACCGTCAGCTCGTCGGGCGCCGTCCGCGCCGGGCCGGGCGCGTCGCCGGTGAGGCCGAGGACCGGCAGGGGCAGGGGGAGGGGGTCGGCCACCGCCGCGGGCGCGGGTGCGGCCGCACCGAGCGCGGCGGCCGAGACGGCGGCGGTGAGGGCAAGGCGGCGCAGCATGGGAACTCCTGGGAGATCACGGGTCCGGCGGGGGAACGGGGCCCCGGCATCTCTAACGCTGCCGACGGCACGGCGTTGCGCAACCGCGGGCAAAGGCTTTGCTCTGCGGGCAGCGCTCCTAGTACCGTGGACGGCGATTGGTGACAGGCCGTGCGGCTGTGTCATCATCTGCACGCACCACCTGCTCGCGCGGGTGGGCTGGAGGCGTCGCCTAGTCCGGTCTATGGCGCCGCACTGCTAATGCGGTTTGGGGCTTACCCCCCATCGAGGGTTCAAATCCCTCCGCCTCCGCACCACACCGAAGCCCCGGCCCCCGGCCGGGGCTTCGGCCGTTCCGGTGCCACCGGCGGCCTTCCCCCGCGAGCCGCCGGGCGGCGGGGCCTGCGGGCACCCCGCGCCGGGGACGGGCCGGCGCCGTGCGGGCAGCGCCCCTCCCGGTCCGCCGAGCACTCCGTACGGGCCTCGAAGAGGCCCACCGGGCCGGGCGCCTTTCGGATCCCATCAGCTGATCGTATGGACGTTTGCGCAGGTCAGAACGGGTTCACCCAATGGATTTCGCGTGACGGCGCAGGTCATGTAATGTTGTTCCCGCAACGCCGACCGGGCAGAAAAGACCGGGAAGCACAAGCACTCGTAGCTTAACGGATAGAGCATCTGACTACGGATCAGAAGGTTGCAGGTTCGAATCCTGCCGAGTGCACACAGGCGAGAGGCCCCCGGAGATCATCCGGGGGCCTCTCGCGTTGGGGCGTACAGCAGCGAAGTACGGCAACCGCGCCGACTGCTGTCAGCCGGTGCCGCTCGCGCCGGACAGCTTGCCGAGCGCGGCCCGTACAGCTTCCTCGCTCGCCTCGGCGTAGACCTCCATCGTCATGGCGATCCGGGAGTGCCGCAGGATGCGCTGCGCCACCTTCGGGTGGACCTTGAGGGCGACCAGGAGCGAGCTGCATGTATGCCGGGTGTTCCGGAGCGGGATCGCGCGCAGACCGGCTCGACGGGCCCGCAGGGCGAACATGCGGGTGAGGTTGCCCGGCTCGATCGGGGTGCCGTGCTTCGTGGTGAAGATCAGTCCGCGGGAGTCCTGCCAGAGTTCCCCGGCGGCTTTCCGGTCACCGAGCTGCTGGGCGGGCGCATGCGCAGGGCCTTGAGGCAGAGTGCCGGCAGCGACAGGAAGTCGTCCACCCGGGTGCGGCGCCGACGCACCGGGGTGCCGCAACTGCCGTCGCGCGCCCGCCGGGTAGTGCGGGCCAGCCCGTAGCCTCCCCTCGAAGGCCCTCGCGCGGTGCGGGGCCCCGTCGGAGGCGGTGGGTGCGGGTGGCGTGGCGGTGTGCCGGGCTCGGGTGGCCGGAGGAAGGACCCGGGGCGGTGCTGCGCTGGGAGGGCGGCCGGGTCAGCGTGCTGGGTCCCGGCCGGCCGATCGGCTTCCGCGTCGCGGGCGGGCGCTCCTGCGTCGGCGCACGGGACACACCCTGCCCGGTGCGCGCCCCGGTGCCCGCGCGCGCCGCGGGGGCGCGCTGCCCTGAGTGCTCCCGCCTCGACCGGGCGTTCTCGGTGGCGGCGGACGGGGTCCCCGACGATCCCCGGACCTTCCGGGTCTACCTGGCCTGGTTCGGGCCCGGGGTGGTGAAGGTCGGCATCACCGCGGAGGAGCGCGGGGCCGCGCGGCTCCGGGAGCAGGGCGCGGTGGCGTACACCTGGCTGGGCCGCGGGCCGTTGATGGCCGCCCGGCGGACGGAGGAACTGCTGCGGGCCGCGCTCGGGGTCCCGGACCGGGTCCCGTACACGCGCAAGCGGGTCCTGCGGACCGCTCTGCCGCCGGTGGGCGAGCGCCGCGCGGAGGTGGCGCGTCTGCACGCGCGCGCCGCGGGGCTCGACGGCTGGGCGGAGACACTGGAGCGGCTGGAGTGCCGGGTGGTCGACCACAGCCGGCTGTTCGGGCTCGACGGGCTGCCGGTGGCGGCGGCGTCGGTGCGGGAGCTGGTGGACGGCGGGGTCGTCGCCGGGCGCCTGGCCGCGGCGGCCGGTCCGGACCTGTACCTGCGTGCGGACGACCCGCGCACGGGCGGCAACCGGATCGTGGTGCTGGACACGCGCCTGGTGACGGGCTGGGCGCTCACGGGAGCGGATGCGGACGAGGGGATCCGGGTGCCCCTCGCCCCGCTGCCCGCCCTGCCCGGGGCCGAGGGCGCGGGCCAGGAGGGCCTGTTCTGACGGAGCCCCACGTCTCCGGGCGCCGCCGGGGCACGGCGCGGGCCGCCGGGGCGGGAGCGGAGGGGCCGCCCGCCACGGCCGCCGGACCGGGTGGTAGGACGGCCGGGTGCGTCCGCCGCGGGGCGCCGGCTCCGGCTCCCCGCGGCGGAGCGATCAGGGGCGCCGCAGGGGCGCAGGTCCGGGAGGGGTACGGATGGCGAACGGAACGGGGGCCGGGGAACCGCGGCCCGCGGACGACGGTGTACGGGACCGGGGCGAGGGGGTGCGGGACCGGGGCGAGGGCGTGCGGGTTCCCGGGGAGGGGGCCGCCCCACCGGCGTCCGACGGGGAGGCGGCCGGTGTGCGGAGCTTCTGGACGCGTCTGGGGCTGCCCGGGCTGGTGGACGTCCACACGCACTTCATGCCGGAGCGGGTGATGCGCAAGGTGTGGGCCTACTTCGACGCCGCCGGCCCGCTGACCGGCCTGGAGTGGCCCATCACCTACCGGCACGAGGAGGACGAACGCGTCGCCCTGCTGAGGGCGTTCGGCGTACGCACCTTCACCTCGATGGTCTACCCGCACAAGCCGGGCATGGCCGAGTGGCTGAACGCCTGGGCCGGGGACTTCGCCGGGCGGGTCCCGGACTGCGCACGCACCGCGACGCTCTTCCCCGAGGACGGGGTGGCGCACTACGTGCGGAAGGCATTGGAGGGCGGGACGCGGGTCTTCAAGGCGCATGTGCAGGTGGGGGACTACGCCCCGGACGACCCGCTGCTGGACGCGGCCTGGGGCGACATCGCCGACGCGGGCGTCCCCGTGGTCGTCCACTGCGGGTCCGGCCCGGCGCCCGGGAGGTACACCGGGCCCGGCCCGGTGGGCCGGCTGCTGGCCCGGCATCCGGGGCTCCGGCTGGTGGTGGCGCACATGGGCATGCCGGAGTACGGGGAGTTCCTGGACCTGGCCGAGCGCTACGCGGAGGTCCACCTGGACACCACGGTCGCCTTCACCGACTTCAGCGAGGCGCTGGCGCCCTTCCCCGAGAAGGAGCGGGGGCGCCTTGCCGACCTGGGGCACCGGATCGTGCTGGGGACGGACTTCCCGAACATCCCCTACCCCTACCTCCACCAACTGGACGCCCTGGAGCGGCTGGAGCTGGGCGAGGACTGGCTGCGGGCGGTCTGCCACGACAACGGGGCCCGCTTGCTCGGCCCGTCCCGCTGAGGAAGGCGGCGCACGTCCCGCTCCGCCCGGTCGTGTACGGGCCCCGGGCCGGGGCGGCCGGCCGTCCCCTGCCCGCCGCGCCCGTCCCGGGGCCCGTCCCCACCCGAGGGGCGCGCGCATCCGCTACGGTCGCGCGTCCGCTCCGGTGGTCTTCTCCCCCCGCCCCCGGGCGGGGAGGCGCCGCGGGGGTGCACCACCCCCGCGGCCGGTCTCAGCCCTCCTCGCCGTGGTGCGTCCTCAGCGCGACCTCCTTGATGAACAGCGTCACCAGCAGGGCGAGCAGGGCGAAGGGGGCGGAGTAGAGGAAGACGTCGCCGACACCGTGGCCGTAGGCGTCCTCCATCACCAGGCGCACCGGCTCCGGCAGTGCGTCCAGGTCGGGGATGCCCCCGCCGCCGGTGCCGCCGTGGCCGAGCGCGGCGGCCTCCGGGCCCAGCTTCCGCAGGCCCTCCCCCACGTAGTCGGTGACCTTGGTGCCCAGCACCGCGCCGAGCGCCGAGACGCCGACCGCGCCGCCGAGCGAGCGGAAGAAGGTGACGACCGAGCTCGCCGCGCCGAGGTCCTGCGGGGGCACCTGGTTCTGCGTGCACAGCACGAGGTTCTGCATCATCATGCCGATGCCCAGGCCCATGACGGCCATGAACACGGCCACGTGCCAGTAGGGGGTGTCGTAGCGGATGCCGCCGAGGAGGCCCAGTCCCGCCGTGACGAGGACGCCGCCGCCGACCAGCCAGGCCTTCCACCGCCCGGTGCGGGTGATGACCAGACCGGAGACGGTCGAGGAGACGAACAGGCCGCCGATCATCGGGACGGTCAGCACACCGGACATCGTCGGGGACTCGCCCCGGGCCAGCTGGAAGTACTGGCTGAAGAAGACGGTGCCGGCGAACATCGCGACGCCGACGAAGAGCGAGGCCAGCGAGGCCAGGGTGATCGTCCGGTTGCGGAAGAGCCGCAGCGGGATGATCGGGTCGCTCGCCCTGGACTCCACGAGGACGAACAGGGCTCCGAGCGCCACGGATCCGCCGACCATGGCCGCCGTCTGCCAGGACGCCCAGGCGTACTTGTCTCCCGCGAAGGTGACCCACACGAGCAGCAGCGAGACGGAGGCGCTGATCAGGGAGGCGCCCCACCAGTCGACCGTGACCTCCCGCTTGACGACGGGCAGCTTGAGCGTCTTCTGCAGCACGACGAGCGCGACGACCGCGAACGGCACACCGACGTAGAAGCACCAGCGCCAGCCGAGCCAGTCGGTGTCGGTGATGACGCCGCCGAGCAGCGGTCCGCCGACGGTGGCGACGGCGAAGGTCGCACCGAGGTAGCCGGAGTAGCGGCCGCGCTCCCGCGGGGAGATCATCGCGGCCATGACGATCTGGGCGAGGGCGGAGAGGCCGCCGACCCCGATGCCCTGGACCACCCGGCAGGCGATCAGCATGCCCGAGCTCGTCGACAGCCCGGCGACCACCGAGCCCAGCACGTAGACGATCAGGGCCAGCTGGACCAGCAGCTTCTTGGAGAACAGGTCGGCGAGCTTGCCCCAGAGCGGGGTGGTCGCCGTCATCGCGAGCAGCGAGGCGGTGACGACCCAGGTGTAGGCGCTCTGGCCGCCGCCGAGGTCGCCGATGATCTCGGGCAGGGCGTTGGAGACGATCGTCGACGACAGGATCGCGACGAACATGCCGAGCAGCAGCCCGGACAGCGCCTCCATGATCTGCCGGTGGGTCATCGGGGCGCCGCCGTCGGGGGCGTCGGCGCCGCCGTGCTCGGCGTGGCCGCCCCGCACACCGGACGGTGTGGTCGTAGCCATGGGCTTCCTTTACGTGGTCTGTGTACGGGTGGCGTGGGCCCGGCAGTCGCCGAGGGATTCCCGGAGGCGGGCCAGCAGGGCGTTGAGCTGTCCGACCTCGTCGTCGGTCCAGTCCCCGAGGTGGTGGGCGAAGAGGTCCGCCGTGCGACGCCCGAGGTCGTCGAGGAGGTCCCGGCCCGCGGGGGTGAGGCGCAGGATGCGGGAGCGCCCGTCGCCCGGGTCGGGCAGCCGCTCCAGCCAGCCCCGGTCCACGGCATGGGCGACGTGCCGGCTGGTCACCGACATGTCGACGGCGAGCAGCTCGGTGAGCCTGCGCAGACGCATGTCGCCGTGGCGGTCGACCAGGGACAGCACGGCCGCGGAGCCGGCGGGGCACTCGGCCGGCAGCAGGCGGGCGAGCGCCCGCTTCACGGCCCCCACGGCACTGATCTGCCGTGCCAGGTCCTCGTACTGGCTCCTCTCGGCCATCGCCCCACTCCCCATCTTGTTGCTTAGGGCAACGATAGAAGAGTTTGGTTGCTACAGGCAAACGAAAACGCCCCGGAACGGGTAAAGGAAGCCCTAAGCCTTGGCCTGGCACGGGTCATGGGAAGCCCATGGGCGGGCAGCGCCCCACCGCGGGGAGCGGCGGCCCCGGCGTATCCGGACCGCCCGGGGTTGGGCACCGGAGCGCCGTTCGCTAGTGTCCTGGCCCATGGCACACAACCCCCATGCTCCGCAGAACCCGGGCCCCGAGGGCACCCACGACCCCGCGGGCAGCACGCAGATGTTCCGCGCGTTCGTCGACGAGGGCGCCCCGCAGGGACGCGCCGCGACCCCCGCCGCCTCCCCCGCCTCCCCGTCCTCTTCTTCCCGGACGGGCCTCGTCCTCGGCGTCGTCGCCGTGGTGCTGGTACTGGGCGCGGTGGCCTGGCTGGCCCTGGCCTGAAACGCGGGCCGACGGGGCCGGTGCCCCGCCCCCCGAACAGGCGGGGCACCGGCCCCGTGCGCTCCGCGCGGCGACGGCCGCCCCTGCGGGGGCCGCGCCGCGGCGGCTCAGTCGGCGATCAGGCCGTCCCGCAGCTGCGCCAGCGTGCGCGTCAGCAGGCGTGAGACGTGCATCTGGGAGATGCCGACCTCCTCGCCGATCTGGGACTGCGTCATATTGGCGAAGAAGCGGAGCATGATGATCTGCCGCTCCCTGGGCGGCAGTTTGGCCAGCAGGGGCTTCAGCGACTCGCGGTACTCCACGCCCTCCAGCGCGCTGTCCTCGTAGCCGAGACGGTCGGCCAGGGAGCCCTCGCCGCCGTCGTCCTCGGGCGAGGGCGAGTCCAGCGAGGAGGCAGTGTAGGCGTTGCCGACCGCCAGCCCGTCGACCACGTCCTCCTCCGACACGCCCAGCACCGCGGCGAGTTCGGGGACGGTGGGCGACCGGTCCAGCTTCTGGGAGAGCTCGTCGCTCGCCTTGGTGAGGGCGAGGCGCAGCTCCTGGAGCCGGCGCGGGACACGCACCGACCACGAGGTGTCCCGGAAGAAGCGCTTGATCTCGCCGACGACGGTGGGCATCGCGAACGTCGGGAACTCCACGCCCCGTTCGCAGTCGAAGCGGTCGATCGCCTTGATCAGGCCGATCGTTCCGACCTGGACGATGTCCTCCATGGGCTCGTTGCGCGAGCGGAACCGGGCGGCCGCGTAGCGCACCAGGGGCAGGTTGAGCTCGATCAACGTGTCGCGCACATAGGTGCGTTCGGGGCTGTCCTCGGCCGCGCCCTCACCGTCGAGCGCGCGCAGGCGCAGGAAGAGGGAGCGGGACAGGGTGCGGGTGTCGATGGCTTCCGAGGGGCCGGGCGCGGAAGGTACCGGAGCCGTCGCCTGCGCCGGTACGCCGTGCGCACGCGTGAGCACCTTCGAGCTGCCCTGTTCTGCGGACATGCCACCCCCTTGAGGTCGCGGACGGTCGCGGTGGCCGCGACCGGCTGAGGAACGCAGCCTCCACCTGAATACCGGCGGCGGGGCCACGGCAAACACGCTTCCCGCAGAATGTCACATGTCGGCAACGCGCTGTAGCGACATGTCGACAAGTATCGGGTGGAAAGCCCCAGGAAACAAGGGGTGTTCGGGGTTGGGGACCCCCTCCGTTTCCCGGAAGGGGTCTACCCGTTCTGCTTACGCTTCGATCCTGTTTGCGGATCGCAGTCGCGCGAAACTTCGGGCCAGAAGCCTTGACACATGCATCTGTGAGACACCGAGCTCCTGACTGATCTGCGACTGCGTCAGATTGCTGTAGTAGCGCAGCATCAGGATCCGCTGCTCCCGCTCGGGGAGCTGGACCAGCAGATGGCGGACGAGATCGCGGTGCTCCACACCCGCCAGCGCGGGGTCCTCGTAGCCGAGCCGGTCGAGCAGCCCGGGCATCCCGTCGCCCTCCTGCGCGGCCTCCAGCGAGGTGGCGTGGTAGGAGCGTCCGGCCTCGATGCAGGCGAGGACCTCCTCCTCGCCGATCTTCAGCCGCTCGGCGATCTCGGCCGTCGTCGGGGAGCGGCCGTGGGCGGTGGTGAGGTCCTCGGTGGCGCCGTTCACCTGGACCCACAGCTCGTGCAGCCGCCGGGGCACGTGCACGGTCCGCACGTTGTCCCGGAAGTAGCGCTTGATCTCGCCGACGACCGTGGGCATCGCGAAGGTGGGGAACTGCACCCCGCGGTCGGGGTCGAAGCGGTCGATGGCGTTGATCAGACCGATGGTCCCCACCTGGACGACGTCCTCCATCGGCTCGTTGCGCGAGCGGAAGCGCGCGGCCGCGTAGCGCACCAGGGGCAGATTGGCCTCGATGAGCGCCGCGCGTACCCGGGCGTGCTCCGGCGTACCCGGCTCCAGCTCCTTGAGGCGGGCGAAGAGGACCTGGGTGAGGGCCCGGGTGTCCGCCCCGCGCCCCTGGGGGCGCGCGCCCGGGCGCCGGGGCGGGGCCGGTGCCGCGGCAGGGGAGGGCTCGTTGGGCCGCTCGTTCTGGGGCGGCACCTGAGGCGCAGTACTGGCCGGCACGGTCACGCCACCCCTTTACGGTCGATTTCAGTCAACTCATCCGTCAAAAGCGGTCATAGCATCACAAGACATGTCCACTGTGTGCAAGCACCCCATCACGTCGTGTTGACGGCCTTCGCGGGCAGGCGGAGGGGCCCGGAGCGCGGGGCCCGGTGCCACCGCCGGGGCCGCCGCACGGGGCTCCGCCCCGGCGAACGCAGGAACCCCCCGCCGGTCGCGGCGGGGGGTCCCTGCGGGGCCGGGAGCCGCTCAGAACTCGTAGTCGGCGATCACCCACGTGGCGAACTCCCGCCACTGCGCGGCGGCGGCCTGGTGGGCGGGGTGCTCCAGGTAGCGCTTCAGCGCGTCCGCGTCCGTGACGGCGGAGTTGATGGCGAAGTCGTAGGCGATGGGCCGGTCGGTGATGTTCCAGGCGCACTCCCAGAACTCCAGCTCGGGGACGACCCCGTCGAGTTCCCGGAAGGCCTGCGCACCGGCCAGCACCCGCGGCTCGTCGCGGCGGACTCCCTCGTCGAGCTTGAACAGGACCAGATGGCGGATCATGCGAGGCTCCCGGGGCCGAGTGCGGGGCCCGCCCCGGCACCGGGCCGGGCGGGCTAGTTGACGAGCTGGGTCATGAACTCTCCGACGCCCTTGGCGGCGTCCGAAATGCCCTCGAACCCTATCTGCACGAGGTCGGCGGCCTTGGCGGGGGAGGTGATGATCGTGTACAGGACGAAGACGCCGACTATGTAGAGGGCGATCTTCTTGGCTTGAACCATCGTCCGCTCTCTCCCTGCTGCCCCTGCCCCGGTCCGTGCGCGGCGTGAGTCTAGCCGAGCGCTCCCGGGCCGCTCCGGCCGCGGACGGGCGGGCCGGGAACCCGGAACCGCCGCCGGGACCGGGACCGCCCCCGGCGGGGCCGGCCGGGGCGGGACCGGGGCCGGAGAACCGCCCGGGAGGCGGAGGTGTCCGCGGCCAGGATCAGTCACCAGTCGGTTCCTTGCCGGGATCCCGCAGTACCGGACGGTCATACCTGCTGCGTTCGGGGCTCCTCCGGCGGCATCCGATGAGTCAGGCTTCTCGCACGCAGCGAGGAGAGGATCGCCGGTGCCGACCAGCTACAAGGTCCATATGGGCGTGTCGTTGTCCCTCTCCGGGCTGGCCGCGATCGCCGTGGCCCTGACCCTGCTGCCGGGAACGCCCGTGGTTCCCGAAGCTGCCGCGTTCACCCTGTTCGGTCTGATGTTTCCGGTGCTCGGGAGTGCGGTACTGCGATGCCGCCGGGCAGGCGTGCGAACCCAGGGTCAGGAGTTCCTCGACCTGCTGTGGCACACCCCCCGATGGCTGAAGCTCGCGGCAGGGGGGCTCGCCCTCGGCGTGGTGCTGTGCCTCGCCCTCGGCGCGGATCCGGCCGGTGGGCAGCCGGAACGCACCGCGGAGGGCTACTACCTCAACGACCGAGGAGTCCGGGAACCGGTGTCCCGCGACACGTACGAGTCGGCGGTGAAGGCAGTGGTGCGAGAGTTCGACGCAGGGGCCGCCTGCGTGTTCGCACTGTCCGCCGTCCTGGTCGCCGCCGCCTTCCGGGCGGAGGAGGAGGCGTTGGCCAGGTGGCGGGAGGCTCGGCACGACGCGTGAGGGCGTCGCGGGGAGAGGGAACCGGGGCGGAAGGCGACGACGAGCAGTCCCGGTGGGCCGACCGAGGCGGAATCCGGGTCGGGAAACCGGAAGGGGCGGACCGGTCTTCCGACCGGTCCGCCCCTTCCACAGCGGTAGCGGTGGGATTTGAACCCACGGTGACGGGTTACGCCACACTCGCTTTCGAGGCGAGCTCCTTCGGCCGCTCGGACACGCTACCGGGAGAGATCCTAGCCCACCGGAGGCCGTGCTCCGAAATCGGTTCCCCGGCTCCACGGAGGTGACCTCCGTCTCGGGGACGCGGCCGCAGGTCAGAACGGTGCGGGACGATCGCGGAAGAAGCGGGTCAGCAACTCGGAGCACTCCTGCTCCAGCACGCCCGCGATCACCTCCGGCCGGTGGTTGAGCCGTCGATCGCGCACCAGGTCCCACAGCGAGCCCGCGGCTCCCGCCTTCTCGTCGCGGGCGCCGTAGACCACGCGTTCCACACGGGACTGCACCAGGGCACCCGCGCACATGGTGCAGGGTTCCAGCGTGACCACCAGGGTGCAGCCGGTCAGGCGCCATGCGCCCACCCGGGCGGCGGCCCGCCGCAGGGCGAGCACCTCCGCATGGGCCGTCGGATCGCCGGCGGCCTCGCGCTCGTTGTGGCCGGTGGCCAGCAGGGTGCCGTCGGCGGCCAGCACGACGGCACCCACGGGCACATCCCCGGCGGCGGCCGCGCGCCCGGCCTCGGTCAGCGCGCGTCGCATCGGCGCCAGCCAGGGCCCGCGCACGCGGTCGGCGTCGGGGTCGTGGGGGTCAGGACTCCCGGGGCGGCCGGGGGTCCGAGGGGGTGTCGGACGGTTCATCGGATGGTTCATCGGGGGGCGTCAGCGGACGGTCTCCAGGATCTCGCCGGCGCCGAGCGCCTCCGTGATCTCGGGCAGCGCCTCGGACCCCAGAGCCAGCAGGTCCGACTCGGACAGGCCGAGGTCCGCGAGGACGGCCCGGTCGCCGACCGGTCCCGCGGGGACGGACTCGCCCTCGAAGGACTCGCCCTCCCCGTCCTCGCGGTCCGGCTCGCCGTCCTCGGTGCCGTCCAGGTCGAGTGCGTCGAGTTCGTCGGCGGGGTCCTCGTCCCCGCCGAGCAGTTCGGTCGTGAGGATCTCCCCGTACGAGGAGCGTGCGGCCGCGGCCGCGTCCGAGACGAAGATCCGGGGGTCCTCTTCCCCCTCGATCCGCAGGACGCCGAACCAGGCGTCCTCCTGCTCGATGAAGAGGACCACCGTGTCCTCGTCCACCGAGGCGTCCCGGGCCAGGTCGGCCAGGTCCGACAGGGTCTCCACATCGTCGAGCTCTGTGTCGCTCGCTTGCCACCCGTCGTGAGTGCGCGCGAGCAGTGCGGCGAAGTACACCGTGACTCTCCCACTGATCAGAGGTGTGACGACCGGCGGTGCGCGGCGTGCGTGCCCCGCCCTCCCGGAATCGTGGCAGAAACATGCGCCGGGCGAGAGGTCTTCCCGCGTTGCGTCGGCCACCAGTTCTGCCGTGTCCCCCGCAGGGAGGGCTCCCGGGGGGCCCGGAGGATCACCAGCGGAAGGTCCTCATGCGCATCTGCTGGCGCATCCGGGCCGCACGCGCCTTCCTCGGCTGGACCCGGTCGCGGAGCGCCCTCGCCTCGTTCAGCTCGCGCAGGAACTGCGCGCGCCGCCTGCGCCGGTCGGCGTCGGTCTCCGGCTGCTCGGCACGCTCCGGGTCGGGCTCCGCCATCGGTCACACCACCCCATGCACTCTGACTGCGCCCCGTCCCGCGGCCGGGGTACCCCACCACCTTCCCTCCGGCGCAGGGGTTGATGCGAGCGCGGGCTACTGTGGACGCCATGCGGATCCACGTCGTCGACCACCCGCTGGTGGCGCACAAACTCACCACGCTGCGCGACCGGCGCACCGACTCCCCCACCTTCCGGCGCCTCGCCGACGAGCTGGTGACCCTGCTCGCCTACGAGGCCACCCGGGACGTGCGCACCGAGCAGGTCGACATCGAGACCCCGGTGACCGGCACGACCGGGGTGAAGCTCTCCCACCCCCGGCCGCTGGTGGTGCCCATCCTGCGGGCGGGCCTGGGCATGCTGGACGGCATGGTGCGGCTGCTGCCGACCGCCGAGGTGGGCTTCCTGGGGATGATCCGCAACGAGGAGACCCTGGAGGCTTCGACCTACGCCACCCGGATGCCCGAGGACCTCTCCGGGCGTCAGGTCTACGTCCTGGACCCGATGCTGGCGACGGGCGGCACGCTGGTCGCCGCGATCCGCGAGCTGATCGACCGGGGTGCCGACGACGTCACGGCCGTCGTGCTGCTCGCCGCCCCCGAGGGCGTGGCGGTGATGGAGCGCGAGCTGGCCGGGACCCCGGTCACCGTGGTCACCGCCTCGGTCGACGAGCGGCTGAACGACAACGGCTACATCGTGCCCGGCCTCGGGGACGCGGGCGACCGGATGTACGGCGCGGCGGAGTAGTACGGCAGGACGACGGTGACGGCCCGGGCCGGCGGCGCGAGGACGCCGCCGGCCCGGTGCGTCCCGCCGCCGGCCGGGCGCCCCGGGCTCAGCAGCCGGAAGGGGCGGGCGCCGGCTTGCTCAGCGCGGCGAGCGCGGTGTCGGCCTGGGCCTTGGGCGACAGGGCGGTGAAGGCCGTGCCGATGATCAGGTCGACCTCCGCGCCCTCGCGGGTGTCGGTCTTGAGCTGGGTGCCGGTGAGCTGGGTGCCGAGCACCCGGAAGGGGCCGTCGTGGGCGGTGGCACCGCCGAGCAGCACCGCGGTGCCGGGCACCTTCTTGTCGTACTCCTCGGTGGCGTTGCCGATCTCCCCGATGGTGAAGCCGCGTTTCTTCAGCTCGTCGGCGGCCGCCTTGGCCAGCCCGCTGCGGGGTGTGGCGTTGAAGACGTTCACGGTGATCTCGCGCGGCGGCGGGGGCGGTGCGGCGGAGACGACGGGGACGGGTTCGCACTCCCGGGCCTTCTTCGCGGCGGTGGCGGTGGTCTCGTCCCCGCCGGTGAAGGCGTCGATGAGCTGGACGGTGCCCCAGCCGGCCAGGCCGAGGGCGACCACCGCGGCCACGACCGCGAAGACGATTCTGCGGCGCCTCCGCGGGCGTCGCATCCGGGGATAAGCGTTGCCCGTGATGCGGTACTTTCCGCCCATGCCGGGGGGTGTGAGCATGCTCATGGGCGCAGCGTAGTGCCGTCTCGGCGCCATGCCTACTAAACGATCAGCTGCCTGCGTCCGTCCGGGAGGCGATTGACCTCGAAAGGAGGCACGGCGGAGGGGCGGGCACGCTGTCGCGCACGCGCGGACCGGGCGTGTCCCGGGGCTGCCGGAGCGGGTCCGGGCGCACCGGGCCGCCTGGACCGCGGAGGGGGCGCGGCAGGCGGGGAGCCGCACGGCCCGGGCCCGGAGGCCGGGCCGGGGGACCCTGTCAGCCCAGTTCGAGCACCCGGGCGTGCAGCACCTGGCGCTGCTGCAGGGCCGCGCGCACGGCGCGGTGCAGGCCGTCCTCCAGATAGAGGTCGCCCTGCCACTTCACGACATGGGCGAAGAGGTCGCCGTAGAAGGTCGAGTCCTCCGCGAGCAGGGTTTCGAGATCCAGCTGGCCCTTGGTGGTGACGAGCTGGTCGAGGCGGACCGGGCGGGGCGCGACGTCCGCCCACTGCCGGGTACTCTCCCGGCCGTGGTCGGGGTACGGCCGCCCGTTGCCGATGCGCTTGAAGATCACACGGAAAGCCTACCGGGCGACGGGCTCCCGGCGCAGCCGCGAAGCCAGGTGGCCATCGGGGTGAAACCCGGGCAGAAGCTGAGGAACCGCTTCCGGAGCGGGCGCCGGTTCCCGTCCCGGGCCCGTCGGCGGGGTGCCGCCGAGGGCGGGGACGCACCGGGAGGCACCGGCCGGGGGCGACGCCGCACCCGCCCGCGCGGGGAGCCGGAGGTGGCCATGGCCACACCCCCGTTGACCGGGAGGCCGCACCCGCCCGCGCGGGGAGCCGGAGGCCGCGCGCCCCGGCCCGGTGGGCCTGTCGCGCCGCCCGCAGACGACGGCACCCCCCGGCGCACGTCGCGCCGGGGGGTGCCGGGAGTCCGGTGGCACCGGGGCCGGTGCCACCGGCAGGCCCTGCCGGGTGCTACTCGGTCACCTCGTGGCCGTGGCCGTCGTGCAGGCCGCCGCCGCTGCCCGCGTCGCCGCCCGTCGGCACGGACTCGACCGGCGTGCGGAGCGAGCTGATGTCATGGGCGTAGGTCCCCACCGCGTTGGCGATGACGCCGATGTTCACGGCGAAGGCGTCCATGTTGACGTTGTCGAGGTCGTCGCCCGCGGCGTGGTAGTTCGGGTCGTAGGCCACGCCCGCCTGACCGCCGAACTTCTGGACCTGGGCCTCGGTCTTGATGCCCTCCGCCCCGGTGAAGGTGCCGCCGGAGGGGATGCCCACCTCGATGAAGGGGCCGTAGTCGGAGCGCCCGGTGAAGTCCGTGCCCTCGTGCGGGGTGCCGCGGCGGTCGAGGAAGGCGTTGATGTCGCGCTCCAGCTGCGCCGAGCCCTGCGGCCCCGGCCCCGCGCCGACGCCGTCGGAGTCGTCGCCGTCGTAGACGAAGAGCCCGTAGTTCGGCGAGGCGATCATGTCGAAGTTCAGATAGAGCTTGATCTCCTTCCTGCCGAGGTCGCTGAGTTCGGCCACGTAGTGCTCGGAGCCGAGCAGGCCGTTCTCCTCGGCCGACCACCAGGCGAAGCGGACCTTGTTGGTCGGCCGCTTCTCCTTCTTCGCCAGCTGTTCGGCGACCTCCAGCAGACCGGCGGAACCGGAGCCGTTGTCGTTGATGCCGGGCCCCTCGCTGACCGAGTCCAGGTGGGAGCCGAGCATCACGGTGTTGGCCGCGTTGCCGCGCTTGGTCTCGGCGATCACGTTGCGGGTGGTGCGCGTCTGCTGGAGCTGGCGGATCTCCAGGGAGACCTCCACCGGCCCGGCCGCCAGGTCGGCCGCCAGCTGCTCGCCCGCCGCCTTGGTCACACCGCCGGTCGGGATGCGCCCGGCCGCGGCGTCGCCGAGGGTGCCGGAGAGCACGCCGTCGGTGTTGTTGTAGACGATGGCGCCCACCGCGCCCGCGTCGGCCGCCGTGGCCTGCTTCTGGGCGAAGGTGCAGCCGCCGCGCTTGATCAGCGCGATCTTCCCCGTGAAGGTGGCCGAGGCGTAGTCCTCCGCCTCGCAGCCGGTCGTGTCGTCCACCGGCACGGCGGCCAGGGCGGCCGTGATCCCGCCCACCGGGGTGGACGTCGTGTAGGTCATGGCCGCGATCTCGACGTCCCGCGGGGCGGGTGCGACGACCGACAGCTCCTCGGCCTGGGTCTCCGTGTAGGGGAACTGGAACGTCTGGTAGGAGACGTTGTAGCCCCAGCGCTTCATCTGCTGGTACACGTACGCGGCGGAGGCGTCGTGGCCGAGCGAGCCGGCGGCGCGGTGGCCGTCGGTGGTGTCTGCTATCTGCTGGAACTTCTCCAGGTGGCGGAAGGCGTCGTCGGCCGACGCCCTGGCCACCAGTTTCCGGGCGAGCTTCGCCGCGTCCTTCGCCGCCCGGTCGCCGGGGTCGGCGCGGTGCGCTGCGGAAGGGGAGGCGGACGCCAGCAGGAGCGGGGTCGCGAGTGCGGCTGCGGCCAGGGTGGCCACGGCTCTGCGAGGTGATGCGGTCACAGAGGTCCTTCCCGATGCGAACGTGGGTGGAAGGGAAGCTAGCGATCTCATCCGGATCTGGGAACACTTCAGTCACAACTGGCGGCGCATTTCATGCCATTGACACCCGGACGAGATCCCTCCGCCCCAAGTACCGCTGTTTGACGCCTACTTGGCGCCTTTGGCGCGATCGGAACGCTTGCCCGATCCGGACGGTCCGGCCGCCGCCTTCCTCTCCTGCTTGTAGGCGCGCACCCGGGCCAGCGACTCGGGTCCCGTGATGTCCGCCGCGGAGCGGTAGGCGCCCTCCTCGCCGTAGACGCCGGCCGCCTCCCGCCAGCCCCGCGGCCGCACCCCGTACTGCTTGCCCAGCAGCGCGAGGAAGATCTGCGCCTTCTGCTCCCCGTACCCGGGCAGGGCACGCAGCCGCGCCAGCAGTTCCGGTCCGCTGTCCACGTCCCGCCAGACCGCGGCGGCGTCGCCGTCGTACTCCTCGACGAGATGGCGGCAGAGCTCCTGCACCCGCTTCGCCATCGAGCCGGGGTAGCGGTGCACCGCGGGCTTGCGGCGGAGCAGGTCGGCGAAGGCCTCCGGGTCGTGGGCCGCGATCGCGCCCGCGTCCAGGTCGTCGGTGCCGAGGCGCTGCGCGAGCGTGTACGGGCCGGTGAACGCCCACTCCATGGGGACCTGCTGGTCCAGCAGCATGCCGACCAGGGCGGCGAGGGCGCTCCGCCCGAGCAGCTCGTCGGCCTCGGGTTGCTGGGCGAGGTGAATCGTGGCATCCATGCCCCGATGATCACCCGCGGCCGGGTGGGCCGCCAGCGCGGCCGCCCGGCCGGGTAGCCGGAACGGGCCCGGCCACCGGGCGCAGCCCGTGGCGACGGGCCGTCATCCGCTCGACGGTGGACCGCGGCAGCAGCCGGCGCAGCACGAACACCAGGGGCGCGCCGCTGCCGACCGCGTACAGGGGCCGGGGCCTGGCTGCCTCCACGGCCCGCAGCACGGTGGCCGCGACCCGCTCCGCGGGGACGCCCCGGGCCTCGTTGGCGTCGAGGGCGGCCAGCATCGCCTCGTACTCCTCCCGGTAGGGGGAGCCTTCGGCCAGATAACCCGTCCGGCGGGCGCTGATGCCGGTGCTGATCGCCCCGGGCTCCACGGTGGCCACCCCGATCCCGTACGGCGCCACCTCGCGGCGCAGCGCCGTGGCGAAGCCCTTGAGGGCGGCCTTGGAGGCCACGTACGAGGAGCGGTACGCCAGCGGGAAGCTGGCCAGCATCGAGCCGACCATGACGATCCGTCCGCCCCGCCGGGCCCTCATGCCCGGCAGCACCAGCTGCGTCAGCCGCACCGCGCCGAGGACGTTCAGCCGGAAGAGGCGCTCCAGCGCCTCCTCCGGCAGTTCCTCCAGCGGCCCGCTCTGGCTCTCCCCCGCGTTGTTGACGAGCACGTCCACCGGGCCGGCCGCCGCGGCGCACGCCCGGACGGAGGCCGGGTCGGTCAGGTCCAGTGCCAGGTACTCCACGCCCGGGACCGGATCGGTGACGGATCCGGGGCGGCGGCTCGTCCCGTACACCCGGTACCCGCGGGCGGTCAGGGCCCGGGCCACGGCCGCGCCGATGCCCGAGGAGGCACCGGTGACCAGGGCGGTGCGCGCGGCGCTCATCCGAGCCTCCGTGCGATCGCCCGGCCCGCCGCCCGTCCGGAGAAGACGCAGCCGCCGAGGAAGCTGCCCTCCAGCGCGTTGTAGCCGTGCACCCCGCCGCCGCCGAAGCCGGCCGCCTCGCCCGCCGCGTACAGGCCCTCGAAGGGCTCCCCGCCGGGGCGGACCACCTGGGAGTCGAGGGTCGTCTCCAGCCCGCCGAGGGTCTTGCGGGTGAGCAGGTGCAGGCGCACCGCGATCAGCGGGCCGTGCGCGGGGTCGAGCAGCCGGTGCGGCCGGGCGACCCGGGTGAGCCTGTCCGGCCAGTACGCACGGGCGTTGGCGACCGACATCATCTGGAAGTCCTTGGAGTAGGCGGCCGAGGCCTCCCGGTCGCGGGCCACCACCTCGCGCTCCACCTGCGCCGCGTCCAGCCTCGGGCCGGGGGCGATGGCGTTCATGCCCGCGACGAGTTCGGGGAGGGTGCGCCGCACGACGAAGTCCTCGCCCTTGTCCAGGAAGGCCTGCACCGGGCCGGGGGCGCCCTTGCGGGCGCGGGAGAGGACGAGCTTCAGGTCCTTCCCGGTGACGTCGGGGTTCTGCTCGGAGCCGGAGAGCGCGAACTCCTTCTCCACGATGGACCGCGTCAGCACGAACCACGAGTAGTCGTGGCCGGTCGAGACGATGTGCCGGAGGGTGGCCAGGGTGTCGTGCCCGGGGAAGAGCGGCGCCGGCAGCCGCCTGCCCGTGGCGTCCAGCCACAGCGAGGAGGGGCCCGGGATGATGCGGATGGCGTGGTCGGGCCAGATCGGGTCCCAGTTGCGGATGCCCTCGGTGTAGTGCCACATCCGGTCCCGGTTCACCAGGGAGGCTCCCGCCTCCTCGGCGATGCCCAGCATCCGGCCGTCGACGTACGCGGGGACCCCGGTGATCATGGAGCGGGGTGCGGGGCCGAGCCGGTCGGCGGGCCAGTTGCGCCGCACCAGTGCGTGGTCGCCGCCGATGCCGCCCGAGGTCACGACCACGGCCTGGGCCCGCAGCGCGAACTCGCCCGCCGGCTCTCGGGAGGAGGCCGCGCCGCGCGGCGCGGCGGACGGCTCCAGCACGGTGCCGCGGACACCGGCCGCCGCTCCGCCCTCGGTGATCAGCCCGTCGACCCGGTGCCGGTACCGGAAGGTCACCAGCCCCCGGGCGGCCGCGGCGAGGACCGGTTCGCGGAAGACGCGGACGACCTCCGGGCCGGTCCCCCAGGTGAGGTGGAACCGGGGCACCGAGTTGCCGTGCCCGGACGCCGAGCCCGCACCGCGCTCGGCCCATCCGACGGTCGGCATCACCCGCAGCCCGAGCCGGTGGAGGTAGGCCCGCTTCTCCCCGGCCGCGAAGTCGACGTAGGCCTCGGCCCAGCGCCGCGGCCACTGGTCCTCGCGCTCCCGGTCGAAGCCGGCCGACCCGAGCCAGTCGGAGAGGGCCAGCGCGGCCGAGTCCCGGATGCCCATGCGGCGCTGCTCGGGGCTGTCCACCAGGAACAGGCCGCCCAGGGACCAGAACGCCTGCCCCCCGAGGTTGGCCTCGTTCTCCTGGTCGACGACGATCACGCGCCGCCCGGCCCGGACCAGCTCGTACGTCGCGACCAGGCCGGACAGCCCGGCGCCCACGACGATGACGTCGGCGTCCCCGCTCACGGTGCCTCCTCGGCGATCGGTGTGCTGTAGGCGTTCAGGACGGTGAGGAAGAGCTCCTCCCGCCTCCGCCGGGGCTCCTCGGCCCCCGGTTCGAGGAGCACCTGCACCGCGGTGCCGTCGTGCACCGCGACGAGCGCCCGGCCCAGCGCGGTCACCTCCGGGACCCGACGTCCGAGGCGGGCCAGCGTGGCGACGACGACGGGCAGGACCGTGTCGAGGACGGCCTGCTCCCGGGCGGCCATCACCCGGCGCAGCGAGGGGTTGCGCAGGGCGTGGGCGGTGAACTCGGCGGTGACCCGGTACCAGGCGTCGTCCACCGGGATCGCGCCGAGGGCGGCGCGCAGGGCCTGGTCCGGTGAGGCCGCGGTGACCTCGGCGAGGGCCTCGCGCAGGTCCTCCAGCATGCGCTCGGAGCGCTCCTCCCACATGGCGAGGAAGAGTTCGTCGAGGGAGGCGAAGTTGGAGTAGAACGCGCCCCGGGTGAACCCGGCCCGCTCGCAGACCTGCTCGACGGTGGAGCGCCCGAAGCCCTCCTCGGCGAAGACCTGCAGCGCGGCGTCCAGCATGCGGCGACGTGTCCGGGCGCGGCGGGCGGTCACCCGGCGGGGTGCGGTGGTGCTCATGGCGGTCCCTTCTCGGATGCGTGAACGTATCGGATACACCTGTGCATCGACAAGGGGGCGGCGCGGGGGCCGCCGCGAGGGCTCCCGCGGGAGGTCCGGGCCCCGGGGCGCCGCGCCCCGGGGCCCGGAGGGGAGAGGCCGCCGGCCTCAGGCGGTGCGGGCCCCGCCCGGCTCCGCCGTGAGCGCCCCCAGGGCCGCGGGACGGTCGGCGATGTGGTTGTCGCCCTGGGGTGTGGCGGGGCTGCCGGGAGCGGCGGCCGTGCGGTGCCCGGGGCCGGACGCCGCGGGGTCCGCCCCGGGAGCGGCCGCCCCGGCCAGCGCGGTGACGGCCACCGCGGCGGCGACGGCGAGCGCCGCGCGGTCGGGGAGGGTGGGGGCGGTGCGGGAGGTGGGAGCGGTGCGGGCGGTACGGGCGGTACGGGATCTGGTCATCGTTCCTCGCTGTTCTCCGGTGCCGGGCGGGATGCGGGAGGCGGCGCAGCGGAGCGCGGACCGGCGCCCGGCGACGGCCTCCCGTCTCTCAGAGGCGGGCCGGGGGCCGGGCGGTTGAGAACTCCCGGCCCGGTCGGCGTCATTGGCCGAAAACGGCTCGGTGCGGACCCGTTCCGGCCGTCCGCACCGGCACGCCCCGCAGGGGCGCCCGCCCTGTGACCTCTCTCACACCTCCGCACCGACGAGTCCCGGCGGGGCGGGCGGTCCGCCCTCACGGCACGGCAGAGACCACCGGAGCGACCACCGCCGACGCAGATACGGAGAACCCGCCATGACCGCAGCCGCCAAGGGCCCCGCGAGCTACTTCCCCTCGATCGAGAAGACGTACGGCCGCCCCGTCGCCGAGTGGAAGGAACTGATCCGCGCCTCGCCGCTGACGCGGCACAGGGAACTCGTCTCCTGGCTCAAGGCCGAGCACGGCCTGGGCCACGGCCACGCCAACGCCCTGGTGGCCCACACCAGGGCCGAGGACGCCACCCGGTCCTGACCGGCGGGGCGCGGCCGGACCACGGCCCGCCCGCCCCCGTCGCCGGGGACCGCGGGGACCGCGGGGGAGCGCCCGCGGTCCCCGGCGACGGGCACCGCCCTACCCCAGCGGCCGCTCCGGTGCGAGGACCGCGGCGATCCGGGCCGCGACCAGCTGGGCGGTGTTGCCGCCCGGGGAGTCCGGGCCCTGGGTCGTCGACACGGCGACGGCCAGGTGCCGGGACGGCAGGTACGCCTGGACGGCGGCGAAGCCGTCGAAGACGGGGTTCTGGGTGATCCAGGTGTTCAGCACGTTCACGCCCAGCCCGTAGTGGCGTGCCTCGGTGTTGGCGAAGCAGACCGTCTCCGGGCAGGTGTCCGTCGGCCCGCCGAGCCCGACGGTCCCGGGGTCCAGCTGCTCGCGGTGGGCGCGCCGGGAGAGCAGCTCCCCCGTGCCGACGGCCACGGCCGAGCGGGCCAGGTCGCAGATGTCCGTCGTCATGACCGCGCCCGGCGCCGTGGTCCACGAGGGGTTCCAGAAGGTGGACTCCTCGTAGGTGCCGCGCTCGGCGGTGAAGGCGTGCAGCACCGGCGCGGGGATGTCGGGCGTCGTGGAGGAACGGGTCTCGGACAGCCCGAGGGGCCGGAGGACCCGCTCCCGCAGCAGTGCGTCCAGCGGGGTCCCGGTGATCCGCTCCAGCGCCCTGCCCAGGATGACGAAGTTGGCGTGCGAGTAGCTCCAGTTGGTGCCCGGCCGGTACCACAGGGGGTGCGAGGTGGAGATGCGCACCAGCTCGCGTGCCTCCCACTGCCGGAACGGGTCGGCGTCCAGCGCTGCCAGGAAGCCCGGGTCGGTGACGTAGTCCGCGAGCCCCGAGGTCGAACTGCCGAGCATCCGCAGGGTGATCCGCTCGGAGTGCGGCAGCCGGGGCAGCCAGCGGGAGACGGGGTCGTCCAGCGACACCCGCCCCTCGTCGACGAGTTGGAGCAGCACCGTGCCCAGGTAGGCGATGGCCACGGAGCCGTTGCGGAAGTGCATCGCGGGATCGGCGGGTACGCCGGTCATCGACTCGCCGAGCGCGGAGGTCACCACCTCCCGCCCGCGCACCGTCACCTTGAGGACGACGGAGTTGAGGTCCAGGTCGCGGCGCGCCTCCTCGGCGATGCGGACGACGTCCGCCGCCTTCCCCGCCCGGGCCGGGGGCGAGGCGGTGCACGGCGGTGGGCGGTGGTCCGCGGCCGTGGCCGGGAGGGCGCCGGCGAGCAGGGCGGCGGCGCAGAGCGCGGAGAGCAGGATCTTCCTCATGGAGATGAGGTATGCGCACATCCGGGCCGTTCTCCCGGTGAACGGGCGGAGGTGACCGGTTCGGCGGCGGGGCCGGGGCGCACCCGGCCCAGCGCGTCCCCCGTGCGGGCGCATCCCCGCGCGCCGCACGGGGGCGCCGCGTGCTCCGCCGCCGGTGCCCCTGCTACGTCCGGCGGGCGCGGCGTCCGGTCCGGTTGCCCGCGGTCCCGTTCGGCCACAGTCGCGGCCGACGCCGCGCCGCGACGTCCTCGATCCAGCCGAACGCGAGCACCGCCAGGGCGATCAGCGGCCAGACCACCACGAACGTCCACATCGAGTACGTCGCGTCGAGCGCCGCGTCGCCCCTCTCCCCGGCGAGGAACGGCAGCCGGTACCCCTGGCTGACGACCAGCCCCGCCACGAAGATCAGCAGGTTGTGCCACAGGTAGATCGTGACCGCCCGGTTGTTGGACAGGGTGACGAGCCCGTCCCACTTCGCCAGTCGGCCCGGGAGCCGCTCCCAGGAGGGGGCGTACTGGAGCAGGATGAGCACGAAGCCGAACGACCACGCCGCCTGCGCCAGCGGGATCTCGTTGAGGTTCCAGCCGCCGGCACCCGCGTGGCCCGAGGCCCACCACAGGCCGAAGGCCATCACCAGGAAGCCCCAGGACACCGCGGCGTACCGCGGGATCCGCTTCAGCAGCCCGTCGTGGTGCGCGAAGCCCAGCACCCAGCAGCCGCCGTAGACCGCGAAGTCGGTCACCGCCTCACCGGTCTCGCCGGGGATCGCGACCAGGCCGGTGCCGACGACGGCCGTCAGCGCCAGGGGGGCCGCCAGTACGGCCCACGGGACGCGGCGGAAGGCCCACAGCAGCAGCGGCGAGGCCAGGACGAACCACAGATAGGCGCGCAGGTACCACAGCGGGCCCGCGGCCTGCATCGCCCAGTCGTCGCCGGGCGGGTAGGGCGGCGCGCCGAACGGCACCAGGTAGGAGAGGACCCTGACCAGGCCCCAGGCGGCGCCGTCGCCGGTGTCCTTCAGCGGATTCCAGCCGCCCACGAGGAGCACGGTCAGCGTCACCGCGCCGAACGCCCACAGCGGGGGCAGCAGACGCCGCACCCGGCTCATGATCACCTGGCGTGCGGGGCGGTCCAGCGAGCGCGCCATCAGCATGCCCGCCAGCGCGAACATCACCCCCATGGAGGGGAAGAGGATCGTCAGCCAGGCCCAGCCGAAGACGTGGTACACCACCACCCGGACCAGCGCGATGGACCGCAGCAGGTCCAGGTACCGGTCGCGGCCCTGCCTCCGCTGCGCCGGAGGGGCTCCCGCGCCCTCGGGCCCGGTTGTCGCGGATCGCGGCGGACCGGCCTCCGGGGGACCGGCCGGAGCGGCACCGGCGCGTTCTGCACCGGGGCGTTCTGCACCCGGCGGTTCGGCCTCCCGGACGCCGACCGGTGCGCCGACCGGTGCCGTGGGTGCTGCGGCGGGCGGGGGATCGGCCTGCCAGGCGCCGGCCGGTGCTGCCGGGGCCGGGCCGGGCCCCGGCGCCTGCTCGTGCGTGGTCATCCGACGGGCCTCCGCTCACTGCCGCTCGTCTGCTCGGCCGACTGCCTCGGGACCGAGCCCGGGGCCGCCTCCACCACGCCGGTGCGCCGCAGCTTCTGCCAGCGCAGGCGGCCGCCGGTGAGTGCGGTGATCCAGGACTGCAGCAGCACCACGTACATCAACTGCCGGTAGAGGATCTGCTGGAGGGGCAGGGAGACGAGGTGCGTCATCTTCTCCCGGTCCAGACGGAAGGCGTAGGCGGCGCAGACCGCCTGCACCGCGAGGACGCCCAGCCAGGCGGCGACCGTCTTCCCGGTGGGCCCGAAGATGAGCCCGTACAGGAGGAACACGTCGATCAGCGGTGCCAGCAGCGGTGCCAGCACCATGAACAGCGAGACCAGCGGCAGCCCCACACGGCCGAAGCGGCCGGAGGGCCCGCGTTCCACCAGGGCCCGGCGGTGCTTCCAGATCGCCTGCATCGTGCCGTAGGACCAGCGGTAGCGCTGCGACCACAGCTGCTGGACGGTCTCCGGTGCCTCGGTCCAGGCCCGGGCGTTCTCCGCGTAGACCACGCGCCAGCCGTCGCGGTGCAGGGCCATGGTGATGTCGGTGTCCTCGGCGAGCGTGTCGTCGCTCATGCCGCCGACCCGCTCCAGCGCCGAACGCCGGAAGGCCCCGACCGCGCCCGGGATCGTCGGCATGCAGCGCAGCATGTCGTACATCCGGCGGTCCAGGTTGAAGCCCATCACATACTCGATGTGCTGCCAGGCACCGATCATCGAGTCCTTGTTGCCGACCTTGGCGTTGCCCGCGACGGCACCCACCCGGGGGTCCGCGAAGGGCTGCACGAGTTCGCGCACGGTGGACGGCTCGAAGACCGTGTCGCCGTCCATCATCACGACCAGGTCGTAGCGGGCGTTCACCAGGCCCCTGTTGAGGGCCGCCGGCTTGCCCGCGTTGAGCTGGCGCACGACGCGCACATTGGGCAGCCCCATCTCCTCGACGATGCGGGCCGTCCCGTCGGCGGAGCCGTCGTCGACGACGATCACCTCGATGGGGTGCTCACTCGTCATCAGGGAGCGGATGGTGTTCTCGATGCACTTGGCCTCGTTGTACGCGGGCACCAGCACCGAGACGGGTTCGGTCACCGGGGCGGGGCCCCAGCGGAAGTTCTTGCGGCGGACCCGGCGGGCGTGGGCGCCGGACAGCACGAGCATCAGACCGAAGCGGGTGAAGACCAGCACACCGATGGCCGCCAGTGCGACGACCAGGACGTCGGTGGTGTCCTCCGATGCCTGGACCAGGAAGGTCCAGGCCTTGCCCTTCCACAGGTCCACCCCGGTGACCGGTGTGTGGGCGCTCGGCGCGTCGAGCGCCTCGGTGAGGTTCTGGAAGCGGTAGCCCTCGGCCTTCATCGCGGGCAGGAACCGGTCCAGCGCCGCCACGGTCTGCGAGCGGTCGCCGCCGGAGTCGTGCATCAGGACGATCGCGCCCTTGCCGTCCTCCGGGGTGGCCCTGCGGATGATCTCGCCGACGCCCGGCCTGCGCCAGTCCTCGGTGTCGGTGTCGTTGACGACGGTGATGTAGCCGAGCGTTCCGACGTACTGAGTCACCGGCCAGGACGCGTTGTCCATCGCGTCGGCGAAGGAGGAGTAGGGCGGCCGGAAGAGCGAGGAGCGGATACCGGCGGCCCCGACGAGCGCCAGCTGGTTCTGGGACAGCTCCCAGTCGATGCGGCTCTTGGACTGCAGGGAGAGGTCGGGGTGGTTGAAGGTGTGGAGCCCGACCTCGTGGCCCTCGTCGACCATGCGGCGGACGAGGTCCGGGTGCCGCGAGGCCATGGTGCCGGTGACGAAGAAGACCGCGTGGGCGCGGTGCTTCTTCAGCACGTCGAGCACCTTGGGGGTCCAGGTGGGGTCCGGGCCGTCGTCGAAGGTGAGGACGATGCTGTCGTCGGGCACGCTCAGGCTGGTCACACGGTCGCCGCGGGTGTCGAGGACCGGTCCGCTCTCGTGGACCTCCGAGGGCACCCGGTCGCTCGCGGTCTCGGAGCTGACGCGGTGGTCGGCGAGGATCTCGCTGTTCACATAGCCGCGGAGCATCAGCATCGTCATCACGGCGACCAGGAGCAGCGAGGGAAGCAGGAAGCGCAGCGGCAGCGAACGGCGACGGCCGACCGGAGCGCCTTTGCGAGCGGAAAGACGCTTGCGGGTGGATCTGCTCACAGGACGCTCTCCGTCGAGGAGTGGGCGGCCCCGCCGGCGAACCCGGCGGGCACGGAGAGGGCGACGTTCTCGACCGCGGAACCCCCGCCGGTGGGGGACGTGGTCGGTTCCGGCGTGGGGCCGCCGGTGGAGGCGGAGGGCGTGGGCGAGGGGGTGGACGAGGAGGAGGGCTCGGCCGGGGGGTCCTCGACGGTGGCGTCCGGTGAGGGTGCCGTGGTGGCCGCCGAGGAGGGGTCCGGGGCGGGGGAGCCGCTCGGCGCGGAAGCGCTCGCCGAGGGGCTGGGCACGACCCTGGCGGGCGCCGCGGGACGTACGCCGCTGGTGGCGCTGGGCGTCGGGATCACACTCACGGTGGGTGACGGCTCGGCCGACTCGGACGGCGGCGTGGACATCTCGACCTGCCCGGCCGGTACGCCCTGGTCCTGGTCCGGGACCGGCAGCCAGGGCGCGGCGGAGTTCCCGGACAGCAGCGTGCCCACGATGATCACGGCGTAGACGGCGCAGGCGGCCCCCATCAGGGTGCCGAGGCGCCGGAAGGTGCGGCTGCGGCGGCCGGACTCGTCCACGAAGACCGGGCCGTCGGGCTCGCGGCGGACCTCGGCGGCGGACTCGGCCGGGCGGACGGACCACGCGCCGTCCGAGCCGCCGATGCGCACCGCGTCCATCTGGACGGTGACCTCGTTGGGGTCGTGCGCATCGGCGGAGGGGGCGTCGGCGAGGGGGGCGCCGGCCTCCGCGGAGGCGGCCACGGGAAGCGGGCGGGTTCTGCCCGCTTCCGAGGAACCGGGCGATGGATCGTCACCCCGTGTGACCGATGGGTCGGGTCTTCGGGCGCTCTCCGCGGCGGAGCCGCCCGGGGTCCCGCCCGGCGCGCCGCCGAACCAGGACTCCTGCCCGCCACCGGATCCCGGTGGCGTCACCGGGTCGGCTTCACGCGGGCCGCCCGGCCCCGGTGACGCGGTGCGATCATCCGACCAACCGGCCTCACGGTCACTCCTCCGGCCGACATCCCGTCGACCCGGTTGACCATGATCAAGCCACTTTTCCACTCCGACGCACATCCCCATGGACACCGATCGGGCGCGTCGTACGCTCCCGGGCTGACGTACCTGTTCACAGGAACGAACCTGGACGGTTCGAACGCCCCCTCTGTCACACTGTGCCCGGGGGCCATGAGGGTAGCGCATGGACCTGTGGGGGGGACATTTCCACGAGTTGTGAATTTTCGGTGAAGCGTCAGGTGTGGCCGGAAACCGGCCGACCGAAGACCGCTGATCGAGCAGAACCCGAACAGCGGCCCCTGCCCGCCCGCCACCGGCCCGCCGACCGCGCTTCCCGCCGCGCGCCCCTGGCCGGGCCGCACCCGGGCCCACCGGAGCGGAGAGGCGCCCCTCGGATGCCTGTGCGAGGTCCGGGGCTACCCTGACCGCCATGAAACGCGCCGGATGCCTGCTCCTCGCGGCCCTCCCCGTCGGTCTGACGGCGGTGGCCTACCTCTTCGCACCCGCACATTCGGAGAGCGACACGCTGAGCAAACCTGCCGCGTCCGCGACCCCGGGAGTCCGCGAGGAGGCCAAGGAGTCCGCCGAGAACCCGGACGACCAGGCGATCGCGGACCTGCCCCCCGGCCTGGCCGCGCCCGCGAAGAAGGAGCTGGCGCAGCGGTTCGTGGCGACGGCCGTCAACTCCACCGCGGAATGGCGCAGTACATACGGTGCCATCAAGGACATCGGTGACGGAAAGGGCTATACCGCGGGAATCATCGGGTTCTGCACGGGCACCCACGATCTGCTCACCCTCGTGGAGCGCTACACCGAGGCCCACCCCGGCAACGGCCTCGCCCGCTACCTGCCCGCCCTGCGGGCGGTGGACGGCACGGACTCGCACGAGGGCCTGGACCCCGGCTTCACCGCTGCCTGGGAGGCCGAGGCGGAGGTCAAGGCCTTCCGCGAGGCCCAGGAGTCGGAGCGCGACCGCGTGTACTTCGACCCGGCGGTCCAGCTGGCCAAGCTCGACGGCCTCGGCACCCTGGGGCAGTTCGTCTACTACGACGCGATGGTCTTCCACGGTCCCGACACGGCCGCGAACGGCTTCTACGACCTGCGCGAACGCGCCCTGGCGGAAGCGGACACCCCCGCGGAGGGCGGCTCCGAGAAGGAGTACCTGGACGCCTTCCTCGACGTGCACCGCAAGGCCATCGGGGCGAAGCGCCCGGACAGCGACACCAGCCGGGTCGACACGGCCCTCCGGCAGTTCCTCCACAACGGCAACCTGTCTCTCGACACGCCGCTGGAGTGGAGGATGTACGGCACGCCGTACACGGCGTGACCTGCCGGACGGCTCCCACTGCCCGGCCCCACCGCACGGGTCCCTTGTGCCACACGGACGGGCCCGGTCCCTCGTGCCACACGGACGGGCCCGGTCCCTCGTGCCGGGATCTCCCGGTGCCGAGGGCCACAGGCCCGGGGCCTCTCACCCACCGCCCACCCGGTCCCACGGCCCTCGGGGAGCCGGCCGAAGCGCGCCGAGCATGCTCCCCCTGCGGCCGGACGAGCGGGAACCGGCATGCCCTGGCGCGGACTTCAGCCCTCGGCCCGCGTCCCGGCGCCGACGGCTCCCGCGCCACGGCGGAGGACGACCGCACGATGAGCGGTCGCCACGGCCATGAGCGCGAACAAGCTGCCCCCCAGGCACCGGCCGAGCAGGTCCCAGCCGTCCACACGCGGCCCGGCGAGGTTCTCCACGACCTTCCAGACGTCGTAGAACACCAGACCGGCGAGTGCCAACGCGCAGAGCGCCGTCGTCCACCAGCGCTCGGGCCAGCCCTTGTCCACGTCTCCCCCCGTCACGACCACGGCCGCGACCCGCGCCCCGCCTGCTCTGCCCGCCCGCGTGCCCCTCGGCCCGGTACGGCTCCGGCACCCGGGGCGGCTGAGCCGCCCTCACTCCTCTTCTCGGCGAACGCGCCTCACCGCCGCGCTCCCCCGGCTCGGCGGCGAAGCCGTCCGCGAGGCAGGGGCGGCCGTCGCCGTCCGGTATCGCGTCCTGCACCGGAGGACGGGCCGCCCGTATGGCAGGGGTGACAGGAGTCGAACCTGCGACATCCGGTTTTGGAGACCGGCGCTCTGGCCATCTGAGCTACACCCCTTCGGTGTGCCGAGAGTCTCCCATGTCCGGCTGCGGGCACACCACTCGATATCTCACTCGGCGACGCGGGCCGGCCCCGCGCTCACCACTCGCAGAAGGCCACGGTCGCGTCGTCCCCGGACTTGTAGCGCGGCCATCGCCGGCCGTTGGGGTCCGTGGCCTCGACCTTGCGGACGGTGTCGATGAGTTCACGCGGCCCTCCGGCCCGGAGCAGGGCGAAGACCTGGGGCCACGTCGCCATGCCGTACCCGGTGACCAGGCACGAGGCACCGTCGGACAGGACCGCGGCCGCCCGTACGCCACCGGCCGGAGTGCTCCCCGTGATCACGTGGTCCGCCGCCTCCGGATCGGCCGCCGCGACCCAGTAACCGCCGGGGACGTTGCGGGTCTGCCGCTGGGCGGTCACGAAACGCTGAACGGCCTCCCGGTGCTCGGCCGTGTGGGTCTCGTACTGCTCCACCTCGGCGCGCAGTTCGGGGAGCACCTCGTCGACGCGGAGGTCGGTGACGACGGTGACCCCGTCCTGTCCTTCGAGGACGACGGGGGAGTCGGCCAGGACCATGTGGTCGAGGAAGCCGTCACGCTGCCGGAGGACGGCCACCGTTGCCGAAGGGGTGCCCGGGTTGCCCAGGTCGCAGTCGGGGTGGAGCGCTGCCACCTGCCCGAGTGCGCGGGCCAGACCGCCCGCGAGCGGGACCTCCGGATCGGCCAGCTCGGCGAGCAGCCGACTGCCGAGGCGGGACACGTACCAGGGCACTCCGTGACGGCATCCCGTGTCGAGCCCTGCGGTGCTGAGTCCGTCCAGCACCACGGCGAGCGCGGGTGTACCGGCCACCCAGTCCTCGTTGGGGGCCGTTCCACCGGGTCGGGTGTCCATCGTGACGCGCATGCTCAGCCTTCGTGTCGGTTCAGGGCGGTGACGTGCGGGCTCTCCGCCACCTCCGAGTGTCGTCCACCCGCCCGGCGGCACGGGATCGGGGGGAGCGTCGACGCGTGCGGACCGCGGGGTACGGGACCGCGGGCTCGGCTTTCCGGGACGCGGGGCTGAGCGAGCACACCCGATGCCGTGGACGGTAGCCCGCGGTGGCCGGGGCGGTCGGCTCGCACTCACTGGCCCGCCCGCTCGCGCGCAGACCTCCGAGATCTCCAGTAGGCCACGACCTCGGCGCCCAGGCCGGCCACTACGAACATGCCCGCCAGCCAGAAGAGCGACGTACGCGACCACTCCAAGCCACCAAGCAACGCCGCCACACCGAGGGACGGCAGAAAGTGCGCGGCAGCGGTCCACCACTGGCCCTTGCGTGCTTGGACGATCGCGGAGGCCGACGCGAGCACGACGAGCAGCGTCGCCGCCGCAACGGGTATCCACATGGCGGCAGTCTGCCGCGCCCTAGTTCAGCGCATGCCACCGCCCTGCGAGATGAAGCCCTCGCGTGCCCGACCCGAAGGGGGAACAGCGGGGAGTCGCGGTCTGCCACGGACGAATGACGTACAAGCGGCCCCCAACCATGTCACCTGGTCAGGGGCCGTTCACATGCGGTGGGGTGGGATGCGAAACCACGGAGACGGGTGCTGGGGGAAGCGTCCCCCTGTCGCTGACCTGCTGGTTCCCCGCCCTCCAGGCCCATCGCCGCCTCCGGCGGTCCACACCTGGTCCACTGGGTCGGCTCAGTCGCCGGAGAAGCCCCAGAAGTAGATCTCCTGCGGCTCCCCCTGGTCGTCATGGAGCACGGCACACCGCCCGTACCAGCGCCAGTGGTCGAACTCCTCGAGCCTCGGCACGTGCGCCCGGGTGAGTTTCCGCGTGCCCAGGACACACAGCGCCTCGTCCTCGGTCACCTGCTTCATCGTGGACCAATCCGGCTCCTCGTCCGGCCCGATGATCCGGAAGATGTCGAGAATCGAGTGCGTCCCGGCTTCCTGGGCCATCTCGTCAGCCCACAACTCCTCCTCGGTCTCGGGCCAGGGCAACCGTTCCTTCTCCGGCCTCCAGTCAGCGCCCGAAACCCAGTAGTACTCCCGCTCCTCGAAGACCTTCCGCCGCAGCGCATCGAACGCCCCGACGAGATCCTCCTGATACGGCACCGAGTAGTCCCACCCCGACGCGCCCATGTACCGGCCCCTCCCCGCACCGCTCTTCCAGAGCGGCCGGACGCTAACAGCGGCCACTGACAGCACCTGGGCCAAGAGAGCTGAGCACTGGGATGGGGCTACTTCATGAGCTGGATGCCGAACTACCTGACCCAGGCACCCAGAACTCCGCTGAGACACCCGGCCGACCACACCCCGCACGCGACAGCAGTACCTCCGCTGTACCGTCTTCGCAGGCAATCTCGGGGAGGGGGGACGGTGCCAGGTGATCTCCAGTTCAGTTGGGAGCTCAGCGGAACCGGTTGGGCCACATGCCGCATCGCGGACAGCGCTTCCGAGCAGAGGCACTTCGTCAGCTACTGCACCGACGCACTCGCCGACCTGATCCATCGCGTGGCGGGTCTCTACGGCCCCACCTCTGTCCAGAGGGTCTCATTCGACCTCGAACCCGCTGAGGTGAGGTGGGTCCTTCGAGGTCAGGATTCGGATGTGGGCATCGCGATCTACGAGTTTCCGGACATGTCCACGAGCTTTGACATGGCGGACTCAGAAGGAAAGCTTGTGTGGCGGTCGAAACAGCCCCGCGCCCTTCTGAGCCACGCTGTCGTGGAGGCGGCACAGGACGTACTCCGGATACACGGTGAGGACGGATACCGAGCCAAGTGGGTACAGCACCCCTTCCCTGCCGCCGCACTGCAGGACCTCCGGCGCCTGCATATGAGGGACGACTCGTGCGAGCTCCCGCATGGGGTTGCGACCTCGTAAGAACAGGGGCGCCAGTATTCGTCAGCCTGACGTGAAACGTGGTCGAACCCAACCCCAGTTAGCCGCTGCTCTGCGATGCTGGAGGCCGATCGAGAGGGGCCGCAGCGATGCAGTGGAAGATCCACGGGGAACGTCCGATCTACGAGAACAGCTGGGTGAACCTGTGGCTCACCGACGTCGAGACGCCGGACGGGAACCGCTGGGAGCACCACGTCGTCAAGCTCCGGCACCTGGCCGTGGCCGCTGTCGTCAACGAGCGACGCGAGGTGCTGATGATGTGGCGGCACCGCTTCATCACGGACGCCTGGGCGTGGGAGCTGCCCATGGGCCTGGTCGAAGAGGGCGAGACACCGGCCGAGGCGGCTGCCCGTGAGGTGCTGGAGGAGACCGGCTGGCGCCCCGGCCCCATCAAGCCGCTGATCTACGCCGAGCCGGCCAATGGCATCACCGACTCCCAGCACCACGTCTTCCGGGCCGACGGAGCGACGTACGAGGGTCCGCCGGCCGAGAAGAACGAGTCGGACCGGATCGAGTGGATCCCGCTGGCCGACGTACGGGGCATGATCGACCGCCGCGAGATCGTCAGCAGCGGCTCCCTCGTGGGGCTGCTCTACCTGCTCATGAACGAGGCGATCCGCTGACCTGACGCGGCAGCGCCTCCCGGAGCCGGGCCTCGAACGCCACTGCGGCCGGTTCGCGGCGGAAGGGCTCCAACTGCTCGTAGAACTCCCGGAGGTGGCCGGCGACTCGTTGCGAGCTGACGGCCGCTGCCGGGGCCAGGGCGTCCATGGCCGTGTGGCATGCCTGGTCGAGTTTGCCGCGTTGGAGCTGGGTGCGGGCGAGCCAGAAGGCGTGAAAGGCGCGGCCCCGGTGGTTCGATGCGTGTTCGCGGCGGAGGGCGTCCGCGATGAGGGGTTCGGCGAGGGCGGCTTCGCCCAGGCGGCCGTGCGCGATGCCGGTGTCCACGATCAGCTTCGGTTCGTCGAAGTAGGCGACCCATGCCGGGTCCGGATCACCGCTGCTGATCCGGCCGAACTGGGTGTGGGCTTCCGAGATCGCGGTGTGGGTCGCGCCGGGGTTGCCGAGGGTGGCGTGGGCGAAGGCTTCGCGCATCGCGAGCATGGCCAACACGCGCGGTGTCGTCCCCGCGGCGGCTCGGGCCTGGTCCTGGGCGGCCGTGACGAGTGCGAGGGCGTCGCCGGGCTTGTCCTGGTAGGTGGCCTGGAGGCTCATGCAGGCGAGGACGTTGGCCATGAACCGGCGGTCGTCGATGACCTTGGCCAGGCCGAGGGATTCGGTGAAGTAGGCGCGTGCCTGGTGGTACTGGCGGGCGTCGAAGTAGGTCCATCCGGTGAGCCGGGCCAACTCGGCCGCGATGCTGTGCAGGCCGTCCCGTAGAGGAGCCGGACGCTGCTCCTTGAGGAGTTCGACGACGTAGCGGAGCTGGCCGACGACCGCCGGCCGTAAGGTCTCTCCGCCGTGCTCGTCGTCCCGGCGCCAGTAGTCCGCGATCGACGAACGCAGCGCGTCCAGCGTCGACGCGCTGAGGTCCCGCTCGGCCGCCAGGGCGAGGATGCTGTCGACGTCCGCCCCCGGCAGTCCGGCAACCAGCGGTTCGCCGGCTGAGCTCGGCACCTCGGCCGGTTCGTCGGGCATGACCGTCAGGCTGGGCGGCGTCTCCCAGACGCGTCGGGCAAGGCCGAGCATGTGTCCGGGGATGCGCAGTCCGTCGGAGATCCGTTCGACCACGTCCATGTGCAGCAACTGCCGTCGTCCGGCGATCACCTCGCCCACGCGGCTCGGGGTCAGGTCGCAGCGGCGCGCGATCATCGACGGATAGATGCCTGCTCGTGCCTTGACCAGCTGAAAGATGCGGCCGAAGTCTCTGACCTGGCATGCCTCGATCATCACAGGGTGCGTGAGCAGGCTGACCGGGAGTTCCTTCGAGCGGGACGGCTCGGGCATCGGGCACGCTCCGGCATGAGGACTACGGATCGCTGCACTTGGTCAACCGAGGGTGATGTTACCCAAGCTGGGTAGACCGCTTGGCCTTTCTGGCCGGGCCCGCGGATCGCGATGCTCCTGACCATGGCGAACGGACAGGACGACGTACGGATGACGTTGCGGGTCTCCCGCGACTCCGGCCAGACGTGGGGGCCCCGCATGGTGGTACGTGTGGGCGAGGACCCGGTGGTCCCGGAGAACCCGGGCCGCTACCCGCCCTGCGTCTGCCCCCGGTGCTCGCAGCAGGCCCGAAATGCCGTCAGGTCCTGCCGGACGGTGTCGTGATGCGGTGCGTGCACTGGCGCCGGGTGCCCCTCGACCTGGCACGGGAAGCGCGGGAGAAGTCGGCCGCCGCGTACATCGACAGGGCGGTGCAGTGTCAACTGTCCGCGCACGACGAGGGTGAGCACTTCGGTCTCCTCACCGACGCCGTGGCGTACGGGACCGCGCTGTGGCTCCGCTGGCACGGGGCGGACGAGGTGGAACTGGTCGTACTGCCGGACTGCCCGGTGGCCGCCCCGGGTCCTGACGGCGAGGACTGCTGTCTGTTCGCCGACCACGCAGTGCAGCACACCTGGGAAGACGCCCTGGAGGAGGTCTCGTGCACCAGCTGATCGCGGGCCCGCACAAGACCCGGCGCCCTCGCTCGCCTCGCAACGAACAGTGCGGGGACTGCGGTGGCAGCGGCGCCAACTCGTCGGGCAGAACCTGCGGCACCTGCAACGGGCTTGGCGAGATCCACTGCCACGCCGGCCGCCAGGAGTCCCGTGTGCTGTCCCGCTCCATGATCCGGAAGGAGGGCCACCGATGGCCCACGCTCTGATCGCCTCCCCGTTCCTCGACGGACACCTTCTCCTCAAGCCGGGAGCAAGGGCCGGCGCCCGCATCTCGGCCGACCATTTCGAGGGCCTGCGCCAGGCCGCTGCCGACGGTGAGTCGCTTCCCGCCTGGGTGGTGCAGGCCGCCGCCGACGTGTGGGGCCTGGACCTGGGCGGCCGACCCGTGCAGGGCACGGTGCTGGTGCGCGAGCCGTCCCCGTACGGCTACTGCCGGGCCTCCTGGGAGATCAACCTCGGCTGCAACTTCGGCTGCAAGCACTGCTATCTCGGCGAACGGCCCTTCTCCGGCCTCGGCTGGGAGGACAAGGTGCGACTGCTGGACATCATGCGTGAGGCCGGTGTCCTCTGGCTCCAGATCACCGGCGGCGAGCCCACCATGGATCCCCACTTTCAAGGTGCCTACCGGTACGCCTGGCAGGCCGGGATGATGCTCACCATCTCCACCAACGGCTCACTGCTCTGGCGGCCCGACCTCCTCAAGCTCTTCCGCGACTGCCCGCCCTACCGCCTGGTGGCCAGCATGTACGGGGCGAGTGAGGAGTCCTTCGACACGCTCACCCAGCGCCGCGGGGCGTGGAAGTCGTTCCGGCGCGGCATGGACGCCGCCCGTGAGGCGGGGCTGCCGCTGCGCATCAACGTCGTGGTGACCGAGGACAACGCTGACGAGGCCGACGCGATGGCCGCCCTCGCCGACGAATGGAACGTCGAGAACCACGCGTACACGAACATGACGCCCACGATCTACGGCGGCGGTGAACCGCTGCTCGCACAGTCCGCCGCCCACCTGCGACAGCGCAAGCCGTTCGCCGGCTGCAACGCGGGACACACCTTCTTCCACGCCGACCCCCACGCCAAGGTGTCGATCTGCAAGGTCGGCCGCGACGACCAGATCGACCTCATGGCCGAAGGCATCGACGGCCTCACCCGGCTCGGGGCCATCGCCGACCGCCTCATGCTTCGCACCGGTGGGTGCGAGGGCTGCGCCCTGTCCGGCACCTGCCGGGTCTGCCGCCCCCTGGCCAAGCACTACCAGGAGGCGAAGGCGCCGCTGCACAGCTACTGCCAGCACGGAGACAAGGAGAACGCCTCATGACCCCGCCCGTACCGGTGAGCATCCTCCCAGGCCTCCCGGCCTCGGCCCGCCGCGCGGCCCCGCCCGTCGCGACCGCGTCGATCACCGCTGTCCAGGACCTCGACGTGATCGTGGAGAGCGCGGAGTGCTCCTGCGACGCCGGGGACGACAACCCCCACTGACCGACACGATCCGGTCAACTCCGCTCAGGCCCCGGCGTCCTCGCGTCGGGGCCTGAGCCCTGCCCGTCCCACCGCTAGGGTGCCGCCCATGTTCTTCCGCTGGGACTGGCTCCGGCCCCAACTGACCGCGCCGATCGTGCCGACTCTCGGTCCCGTCCACCCCGATGCCCTGACCGTCGGGATCTTCGAGGACGTCCTGCGGACTGCCGACACCGGAGACTTCCTGCCCTACGACAAGGACCGGCGCTGGGGCGGCGAGAAGGACGAGAAGGCCCTCCGCGAGGACGTGGTCCACCAGCCCGAGCACACCCTCATCCCCACACTGACCCGGCGCGGACGCGGCACCGTGAAGGTCTTCGCCTACGGGATCCGCGACAGCGTCGTGGAGGAGGCCGCCGAGCTGGCAGCCAAGCTCGCCTCCGTACACGACGTGGTCGGCGCCCGAGTCGTACGCCCCCTCGGCCCCGACACCCCGCACCCGCGCGGCACCCGCATCCAGCTGAAGGACTTCACCACCGCCCCCTGCCCCGCCCCCCACGGCCCGGTCCGGCCCGTCACCGATTGGCCGACTGCCGCGCAGGAGAGCTTCGCGCCGTTCGCCGAGGCCATGGCGGGCGATGGCCTGACCTTCCTCCACACCCGGATGCAGGCCGGCCGATGCGGTCCGGTCCTCACCACCACTGTCGAGGACCGCATCGTGGGCGCGATCGGCCCCATGGAGATCCAACCCGACGCCATCGAACGCCCCCAGCTCATGCCCCAGTACTTCGCCGTCCTGCCCGAGGCCCGAGGCCAGGGCCTGGGACGCATCCTGTGGCGGGCGGCGATGCACTGGGGCCAGTCCCACGGCGCCGCCTACCAACTCCTCCAGACCGAGATCGGCGGCCCCTCCGACCGACTGTGCCAAACCGAAGGATCGGCCTCCCTCGGCTTCACCCACACCACAGCGGCGTAACCACCGGACCTAGGACGCCGCGAGGTCACAACCAGTCCAGTGCCTCTCAGGTGATCCGCCGCATCACCGCGCCTCGTCGTGCGTTGCAGGCGTGCGTGATGGACGTCGTCGCGGCCTGAGAGGTCCGTCCCGAGCCGAATCCCAACTCCAGGGGCAGCGGTTGCCAGGCGATGTTGTTGTGCAGCACGCACGTAGAGGATGCCCTGCAAGCACGGCCGGTCCGGCACCGGCCGCGGGCCGGGAGCCTTCCCGGGCAAGGGCGGCATCAGCAGCTCGATCAGCGCCCACAGGTCATCGTCCACGATCCACGGCCGGGTACTCAGAGGGCGGTTCGTGAGGTGTTGACCGTTTCCCGATTGAGCCGAAGCACGCTGGTTGTTCACGTGGGCAGGCTTCTCGGCACCTGTGAGGCTTGACGTCGGCAGGTCGTTCTGCGTCAGCTCTTGACGGCCTCTGCGATCTGCAGGGCGACCTGGGCGGGCGTGAGGTGTGTGGTGTCGACGACCTCGGCCTCGGCGTGCAGCCAGGTGCGGGCCGCCTCGGCGTACGGCTCAAGATATTGGAGACGGAACGGGGAGTTGGGGCCGAGAACAGTGTCGCCCGTGATCCGCCCGCGGAGGGTGTCCGGGTCGGCATGGAGGACGAAGTGCCGGACCGGAATGGCATGCTGAGCAAGGCCGGAGGTGATCTCGCGCCAGTACTGCTCGACCAGGACAGTCATGGGCATCACCAGAGTGCCGCCGGTGTAGTCGAGAACACGTCGGGCGGTCTCGACCACGAGCGGCCGCCATGGCGGCCAATGCTGGAAGTTGTCCGTAGCGGGCAACCCCGGCGTGATGTCCATGAGCGTCTCGCCGACCTTCTCAGCATCGAACACCCGTGAATCCGGGATCAGCTGCTGCACGAGCGCACTGGTCGTCGTCTTGCCCGCGCCATGGGTGCCGTTGAGCCATACGATCATGAGACTCGACGCTAGCGTCGTGCGGCCCGCAGGAACAGACACAGCAGAGATCTGCTCACTGATGAGGCTGGTGTGGGGCTGCTCGTCGCAGTGCTCGGCGGCTACTGCTTCCTGGTGAAGCTGCCGGCGTCGGCCTCGGTGAGGATACCGAGCTTGACCAGGCGTTTCAGCTTGGAACGGGTGCCCTCGATGTTCTTCGGCAGCAGTTCGTGGGCGAGGGCTTCGCACACGTCCCGGGCCCGCAGTGGGCCGGTCACGTCGTTGAAGACACTCAGGATGCGGGGGTAGTCCGGGTGCTCGGGCAGGTCCGGCGGGACGGCTGGGAGCCGGTCGGCGAGGGCGGTGACGGTCTTGCGTGTGATCGCGAGGTGTTCGAGGTGGGTCTCGGCCTCCCGCAGCCGGGCCTGCAGTTTGTCGAGCTGCGTGCGGAGTTCGTCGGCCATGGCCCGGGCGACGTCCTCCTGGATGCCGAGCGCGTCGAGCAGGGGCTGGATGTTCACGTGCTCACCGCCTGCGCCTCGCGCCAGGTCGGGGTGTTCGCACCGGTGAGGCGGCGGACCATGACCTGGGTCATGGCCCAGTAGACGCGGGAGGCGGACGAGGCCGGGTGGTGCTCGTAGTCGCGGACCAGGCGCCGGTGCAGTATCAGGATCCCGTAGGTCTGCTCGACCCTCCACCGCTTCAACTGTGGGACGAAGCCGGCGTCCTGCGGGTTGCGTTCGACGATCTCCACGTCGACGCCGAGTGCGGTGCCGTGGTCGACCACGGCCTTCTTGAAACCCTGGTCGGCCAGCGCCTTCTCGACGGTGCCGCCAGCGTTCTCGGCGACCTGGTTCAGCAGGGCGATGCCCGCAGCGTTGTCGTGCGCGCTCGCGGCCAGGACGGTGACGGCGATGACGAGGCCGAGCACGTCCACGGCCAGTCCCCGCTTGCGGCCCGGCACCTTCTTCGCCGGGTCCCGGCCGGTCGTGGAGGCGGGGACCCCGGCGGCCGCGTGGACACTCTGGGTGTCCAGCACCACCAGGGTCGGGTCCTCTAATCGGCGGGCCCGCTCACGGACCTGGCAGCGCAGGAGTTCGTGGATGACCTGGTCGGTGCCGTCGTCCCGCCAGGCGGCGAAGTAGTAGTACGTCGCGCTCTTCTGCGGCAGATCGTGCGGGAGGTAGGCCCACTGGCAGCCGGTTCGGCCCTGGTAGAGGATCGCGTTTACGATCTCCCGCATCGCGTAGGCGCCCTGGTGGCCGCTGACCGAGCGGTGCCGGTCCTTCCACGCGGTGATCACCGGCTCGATCAACGCCCACTGCTCGTCCGATAAGTCGCTGGGGTAGGGCTTGCGTTCGCTCACATCATCACACCAGCAGACGGGCGGCTACGGACCAGCGGATTCCGCCCCGCATCCACACCATCAGGCGATGACAGAGGCGCTCAAAGAGTCACGAACCGCCCTCTCACAGCGTGGTTTCGCCCGATTCACCTCCCGCCACCTGAATCGCCCACGGCGGTCCACGCCTGCTCCACACACGATGATCCGAAGCGGGACACAGGCGATTCAGAGTGAGACAGACCCAACGGCGAAGGGGTGCCCCTGGATCGGGACACCCCTTCTGATCAGCACGTTCTCTGACCTGCAAGCGGTGGGTGTGGGATTTGAACCCACGGTGGCTTGCGCCACGACGGTTTTCAAGACCGTTCCCTTAGGCCGCTCGGGCAACCCACCCGCGCCCCGCCTCACCTGCTGCGGAGCGGGCTACAGCCTACCGGCTGGACGCCTCGTGCAGGGAAGTCTGACCACAGGTTGACCACGGCGGCCGTAGCTGACCACGGAGGCGGCTTCCAGGAGTCTGCCACGCGCCGGACGAGCCTCGGAGTCAGGACGCCTGCGCGCCGTCCTCGCGACGCGCGGAGGGCAGCAGGAGGTCCCGCTCGGGGTGCTGCTCGCCGGAGACGCTGCCATCCACGCCGAGGTCGACGCGAGCCGGCTCGTGGAAGGCGTTGATCGCCGAGGCTCTGGCCGACATCACTCCGGCGCTTACGACGAGCCGGACGGGAGCGCCGGAGGCCAGGACGGTCCGCCTGTCCCTGCGAAGCCGGGCATTCCAGATGGTCAGGGATGACAAGGGCGAGTGGACGCCGAGGAAGGACGTCCATGAGCCGCCGGAGGAGGTCGCTGCCGCGCGACTGGATCGCGGCGAACTCGCTCAAGGTCGAGGACCTGGCCGCGCCGGGCAAGCTCCGCCCCGCGCTCAAGGCGATCTCGCTCACGCTGAAGGGCAAGAAGGGGGCTCTGCGTATCGCTCTGGATCAGGGCCGGTGTCGACCCGGCCGAAGCCGGCCGCCGGGCCGGCCACAGCCTCACGGTCCTCTTCCGCTTCTACGCCAAGATCCTGCGAGGCCGGCAGCACAAGGCGAACGAGCTCATTGATGTCGCAGCTTTGTACATCTCTACCGAAGACTTGCCACTGATCACGCACGGCAACGGAAAGCCGCCGCTTCCCGGTGCGGGGAAAGTCGTTGCACCCTCCATGACCTGAGGTTCGCTTGAGCTGGCTCAGCACCAGTGAAGCCACGTGCGACCCAGGCGCGTGATCCGCATCACCTGGTGATTGCGTCTCTCAACGGAGCGCGGTAGGAACAGCGCACACAGATCACCCAGAGCCTTCTTCTTCCCATCGCTCAGGGTGACGGGTTGCGGCTCCCTGACCAGGAGCCATCTCAACTCACCTACAAGACGGGGGACACATGAACCGCATCGCAATGCGCACCGCGCTGCCTCTCATAACCGCCGGCGCCGTTCTGCTCGCAGGAGCCGGCGCAAGCGCCGCCGCTCCGGTGGACGAGCCGACTCCGGCCGAGGGCGCGGAGATCGTCCTGGACGACGGACGTGTCGTCGGCGTCGGCGTCGGCGTCGGCGTCGGCGTCGGCGTCGGCGTCGGCGACACGGTCACCTTCACGTTCGAAGGTGAAGAGCCCAAGGAGAGGAAAGGGGACATGGGTGCGGCGGCCTGCCCGGAGGTGAACCATCGGCCGACGTACACCGTCAAGGGGTCGCCGTACTTCACGGTCGACAAGAAGAAGCCGCGGGCTCCGCGGAAGGGCGACATGTCGATCGGACGGCAGAACTCATGAGGCGGGTCAGTGGTGCGGCTGGCAGGGCCGTACGGCGACTCTCCGTCGCGCTGTCCGTCACGACGCTGCTCGGTGCAGGGGCGTGCAGCCCGAGCGGGCAGTCCGGATCGCCTTCGCAGAGCCCGAGCGCGATGGAGTCGACCCCGACGGCTCCGGACACAGCCGCCGCCGAAGCCGCAAAGTCTGTGCTGGACAGGGGCATTGTCGCCATGGAGTCCATCGGCAGCGGGTCCGGCGGGCTGGAGCGGCAGTTCGGCAACACGCATCCCGCCACGCCGGACGACGTGCTGAGCGTGTCGTTCGCGTTCACCTGCACGGGTGGCGCCACGGTGGCGCTGACGTTCACCACCGCGGACAAGGACGTGCCCTCGGCTGCGGGGACCCAGGTGTGTGACGGCTCCATCTTCCAGCGCAGCATCGACACCTCCAAGCCAGGTCCTCTCGAATTCTCGGCCGCCCTCACCGGTTCCGAGGTCGGCGGTTACGCCTACGCCTACTACGCCGAGAAGAAGCAGCTTCCCTAGCCGGGTAGGTCGGCAGACAGGTACGGCCCCCTGAGCCCCCGCCACGAGCGGGGGCTCAGCCGAGCCCGAACCGGGCACACCGGCAGGCACCGTCACCGATCACGGATCGGCTGACCACAGGTTGACCACCACGTCGTTGGGCGGCTCGGGCAACCCACCCGCGCCCGGCCCGCCGGGCCGGAGCGGGCTGCAGGCCGCCCGGCCGCGTGGGGTGGCCGAAGGGGTCAGCGGTCGCCCTTGCGTTCGCCGAGGGTCAGTTCGGCCGTGCGCTCCTTGCCGTCGCGCTCGTAGGTGAGGGTCACCCGGTCACCCGGCTTGTGGGTCCAGATCTCGCTGATGAGCGTCGGACCGCTGTCCACGGGCTCGCCGTCGAAGCCGGTGATGACGTCGCCGGGCCGGAGGCCCGCCTCGGCCGCGGGGCCGTCGGGGGTGACCGGCGCGGTGCCGCCCGCGCCCTCCTGCGCGATGCGGGCCCCGTCGCCCTGGCCCGACATGTCGACGGTGGCGCCGATCACGGGGTAGACGGGTGTGCCGGTCCTGATGAGCTGCTGGGCGACGGTCGTCGCCTGGTTGATGGGGATGGCGAAGCCGAGGCCGATGGAGCCCGCCTGGGACTGGCCGAAGCCGTTGCCCGCCGACTGGATGGCCGAGTTGATGCCGATGACCGCCCCGCCGGAGTCGAGGAGCGGGCCGCCGGAGTTGCCGGGGTTGATGGAGGCGTCGGTCTGCAGCGCGCTCATGTAGGAGTTCTTGCCGCTGGAGCCGTCGCCGGAGGCGACCGGGCGGTTCTTGGCGCTGATGATGCCGGTGGTGACGGTGTTCGACAGTCCGAAGGGCGCGCCGATCGCGATGGTGGAGTCGCCGACGGCGACCTTGTCCGAGTCGCCCAGCGGCAGCGGGACCAGCCCGGCGGGCGCGTTCTTGAGCTTGAGGACCGCCACGTCGTAGCCCTGGGCCCGGCCGACGACCTCGGCGTCGTAGGTCTTGCCGTCGGAGAAGGTCGCGGAGAGCGTGCCGCCGTCGGCCGCGGACTCCACCACGTGGTTGTTGGTGAGGATGTGGCCTTCCTTGTCGTAGACGAAGCCGGTTCCGGTACCGGCCTCGCCTCCGGGACCGCCGCCCGCCGCGGCCTCGATGGTCACCACGCTGGGCAGGGCCTTGCCCGCCACGGCGGCGACGCTGCCGGGCTCGCGCTCCAGGGAGCGGGGGGCGGCGGCGGAGACGGTGGTGGAGCCGCCGTCGCTGCGTTCGGCGGCCCAGTAGCCGATGCCGCCGCCGACGCCGCCCGCGACGAGCGCGGCGACCAGGACGGCGGCGACCAGACCGCCCGGGCGGCGGCGGGGCGCGGGGGTGGCGGCGGGCGCGCCCCACACGGGCCCGCCGCCACCCCCGCCGTGCCCGGGGAGCCCGGCGGGCGGCGGCCAGCCGGCGCCGCCCGCCTGGTGCGGGGCACCGGTCGGGGCCGGTGCGGGGGCGCTCGTCGGGTACGCGGGGTGGGGAGGCGGCGTCGCCGTGCCGTCGGGCCCGGGCACGGGCGCGGCGTGGTCCCCGTGGGCCCCGGGCACGGGCTCCGGGCCGGGTGCGGCCGGGTCCGCGGGGGCCTGGCCCGCCGGGGAGCCGGGGGCGGGGGGTGTCGCGGGAGCATTCTCCGGCCGAGGCGGTACGGACGGGGCTGCCGGTTCCGTGCTGCCCTCGTTCTCGCTGCTCACAGCTCTCTCTCCTCAGATTCCACATCGGTCTACGGCTCGGCCCGCGCCGGCGGACGGGCTCCGGTGCCGGACGGGGCACGTTGAGCACATGTCCGCCGACCAGCCTTTCCCACCGCACGTCAGGCCACTGTAAGCAGGACCTGTGCGTATCGCGGCAATCCTTTACTTCCGGCGAAACGCCCGCATCTCCGGGAGGTCCGGAGGCCGGGGCCGGGCGGCTGCCGGATCCCCTGCTCCGCCTGCCCCGTTCCGGTGACACCATGACGCCGTGACCTCAGCACCTCAGCCCCGCCGGAGCCAGTCCGGGATCCAGGTCGTCGCCCACCGGGGCGCGTCCGAGGACGCCCCGGAGCACACCCTCGCCGCGTACCGCAAGGCGATCGAGGACGGGGCGGACGCCCTCGAGTGCGATGTGCGGCTCACCGCGGACGGGCATCTCGTCTGCGTCCACGACCGCCGGGTCGACCGGACGTCCAACGGCCGCGGCGCCGTCTCGGCACTGGAACTCGCCGACCTCGCGGCCCTGGACTTCGGCTCCTGGAAGGACGCCCCGGAGAGCCCCGACTGGAAGGACCCCTCGCTCACCTCGGTGCTGACCCTGGAGCGGCTGCTGGAGCTGGTCTCCGACGCGGGGCGCCGGGTGGATCTCGCGATCGAGACGAAGCACCCGACCCGCTGGGCCGGTCAGGTGGAGGAGCGCCTGCTGACGCTGCTGGGCCGCTTCGGGCTGGCGGCGCCGCCCTCACCGGAGGAGTCCCCGGTGCGGATCATGAGCTTCTCCGCGCGGTCGCTGCACCGGGTGGCGGCCGCGGCGCCGGCCGTGCCCACGGTCTACCTGATGCAGTTCGCCACGCCCCGGGTGCGCGACGGCCGGCTGCCCGCGGGCTCCCGTATCGCCGGCCCGGGGATCCGCATGGTCCGCAGTCACCCGGGCGTGGTGGAGCGGCTGCGGCGGGCGGGGCACGCGGTGCACGTGTGGACGGTGAACGAGCCCGAGGACGTGGAGCTGTGCGTCGACCTCGGGGTGGAGGCGATCATCACCAACCGCCCGGGCACGGTCCTGTCCCAGCTGGGCCGCAGCTGACCTGATCACGGGGAGTGCACCGGCGCATTCACTGCGTGGTCACGCATGTCGAATGCGTCACGCCTGCGTGCTTGGCCGGTTTCCGGCGCGGTCCGGGAGGGCATCCACACCGTGGCGTGGGGCAAAGGAGGTCTCGGGGGTGGCGTTGGTGGTGGCACAGGAGGTGCCCACGTCGTCGAGCATGGCCGTGCCCCACGGCCCTGCCGGCGTAGGGCGGGCACGGCGCCGGATGCGTGAGCAGTTGCTCCTCGGCGGTGTATCCGACTCGGTCGTCGACGATGCGGTTCTCGTCCTGTCCGAGCTCTTGAGCAACGCCTGCCGGCACGGCAGGCCGCTGGGGGCCGAGGACGCGGGCGAGGGCGATGTGATGGCCGCCTGGCGCGTCGACGGGACGGGCGGGCTCACGGTGGAGGTGACGGACGGGGGAGGGCCGACCCGCCCCGTCCCGTCGACGCCCTCGGTGACGGCGCGCGGCGGCCGCGGGCTGAACATCATCTCGGCGCTGGCCCGGGAGTGGGGCGTGCGGGACGGCCTGGGGGGCGAGGTCACCGTCTGGGTGGTCCTGGCGGCGGGCCACCGCCGGGAGGACTTCGCGACACGGGTGGGCAGTCCGTCCTTCGGCTTCGCGGACGCCTTCGACGACCTCTGACCGCCCGTGGCGCCCGGTCCCGGGCCGGGACGCGCCCGGGGCGCCGACCGCGAGCGGCCGAGGGGCGTGCTCGCGGGCACGCGGGCGATCGGCCGGGGAGCGGCCCGCGGGGTGCTCCCGCGCGCGCTGCCCGGTAGTGCGCCCCGGGCGCGGCGGCATGCGGCTAGGCTCGCGCCGACACCGCACCGCCGCAATCGGGAGATAGCCACACCATGGCCAAGAAGCGCCCCCAGACGAAGGCGACGAAGCCTCGGACCACGGCCGGGGCACGCTCCGCAGGAGCGAACGGGCCCGTGCCCGTCGTGGGCGCCCGCGAGCCCTGCCCCTGCGGCTCGGGCCGCCGCTACAAGGCGTGCCACGGGCGCGCCGCGAGCCACTCCGTGACCGAGCTGGTCCAGCGCCCCTTCGAGGGCCTGGCCGGGGAGTGCGATTGGGTGGCGCTGCGCGAACTGGTGCCCGCCGCGACCGTGCGGCTGGCGCTGAAGGACGGGCTGCCCGAGGGAGTGCCCTCCGTGACCCTGGCGACGGTCCTGCCGATGGCCTGGCCCGCACTGCGCCGGGACGACGGTTCCGTGCTGCTCGGCCTCCAGAACGACACGCCTTCCGGCGACCTCAGCCGCGATCTCGCCGCCACCCTGACCAGGGCGCTGGCGGCCGAGCCGGGGACGCCGGTGACCGGCGGCCGTGCCGAGGAGGGCGCGGCGCGGCTGCAGGACCTGCTGGACCCCGAGGCGCCCTTCGAGCCGACGGTGCACTCCGGCTTCGAGTTCTGGGTGCCGGACTCCTCCGAGCAGGCATCCTCGGAGGTGGCCGCCTCCCTGGAGCGGGCGAACGCCGCGGCGATCCCGACCGTGAAGCTCGCCGGGGTGGACTCCGCCTACTGGTGCGAGACCCCGGAGAAGAACCACCTGCGCTGGGTCATGCCGCACCCGGAGGAGCGCCTGCTGGACGCGCTGGCGCGGCTGCACGCCGCCGGTGCGTCCTCGCTCGGGGAGGGCACCCGGCTGGTCGGCTCCTTCCGTGCGCACGGCCTGGTCGTCCCCGTGTGGGACCTGCCGACCGGGATGGGCGCCGAGGACTGCGAGAAGCCCGCGGCGGAGTTCGCCGAGCGGCTGGCGGCGGCGCTGGCCGAGGACACCCCGCTGACGGCGGAGGAGCGCCGGGCCCGCGGCGGTCTCACCAACCGCCAGGTCACCCTGAGCTGAGCACGGCACGGCCCGGGAGGCGCGGGTGACACCAGTCACAACTCGTCCTCCGCGAAGGTAAATCCCTGTCCGAATACAAGAGATCGAATTTGCGGAACGCAGATCTCTTGTTACCGTTCTGGAAGCCCGGTCGCTGGTGCATCCCCCGTCGCCAGCGACCGGGCGTTTCCATTTCCCGCGCGCAACGGTCGCCCCAACACCCGCCGGACCGCGGTGAGTTGCTCCCGGCGCCTCGCAGCAGCCGACCCCGTCGAACTCCGGGGCGGTGAACTCCGCAAGCAGTCGGTAAGGGCCGGGCGGCGACCGCCCGTATTCCGCGGCGGAGGGTCGGGGCAGGCCGATCGACGCGGTTCCCCGCACGGCGGCGGGCCGTCGCCGTGCATGTGGCATCCGCGCGGTCCGGCAGGGCCTCGCGGTGCCGTGGCCGACGCGGAGCCCCGGCCGCTCCCGGGCGGCGAGTTCCGGCCCACATCGCCCCACCGCGCGGTCCGTGGAGGCCGTCCGGCCTCGGGTACCATCCGCCGCCCTTCCCGCCGGGCGGGCCGGCGGCGCGGACGCGCGGACCCGCCGACGACGTCGTCGCCTGACCGGGCCTGACCAGCGCCGGCGGCGCATACGCGCGGACCCGCCGGGCGCATGCGAGGCCCGCGCGCGGACCCGCCGCCGGGGCATCGGCGGCCGGCCCGGGCTCCAGGGCGGCCGGCCCCGGGGTACGTGCCCGGGGCCCTGCGGGAGGCCGGGCCGGGAACCCGGGGCCGGCCCCCGCTCAGTGGGCGAGCCGGCTGCCCTCGCCCGGCTCCGGCGGGTGGACCTGACCTCCCGGCGGCCGGAGGGTGTCCCCTTCGGCAGGCCCTCCCTCCTCCACGCTGGCCTCGACCAGGGCGTCGATGACGGCCTCCACGTCGGGCAGCCAGGGTGTGGCGGAGCCCGGCAGGGGAGCACGCTCCCAGCGCACGGCCCCCGAACCCGTGAGCGACGGCGGGAGGGCGAGGTAGCCGCCCTCGCCGTGGAAGCGCAGCGAGCCGGGTACGCAGTCCTTGGCGTAGAGCAGCTCCCCGAGACGCTCCAGGCCGTAGGGGGCGACCAGCAGGGACCACCGCTCGGGGGTGGCCACGACCGGCCCGAGGCGCAGGTCGAGTTCGTCCAGTACGGCCAGCGCGCGGGCCGCGGCGACCGCGGGCAGGCTCACCGCGCAGGGGGCACGGCCTCCGGTGGCCAGGATCACCGGGGCGGTCGGCCGGTTGCCCCACCACCAGCGGATCATCCGTTCGTCGGTGGTGGCCGCGAGGAGTCCGGGGTCGAAGGGATGTGCGCCGGGTACGGCGCACTCGGGGTCGGGGCAGGCGCAGTCGCGCCCGCCGTCCCCGACGAAGTCGTCGTCCGGGTCCGCCGCGGTGCTCCGTTCCGCACCCGGCAGGACGGGCCAGCCCCAGGCGACGGCGCTGGTGAGCGCCGCGTCGAGCTGGTCGGGTCCCTTCTGCGGGCGGTGCCGAAGCCTGCGTCGCCTTCCGAGGATCTCGCGCATGTGCGCTCGTTCCTTTCCGTTGAACGCCGGGTCCACATCACTACACGTGCATGAATTCACTGTGCGTACACATGCGCACTGATCGGCGTGCCGCCCCCGGTACCGCGGGGCTCGGGCCACCCGGTCCACCGGCGGCGGGGGTGCCGCCCGGGCCGAACGTCGGCTGAGGTCCATGGAACGCGCGGTGAGGGGTGGCTCCCGGCGTGTGCGTCCGGAACGGAACGCTCCCGTCGGGTCGCGGATGGGGCACGGCCCCCGACCGTCGAGGACGCCTGTGCCCGCCGTCAGGTTCCGGGGCGGACCAACTGCCCCTCGCCGTCACCGTCTACGTACACGTACCCAGCACGCTTGCCATGACGCTTCCCCGGGATGAGAGCCCGGGATCCCCCTGTCGAACGCCCTCAGTCGACCGCAGACATCGCCCATCAGGTGCATTTTTCAGCCAAGTTAGCAGCCTCACGAACACCATCAAACCCACCGGGGCAATGCTGGACATCACCTTGCGACTGCGTGTAGATGTGGATGCATAGGTAGCGGCGCAGATGGACCTAGGGGTTTGCGATGCTATTCAGCGAAACGCTCCTGCCGGAAAGCCGGCGGCGATGAACGCCCCACACCGACCGAATGTGGCCGGAATCAGCTCCATGGTGCCCTCCCCCTCGCAGACTTCCGCACCCCTCCCCCCGCTCCCCGCCGACCCTCCCCCCGGCGCCCTGATCCAGGACCGCCTGGCCGGCTGGGTCTCCGACCTGACGACACTCCACGAACTCACCGAGCGGCTGGCGCGGACGGGCTCGGTGGACGGCGCGCTGGAGGAACTGCTGAACGCGGGGGCGGCCCTGGCCGGCGCCCGCCGCGGCCTGGTCGTCCTGGAGCCGCCCAGGGACCCGGCCCTCGACGGCTCGCTCCCTCCCGAGACGGGCCGCACCCTGACCAGGGGCCTCGGGCTCAGCCGCGCCGACCTCGGGCACATCGAGACGGTGCCGCGCGAGGCCACCGCGTACGGCGCGATGCTGGACCGGGGCCGCACGACCCGCACGGTCCCGGAGCCGGTGGCCCACCCGGACCTGCTCTCCGAGGACCTCCACCCCCGGCAGCGCGAGGTGGCACGGCGCCTCGGCTACGCGGCCAGCTACACGGCCCCCCTGGCCGGCGAGGAGTCGGGCACGCTCGGCGCGGCCGTGTGGCTCTACGACGAGCCCGCCGAGCCCGTCGAGCGGCAGGTGCACCTCATCGGCCTCTACATGAGGTACGCCACCGGGCACCTGGCCCGCCTGCTCGAACTGGAGCGGGCCCGCGCCACCGTGGCCGCGGTCGCCGACGGGCTGCTGCCCGGTCGGCTGCCCCGGGTGCCGGGGGTGTCCCTCGCCGTCCGGCACCGGGCGGGCGAGCAGGGCGGCGGCGACTGGTACGACGCCCTGCCGCTGCCCGACGGGGCGCTGGGCCTCGCCGTCGGTTCGGTCGGCGGCTCCGATCCGAGCGCGCTCGCCGCGATGGGCCGCCTCCGCGCCTCGCTGCGAGCCTACGCCGTGATGGAGGGGGAGGACCCGGTCGCCGTCCTGTCCGACCTGGAGCTGCTGCTGCGGCTGACGGAGCCCGCCCGTACGGCGACCGCGCTGTTCGCCTACGCGGAGCCCGCGGCACGCAGGATCGTTCTGGCGAGCGCGGGCCACACCCCGCCGCTGGTCGTCGGCGACCGGCGGGCCGCGTTCGTCGAGACCTCCCTCTCGGCCCCGCTGGGGATGCTGGCCTGCTGGGAGGCGCCCAGCGTGGAGCTGTCCCCGGCACCCGGAGAAACGGTGCTGCTCTACACGGACGGGCTGCTGCGGCGCACCGGGGAGCCCATGGACCGGGCCTTCGCGCGGCTCCACGCGGCGGCGGCGGGCGCACCGCGGCCCGTGCGGGAGGACCCGTCGGCCCTTGTCGACCACGTGATGGACGCGCTCCTCCCGGAAGGGGGCGGCGGGACCGGCGGAGCGCAGGAGGCCGTGCTGCTCGCCGCCCGTTTCGACTGATTCCTCACAGTCGCCCGGACCGTGCGAGGCCGTCTTCCCCCCGCACATACGATGGAACCGTCCCCCCGGTGAGCGGAACCCCGCCACCGGGAGGCCCCGAGTCGTATCGCGAGCGGCCCCAAGGCCGAGGAGGCAGACGTGGCGGAGGAGCTCACCCCGGAGACCCCGGAAGAAGAGCAGCCGATCAAGCAGCGCAAGAACGGCCTGTACCCGGGCGTGTCCGACGAGCTGGCCGAGAACATGACCCAGGGCTGGGCCGACACCGAGCTGCGCGACCTGGAGCCCGTCGCCCAGGCCGGCCACGCGGCGGCCCGGCGCGCGGCGCTCTCCGCACGCTTCCCCGGTGAGCGCCTGGTGGTCCCCGCGGGCAACCTGAAGACCCGCTCCAACGACACCGAGTACAGCTTCCGCGCCTCCACCGAGTACGCCTACCTCACCGGCGACCAGACCGAGGACGGCGTGCTCGTCCTGGAGCCCACCGCGGACGGCCACGAGGCGACCGTGCACCTGCTGCCCCGGTCCGACCGGGAGAACGGCGAGTTCTGGCTGTCCGGCCAGGGCGAGCTGTGGGTGGGCCGCCGCCACTCGCTGGCCGAGGCCGAGCAGCTGCTCGGCCTGCCCGCGCGGGACGTCCGCGAGCTGCCGGAGGCCCTGCGGGAGGCGACCGGCCCGGTCCGCGTGGTCCGCGGCCACGACGCCGGGATCGAGGCCGCCCTCACCGACAAGGTGACCGCCGAGCGCGACGAGGAGCTGCGCGTCGTCCTCTCCGAGGCCCGGCTGGTGAAGGACGACTTCGAGATCGGCGAGCTGCAGAGGGCCTGCGACTCGACGGCCCGCGGCTTCGAGGACGTCGTCAGGGTGCTCGACAAGGCGCAGGCCACCAGCGAGCGCTATATCGAGGGCACCTTCTTCCTGCGCGCCCGCGTCGAGGGCAACGACGTCGGCTACGGCTCGATCTGCGCCTCCGGCCCGCACGCCACCACGCTGCACTGGGTGCGCAACGACGGCCCGGTGCGCTCCGGCGACCTGCTGCTGCTCGACGCGGGCGTGGAGACCACCACGCTCTACACGGCGGACGTCACCCGCACGCTGCCGGTCAACGGCCGCTACACCGACCTCCAGCGGAAGATCTACGACGCGGTCTACGAGGCCCAGGAGGCCGGGATCGCCGCCGTGCGGCCCGGCGCCAAGTACCGCGACTTCCACGACGCCGCCCAGCGGGTGCTGGCCGCGAGGCTCGTCGAGTGGGGCCTGGTCGAGGGCCCGGTCGAGCGCGTCCTGGAGCTCGGCCTCCAGCGCCGCTGGACGCTGCACGGCACCGGTCACATGCTCGGCATGGACGTCCACGACTGCGCCGCGGCCCGCACCGAGGCCTATGTGGACAGCACGCTGGAGCCCGGCATGTGCCTGACCGTCGAGCCCGGTCTGTACTTCCAGGCGGACGACCTGACCGTGCCCGAGGAGTACCGGGGCATCGGCGTCCGCATCGAGGACGACATCCTGGTGACCGAGGACGGCAACCGGAACCTCTCGGCGGCGCTGCCCCGCCGCTCCGACGAGGTCGAGGCGTGGATGGCCGCGCTCCAGGGCTGACCGCCGGGAAGCGCACGAGGCGGCGGGCCCCCGCCCCCGGGGACGGTCCCGGGGGCGCGCCCCCGCGGCTCAGACCACCGCCAGCGGGGCGCCCTCCCGCCAGGTGAGGAGCTTGTCGAAGCTGACCACGGCCCCCCGCCCCGGGCCGGTGCGGACCTGGACGTGGTCGGCCAGCTGCGCGATGAGGCCGAGGCCCCGGCCGCTCTCCGCGTCGGCCGGCGCCCGGTGCCCGAAGGGGCCGTGCGGGCCGTGCGGGGAAACGCTCCGCGGCGTGAAACCGGGCCCCGAGTCCGCCACCTCGATACGGCACCTCTCGCCGTCCAGGTAGGCCGTCACCCGGAACTCCTCCGGGCCCTGCGAACCGGGCGTCCCGCCGCCGTGCTCGACCGCGTTGGCACAGGCCTCGGTGAGCGCGACGGACAGGTCGTGGCAGACCTCGGGGTCGACGCCGGCGGTCTCCATGGTGCCCAGGAACAGCCGGCGGGCCAGCGGGACGCTGGCGGCATCACGCCGCAGGCACAGGGACCACCAGATGCTCATGCTCCAGCCTCCTGATCGCGGCTCGACATACCGATACGTATTGCCCGAACCCCCCGCCGGTACGCCCGCAAAGACGGCGGCGGCGCCCGTTCGGCGGGCGGGCGGCGGGGGGTTCGGACGGTGCCGGGCGCCCGCCCCGCCCCGCGTTCCCGGCGGCCGGGCCCGGGGCGAGGCGGCACGGACCGGGTAACGGCCCGGACTCGGCAAACCGGATCTTTGGGACCTGCCGTACGGGGCCCGCGGGGCCAGTGGGATGATGACCCGGCCATGTCCTCCACGTCCGTCGTGCACCGCGCACGCACCGGGGTCGGTCTCCGGCTGCTGAGGGCCGCGGTCTTCGCCGCGGTCTGCGTCGTGCTGTCCGGGACGGGACATGCGCTGGCCGCCTGCGAGGGCGTGCCGGCCTGGGCCCTGGCCGGGGGTTTCGCGGGCGTCTTCGCGCTGGTCCTGCCCTTCGCGGGGCGGCAGCGCTCGCTGCCCGCCATCGCCCTGGTGCTCACCGGCGGGCAGCTGAGCCTGCACGGCCTGTTCGGGGCCGCCCAGACCCGGTTGCACCTCGCCCCGACGGCGGACGACGCACTGATCAGGGTCGCCGCCAAGCTGGTGTGCGGGGGCACTCCCGCCTCCCTCACCCCGGCCGACGCCCGGCGCATCGTGACCACGGCCGGCTTCGATCCGGCGGACGCCGTGCACGGCGCCCACGCCGCCGGAACGGCCGCCGCGGAGGGGCAACTGCCCTCGCTCGCCATGCTGCTCGCCCATCTGCTGGCCGCCGTGGCCACGGGGCTGCTCATGCGGCGCGGCGACCGGGCGCTGGTCCGCCTGATGCTGCTCTCCGCCGACTCGGCGCAGGAGCTGGCCGAGGCGGCCCGGCTGCGCTCGCTGCGGGCCGCGCTGACGCTCGTCGCGGCGCTGTGCGCGGGTGCCACCGGCACGGCTCCGGCCCCCTCCCTCGCGCCCCCCGCGCAGGGCCCCCCGCCCGCGGCCCGCGGCGCGGAACTCCAGCACACGGTGATCAGGCGCGGGCCCCCGCCCGCCTTCGCACTCGTCGCCTGAACGCGGCCCGCTCGACGGGAGCGGAGCCGCCGTGCCCTCGCGCGTCCGCGCGCGGCACATCCCGCCTTCTCCCCACCGTGGAGTGCTCTTCCGTGAACGTTTCCCGTATCGCCGCCACCGCCACCGCCGCCGCCGTCTCCGTCCTCGCCCTCTCCGGCACGGCCTTCGCGCACGTCACCGTCCAGCCGCAGGGCGAGGCCGCCAAGGGCGGCTACGCCACCGTCAACTTCAAGGTCCCCAACGAGCGGGACCAGGCCTCGACCGTCAAGCTCGAGGTCTCCATGCCCGCCGAGCACCCGCTGTCCTCGGTGACGCCGCAGGCCGTGCCCGGCTGGAAGGTCGAGATCACCAAGGAGACCCTCGACAAGCCGCTGGAGGTGCACGGCAAGCAGATCACCGAGGCCGTCACCAAGGTCACCTGGACCTCCGACGGCTCGAAGATCGAGCCCGGCTACTTCCAGCAGTTCCCGGTGTCCCTGGGCCGCCTCCCCGAGGACGCGGACCAGCTGGTCTTCAAGGCCGTCCAGACCTACGACAACAAGGAGGTCGTCCGCTGGATCGAGGCCCCGGTCGAGGGCGGCGAGGAGCCCGAGGCCCCCGCCCCGGTCCTGGCCCTGTCCGCCGCCACCGGCGACCACCACGGCGGCGGCTCCGCGGACACCGCCGCGCACGACGAGCAGGACGGGAAGGACGGCTCGCACGGCGCCGAGGCGGAGCAGGCCGCCGCCGCGGGTGACACCAGCGACCCGACCGCCCGGATCCTCGGCGGCGTCGGCATCGCCGTCGGCGCCGCCGGCGTGGCCTTCGGCGTCCTCGCCGGCCGCCGCCGCGCCTGAAGCCCCCTCACCCACGACGGGACACTCGCACCATGCGCAAGAAGTACCTGCCGGCGGCCGCGTTCCTCGCGGCCGCCGCGCTGGCCCTGACCGCCTGCTCGACGGGCGGTACCGACGACTCCGGCACGGGCTCCGCCTTCGAGGTCTCGGCGCAGCCGAAGACCGAGGCGGCGACCGTGCTGGACGCGCCGTACACCAAGCCCGACCTCGTCCTCACCGACACCCGCGGCGAGAGCTTCGACCTGCGGGAGCGGACCAAGGGCAGGCCGACCCTGATCTACTTCGGCTACACCCACTGCCCCGACGTCTGCCCGCTGACGATGAGCAACCTCGCCATCGCCGTGAAGCAGCTCCCCGAGGCCGACCGGGACCGGCTCCAGGTCGTCTTCGTGACCACCGACCCCGAGCGGGACACCGCCGAGGAGCTCGCCACGTGGCTGCCGAGCGCGGGCGACCCCTCCTTCATCGGCCTCACCGGCGACTTCGAGACCATCCAGGCCGGGGCACGGGAGCTGCACATCGGCATCGACCCGCCGAAGAAGAACCCCGACGGCACCGTCGAGTCGATGCACGGCGCCCAGGTCATCGCCTTCTCCCCGAAGACCGACCAGGGCTACGTGTTCTACGGCGAGGACACCGACGCGGACACCTGGGCGAAGGACCTGCCCAAGCTGGTGAAGGGGGAGAAGCCGTGAGGCGCATACCCCGCCGCACCGCCGCCGCACTGGCCGCCGCGGTGGCGGCCCCGCTGCTCCTCGCGGGCTGCGGCTCCTCCGCGGCCCCCGAGCTCACGGTGAGCGGCGCCTTCATGCCGCAGCCCGTCTCGGACATGGCCGCCGGCTTCCTCACCGTCGAGAACACCGGCGGTGCCGGGGACCGGCTCACCTCGGTCACCAGCGGCATCTCGGACGAGGTGAGCATCCACCGCACCGAGGGCGGGCGGATGACGGAGGTGGCGTCCTTCGACATCCCGGCCGAGGGCTCCCTGGACCTCGAACGCGGCGGCAACCACATCATGTTCATGGCTCTGAAGGAGCGGCCCGAGGAGGGCGACACGGTCTCCGTGGAGCTGCACTTCGAGAAGTCGGACCCGATCACCGTGGACGTCCCCGTCAAGGCGGCGACCCACGACCCGGAGCACTGAGACGTGAGTGAGGGACTGATCGCATGACGACCACCACCACCGCCCCGCGTCCCGTGCGGCGGGCCGTACGCCTGCTGCTCGCGGCAGCCGTGCTGCTGTCCGCGGCCCTCGGCACCCTGCTCGCGGGCGCCGCCCCGGCGGCCGCGCACGCGGCCCTGCTGGCGAGCGACCCGGCGGACGGGGCGGTGGTGGCCACCGCTCCCGCGGAGGTCACGCTCACCTTCTCCGAGAAGATCGCCGTGGGCGACGACTCCATCCGCGTCCTCGAACCGAGCGGCAAGCGCGCCGACACCGACGAGATCCGCGAACTCGGCACGGACGGCGGCGTGGTGTACGGGGTGACGCTGCACCCCGGTCTGCCGGACGGCACCTACACGGTGGCGTGGCAGGGCGTGTCGGCGGACAGCCACCCCGTCGCCGGGGCCTTCACCTTCTCCATCGGCGCGCCCTCGCAGACCACCGTCGCCCTCCCCGCCCAGGAGGCCGGCGGCGGGCTCGTCGGCACGCTGTACGACCTAGCGCGGTACGCGGCCTACGCCGGCTTCACGGTGCTCGCCGGCGGCGGCGCGTTCGTGCTGCTGTGCTGGCGGCGCGGGGCGGCGGAGCGGCCGGTCCAGCGGCTCGTCGTGCGCGGGTGGATCACCGCCACCGCGGCCACCCTCGTGATGCTGCTGCTGCGCGCCCCCTACACGGGCGGCGGCGGCCTCGCGGACGTCTTCGACCTCGCCGCCCTCGGCGACGTGCTGGACACCAAGACCGGTGCGGCGCTCGTCTCCCGGCTGCTGCTGCTCGGGGCCGCGGCGCTGTTCGTCGCCGTGCTCTTCGGCGCGTACGCCCGGGCCTCGGCGGAGGGCGCCGACGGCGCACAGGGCCCGGCGGCACAGGACGGGCCGGGCACCGACGCCCGCCGGGACCTGACCTTCGGCCTCGCCATGGGCGGCGGTGTCCTCGCCGCCGGGATCGCGGGCACCTGGGCGCTGTCCGAGCACGCCTCGACGGGAATCCAGCCGGGCGTGGCCATGCCGGTGGACGTACTGCACCTGCTGGCCGTCGCCGCGTGGCTGGGCGGCCTGGCCGCACTGCTCACCGCGCTGTACCGCACCCCCTCGATCGAGCGGGAGGCGGTACGGCGCTTCTCCACGGTGGCCTTCGCCTCGGTGGCGGTGCTCGCCGCCACCGGGCTCTACCAGTCGTGGCGGCAGGTCGGCTCCTGGTCGGCCCTCACCGGGACGCGCTACGGACAGCTGCTGCTCGTGAAGGTGGCCCTGGTGGCTGTCCTGGTGGCCGTCGCCTGGTTCTCCCGGCGCTGGACGCAGCGGCTCACGGACCCCCGGCCGGACACCGGCGCGAAGGGCACCGCAGGCATGAGCGCCCCGGGCAAGACCTCCGGCAAGGGCACCCCGGGCAAGGGCACCGGCAAGGGCGGGCGCTCCGGGGGCGCGGCCGCCGGGGACGGCACCCCCCCGGCCGAGGCCCGGCGCGCGGCGCAGCTGGAGCGCCAGCGCGCCGCCGTCGCGGCCGCCGCCCGCAAGCGCGTCCGCGACGCGGACGCCGAGCGCAGCGGACTGCGCCGCTCCGTGCTGGTGGAGGCCGGGGTGGCGGCGGTCCTGCTGGCGGTGACCACGGCGCTCACCTCCACCGAGCCGGGCCGGACCCAGGAGGCCGCCGCGGCCTCCGGTGTCCAGGCCGCCCCCGCCGCACCGGCCGGGCCCACCGAGGTCGAGCTTCCCTTCGACACCGGCGGCGAGGGGGGCGAGGGAACGGTGCGCCTCACCCTGGACCCGGCCCGGGCGGGGTCCAACGAGATGCACGTCTGGGCCGTGACCCCCGACGGGAAGCCGCTGGACGCCCCCGAGCTGAAGGTGTCCTTCACGCTCAAGGCCAAGGAGATCGGCCCGCTGCCGATCACGCCGGACCAGCTCTCGGCCGGGCACTGGAGCGCGGGCAGCGTGCAGATCCCCATGCCGGGCGACTGGCAGATCAAGGTCACCGTGCGGACCTCCGACATCGACCAGACCACCGTCGACGAGACCATCGAGATCGGCTGAACCACCCGTGAGCGACACAGACATCTCCAGGCGGCGCCTGCTCGGCACCGCGGGCGCCGCCGGTGCGGCCGGACTCGTCCTCGGTGCCGGGGGCGGCGCGCTGGGCCATGCCGCGGCCGCCGGCTCCCCGACGGCGCTGAGCACCGTGGGCTCCACCTCGGTGGCCTTCCACGGCGAGCACCAGGCGGGCATCACCGACCGCCAGCAGTCCCACGGCCGTCTCGCCGCCTTCGATCTCGCCCCCGGGGCGGGGCGCAGGGAGGCGGCGGCGCTGATGCGGCGCTGGTCGGCGCTGGCCGCCGAGCTGATGGCCGGCCGGCCCGCCGGGGACGGCGACACGGGTGTCGCGCTGGACGCCGGTCCGTGCTCGCTCACCGTCACCTTCGGGTTCGGCCGCAGCTTCTTCGACCGCACCGGGCTCACGGCAGCCCGCCCCGAGCAGCTCGACCCGCTGCCGGTGTTCTCCGCGGACCGCATCGACCCCAAGCGCTCGGAGGGCGACCTGTGGGTCCAGATCGGGGCCGACGACGCCCTGGTCGCCTTCCACGCGCTGCACGCGATCCGCCGGGCGGCCGGGCAGGCGGCGGGGCCGCGCTGGGAGATGGGCGGGTTCAACCGCTCCCCGGGGGCCACCGGGCAGCCGATGACGGCGCGCAACCTGATGGGTCAGATCGACGGCACGGGCAACCCGAAGCCCTCCGAACCCGACTTCCGGCAGCGGGTCTTCGTCCCGCGGGACACCGAGCACGCCTGGATGGCGGGCGGTTCGTACGCCGTGGTCCGCAGGATCCGGATGCTCCTCGACGACTGGGAGCGGCTCGCCCCGGACGCGCAGGAGAAGGTCATCGGGCGACGCAAGTCGGACGGTGCTCCGCTCACCGGCGGCACCGAGACGACCGAGCCCGACCTGGAGGCGGTGGGCCCGGACGGCTCGCTCGTCATCCCCGCCAACGCCCACGCCCGGATCTCCGCGCCGGAGCAGAACGGCGGTGCGGCGATGCTGCGGCGGCCCTTCTCGTACCACGACGGGCCCGGGGAGGACGGCGCCCCGGACGCGGGGCTGCTGTTCGTGTGCTGGCAGGCCGATCCGCTCCGGGGTTTCGTCCCGGTGCAGCGCAAGCTGGACCGGGGCGACGCGCTCTCGGCGTTCATCCGGCACGAGGCCAGCGGGCTGTTCGCCGTGCCGCCCGGCGCGGCGGAGGGCGAGTACGTGGGGCAGCGGCTGCTGGAGGGCTGAGGGCGCCCCGCGGCCGGGGGCCGCGGAGGCGGGGCGGGGGCGGCACGGGGCCACGGGCCGCCGCCGTCGTCGTACCGGGTGTGCGGGTCGGAGCGCGGGGACGCGGCGAGGTGCCGCGGCCGTCCTCGTACGCCCGCCGGGGACCCGGGGACAGGCCTTAGGGTGACGGTATGTCCGCCACGCGCTTCACGTACCTGGGCCCCGAGGGGACCTTCACCGAGGCTGCCCTGCGCACGCTTCCCGAGGCCGCCACGCGCGAACTCGTCCCCATGCTGTCCGTGCCGGCGGCACTGGACGCCGTCCGCGCGGGCGAGGCCGCGGCCGCGCTGGTGCCCATCGAGAACTCGGTGGAGGGCGGGGTGACGGCCACCCTGGACGAGCTGGCCGCCGGCGAACCCCTGATGATCTACCGCGAGGTGCTGCTGCCGATCGCGTTCGCGCTGCTGGTGCGTCCGGGCACCGAGCTGTCGCAGATCAAGACCGTCACGGGCCACCCGGTCGCCCAGCCCCAGGTGCGCAACTGGCTGCGCACCCATCTGCCGGACGCGCAGTGGGAGTCGGCGGCCTCCAACGCGGACGGCGCCCGGCTGGTGCAGGAGGGCCGCTACGACGCGGCGTTCGCGGGCGAGTTCGCGGCGGCCACCTACGGCCTGGAGCCGCTGGTCACCCAGATCCACGACGCGGACAACGCGGAGACCCGCTTCGTGCTCGTGGGGCGCCCGGCCCGGCCGTCGGCGCCCACCGGGGCGGACAAGACCTCCGTGGTGATCTGGCTGGGCGACGACCATCCCGGCGCGCTGCTGGAGCTGCTGCAGGAGTTCGCCGTGCGCGGGGTCAACCTGATGCTGATCCAGTCCCGGCCCACGGGCGCGGGCATCGGCAACTACTGCTTCGCCGTGGACGCGGAGGGGCACATCGCGGACCGGCGGGTGGGCGAGGCCCTGATGGGGCTCAAGCGGATCTGCCCGAAGGTGCGCTTCCTCGGGTCCTACCCGCGGGCGGGGGTGGCCCGGCAGGATGTGCGGCCGCTGCGCGCCGGGACCTCGGACGCGGAGTTCACGGCCGCGTCCGACTGGCTGGCACGCTGCCAGGACGGCCGCGCGGAGGCCTGAGCCGCGCGGGCGGCGGCGGGGTCTCCGGCTCGCGGCATCCCCCGGCCGGCCCGCACCCCGGTCCTACGGGCTGACTTTTCTTGTCCACAGAACTTATCCACAGGCTCGCTTCTCGACCTGGGGACAAGTCGACAGCGGATCGTCGCAGGGTCGACAAATCGGCTCAGTGGGCCACCCTCGACGCCTGGGGCGCCACCTGCCCGCGGGGCGCCCCCGTCGACCCAATTCCACCGATCACCCCCGCAAGGGGAGAATTTCCCACCCGAATGAGTGGGCGAATGGGGTTTGAACTGCTAATCCAATGGCAATCCCGACAACTTCGGAATGATCAATTCCAGAATCCACAGGGTCTTCACACAGCCTGTGGATAACCCTTGCCGTCCTTGCCGTTCCTGTGGACAGCGGCCCCCGTCATCCCGGGCGGAGGCCGCCGGAGGCGGCCCGTACAGGGGCGCACCTGCACCCCCATTCGGCAGCCGCTTTCCCCGCGGCTTTTTATCAAGGGGATCAATAAGGACAAAACGACACGCACGGCAATATCCGGTGCGGGGGCCCGAGTCGGCACCGGTAGCCTGGTGGGGTGATTGACCTTCGCCTGCTCCGTGAGGACCCCGACCGAGTCCGCGCGTCCCAGCGCGCCCGTGGAGAGGACGTCGACCTCGTCGACGCCCTGCTCCTCGCCGACGAGCGGCGGCGGTCCTCCGGCGTCCGCTTCGACGAGCTGCGTGCCGAGCAGAAGTCGCTCGGCAAGCTGATCCCCAAGGCCTCCCCCGAGGAGCGCGCCGAGCTGCTCGGCACGGCGGAGCAGCTCAAGAGCGACGTCAAGGCCGCCGAGGCCGCGCAGAACGAGGCGGACGAGGAGACCCGCCGCCTCCTGCTCCGGCTGGGCAACCTGGTCCACGAGGACGTCCCGGTCGGCGGCGAGGAGGACTTCGTCGTCCTGGAGACGCACGGCACCGTCCGCGACTTCGGAGCGGAGGGCTTCGAGCCCAGGGACCACCTGGAACTCGGCGAAGCCCTCGGCGCCATCGACGTCGAACGCGGCGCGAAGGTCTCCGGCTCGCGCTTCTACTACCTGACCGGCGTGGGCGCCCTGCTGGAGCTGGCCCTCGTCAACGCCTCGATCGCCCAGGCCACCGAGGCCGGCTTCACCCCGATGCTGACCCCGGCGCTGGTCCGCCCGCGCGCCATGGAGGGCACCGGCTTCCTCGGCCAGGCCGCGGAGAACGTGTACCACCTGGAGAAGGACGACTACTACCTCGTCGGCACCTCCGAGGTCCCCCTCGCCGCCTACCACATGGACGAGATCCTCGACGCGGACGCGCTCCCGCTGCGCTACGCGGGCTTCTCGCCCTGCTACCGCCGCGAGGCCGGCACCTACGGCAAGGACACCCGGGGCATCTTCCGCGTCCACCAGTTCGACAAGGTGGAGATGTTCTCCTACGTCGCCCCCGAGGAGGCCGAGGCCGAGCACAAGCGGCTGCTGGAGTGGGAGAAGCAGTGGCTGACCTCCCTGGAACTCCCCTTCCAGGTGATCGACGTCGCCACCGGCGACCTCGGGGCGTCCGCCTCCCGCAAGTACGACTGCGAGGCGTGGATCCCCACCCAGGGCAGGTACCGCGAGCTGACCTCCGCCTCGAACTGCGACAGCTTCCAGGCCCGCCGCCTCTCCGTCCGCATGCGCGAGGGCCGCAAGGTCCAGCCGCTGGCCACGCTCAACGGCACCCTGTGCGCCGTCCCGCGCACCATCGTGGCGATCCTGGAGAACCACCAGCAGGCCGACGGGTCCGTGCGGGTGCCGCAGGTGCTGCGCCCCTACCTCGGCGGCCGCGAGGTGCTGGAGCCGATCTCCCGGTGAGCAGCGGCAGCTTCCCCTACCGGCTCGTCGCCACCGACCTCGACGGGACCCTGCTGCGGGGCGACGACACCGTCTCGCAGCGCACCCGCGAGGCGCTCGCCGCGGCCACCGCGGCGGGCGCGGCGCACATCGTCGTCACCGGCCGCGCGGTGCCCTGGACACGCCACATCCTGGACGACCTCGGCTACCAGGGCCTCGCGGTCTGCGGCCAGGGCGCGCAGGTGTACCACGCGGGCGAGCACCGCCTGCTGACCTCCGTGACCCTCGACCGCCAGCTGGCGGGGCTCGCCCTGGCCAAGATCGAGGCCGAGGTCGGCCCCCTGCTGCTGGCCGCGGGCCGCGACGGGCTGGACGGGGACGTGCTGATCGGCGAGGGCTACCGGGCCCAGGAGGGGCCGCTGCCCTACGTGCCGATGCGGGAGCCCTCCGAGCTGTGGGCGGCCCCGCTCAACAAGATCTACATCCAGCACCCCACGCTCGGCGACGACGCGCTCGCGGAGGCCGCCCGGGCGACCGTGGGGAGCCTGGTGGACGTCGTCATGGCCGGTCCCGGGACGGTGGAGATCCTGCCGCTCGGGCTGAGCAAGGCCACGGGGCTCTCGCTGGCCGCCCGCCGCCTCGGCCTCCGCGCGGCGGACACCATCGCCTTCGGCGACATGCCCAACGACATCCCGATGGTCGGCTGGGCCGCCCACGGGGTCGCGATGGCCAACGCGCACGACACCCTCAAGGCCGTGGCGCACCGGGTCACCGCCTCGAACGAAGACGACGGCATCGCGGTGGTGCTGGAGGAGCTGCTCACCGGCTGAGCGGCAGGGCTCCGGGAGGGGGCGGCCCGCGCGGATGCGCGCTCGAAGCGGCCGCCCCCGGGCGGAGCGCCGAGCGGCACCCGGCCGGTGGCTCCCGCCACGCCGCGGCCTGCCCGGCCCGCCCCGTCGGGAGCGCGTCCGGCGGGGACTCGACATCCGTGCCGCCGGCGTGCTCCGCTCCCGGTCCCTCCGGTGGGCACGGCACGGGCCGCTTCCACCGGTGGGACCACTGTGCCGCGGGCGGGCGTCCGCGCTCCACCGAATATCCGGCCCGGGCTCCGGGCACGCCACCTCCTGCCCGGTCCCGCGGCGGGTCCGGGGCCACGAACGCGCCCGGCACCGCCCCGCGGTGCCGGGCGGTGCCGGGCGGGCTGCTCCCGGTCGGCCGGGCTACTCCTCCCCGGCCAGGGTCAGGCTGCGGAGCCTGCTGCCCGCGTACCAGATCGCCGCGACCGTCACCCCCACGAGCAGGGACACGGCCGCCGCCATCCCGACGTCGGAGCCGAACAGCCCCTCCCCGGCGATGCGTTCGGCCAGCGCCAGCGACCACTGCTGGACGCTCAGCGTCCGTGCGCCCGGTACCAGGCTGCCGAAGAGCGACTCCCAGACCAGGGCGTAGACGAGGCCGATGACCACCGCGTGCCGGCTCACGGTGCCCAGCAGCAGGAACAGCGCGCTGTAGGCGAAGGAGGCGACCAGAGCGGCCACCGCGCAGGCGACCGCGACCTGCTGGCCGTTTCCGTTGAGGATGAAGCCCGCGAGGAGCGTCGGCAGCGCGGAGAAGGCCATCGTGACGGCGAGGGCCACCGTGAACTTGGTGGCGATGATCTCGGAGCGCTTCACCGGCTTGGAGAGGAGGTAGACGATCGAGCCGTCGTCGATCTCCGGCCCGATCGCGCCCGTTCCCGCGATGACGCCGATCAGGGGCACCATCGTGGCCAGGGCGAAACCGCCCAGCAGGTCGGCGGCGACCTGGTCGTCGGCGCCGTGGAAGCCGCGCACCGCGGCGGCGAGGAGCAGCAGCAGCGCCGGGAGCACGAAGAGGATGGCGGCCCGGCGCCGCCCGAGGACGGCCCGGTAGGTGAGCCGGGCGACCGTGGGGTTGTACATCGTGGTCACAGGTCCTTTCAGGCCGCTACGAGGTACGAGAAGACCGATTCGAGCGACTCGTCGGACGGCGAGACGGACAGCAGCCTGATGCCGTGCTCGCGGGCGACCCTGGGGAGCAGCCCGGTGAACCGGCCGAAGTCGACGGCCTGGATGCGCAGGGCGCCCTCGGTCGCGTCCACCTCGATGCCGGCCGTGGAGGGGTCGGCGATCAGGGCGGCGGCGAGCGCCCGGTCGTCGCTGGAGCGCACCAGGTAGCGGTGCGGCCGGTCGGTCATCAGGCGCCGGATGCGGCGGAAGTCGCCACTCGCGGCGTGCCGCCCGGCCACGATCACCTCGATGTGCGAGGCGAGTTGCTCGACCTCCTCCAGGATGTGCGAGGAGAACAGCACCGTCCTGCCGTCGGCTCCCATCCGGCGCAGCAGGTCCATCAGCTGCATCCGCTGGCGCGGGTCCATGCCATTGAACGGCTCGTCGAGCAGGAGCACGGAGGGCTCGTGGACCAGCGCGGAGGCCATCTTGACCCGCTGGCGCATGCCCTTGCTGTAGGTCGCGATCTTGCGGTCCTGCGCGTACTCCATCTCCACGGTGGCGAGGGCCCGCGCGGCTGCCCGGCCGTCCAGCCCGTGCAGTTCGGCGTTGGCGACGACGAACTCCCGGCCGGTGAGGAAGTCGTACATGGCCTCCCGCTCGGGCACCACGCCGATGTGGCGGTAGACGCCCTCGTTCCGCCAGATCGGCTGCCCGTCCAGGGTCACGGCGCCGGTGGAGGGGGCGAGGAAGCCGCCCATCATGTTGATCAGGGTGGACTTTCCCGCGCCGTTGGGCCCGAGAAGACCGGTGACCCCCGGTCCGATGCTCATGCTCACGTCGTTCACGGCGACGACGTTGCCGAACCACCGCGAGGCGTTGGCGATGTCGATGGTGGTCACAGTCCGACCTTTCGGTAGCGGCGCATCAGGACGGCGTAGCTGCCGGCGACCAGGGCGAGGAGGACGGCCAGGTACACCGCCCCGACGCCCGCGCCGGGCCCCTGCCCGCCGGGGAAGGCGGAGGTGGCGCCGAGGAACGCGGTCTGCACGCCGTCGACGAGCGTGGCGGGCGAGAACAGTCCCAGCCACTCCACCGCGCCGGGCGAGCCCGACTCGAAGGCGATGGCCTGCACGGTGGTCACGGCACCGTAGGTGATGGTCATCGCGGCGATGACGGCGGCGACACCGAAGCCGCGGCGCGGGGTGAGGGCGGCCAGCACGAGCCCGATCCCGCCGAAGAGCAGGGAGAGCAGCGCCACGGAGACCACGGCCTGGGCGAATCCCTTCGTCTGGTCCGCGACGTCGAACTCCGCGAGCAGCGCACCCGCGTAGAGGATCACCAGGGGCGCCCCGGTGAGCACGAACAGCGCGGAGGCCATCGCGGCGAACTTCGCGAGCACGTAGTCCGCGCGCTCGATGGGCCGGGAGAAGTAGAGCGGCACCGTCTTGAAGCGCAGGTCCCGGGAGACCGACTGGGGCGCCTGGGCCGCCAGGAACAGCCCGATCAGCGCCTGCATGACGATCGCGAAGCGGGTGTACTCCATGGGCAGTTCGGTGCTGCCGGGCACGGCGAGGGCCACGGCGACCATGATCGCCGCGACCAGGCACATGATCCCCGTGAGGATCATCGGCAGCACCTTGGACTTCGCCGAGCGCCCCAGCCCGAAGGCGCCGCGCAGCGACTGCGTGTAGAGCGACCGGCGGGCGTAGGAGCGGCCGAGCCGCGGGCCGTCGTAGTGGCGGTAGCCGATGTCGTGGATCCGGGTGCTGCCGGGGGGCTGCGCGCTCCCGGGGGCGTGGGACGCCCCGGAGGGCAGAGGTGCCCCGGTCGTCCGGGCGGGCCCGGGGGTCTGGGGGGTCACGGGGTCTGCACCTCCATGGTCCGTGCCTCCGCGTCCGGCGTCCCGGGCCGGAACACCTCGGCGATGTGGTGGCGTCGCTGCTCCATCCGGACCAGTCCGAGGCCGAGTTCGGCGACGGTGTCGCGGACGAGGTCGTAGGTCTCCTCGCCGCCGGCGTCCAGCAGCAGGATGTGGCCGGCTCCGGGCAGGCCCTGCTCCTCGCCCTCGTGCGGCCGCACCCCGGCCGCGAGGAGCGCCCCGCGCAGGGCGGCCGTGCCGTCGGGGTGGGCGTCGGAGTCGGTGACCTCCACCGCGAGGGTGGTCGTGGTGCGGGTGAAGTCCCGGGTGGAGCTGGAGCGCAGCAGGGTGCCGCCGTCGATCACGACCACGTGGTCGCAGGTCCGCTCCAGCTCGCCCAGGAGGTGGGAGGTGACCAGGACCGAGATGCCGAACTCCGTGTGGATACGGCGGATCAGGCCCAGCATGTCGTCGCGGCCGACCGGGTCGAGGCCGTTGGTCGGCTCGTCCAGCAGCACCAGCCGCGGGTCGTGGACGAGTGCCTGCGCCAGCTTCACCCGCTGCTTCATGCCCGTGGAGTAGCCGCCGATGGGGCGGTACCGCTCCTCGTAGAGGCCGACATGCCGCAAGGTGTCGGCCGTCCGCTCCCGGGCGGCCGTCGGCGGCAGGCCCGACATGCGCGCCATGTGGACGACGAACTCGGTGGCCGAGACGTCGGGCGGCAGGCAGTCGTGCTCCGGCATGTACCCGACCCGCTCGCGGATCTCGGCGCCGCGGGTGGCGACGTCGAGGCCGAGCACGGCGGCGGTGCCCTCGGTCGCCGGGGACAGACCCAGCAGGATCTTGATCAACGTGGACTTGCCGGCTCCGTTGGCGCCCACCAGGCCGGTCACACCGGGGCCGATGTCCAAGGAGAGCCGGTCAAGCGCGGTCACCCGGGGGAACCGCTTGCTCAGGCTTTCGGTCGCGATCACAGTCACGGGGTCGACGCTAGTGGCGCGCGCCACAGCTGACGTCAGCCTCGTGGACCGACCCGTGTCCGACTCCAGGGGTAGGGCCCCGTAGGGGCCGTGCGACCTGAGAGGGGGGCGCCCTCCGGGGCGCGGCGCCCCGCGGTGCCCGGTGCCCCGCGGGGAGACCCGGACGGCACCCTTGACGTGGCCGCCGGGCATTGTCACATTCATCAGTGGCAGATCACGGATCGTGGCCCGGCGGAGACGGACGGCCGTCCCCCCGCGCCACCCGCGCCGGTCGCCCGCGCCCTCCCGCACGGGGCGCCCGGACCGGGGCGTCGAACCGCCGGACCCCCGCGGGGCGTCCGGCAGGAGGAGGACGGACGGGTGGGCGGCAGCGGTCTTCAGGAGGCGCGGGAGCGCCGGATACGCACCGGGGGCGTCGAACTCCGCGTCGCCGAGCTGGGCGAGCCCTCGCGGCCCACGGTGGTCCTGGTGCACGGCTACCCGGACAGCAAGGAGGTCTGGTCCGAGGTGGCCTCCCGGCTCTGCGGGAGGTTCCACGTCGTGCTCTACGACGTACGGGGACACGGCCGCTCCACCGCGCCGAACCCGCTGCGCGGCGGCTTCACGCTGGAGAAGCTGACCGACGACTTCCTGGCCGTCGCCGACGCGGTGAGCCCCGGGCGGCCGGTGCACCTGGTCGGCCACGACTGGGGCTCGGTGCAGGGGTGGGAGTTCGCCACCTCCGCGCGGGCCGAGGGCCGCATCGCCTCCTTCTCCTCCGTCTCGGGCCCCTCGCTGGACCACTTCGGCCACTGGATCCAGCGGCGGACGCGCCGCCCCACCCCCCGCGCGGCGGGCCAGCTCCTCGGCCAGGGGGTCAAGTCCTGGTACGTGTACCTGCTGCACACCCCGGTGCTCCCGGAACTCGCCTGGCGCGGCCCGCTGGGCCGGCGCTGGCCGGGGGTGCTGGAGCGGCTGGAGGGCGTTCCCGCCGGCTCCTACCCGACCGCCTCCCTCCCGCAGGACGCCGCCCACGGCGCCTGGCTGTACCGGGACAACGTACGGGCGCGGCTGCGCCGTCCGCGGCCCGACGCCCACGCCCATGTGCCGGTGCAGCTGATCACCCCTGCCGGTGACGCCTTCCTGTCCGAGCGGCTCTACGACGACCTCAACCGCTGGGTGCCCCGGCTGACGCGGCGCACGCTGGCCGCGGGCCACTGGGCGCCCCGTACCCGGCCCGACCTGCTGGCCCGCTGGATCGGCGACTTCGCGGAGGCGCACGAACCGGGCGGCCCCGGCGCGGACGGGACGGGCGCGAGCGGGACGGGCGCGGACGGGACGGAGCGCGCCGCCGGGAGGGAGCGCGCCGCCGCCCCGCCCCGGGACGCGTACGGTCGGCGCTTCGGCGGGCAGCTGGTCCTGGTGACCGGTGCGGCGAGCGGCATCGGACGGGCCACGGCCCTCGCCTTCGCCGCCGCGGGCGCCCGCGTGGTGGCGGTGGACCGCGACGCGGACGGCGCCGTCCGCACGGCGGACGAGGCGCGGGCCGCGGGAGCGGCCGGGGCGTGGGCCGAGACCGCGGACGTGAGCGACGAGCAGGCCATGGAGAAGCTCGCCGAACGGGTCACCTCCGAGCACGGAGTCGTGGACGTGCTCGTCAACAACGCCGGCATCGGCCTCGCCGGCTCCTTCCTGGACACGAGCCCCGAGGAGTGGCGGCGGGTGCTGGACGTCAACCTCTGGGGCGTCGTCCACGGATGCAGGCTCTTCGGGCGCAGGATGGTGGAGCGCGGGCAGGGCGGCCACATCGTCAACACCGCCTCGGCCGCCGCCTTCCTCCCCTCGCGGACGCTGCCCGCCTACAGCACCTCCAAGGCGGCGGTGCTGATGCTCAGCGAGTGCCTGCGCGCCGAGTTCGCGGACCGGGGCATCGGCGTCTCCGCGATCTGCCCGGGGATCGTGAACACCAGCATCACCTCGACCACGCGCTTCGCGGGCACGGACGAGGAGGAGCAGCAGCGGCGGCGGAGCAGGTCGACGCAGTGGTACGGGAGGCGCAACTACCCACCGGAGAAGGTGGCGGAGGCCGTGCTCGACGCCGTCCTGCGCGACCGGGCCGTGGTCCCGGTGACGCCGGAGGCACACGGAGCCCGGCTGCTGTCCCGCCTCGCGCCCAAGGCGCTGCGCGGGCTCGCCCGCCTGCGGCCTCCGCTGTGAGCGGCGGCGGGCGTCCGGCCGCCGGGGAGGGATTCGGCTACCGGATCGACGACCTGGCGCGGCTGAGCGGGGCCACGGCCCGCACGATCCGCGGATACCAGGACCGCGGGCTGCTGCCCCGGCCGGAGCGGAGGGGCCGGTCCAACCTGTACGGGGCCGTGCACCTCGACCGCCTGGGGCGCATCGCCGACCTGCTCGACCGCGGCTACACCCTCGCGTCGATCAAGGAGTTGCTCGACGCCTGGGACGAGGGCCGGGGCCTGGGCGGCGTGCTGGGGCTCGCCGCGGAGGTGGCGGGCCCCTGGAGCGAGGAGGAGGAAGGGCGGGTCACCCGGGCCGAGTTGGCCGAGGCCTTCGGCGCCGGGTCGCACGGGGCGCTGATCGCGCAGGCCCTGCGGCTCGGCGTGCTGGAGCGCATCCCGGGGGAGCCGGACGCCTTCCGGGTACCGAGCCCCCAGGAGCTGTCCGTGGCGGTCGAGTTGCATGCGGCGGGCGTCCCCCTGACCGCGATCGCCGTGCAGCTGGCGGAGGTTCGGGAGCTGGTCGAGCACCTGGCCGCGCGACTGCTGGAGTTCACCACGGAGCACGTCTTCGGGCGCTTCCTGGCGGACGGTCCGCCGACGGACGAGCAGGCCACCGAGGCGGCCGGGCTGGTGCGGCGCCTCAGGCCGCTCGCCCGCAGGACCGTGGACGCCGAACTGGCCCGGGCCATGCGGATGCTGGCCACCCGCGACCTTCCGCGGCACCTGGCCGGGGAGACCGCCGCGGGCCCCGGGTCGGGACCTCCGGCGAGCCGGGCCGTCGCCCTTCCGGCCGAGACGGTCGCGGCCGTGGAGCGGGCGGTTGGGAGCCAGGAGGCGGCGGAGTTCATCGCCGCCTCCGCCGAACGGGAGCTGCGTGCACGGCTGCTGGACGCCCTGCTCCCTCCCGCCGGTGGGACAGGGGCTGTTGATCAACACCCTCTGTCCACAGATGATGTTGGCCAATCAGGCGCAAAGCAGAGGGCAGTTGTCCACAGGCAACCCAAGAATCCTGTGGATAAGTCGAATTGACTGTGGATCAAACCTCTTGTGGGCTGCGATTTTCGATGGCGGGGTCCTCGGTCTCGGGGCATCCTGTCGCCATGGCACCGGAGACGGAACCCCCGCCGGAGATCGGCACCCATCGCACCGTGCGGGTCTCGAAGTACCTCGCCAGGCACCTGCGCCATCGGCCGGAGCGCATCGGTCTCACCCTGGATCCGCACGGCTGGGTGCCCGTCGACGCCCTGCTCCGCGCGGCCGCCGCGCACGGCTTCCCCCTCACCCGTGCCGAACTCGACCATGTGGTGGCCGTCAACGACAAGCGGCGCTTCACCGTGGACGGCGACCGCATCCGCGCCGCACAGGGGCACACGGTCCGCGTCGATCTGGACCTCCCGCCCGCCGAGCCGCCCGAGTACCTCTACCACGGTACGGTCGCCGCCCGGCTCGCCGCGATCCGGGCGGAGGGGCTTCGGCCGATGGCCCGGCACGACGTCCACCTCTCCCCGGACCGGGAGACCGCGCTGCGCGTGGGGGCGCGCCGGGGCCGCCCGATCGTCCTCACGGTGCGGGCCGGGGCGCTGCACCGAGAGGGCCATGTCTTCCGCGTGAGCACCAACGGTGTGTGGCTCACGGCCTCCGTCCCGGCCGGGCACCTCACCTTCCCGGAGCTCCACCTACGAGCTCAGCGGCGTCCCGCACCGAGCAGCTCGTGAAGACGGTCGCCGATCACGGACACACCGGGGCGTGGGGCGTTCTCGTAGTACCAGGGTTTACGCCGGCGCAGCAGCGCGTCACCGTGCTCACTCCAGCTGAATCCCGGCTTCCGCAGGAGCTTCCGGAACACCGCGTCGACGGTCTCCGGGTGAGCAGCGGCCAGCCGGCGGATCGGCAGTGGCGTGATCGACTCCTCGCGCAGGTACGTGCGCAGCAGATCCTGGTGCTGTCTGCGACCCGTGAGCGCGGGATCCGCGAAGAGGTCCCGCAGCATCCCGTAGTCGGCGTAGAAGTTGAGCCCGTCGACCTGGTCGTAGATGACGCCGACGGTGTCCGAGTCCGCCAGTTCTGACGGCAGCTCGAAGAGGGGCAGGTCCAGTCCGGGGAGCCGCCTGCGCCGGGCACGGCCGGGCTGTGCGGCGACGGCGGCCTGTTGGCGGTGGCGGTAGAAGGCATTGAGGAGGTCCTCGGCTTCGGCAGGCGGAAGGACCAGTTCGTCGCCACCGCAGAACTCGACGAACGCGGCACGGTCCTCCCTCATCCGCTGCCACCCCTGCTCGATCTTCTCGGGGTTGCGGAAGACCAGCTCGGGGTCGTGCGTGGCCAGTTGCAGAGCTGCTTGGGCGATCTCGGTGGCGCTGGACCTGGGATAGCTCGTCATCGCCCCGGACACCAGCCACGCACCGTCGGCCGGGCGGAGGGGCACCAGGCAGGTGTGGAGGAATCCTCCCTCGGACACTCCGCGGAACGCCGCCCGTCCGGCATTCGAGTACGTGCGGTACTCCAGGTCGTCGACAAGGTTGAGCAGGACGACGGCATCCCCGTCCTTGCGCCGGATCTCGAAGACGCCCTCGACCGGGTCACGCCAGCCGAGCAGCATCTCCCGGTCGGCCTTGGTCAAGTCCTTCCGGCCGGCGACGAACCGGTCCACCACGGTCGAACCGTCCGGCAGGCGGTATCGAAGGATGAAGTGATCGGTGATCCGGATCGCCTCACCCTCGTCCAACAGCCCTTCAGGCCCAGCGGCCTCCAGCAGGAGGTGCGTCAACCAGCGGTCGAAGCGGGCGCTCTGCGCGAAGGTGACCAGCCGCCCCTTCAATTCGGCGCTGCGCTCGATGAGATCAGCCAATGACGGTTCATGGGCACCCTGATGTGCGCCCTGTGCGGCCTCAGCCACGTGCAGCCCTTTCGTACGAGCCAGTTCCGCGGGAAGTGAGAGGTTCCGGCCTCAACCGGCCCAATGGCGGTACGCCTCGATCCACTCCGCGCCCTCGGGAGCGGGGTTGGGCAGCGGCAGGTGCAGGATTCCGATCGACTGCCGGACACGGCCGCGCGAGCACCGGGCGACGATCCTGCCATCGGGCGTGAGGTCGACACCGCGAACCGTCACCTCGACGCCGAGAACCGTGGTGGTGAAGGGCAGATCGAGGTACTACTCAAGCATGGTGAACAGACCGGTCCGCTCCTCGCCCTCGCCGTAGGCGTCCACCGTCGCCTCGTCGATCATGGCCTCAAGCTCGGCCCTGTCCAGCGTGCCCATGACGCCACGGTAGCGGCCCCCACAGCGACGTCAGCGTGGCTTCCCGATTCTGCTCCGTCGCCATATCCATGGCAGCGGGCAGCCCGCGTATGGTCGGGGTCATGCGTCTGAGCACGGTGATCCTCCCCATCCACCGATGGGTCGAAGGGCAGAAGAACTGGCGGCGGGCCGAGGAGCTCGGGTTCCACGCCGCGTACACGTACGACCACCTCTCTTGGCGGACCTTCCGCGACGGACCGTGGTTCGGTGCCATCCCCACGCTCACAGCCGCGGCGACGGTCACACAGAGTATGCGCTTGGGTACGCTGGTGACGTCCCCCAACTTCCGGCACCCGGTGACGCTCGCCAAGGAGCTGATCTCGCTGGACGACGTCTCGGGCGGCAGGGTCACCCTGGGTATCGGCGCGGGTGGCAACGGCTTCGACGCCACCGCGCTCGGCCAGGAGGCATGGACGCCGCGCGAGCGGGCGGACCGCTTCGCCGAGTTCGTGCCGCTGCTCGACCGGCTCCTCACCGAGGGCGCCGTCTCTCAGCGGGGGGCCTTCTACACCGCGGAGGAGGCCCGGAACATACCGGGCTGCGTGCAGCGGCCGCGGCTGCCGTTCGCCGTGGCGGCGACCGGACCGCGCGGGCTGAGGCTGGCCGCCCGGCACGGCCAGGCCTGGGTGACGACGGGCGACCCGAAGCTGTACGAGACGGGCACCCCGGAGCAGTCGGTGGCAGCCCTGCGCGGACAGGCCGAGCGGCTCGACGCGGCCTGCGCGGAGATCGGGCGGGACGCGGGCGAGCTGGACAGGATCCTGCTGACCGGCTTCACCCCGGACCGCGGACGTCCCCTGGAGTCCCTGGACGCCTTCGTCGACTTCGCGGGCCGCCACCGGGAACTCGGTTTCACGGAGCTCGCCGTCCACTGGCCGATCCCCGAATCCGACTTCGCAGCGGACCAGGCCGTCTTCGAGAAGATCGCCGCCGAGGCCCCAGCCCAGCTGCGCTGAGCGCGCCGCACGCTCCGGGCCCGTGCCGACCGGCGGGATCGGGCCCGGAGCGGCCCGGGCCTCTGCGTCACCGTGTGCCCACTCACATGTGCGCCCCCTCGCACGCACGTGCACGCGGTGCGGGAGAATGATCGGGTGACCTCAGCGACCGATCCCCTGCCCCAGTCCACGATGCCGCGGCTCATCGCCACGGACCTGGACGGCACACTGCTGCGCGACGACAAGTCCGTCTCCGACCGGACGGTGGCGGCCCTGGCCGCCGCCGAGGACGCCGGGATCGAGGTCTTCTTCGTCACCGGCCGCCCGGCCCGCTGGATGGACGTGGTCAGCGAGCACGTCCACGGCCACGGCCTGGCCATCTGCGCCAACGGCGCGGCCGTCGTCGACCTCCACGCCGGGGGCGAACTCGTCCAGGTCCGCGACCTGGCCCGGCTCACCGCGCTCGACGTGGTGCGCGCCCTGCGGGACGCCGCGCCCGGGACCTCGTTCGCCGTCGAGCTGGCCACCGGTATCCACTACGAGCCCGCCTACCCGCCCTTCCACCTCGACCCGGGCGCCACGGTGGCCACCGCGGAGAAGCTGCTCCACGAGGGGCGGCCCGGCGAGGGCACCCCGGTGCTCAAGCTCCTCGCCCACCACACCGACCTCACCCCGGACGGCTTCCTGGCTCTGGCGCGCACGGCAGCGGGCGGGCACGCCTCGATCACCCGCTCCAGCCCCACGGCGCTGCTGGAGGTCAGCGGCCTGGGCGTGAGCAAGGCCAGCACCCTGGCCCTGTGCTGCGCGGAGCGCGGCATCTCCGCGGACGAGGTCGTGGCCTTCGGCGACATGCCGAACGACATCGAGATGCTGAGCTGGGCCGGCACCTCCTACGCCATGGGCAACGCCCACCCCGATGTCACCGCGGCCGCCTCCGGCCGGACCGTCGACAACAACGAGGACGGCGTCGCCGCCGTCATCGAGCGGATCCTCACCCGGCTCGACCGGCGCGCCTGAGTCCTCCGCCCCCGGCGGGCCGGTCGGGACGGGGCGGGGCGCCGCCCGCCGACCGCGTCCCCGGCCTCCGCCGGGCGCGGCAACCGGTGCTCACAGGCGCACGCCCCGCTCCCGCAGCCAGGCCACCGGATCCACCCCCGACCCGAGGTGCGGCGTGATCCGCGCCTCGAAGTGCAGATGCGGTCCGGTGGAGTTGCCGGTGGTGCCCACCTGGCCGATCCACTGCCCCGGGCGCACCCGCTCCCCCTGGTCCACCGCGAGCCCCGCCAGATGCGCGTACTGGGTGTAGGAGCCGTCACCGTGGCGGACGACGATCTCGATGCCGAAGGCCCCGCCGCAGGACACCTTCACCACCCGCCCGGCACCCACCGACCTCACCGGGGCGCCGATGCCCACGGCGAAGTCCTGCCCCGTGTGCCGGTGGGCCCATCGGCCGCCCGAGCGGGCGAACCCCGCGGAGAGCCAGTAGTCCTCCACGGGCGCCACCCACGCGGGCCCGCCCTCCGGCAGCGGCGGCTGGTCCAGCCGCACCGCACCCGCGCAGGAACCGGCCGCCACCCGCCGGTCGGCCTCGCTCTGCAGCATCCACTGCGCGGCCTCCAGGGTCGTCTCGACACCGCGCTTGACCGCCGCGAGGCGCGCCTCGTGCTCGGCCAGCTCCCGCCAGGCCGCCCGCGCCCTGCGCTCCTGGCGGGCGAAGCGCGCCCGGGCCCGGTCCGTACGGTCCAGCAGCCGGTTGACCGCGCGCTGGGTCTGCGCGGCGATCCGGTAGCCGCGCAGCAGGGTGTCCGGATCCTCGGCCAGCAGCAGACGCGCCGCGTCCGCGAGGGGGCCCCCGGTCCGGTACTGCTCCCGGGCGACCGCGCCGAGCTTCTCGCGGAGTTCGTCGAGGCTGCGGCGTTCCCGGAGGACCCTCGCCCGGAGGCGGTCCGCCTCGGCGCGCTGGCGGACCGAGGCGCGGCGGCCGCGCTCGTACGCCGCGGTCGCGCGGGCCGCGTCCTCGTAGAGCCGGAGGACCTTCTGCGCCAGGGGCCGCGGCGCCCGGTCGGACGGCTCCCGCTCCCCCTCCCGCCCGGAGGTGGCCCCCGCATCCGGTGCGGTCGCCCGCCCCTCGGGCCGGTCCGCGGGCGTGGCGGGCGCCGGGGCCGGCTGCGGAGGCACGACGGGCAGCCGCCCCGGGCGCCCGTGCGGTGCCGCGGGGAGCAGGGGGTGCGGCACCACCGAGGAGAGCAGCTGCGGCACCGGAGGGGGCGTCGCCCGCGCGGGGACGGCGGTCGCGGTGGAGGCGGGAGCCCCCAGCAGCGCGCACAGCACCGCCGTCAGCACACACAAGCGATCACGGTGTCTCCTGACCATGTACGGATCGTGACCCGCCCCTCCGGCCGAAACCGGTAGCCCCGGGCGCCGTAGGGCCACCTGGCCCAGCGGCCACCGCTTCCCGGGCGATGCCGCGCACCGGCCGGTCCGCACCGGCCGGTCCGCCGCTGCGCCGCGCGCCCCTCGGCCGCGGACGGCCCGGCCCGGCAACGCCGTTCACCCGTCCCCGTCCCCCGCCACCCGAGACGCCGACCGCCGGGGCTCAGGCGCCGGGCACCTCCAGCGGCGCCTGCCAGAACACCGTGGTCCCCCTGCCCTCGGTGCCGATACCCGGACCCGTCCAGCTGGAGCCGCCGAGCGACTCCGCCCGCCGCGCAAGGTTCCCCAGGCCGCTGCGCCGCCCGCCGTCCGGCAGACCGATGCCGTCGTCCCCGACCGACAGCAGCACGGCGGGGGTTCCGTCCGGGAGCTGCGCCGCGGCGTCCACCGCCACCTCGATCCTGCTCGCCCGGGCGTGCCGGAAGGCGTTGGAGAGCGCCTCCCGCAACGCGGCGATCAGGTTCTTGCCCGTGAGTTCACCGACCCCTTCGTCCACCGGGCCGGTGAAGCGGTGGCTGGGCGCGAAGCCCAGCGGGACGGCGGCCATGGCGATCTCCCGCAGCACCCGGGTGCCCAGAGCCGCGGGTTCGTCGGCGGGGCCCTGCCGGAGCGCGAAGACGGCGCTGCGGATCTCCTGGATGGTCACGTCCAGCTCGCCCACCGCCCGCCCGACCCCCTCGCGGACCCCGGCCGCGGCGCTGTGGAGCTGGGCGCTCTCCAGCAGCATCCCGGTGGTGAACAGCCGCTGGATCACGAGGTCGTGGAGGTCCCGTGCGATGCGGTCGCGGTCCTCCAGCACCGCAAGGCGCTCCCGGGCCCGCTGCGCCTCGGCCGCCATCAGGGCCAGGGCGGCCTGGGCGGCGAACCGGGTCGCCAGGGTGAGGTCCTCCGGGGTGAAGCGCCGCGCCCCGCCCGCCCGTGGAAGGGCCAGTGCGCCGAGCACCCGACCGCCGCTGCTCAGGGGCAGCAGCAGTCCGGGGCCGAACCGCCCGGCGAGGCGGGACCCGGCCAGACGCGGATCGGTCGCGGAGTCGGCCACCAGCACGGTCTCCCCCGCCAGCAGCATCCGTACGGCCGGGGTACGGGCGGGGACGACCACACCCAGGAGTTCGGCTCGGGTGGCGGCCCCCTGCGCGGAGCGCGGCGTCCCGGCCGCGCCGGACAGCCAGTCCCCTGGCCCGGGCGGCGCGCCGGTCCCCTCGGCCGACGGGACCGGCGGGGTGGAGACCGCCACGATCTCCAGTCCGCCGCCCTGCTCCGGAAGCAGCACCACGCCGGCCGCAGCCTCGGCCAGGCTCATCGCCTGCTCGGCGACCACGGCCAGCGCCTCGTCCGCGTCCTCCCCCGCGAGCAGTTGGGTGGTGACGGCCACCGCGCCGTCGATCCACCGCTCGCGCCGGCGGGCCCGGGTGTACAGCCGCGCGGTGCCGACGGCGATCCCCGCCTCCGTCGCGAGGACGTGCGCCAGATGGAGGTCCTCCTCGCTGAACCCCTGCCCGCCGTGCTTCTCGGCCAGGTAGAGGTTGCCGAAGACCTCGCCCCGCTCCCGGATCGGGACCCCCAGGAAGGTGCGCATCGAGGGGTGGCCCGGAGGGAAGCCGACGGACCGGGGGTCGGCGGTGAGCTCGTCCAGGAGCAGCGGCGCGGGATCGTGGATCAGCGCGCCGAGGAGACCGCTCCGGCCGTCCGGCGGGCGGCCGATCGCCTCCTCGGTCTCCGGGGCGACGCCGTGGGCGACGAAGTCGCCGAGTCCCCCGCCCTCGGGGTCGAGCACCCCGATCGCCGCGTACCGTGCCCCCGTCAGCTCGGCCGCCGTGCGGCAGATGCGGTCCAGGGCCGGGCGGAGTTCCGCCCCGGCGCCGATGGACCGAAGGGCCCGCAGCAGCCCGGGCACCCGGTCCTCCGGCCCGCCGGGCGGCTCCGCCGGGCCCTGCGTGGCCCGGCGTGCGGAGGCGGTCATGCCTCCGAGCCTAGTGAGCACCGACGGAGGCGGAAAGTCGGATTCCTCCCTCTTCGGTCGCCGTCTCCCTCTCCAGCATCGTCCGGAGCGGTCCGTCGACGAGGACCAGTTCCTCGTAGGGCCCCCGCTGGACGACCCGCCCCTCGTCGAGGACGAGCACCTCGTCGACGGTCTCCAGCCCGCGCAGTCGATGGGTGATCAGCACCGTGGCACGCCCCGCGCCGCTGCGTGTGCGGGTCGCCGCCAGCAGGTCCGCGGTGAGCGCGTCGGCGGTCACCAGGTCGAGGTGCTCGGCCGGTTCGTCCAGCACCAGCACGGGGAAGTCGGCCAGCAGGGCCCGGGCCAGCGCCAGTCGCTGCCGCTGGCCGCCCGAGAGGCGGGCACCGTGCTCGCCCACCAGGGTGTCCAGCCCCTCGGGCAGGGCGTCGGCCCAGTCCAGCAGACGGGCGGCGCCCAGAGCGCGGCGCAGTTCCTCCTCGCTCGCGTCGGGGCGGGCCAGGCGCAGGTTCTCCCGCACCGAGCTGTCGAAGAGGTGGGCGTCCTGGGCGCACAGGCCCACGAAGCGACGCAGGCTGTCGCCGTCCAGCGTCCCGGCGTCGGTGCCGCCGAGGGTGTAGCGGCCGGAGTCGGTGTCCAGGAAGCGCAGCAGCACCTGGGCGAGGGTGGTCTTGCCCGCTCCCGAGGTGCCCACCACCGCGACCCGACGGCCGGGGGTGAGCGTGAGGTCGATGTCGCACAGGGCCCGGGGCGCGTCCGTCCCGTACCGTGCCCCGACCCCTCGCAGTACCAGCGGGAAGGGCGTGGCGGGCGGCTCGGCGGGGGACGAGGGCTCCCGCACGGGGGCGGGGGCGTCGAGGACCTCGTACACGCGCTCCGCGCTGCGCTCCACCCGCTTGCGGTACTGCACGGCGAGCGGCAGACCGGCGACCGCCTCGAAGGCGGCGAGCGGGGTCAGCACGACGACGGCGAGCGCCACGCCCGAGAGCCGGCCCTCGTGCACCGCCCGGAGTCCGACGGCCGCCGCGCCGAGCACGGTCAGCCCGCAGACCAGCGCGGACAGTCCGCCGCCCAGCGCCGTGGCGGCCGCGCCCCGGGCGGCGATCCGGGTGAGCAGGCCGTCCGCCTCCCGGACGGCGGCGAGCTTGCGCGGGCGTGCCCCGGCCACGGTCGACTCCGCGGCACCGCGCAGCAGGTCGACCACCGTGTCGGTGAGGCGGCCGCGGGCCGGGGCCAGCTGCCGCTCGGCGCGCCGCGCGACGGCGCCGCTCAGCAGCGGGACTCCGGCGCCCGCCACCAGCAGGCCGACGGCCAGTACGGCGCCCGCCTCGGGAAGCAGCCAGCCGGTGAAGCCGACGGTCCCGGCGCCGACCAGGGCGGCCGCTCCCGCGGGGAGCAGCCAGCGCAGCCAGTAGTCCTGGAGGCCGTCCACGTCCGCGACCAGCCGCGAGAGCAGGTCTCCCCGCCGCCGTCCGCCCAGCCCGGCGGGGGCGATGGCCTCCAGTCCCCGGTACACGGCCACCCGTGTCCCGGCCAGCATCCGCAGCACGGCATCGTGCGAGACGACCCGCTCCGCATAGCGGAACACGGCGCGCCCGATGCCGAAGGCGCGGGTGGCGGTGACCGCGATCATCAGATGGAGCACGGGGGGCTGCTCGGAGGCGCGGGAGATCAGCCATCCGGACACGGCCATCAGGCCGACCGCCGAGGCCAGGGCCAGGGTGCCGAGCAGCAGTGCCAGCAGGAGCCTGCCGTGGAGGCCGCCCGCGGCCGCCCGCACCCGGGCCAGGACCGGGCCTCCCCGGGACCGCCCGGTCCCCGGGGCGGCGCCGTCGGGGTGGGTCTCCGTCGGGTCACCGGCCCGGACCTCGCCGGGGCCGGGCGCGGGGTGCTCGCGGCGACCGCCGGCCGCCTCGGCCGAAGGAACGCGGTCCGGGGCCTCTTCGGCCGAGGCGGAGGCGGAGGCGAGGGAGACCACGCGGTCGGCGACGGACAGCAGCGCGGGCCGGTGGACGACCAGCAGCACCGTGCGGCCCCGGGCGAGACGCCCGACGGCCTCGACGACGGCCGTCTCGGTCTCACCGTCCAGGGCGGCGGTCGGCTCGTCCAGAAGCAGCACCGGACGATCCGCGAGGAACGCCCGGGCGAGCGCGAGCCGTTGGCGCTGCCCCGCGGAGAGGCCGGCCCCGTCCTCGCCCAGCGGTGTCCGGGCGCCGTGCGGGAGGGCGGCGACGAACTCCTCCGCGCCCGCCTCCCGCAGCGCCTCGTACACGGCCGCGTCATCGGCCTCCGGACGGGCCAGGCGCACGTTGTCGGCGATCGTCCCCGCGAAGAGATAGGGACGCTGGGGGACCCAGGCGACCTGCTGCCACCACTCCTCGGTGTCGATCTCCCGGAGGTCGACACCGCCCACCCGCACCGTTCCGGTCGTCGGCTCCGTGAAGCCCAGCAGGACGTTCAGCAGGGTGGACTTCCCGCTGCCGCTCTCCCCGACGAGGGCCACCGTCTCACCCGGCTCGACCACCAGGGAGGCGCGCTCCGGCGCCGCCCCGCGCCGGCCCTCGTGGTGGACGGAGACCTCCTCGATCTCCAGGCGGAGCACCTCGGGGACTGCCGCGGGGCCGGTGTGCCGCTGCCCGGTCTCCAGCACCTCGAAGACCTCCTCGGCGGCCGAGAGCCCCTCCGCCGCCGCGTGGTACTGGGCGCCGACCGCCCGCAGCGGCAGATACGCCTCGGGCGCCAGGACGAGGATCACCAGGCCGGTGTAGAGGTCCAGGTCGCCGTGGACCAGCCGCATGCCGATGGTCACGGCCACCAGGGCCACCGAGAGGGTGGAGAGCAGTTCCAGGGCGAAGGAGGAGAGGAAGGCGATGCGCAGGGTGCGCATCGTCGCCCGGCGGTACTCGGAGGTGATCTCCCGGATCGACTCCGCCTGCGCCTTCGCCCGGCCGAACACCTTGAGCGTGGGCAGACCCGCCACCACGTCGAGGAAGTGCCCCGAGAGCCGCGACAGCAGGCCCCACTGCCGGTCCATCCGGGACTGCGTCACCCAGCCGATGAGCACCATGAAGAGAGGGATCAGCGGCAGGGTGCCGACGATGATCGCCGCGGAGACCCAGTCCTCGGTGACGATCCGGGCCAGAACCGCCACCGGGACCACGATCGCAAGGCCCAGCTGCGGCAGATAGCGGGCGAAGTAGTCGTCCAGGGCGTCGATCCCGCGGGTGGCCAGGGCGGCGAGGGAGCCGCTGCGCTGCCCGCTCAGCCAGCCGGGGCCCAGCCCCGAGGCATGCTCCAGCAGCCGACCGCGCAGCTCGGACTTGACCGCGGCGCTGGCCCGGTGCGCGGCCAGCTCGGTGAGCCAGGAGACGGCCGCCCGGCCCACCGCGACGGCCCCGAGCAGCAGCAGCGGCGTCGCCAGCTCCGCCACTGCCAGGTCCTGCTGGAAGCCCCCGACGACGATCTCGGCGATGAGCATCGCCTGGGCGACGACGAGCGCGGCCCCGGTCAGGCCGAGCGCGACCACCGCGGCCAGGAAGAGGCGGGTGGCGCGGGCGTAGTGCAGCAGACGCGGATCGATCGGTTTCACGTGAAACATCCCCCGCTAGTGGGTGTCGGCGAGGTGCTGGGTGCCGATGCGCTTGCGGAACACCCAGTAGGTCCAGCCCTGGTAGAGCAGGACCACCGGAGTGGCGATCACCGCGAGCCAGGTCATGATCGTGAGCGTGTAGGGGCTCGACGAGGCGTTGGTGACGGTCAGGCTCCAGGCGTCGTCCAGGGTCGAGGGCATCACCCGCGGGAAGAGCGCCAGGAAGAGCATGGCGACGGCGGCGGCGATGGTGACACCGGACAGGGCGAAGGACCAGCCCTCGCGACCGGCCCGGATCGCGGCGATCGCCGCGAGGAGCGCCGCTCCGGCGACGGCGAGCGCCACCAGGCTGGCCCCGTCTCCCCGCAGTGCCTGGGTCCACAGCAGGAAGGCGACCGCCGGGACACCCGCCACCGCACCCAGCCTCAGCGACAGCGTCCTGGCCCGCACCCTGATCTCCCCCACGGTCTTGAGGGCTGCGAAGACGGCGCCGTGGAAGGTGAACAGGGTCAGTGTCACCAGACCGCCCAGCAGGGCGTAGGGGTTGAGCAGGTCGAGCAGGCCACCGACGTATTCCTTGTCCGCGTCGATGGCGACACCGCGGACGATGTTGGCGAAGGCCACGCCCCAGAGGAAGGCGGGCAGCAGCGAGGTCCAGAAGATCGCCTGCTCCCAGTTGGCCTGCCAGCGCTCCTCCTCACGCTTGTGCCGGTACTCGAAGGCCACCCCGCGCACGATCAGGCAGACGAGGATCAGCAGCAGCGGCAGGTAGAAGCCGGAGAAGAGGGTGGCGTACCAGTCGGGGAACGCGGCGAAGGTCGCCCCGCCCGCGGTGAGCAGCCACACTTCGTTGCCGTCCCAGACCGGACCGATCGTGTTGATGAGCACCCGCCGCTCCGCGCGGTCGCGGGCGAGCAGCTTGGTCAGGACACCGACGCCGAAGTCGAAACCCTCCAGGAAGAAGTAGCCGATCCAGAGGACCGCGATCAGGGCGAACCAGACGTTGTGGAGTTCCATGCGTCAACAGCTCCTCTGCGGTCTCAGTACGAGAAGGCCATCGGCCGGTCGGCGTCGTGGTCGTGTCCGCCGATCCGGGTGGGCGGGTCGAGGTCGGCCTCGGTCAGCTCCGGCGGGCCGGCCTTGACGTACTTGGCCAGGAGCTTGACCTCGATGACGGCGAGCACCGCGTAGAGCAGGGTGAACACCGTCATGGAGGTGATCACCTCGGCCTGCGAGACACCGGGGGAGACCGCGTCGCTGGTCCGGAGCACGCCGTAGACCACCCAGGGCTGGCGGCCCATCTCGGTGAAGATCCACCCCCAGGAGCTGGCGATCAGCGGGAAGCCGGTGGTCCACAGGGCGATGCGCCAGTACCACCCGGTGAGGCGGGGGCTGAGCTCCTTGGTCCTGAAGAGCACCAGGCGGGGCACCTCCTCCTCCCCGGTCCGCAGCACGGGCGGCAGCAGGAACCGCCTGCGGGTGAGCCAGAGGCCGAGCAGGCCGATCCCGAAGGACGTCATACCGAAGCCGATCATCCAGCGGAAGCCCCAGTAGGCGACGGGGATGTTCGGCCGGTAGTCCCCGGGGCCGAACTTCTCCTGCTCCGCCTTGTTGACGTCGTTGATCCCCGGCACATAGGAGTCGAAGTCGTCGTTGGCCAGGAAGGACAGCAGGCCGGGGATCTCGATGGCCACCTTGTTGTGCCCCGCGTCGACGTCGCCGTAGGCGAAGACCGAGAAGGGTGCGGGAGCCTCGCCGTCCCACAGCGCCTCGGCAGCGGCCATCTTCATCGGCTGCTGCTTGAACATCACCTTGCCGAGCAGGTCGCCGCTGACCGCGGTCAGCAGACCGGCCACGGTGAGGGTCACCAGGCCGACCCGGAGCGAACTCCTCATCACCGGGATGTGCTTCCTGCGGGCGAGGTGGAAGGCGGAGATCCCCACCATGAAGGCGCCGCCGACCAGGAAGGCCGCGGTGATGGTGTGGAAGAACTGGGTGACCGCGGTGTCCTGGGTCAGTACCAGCCAGAAGTCGGTGAGCTCGGCCCGGCCGCGTTCCTCGTCGATCCGGTAGCCGACCGGGTGCTGCATCCAGGAGTTGGCCGCCAGGATGAAGTAGGCGGAGAGGGTGGTCCCGAGGGCGACCATCCATATGCAGGCCAGGTGGATCTTCTGGGGCAGCTTGTCCCAGCCGAAGATCCACAGCCCGATGAAGGTCGACTCGAAGAAGAAGGCGATCAGGGCCTCGAAGGCGAGCGGGGCTCCGAAGATGTCTCCGACGAAGCGGGAGTAGTCGGACCAGTTCATCCCGAACTGGAACTCCTGCACGATGCCCGTGACCACGCCCATCGCGATGTTGATCAGGAACAGCTTGCCCCAGAACTTGGTCGCCCGGAGGTACTTCTCCTTGTGCGTCCGCACCCAGGCCGTCTGGAGTCCGGCCGTGAGCGCGGCGAGCGAGATGGTCAGGGGGACGAAGAGGAAGTGGTAGACGGTGGTGATGCCGAACTGCCAGCGCGCCAGTGTCTCGGGCGCGAGTGCGAGGTTCAGGTCCACGTCGGTTCTCCTTACGTCGCCGTGGTCACCGCGAACCGCCTGCCTGTCAGACCACCGCATCCGGGGAGAAACAGGCGAGCTTGTGAACGCGTTCACATTCACAAGCATTATGGCTCATTCACGATCCACGCCTTTCACCGGGGGGTCCGAAAACCGCCCCTCCCCCCGGGGCGCCACCGGAGTGTGGCCCCGGCCACACGGGCCGCGCCTCCCGGCCGTCCGGCCGGACCGGCGCCCGACCATCGGGAACACCCCCGTGAGCAGGGTGCTCACGGGGGTGTTCGGACCGATCGGGGATGCCCCGCGACCGCCCGGTGCCTCCGGGGCGGGACCGGAGCCGGATCGAGGCAGCCGCCGGGGCGGCGGCGCGTCACCCCGGCGCGAAGAGGCGCCGGAGCGCCGGGGCGGGCTCGCGCGGGCGGATCAGAGCGCCTTGCGGAAGGCCTCGGTCGTCTGGAGGAACAGGTCGTTGGCCTCGGTCTCGCCGATGGTCACCCGCACGCCCTCTCCCGGGAAGGGCCGCACCACGACACCGGCCTTCTCGCAGGCGGCCGCGAAGTCGACGGTCCGCTCGCCGAGCCGCAGCCAGACGAAGTTGGCCTGGGTCTCCGGCACGGTCCAGCCCTGGCCGAGGAGCCCCTCGTACACCCGGGTCCGCTCGGACACCAGGGAGCCGACACGCCCCAGCAGCTCGTCCTCGGCGCGCAGCGAGGCGACCGCCGCGTCCTGGGCCAGCTGCGAGACGCCGAAGGGCACGGCCGTCTTGCGCAGCGCCGCCGCGACCGGCTCGTGCGCGACGGCGAAGCCGACCCGCAGGCCCGCCAGCCCGTACGCCTTGGAGAAGGTCCGCAGCACGGCGACGTTGGGGCGCTCGCGGTAGACCTCCAGGCCGTCCGGCACCTCCGCGTCACGGATGAACTCACGGTAGGCCTCGTCCAGGACGACCAGCACATCCGAGGGCACCCGGTCCAGGAAGCGCTCCAGCTCGGCCCGGCGCACGACCGTGCCGGTCGGGTTGTTGGGGTTGCAGACGAAGATCAGCCGGGTGCGGTCGGTCACCGCCTCGGCCATCGCGTCGAGGTCGTGCACCTCCCCCGGGGTGAGCGGCACGGGAACGGCCGTGGCGCCGCTGATCCGGGTGATGATCGGGTACGCCTCGAAGGAACGCCAGCCGTAGATCACCTCGTCACCGGGGCCCGAGGTGGCCTGGAGCAGCGACTGGGCCACGCCGACCGAGCCGGTGCCCGTCGCAATATGGGAGACGGGGACGCCGAAGCGCTCCGCGAGCTCGTTCATCAGCCCGGTGCAGGCCATGTCCGGGTAGCGGTTGAAGCTCGCCGCCGCCGCCAGGGCGCTCTCCATCACCCCGGGCAGCGGAGGGTAGGGGTTCTCGTTGGAGGACAGCTTGAAGGCCACCGGCCCGCCGGCCGCCGCGGGCTTGCCCGGCTTGTACGTGGGGATGTCGTCCAGCGCCGCGCGCAGCTTGGGCGTCGTCTCGCTCACCGCAGGTCCTCCTCGACCGTCCTGCCGGCCGTTCCCCGCGCGCACGCCGGGCCGGCCACCGTGTATCTCTCACCAATACTGCTCACCTTATGAGGATTCGCGTCTCCTGCGAATGGCCGGAGCCGGAAATCCCTTCCGGGACCGCCGCCGGGCCCACCGGCCCCGCGGGCACCGCCGGACGGTCTCCCGACGGGTTCCGCGGGCACCGCCGGATCCGGCTCGGACCGGGCCGGGGGAGCGCACGAGCACCTCGCGCGCCGGTAGCTCACTCCGTGGCGCGCATCCCTCGTAGAGGTGAGTTGAGACCGGTTCGCAACCTGACCCGCCTGACAGGTGCACACCCCTCCCTACCCATGGCATCCAGCCCGAATCAGCCAACAGCCTTGGCTTCGAAGGTAGTTAACCTGCCGCGATCATGCAGAATCGTGACTGTCAACGCGCGCATATGCGACCGGCCAGACCAACCGCGCGAGCCCTACTATCGGCTCGCCATGACAGCAGCAGGGAAGCACCAGGTGAGCCGGACGGAAACATCCCGCCGGGGCGGCAGGCAGGGGCGGGCGGGCATCCGGGACGTCGCCGCCGCAGCCGGGGTCTCGATCACTACCGTCTCCGACGCGCTCAACGGGAAGGGCAGACTCCCCGACGCCACCCGTCGGCACGTCCGCGAGGTCGCCGACCGGCTGGGCTACCGCCCCTCCGCAGCGGCCCGCACGCTCCGCACCGGGAAGTCCGGCTTAATCGGCCTGACGGTGACCACCTACGGGGATGAACCTTTCACCTTCACCGAGTTCGCCTACTTCGCGGAGATGGCCAGGGCCGCCACCTCGGCCGCCCTGGCCCGCGGCTACGCCCTGGTGATCCTTCCGGCCACCTCCCGCCACGACGTCTGGTCCAACGTGGCACTCGACGGCACCGTGGTCATCGACCCCTCCGACCACGACCCCGTGGTCGCCGAGCTCGTCCGCCAGGGTCTCCCCGTCGTCTCCGACGGCCGCCCCGCGGGCACCCTGCCCGTCACGGCCTGGGTCGACAACGACCACGAGGCCGCCGTGCTGGGCCTGCTGGACCATCTCGCGGACGCCGGGGCCCGGCGCATCGGCCTGCTGACCGGCACCACCACGGACACCTACACCCGCCTGTCCACCACCGCGTACCTCAGCTGGTGCGAGCGTGTCGGCCAGGACCCGGTCTACGAGTCCTACCCGGCCCACGACCCCTGCGCCGGTGCGGTCGCCGCCGACCGGCTGCTCGCCCGGCCCGACCGGCCCGACGCGGTCTACGGACTCTTCGACCCCAACGGCACGGACCTCCTCGCCGCCGCCCGGCGCTACGGTCTGCGCGTCCCGGAGGACCTGCTGCTCGTCTGCTGCAGCGAGTCCACCGTGTACGCCAGCACGGAGCCGCCCATCACGACCCTCTCGCTCAAGCCCCGACGCATCGGGACCGCGGTCGTCCAGTTGCTGATCGACGCGATCGAGGGAATCGACGAGGACCGGCCGGTCGAACAGGTGATACCGACCGAACTGATCGTCAGGACGTCCTCGCAGCGCCGCTCCCCGCGCACCACCGTGAGCGCACCGCGGTCCCCCGCCCAGGACTAGAGCTTCTCAATTGGGACGAAACATCAGGTGAACCAGGAGAGCGGCGGGATTCGTCGCCCCTGGTGCGTCACACACCGCCTGGTGCGTTCCTATGATGGGCGAACGACACCGCGGACCACCCCGACCAGGTTGGGCCGAGTGGTGAACGGCGCGCGACGGTGGTGGAGGGGTCGATGACTCAGGGGGCCGGTCAGGGACCCGCGGTGCGGACGGCGACACTGCGTGACTTCCGGGTACCGCCGTACGCCCAGGTGCCCGTGCAGTCGCAGTCCGCCGCGCCCGGGCAGGACGCCCGGCCCGGAAGCCCCTTCCCGGAGGGCGAGGTGCCCGAGGGGTACACCCCCACCGAGCGCAACCTCCCGGTGATCGGCCGGGGAGGCCCGGGCGACACGCTGGAGGTGGCCGTCGCGCCCGAGGAGGCGCAGGCCGCCGGCCTCGGACCGCTCTACGTCGTCGGAGACGTCCACGGCTACCTCGAGGAACTCGTCGCCGCCCTCGCCGAGAAGGGGCTGATCGACACCGACCTCCACTGGGCCGCCGGCAACGCGCGGCTGTGGTTCCTCGGTGACTTCACCGACCGCGGCCCCGACGGCATCGGCGTGATCGACCTGGTCATGAGGCTGTCCGCCGAGGCGGCCGCCGCCGGAGGCTACTGCAAGGCCCTGATGGGCAACCACGAGCTGCTGCTGCTCGGCGCCAAGCGGTTCGGCGACACGCCCGTCAACTCCGGTGCCGGCACCGCCACCTTCCAGGCCGCCTGGCTGCTCAACGGGGGCCAGAAGCAGGACATGGACCGCCTGGAGGAGGTGCACCTCCAGTGGATGGCCCGGCTCGACGCCGTCGTCGAGGAGGACGGCCACCTGCTGCTGCACTCCGACACGACCGCGTACCTGGAGTACGGCTCCACCATCGCGGACGTCAACGACGCCGTGCACGAGGTCCTCACCCGCAACGACCCCGACCAGTGCTGGGACCTCTTCCGCAAGTTCACCAAGCGCTTCGCCTTCCGCGACGAGGCCGGCCCGATGGCCGTGCGCGAGCTGCTCGACGCCTACGGCGGGCAGCGCGTGGTCCACGGGCACAGCCCCATCCCCTACCTCCTGGGCGAGGTCGGCACCGAGGACGGCGGGGAGGGCGAGCGTCCACGGGTCGAGGGCCCCCACGTCTACGCCGACGACCTGGCCATCGCCATGGACGGCGGCGTGACCATGGCCGGAAAGCTGCTTGTCCAGCAGCTGCCGCTCGCTCGCTGACCGACCACCCGTCTCTCGGGCATCCGGCGAATTACGGAAACCCTCTGTCACCGTGTGCCGTGACCGCTCTACCATCGGCGTATCCGTAGCAGGCTCTCCTCCGTTTCCGCCCGACCGCCCGGCCACCACGTGCGATCCGGCCCTACGGAGCTTCGGGGGATGCACATGAGAAGCGCTCCGCACCTGCTGGCCGAGGACCGCACCGACTACGAGCGGATCCTCGACGCAGCACTGCGCACCGCACGCGAGGGACGGGATCCCGCCATCGCGGGCGCCGGACTGACGACCGAGCAGTTGCGCGCCACCGCACTGGACGCGACGGCCCTGATCACCGCCGCCGCTGCCGTCGAGTACGAGCACTACGTGCGGGTCCGTGCCGAGGTACGCGCCGCGGCGGCCGGCACGGTCCTCCCGTCCGGTGCGGGGGAGACCACCCGGACGGGAGCGGGACTGGCCGCGGTGGTCACCGTCCTGGCGCCGATGCTCGCGGGCACGGCCGCGGTGATCCTGCTGGCCGTCGGCTATCTGCTGAAGGTGCTCAGCCCGCCGCCGTCCCTGGCCGGCGCCCTGGTCTCCACCGGCTGGGCCTTCGCCGCCCTGACCGCCGCCGCGATCCTGGCCGCGGCGGTGGCCCTGCTGCTGACGGCCCTGCGCAACGACGCCAGCCATGTCGCCGACGGCAGACCCTTCGACGCGCTGCCGGACGAGGTGCGCAGCGCCAAGGACGCCTGGGGTGCGGCACTGCTGGAGCGGGGGATGCTGCCCTTCCTCAGGGCGGCCCTCGACGACACCGCCCCCCGGGCCCGGCTGGACCCGCCGCCGCGGGTGGGCCGCATACCCAAGGTCGGCTACAGCGGGCCGGACTTCACCAGCCCCTCGGAGGGCCGGACCGGCGGGCGGCGGCCGACGTTCTCCAGCCCCGACTTCTCCGGGCCCGAGTTCGGCGGCCCGGAACACCGCCCGGAATGACCGGCCCGTCCGCCGCCCCCGGGCGCCGGTGGGCGAGCCGGGGAGTGCGGCGAACGGGGACGGGGCGGCGCACTCGGGCCGCCGTGGAGATCAGGCGGCGGGCACGGCCTTGGGGTTGGCGCCGTACCGGTTCGCCTCCTCCTGGCCCTCGGAGGCCAGGAAGACGATCAGGATGATGCCGCCGACGAACGGGACGAAGCCCAGCAGGAGCCACCACGCGGGGCGGCCGGTGTCGTGCAGCCGCCGGAAGGCCACGGCGAGGGACGGCAGGAAGGTCGCGACGGAGTAGAGGAAGTACGGGACCATCGTGTCGATCGCCATGCCCGCGACGTACAGCACGAGCGTCGCGAGGGAGTTGAAGAGCGTGTACATCCAGAATTCCGTACGGCGCGCACGGCCGCTGAATCCCACGTAGTTCTTCAGTACTGCCAGGTACCAGTTCACTGCGGTCCCCTCCCCATGCCCATGTCAGGGCAGATCGAATTTCAGACAAGCGGCTGAAACTTATCCATGGGGTGGTCGCCGGGCAAGGCGCGGACCGGTCACGGCCGAAACGTCACCGACCTGCGTCCCAACCGTGTCCGAGCGCCGCCCGCCCCGCGGGCGGCGCCCCCCGGCCCGCGAGGCCCGCGGGGGACCCAGGACCTGGGGACAGCCCGCTCCCCTCGCACCTCCACGGGGGCAGCCGTGCGCCGGAGCGAAGGGCGAGCGGCCCCACCGCCCGGTCCGGTTCCGGCGGCCCCGTGCGCGGCGACGGCGGCGGACCCGCACGGGAGCCTGTCCGTCGCGGAACCCCCGCATACGACGATGTCCCCCGGCGCCTGCCGGGGGACATCGCGGCCTCGGGGCCTCAGTCGGCGATCGGCAGGTACAGCCGGTTGCCCTGGGCCGCGAACTCGGCCGACTTGGCCAGCATCCCCGCACGGGCCTCGTCGTCGCCGACCAGCGGATCGTCGCCGCCGAACTGCTCCGTGATGCTTCTGCTGATCTTCATCGAGCAGAACTTCGGACCGCACATGGAGCAGAAGTGCGCCGTCTTCGCCGGCTCCGCGGGCAGCGTCTCGTCGTGGTACTCGCGGGCCGTGTCCGGGTCGAGCGCCAGGTTGAACTGGTCCTCCCAGCGGAACTCGAACCGCGCGTCGGACAGCGCGTCGTCCCACTCCTGCGCACCGGGATGCCCCTTGGCCAGGTCCGCCGCATGCGCCGCGATCTTGTACGTGATGACGCCGGTCTTCACGTCGTCGCGGTCGGGCAGGCCGAGGTGCTCCTTGGGCGTGACGTAGCAGAGCATCGCCGTGCCCCACCAGGCGATCATCGCGGCGCCGATCCCCGAGGTGATGTGGTCGTAGGCCGGGGCGACGTCCGTGGTGAGCGGGCCGAGCGTGTAGAACGGCGCCTCCTCGCAGATCTCCTGCTGGAGGTCGATGTTCTCCTTGATCTTGTGCATCGGCACATGGCCGGGGCCCTCGATCATGGTCTGCACGTTGTGCCGCTTGGCGATCGTGTTCAGCTCCCCGAGCGTCCTCAACTCGGCGAACTGCGCCTCGTCGTTGGCGTCCGCGATCGAACCGGGGCGGAGGCCGTCGCCGAGGGAGTAGGTGACGTCGTAGGAGGCGAGGATCTCGCAGAGCTCCTCGAAGTTCTCGTACAGGAAGGACTCCCGGTGGTGCGCGAGGCACCACGCGGCCATGATCGAGCCGCCGCGCGAGACGATGCCCGTCTTGCGCCGGGCGGTGAGCGGCACATAGCGCAGCAGCACACCGGCGTGGACGGTCATGTAGTCCACGCCCTGCTCGGCCTGCTCGACGACCGTGTCCTTGTAGATCTCCCAGGTGAGCTCCTCGGCCTTGCCGTCCACCTTCTCCAGCGCCTGGTAGAGCGGCACCGTGCCGATCGGCACCGGGGAGTTGCGCAGCACCCACTCGCGGGTGGTGTGGATGTTGCGGCCGGTGGAGAGGTCCATGACCGTGTCGGCGCCCCAGCGCGTCGCCCAGGTCATCTTCTCCACCTCCTCCTCGATGGAGGAGGTGACGGCGGAGTTGCCGATGTTGGCGTTGACCTTCACCAGGAACCGCTTGCCGATGATCATCGGCTCGATCTCGGGGTGGTTGACGTTGGCGGGCAGCACGGCCCGCCCCGCCGCGATCTCCTCGCGCACGACCTCGGGGGAGACGTTCTCCCGGAGGGCCACGTACTCCATCTCCGGGGTGATCTCACCCCGCCGGGCGTAGGCGAGTTGGGTGACCGCCCGGCCCTCGCGACCGCGGCGCGGCTGGCGCGGGCGTCCCGGGAACACGGCGTCGAGGTTGCGCAGTCCCCCGCGCGGCGCGGTGTGCTTGACGCCGTCGTCCTCGGGGCGGACGGGCCGGCCGGCGTACTCCTCGGTGTCCCCGCGCGCGACGATCCAGTTCTCCCGGAGGGCCGGCAGCCCGCGGCGCACGTCGGTGTCGACCCCGGGGTCGGTGTACGGACCGGAGGTGTCGTACAGCGTCACGTCACGGCCGTTGGTGAGGTGCACCCTGCGCACCGGCACCCGGATGTCGGGGCGCGACCCCTCGACGTACCCCTTGTGCCAGCCGATGGACCTCCCGGCCTCGCCGCTCTGGTCGGAGGCAGGCGTGTGTGCGTCCGATGTGGTCATGTGACCTACTCCCTACGCCGGCATTACCCGGTAACAGGTTCGGCGGTCGGCGCAGCTGTCCCGTACGGATATACGGAGGTCAACGCCCTCTCAGCCCGGTGCTCCGAGCTCCCGCGTGTGCAAAAACGTGCCACCACGCTAGCGTCCCGCCGGGCGTGCTGAACAGTGGGCCCCTCGCGTTCTTGCGATGATCTGTCGGTGACCTCCTCGCAGCAGACTCCCGAACCGCACTCCCACGGCCACGGAGCCGCCCCCGGCGATGTCGCGGCCTCCGGGCATGTCCACTCCCACGCGCACGGCCCCGCCGAACCGGTGTCCCGGCACCTCCGCAGGGTCATCGCCGCGGTGCTCATCCCCTTCGCCACGGCCGTGCTGGTGGGCCTGGCCGTGCTCTGGCCCGGTGGGGCCCCCGGCCACGAGCGCACCGGGGTGGGCTTCGACCGCCAGACCGAGCAGGGCACCGTCGTCGCACTCGAGAGAGTGTCCTGCGAGGAGGTCAACGCGGCCCAGGTGCCGCCGACCGGCGACACCTCCACCCCGGAGGGACGGGAGGCGGTGAACCGCCGGCAGGGCGACTGCGCCCGGGCGACCGTGGAGGTGACCACCGGCCCGGAGAAGGGGCGGCGGTTCGTCGAGATCGTCCAGCCCGACGCCCCGCGGCAGCTGAGGGAGGGCCAGGGGGTCGTGGTGGCCTACGCCCCGGACGCCCCCAGGGACCTCCAGTACTCGGTCACCGATGTGAACCGCAAGGTGCCGATCGCCGTCCTGGCCGGCATCTTCGCCCTGGCGGTGGTGCTGGTCGGGCGGATGCGCGGCCTCATGGCGCTGATCGCCCTGGCCGTGTCCTTCGCCGTGCTGACGCTGTTCATCCTCCCGGCGATCCTGCAGGGGTCGAACCCGCTGGTCGTGGCCGTGGTGGGCTCCAGCGCGATCATGCTGATGGCGCTGTACCTGTGCCACGGCGTCACGGCCCGCACCTCGGTGGCGGTGCTCGGCACCCTGATCTCGCTGCTCCTCATCGGGCTGCTCGGCTCGCTGTTCATCGGCTGGGCCAGCCTCAGCGGCAACACCGACGACAACACCGGTCTGATCAAGGGCCTCTACCCGGAGCTGGACATGAGCGGCCTTCTGCTGGCCGGGGTCATCATCGGCTCGCTGGGCGTGCTCGACGACGTCACCGTGACGCAGACCTCCGCGGTCTGGGAACTGCACCACGCGGACCCGGGGATGGGGCCGCGCGCCCTGTACCGCGCGGCCATCCGGATCGGCCGCGACCACATCGCCTCCGTCGTCAACACCCTGGTGCTCGCCTACGCGGGCGCGGCACTGCCGCTGCTCCTGCTGTTCAGCATCGCCCAGTCCAGTGTGGGCACGGTCGCCAACAGCGAACTCGTGGCGCAGGAGATCGTGCGGACCCTGGTCGGCTCGATCGGGCTGGTCGCCTCCGTACCCGTCACCACGGCGCTCGCCGCCCTGGTGGTCTCCGCGGACCGGCCCGGCGCCGAGGGGAAGCCCGCCGCGGCGGGGGCAGGGCGGACCGGCGGTCGCGGACGGCGCAGGAAGCGGTAGCCGACCGGGCGGCGGCCGGCCGGTGACGGAGCATGCCGGCCGGGGGTGCCCGGGCCGGGCGCCTCCACCGCCCGGACCTCGGCCGGGGCTTCCGCCGGCCCGGTTCCCGGCCCTGCCGCCCTCAGCCCGCGTTCTCCTCGGCCAGGATGCGCCCCAGTGCCTCCTCCAGGCTCAGCTCGAAGTCACCGAGCGCGAGCTCCTGTCCGAGCGGAACCAGCTTGTCCGTGCGGTCCAGGAAGGCGACGAGCGGCGGGGCCCCCGCCCGGAAGAGAGCCGAGTCGTCCCCGACCCGCAGACGGATGTGCACGTCCGACAGGGGCTCGTGGCCGGTCGGCGCGATGTGCACATCGCCGTCCCCGCTGGGCGCGTTGATCCCGTCGAGCAGCAGCTCCCTCCCGAAGGCCCAGGTCACGGGAGCATCGCCGGGGAGGTGGAAGGTCATCCGCACCGCGTACGGATCGCCTGTCTCGTAGCGCAGCTCCACCGGGATCCGGAAGGAGAGCTCCTCGGAGACCAGGAAGCTCATCAGGACCTCGGCCTGAACCGACTCGCGCATCACATACCTCGCAGAGATGGAGCTGATTGAACCGTGCTGACGTACCGGCGTTCTGGCATACCGACGAAGAAGAGTTGGCCGGGAACGATCCCCCGGTTCCTCTTGACGCCATCGTGCTGGAACCGCTAGCAGATCACAAGGAGTGATATTTCAGATACTGATAGAGAACGCAAGAGACTCCATGAGCTCCCTCACTCCCCTCCGCAACTGTTCAACTGCGGGACGGAGACGGGCCTCTTGCTCCAGGGGGAGAGAAAGCGCCATCGTCCCGATCATGTCACCCACGGTGACGGGAATAGCGGCGCAGACGGTTCCGAGCGCGTACTCCTGACGCTCGACCACGGTTCCCGGGCGGGCGTTTGCGGCCATGCGCTCCAGCAGCGCCTCCCGGTCGCGCACGGAGTAGGGCGTGACCTGCTGCACCGGGTGGCGGTCGAGATGGTCGCGCCGCGCCTCCGTGTCGAGCTGACCGAGCAGGCACTGCCCGATCGCATGGGCGTGGGCGGTCTCGCGGAAGTCGGCCCACTCGGGGACGGCCGGGGCGTAGGGCGTGTCGGAGACCGCCACGACATCGACCTCACCCTCGCGGTACACCGCGAAGTAGACGGCGACGCCGATCGCGTCCCGCCACTGGGTCAGGGAGTCCTGGAGCCTGGCGCGACGATTCTGCTGGGAGCGGTCGAGGGCCAGCCGGTCGACCGCGGGGCCGAGGGTGAAGACGCCCTTGTCCCGCCGCAGGTAGTCCTCGTGCGTGAGGGTGCGCAGCAGGTGGTAGGCGGTGGCCAGCGGGATGCCGGCCTCCCGCGCCAGCTGCTTGGCGGGCGCGCCGTCGCGATGCGCCCCGGCCGCCTCCAGCAGCCTCAAGGCCCGCTGCACCGAGCCGATCAGGGTAGGGACGGCAGCGGACGTAGCCCTGGCCATAGGTCACCCCCAGGCGTGTGACGGGCTGCGTGCCCGCCCGCGGGGGCCGCCCCCGCGCGGCCGCCGCAGCCCGCGGTCCTGGGGACCACAGATCCGGGACCGCCGTTCCGGGCCGGCCGGCCGGGACACGGGCACCTGCCCGGGACGGGACGGCAGGGGCTCGGGGCGGAGCCGTCACCTGTGGAGATGGGCCGAGGGGGCGGCAGAGGGCTGTCACTCTAACGGCAGCCGGGGGACGGCACGGGCTTACGCCGTTCCGTTCCCCCGGGCGGGCTAATACGGCAGCGCCGGGGCAGTCACCCGGCGCCGCGCGGGCCGCTCCGCCCGCTCCGTGCGAGGGGCCCGACCGGCCCCTCGCCGCTCCTCACCAGTCGCTCCGCGAGGAGCCCGAGGACGCCGTGAACTTCCTGACGACGAAGACGAGCACGCCGACCAGGGCCACGAACAGCAGCACCTTGAAGAGCAGGCCGACGACGAAGGCGACGATGCTCGTGATCAGCCCGCCGAACACGACCAGGGCGATGACGGGTACGGCGATCCACTTCACCCACCACGGCATCCCCGCGAAAATCTCCCGCACAGCCATCGCGCTACCTCTTTCTCCGAGTCCGTGCCTTCGATGCTAGGCGGCGGCGGACGCCGAGCGGCGCCCTCGATCCCCCGAACTCCCCTGAGCCACCCCCTAGGGAACCCGGGGCCCTGGCCCCGGACGCCGCCCCGGCACGGCGGCCCCGTCAGCCCTCGGGCGGCGAGAAGACGACCATGACCCGCAGGTCCTCGCTGATGTGGTGGAAGCGGTGCGGCACCCCGGCCGGCACATAGACCACGCTGCCGCGGCCGACCTGGGTCGTCTCGGTACCGACCGTGATCGCGGCGCGACCGCTGACGACGAAGTACACCTCGTCCTGCCGGTGCGGCTGCTGCGGGTCCGTCTGCCCGGCGTCCAGCGCGTACAGCCCGACCGACATGTTCCGCTCGCGGAGGAACTGCAGATACGCCCCCTCGTTGGCGGCGCGCTCCGCCTCCAGTTCGTCCAGCCGGAATGCCTTCATGCCCGTCCGCCCCTGCCCTTCGCCCGATCGTGTCTGCCACGATCAGACACATGATGAATTTTGCAGTCAAGACGCTAGCCAACGCCGGGGCCCTGCTGGTCGCCATCTGGCTCGTGCAGGACATCACCCTGACCGGTGACAGCACCGGCAGGAAGGCGCTCAGCCTGATCCTGGTCGCGCTGATCTTCGGACTGGTCAACTTCTTCGTGAAGCCGGTGCTCCAGGTCCTCACCCTGCCGCTGTTCATCCTCACGCTCGGGTTGATCACACTGGTCGTCAACGCCCTGATGCTGATGCTGACGTCCTGGCTCGCCGACCAGTTCGATCTGAACTTCCATGTCGAGGGCTTCTGGACGGCCGTCCTCGGCGGCCTGATCATCTCCATCGTCTCCTGGGCCCTCAACGTGGTGCTGCCCGACGGGGACTGAACCCCGCCGCACCGGCGCCTCCCGGCCCCGGCGGACGACCGCGCCCCGCCGGGGCCGCTGCCCCTCCGCCCCCGTGCCCGACAATGGGCGAGGCGCCGGGCGGGGCACCCACCCGGCGCGACCGGCACAGGCGAAGGAGCGTCGCGGCATGACCGGTACACCCGCGGGAGAGGGCACCCGAGCGGTCAGGGCGGGGTTGCCCGACCCGGTGAACCACGAACCCACCTTGCCCGGGCCGGTGTTCGCCGCCCACTTCCACCTCTCGGGCGACCCGACGGGGCCGTACGCGTACGGCCGGGAGTCCAACCCCACCTGGACGCACCTGGAGCGGGCCGTCGGGGAGCTGGAAGCCCCCGGGGAACCTGTGGAGACGGTCGCGTTCGCCTCCGGCATGGCGGCGATCTCGGCCGTGCTCATGTCCCAACTGCGCTCCGGCGACACCGTGGTGCTCCCCTCCGACGGCTACCAGGCACTCCCGCTGGTACACGAGCAGCTACGCGCCTGGGGGATCACCGTGCGCACGGCGCCGACCGGTGGGGACGCGCAGCTGGCCGTGCTGGACGGGGCGCGGCTGCTGTGGATCGAGACGCCCTCCAACCCCGGGCTGGACGTCTGCGACATCCGGCGGCTGACCGGGGCGGCACACGCCGCCGGGGCGCTCGTCGCGGTGGACAACACCCTCGCCACCCCGCTCGGGCAGCGTCCGCTCGCCCTGGGGGCGGACTTCTCGGTGGCCAGCGGGACCAAGGGCCTGACCGGTCACGGGGACGTGCTGCTCGGCCATGTGAGCTGCCGCGATGCCGGGAAGGCCGCCGAAGTGCGGCACTGGCGCAAGATCGTCGGCGCCATCCCGGGCCCGATGGAGGCATGGCTGGCACACCGGTCCCTCGCCACGCTGCAGCTGCGCTCCGACCGCCAGTCGGCCACCGCGCTGGCGCTGGCGGAGTCCCTTCGGCGGCGGGCGGAGGTCACGGGCCTGCGCTACCCGGGCCTGCCCGGCGACCCCTCGCATCCGGTGGCCTCCCGCCAGATGCGGCGCTTCGGCTGCGTGGTCTCCTTCGTGCTGCCCGACCGCGACCACGCGGAGCGCTTCCTGCGCGCCCTGACGCTGGTCGACGACGCGACCAGTTTCGGCGGGGTGCGCTCCACCGCGGAGCGGCGCCGCCGCTGGGGCGGGGACGACGTCCCGGAGGGTTTCATCCGCTTCTCGGTCGGTGCCGAGGACCCCGAGGACCTGCTGGCCGACGTGGCCCGGGCGCTGGACGCGGCGGCACCCTGACCCCGGTCCCCCGGCGAACGGTCCGAGCCTCCCCCCTCGTGGCTCGGACCGTTCCGGTTCCTCCTGCGAAGAACCGTGCGGACAAGGCTAGTTGACTCAGCGTCAGTGTCCAATCACCCTAGCGACAGCGACCTATCGACATATTTATAGTTGGCCGGGTTCGAGAGCATCGCCGGATCGGGAGGTCATGGCATGGATCTGGCCCTGCTGCGCACGTTCGTCACGGTGCACCGGGCCGGATCCTTCACCCGGGCCGCGGCACTGCTGGGGCTCTCCCAACCGGCGGTGACCGGCCAGATACGGACGCTGGAGCGCCAGCTCGGCCGTCCGCTCTTCCTGCGCAAGGCCCGCGGTGTCACTCCGACCACCATCGGCGACGAACTCGCCCACCGGGCCGCCCCGCACCTGGACGCGCTGGTGGAGATCGCCGAAGGCGGGCTGCGGGACGACTCCGCGGTCCGCACGCTGCATCTCGCGGGTCCGCCCGAGTTCACCGCGGTCCGTGCCCTGCCCGCGCTCACCCCCCTGGTGTCCCAGGGGCTCGCCCTGCGGACGTCCTTCGGCACGGCGGAGAGCGCGTTGGACGGGCTGTCCGCGGGCCACCACGATCTGGCGATCACCACCGCCCGCCCGCGCGGACGGCTCCTGGCGTCGACCACCCTCTGCGACGAGGAGCACGTCCTCGTCGCCGCCCCGCGCTGGGCGCACCACCTCCCGCCGGAGGACCTCCGCAAGGGACATGTGGTCCTCGCGCAGCTGCCCGTCGTGGAGGTGCACGAGTCGCTGCCGCTCGTCTCCCGGTACTGGCACGCGGTCTTCGAATCGCGTCCTGCGGCCGCGGCCGCCGTGGTCGCGCCCGACCTGCACGCGGTCCTCGCGGCGACCACCGCGGGAGCGGGGCTCGCCGTGCTGCCGCGCTATCTGTGCGAGGGGGCGCTGAGAGAGGGGCGGCTGATCCCCCTCCTGGAGCCCCCCGTCCCCCCGCTGCGGACCTACTTCCTCGTGGTCCGCACCGGCACCCTGGCCCATCCGCACATCGCCCGCGCCCACGACCACCTGCTCCGTGCGGCCGCCGACTGGTGAGCGGCTCCCGCACCGCATCCGGACCGGGCACGCGTTTCAGAGGGCCCGATGTGGGCCACTCTCTTGCCATGACCGAACGACCCGTGGTCAAGCGCACCGCACGCGCCATCCTGCTCGACGGCGGCGACCTCGTCCTGATCAAGCGCACCAAGCCGGGAGTGGACCCCTACTGGCTCACCCCCGGCGGAGGCGTGGAGCCGGGGGACGCCACCGTGGTCGACGCCCTGCACCGCGAGGTGCACGAGGAACTCGGCGCCAAGATCACCGATGTGGTCCCCTGCTTCGTCGACACGGTGGAGCACATCGCGGACGGCGGCGTGACCGGTGTGAAGGTGCAGCACTTCTTCGTCTGCCGCCTGGAGTCGATGAACCCCTCGCTCCGGCACGGCCCCGAGGTGGAGGAGCCGGTCGGCGAGTACGAGATCGTGCGGGTGCCCTTCAGCAGGGTCGGCATCGCCGCCGTCCACCTGGTCCCGCTGTCCCTGCGCCACTACCTGGACGGCAACATCGAGGGCGTACGGGCCATGCACGCCCCGGACCTGGGCTGAGCCGAGCCTCCGGGCCGGGGCGGGCGCCGCCCGCCCCGGAGGCGCCGGCCGTCAGTACGCGTACGGCACCAGGTCCTCGACCGCGTCGTGCAGGATCCGCCGTGCGGGGAAGCCGAGCGCCTGCAACTCCTCCACCCCGTTCCTGATCATTCCGGCGGGCCCGGACAGGCAGGCGTCGAAACCGTCCCACGGGCCGTAGCTCCCCAGCCCGCGCAGGGCCCTCGGAAACCGCGCGTCGGCGTCGACCACGGGGAGCACCGAGAGCCAGGGGTACGTCCGCTGGAGCCGCCGCAGGGTGTCGAGGGCGTACAGGTCGTGGTCGGAGCGGGCGCCGTAGAACACCTCGACGGGCCGCCGTCCGCCGTGCCCCGCCACGTCCTCGACGAGGGCCGTGATCGGGGCGATGCCCGTCCCCCCGCCGAGGCAGAGCAGGCCGCGGTCGGAGGCGTGGTCCACGGTCATCGACCCGGCGGGCGGTCCGATCCTCAGGACGTCACCGGGGCGGGCCCGGTGCACCAGGGCGCCGGAGACCCAGCCCGCCGGCACCGCCTTGACGTGGAAGGCCAGCAGCCCGTCGGCCCGCGGCGCCCCGGCGAACGAGTAGTGGCGCCAGACCCTCGGCCACCAGGGCGTCTCCAGGGCCGTGTACTGACCGGCGAGGAACGGGTACGGACGGTCGGGCCGCAGGGTGACCACCGCGACCTCGGGCGTCCTCAGATCGTGGGAGACGACCTCGGCCTCCCACCAGGCGGGGTGGTGCCGCTCGTCCTCCGCGGCGGCGTCGATCATGATCCCCGAGATCGTGGTGTACGTGCGCACCCAGGCCGCCTCCGTCTCGGCGTCCCAGACCTCGGCCGCGTAGCGGGTGAGCGCGCCGATCAGCGCCTCGCCCACCGCGGGATAGTGGAAGGACTGCGTCCCGTACCTGCGGTGGCCGCGCCCCAGGTCCCGCAGGTAGTGCGAGAGGACGGCCGGGTCGTCCATGTGCTCCGCGGCGGTCAGCAGGGCCTTCACCAGCCGGTCGCGCTGGAGGTCCATCGCGACCGGGAACATCGGGCGCAGCGCGGGGTGGCGGACGAAGAGCAGGGCGTAGAAGTACGAGACCAGCTGGTCGGCGACGGGTGCGACGGCGGCCATCGTGCGGCGTACGAGGACGGCGTCCCTCGACGGGGGCGCGGTGGGGGCGGCTTCCGGTGCGGGGGGCGCGGTTTCCGGTGCAGGGGGCGCGGTGGGGGTGCGGCCTGCCTCGGGGGCGTCTCCGGGGCCCGCCGCGTCCCGGACGATCGAGAGCTGCGGCCGTCTGCCGGGGCGGACGGACCGGGGGCCCGAGCGGCACACCGGGGAGTCCGGATCGGCCGGGGCCGCCTGCTGTTCCGCGTTCGGCCGGGAGGTACCGGGGGACAGTGGGGGCAGGGGGCCGGGGAGGGGGCCGCCCGACGGCTGCCCGCCGTGTGCGGACCGCGGCTGCGCTGTCGCCCGTATGCCTCTGCCACCGGGCCTACCGTTCCCTGCCGACATACCGGCCGGAGCATCCATGCGTCTGCCTCACTCGAACATCTCTCGATCGGTTGCGCCGGTTCTCGTTCCGAACTCCGCGCCTGGCCGAACCCGCCGCGCCTCGGTCGCTTCCGCGCGTCGGGGGCCGTGCAGGGCCGCGCCTTCACCCGATCTGTCCGCAGCGGCCGCTGTCGCAGGATGGCAGAGGCCCCACGGAGCCGGAGGCAAGAGCGGGAAGTCCCGCCCGGGCGAATCCTTTTCCCTCTAGGCTGTGTCGCTCCCCGAGAGAGTGGCCGCACGGGGCGGTGCGGCCGGACCTCGGGAACCGCCCTGCCTCAGGAGCACGCAGCCGGGGCCCGCCGCCCCGAGGGATCCCGCGGAACCCTCGCACGGGACGCGGCCAGGACGGCGTCGCGGCGGATGTTTCACGTGAAACGACGTGCCCGGCCCCTGCCTGCGGGCCAGTCCCTCGTCCCGACCGGACGGAGCACCACCACGCTCGGACGGCTCCGTGCCGGTGGGTTCCGGGCTCCGCACCCGGACTCCGCACCAAGGAGGCAGCCGCCTGCCGCACCGGGCCGAATGGGCGGCCGAGTATTGCCCGAAAGGACTGGACGGAAGATCCATGAGTCGTACAGCCTGGCTCCATGCCGACACTTCTCGCCGAACTGTCCATCAGGCACCTGACCCACGGTGACCTCTCCGCCTGCGCCGATCTCTCCGAGGACCGGGGCTGGCCGCGCGAGGAGCACAAGTGGGGACTCCTGTTGAGCGCCGGCACCGGGCACGGGATCGACGCCCCCGACGGCAAGGGCCTGGCCGCCGCGTGTGTGGTGACCTCGTACGGTCCCGGCCTCGCGGCCATCGGCATGGTGCTGGTGGCCGAACGGTTCTCCCGCCAGGGGATCGGAAGGCGTCTGATGCGGCACGTCCTCGCGGAGGCGGAAGGTACTCCGCTCACGCTCCACGCCACCCCCACGGGGCGCCCCCTCTACGAGGAGCTGGGGTTCGAGGTCCAGGGGCGGGCCGAGATGCTTCGAGGCCACTTCACCCCCCGGGAAACGGTGCCCTCGGTCGCCACCCGTGCCGCGACAGCGGAGGACATCCCCCGGATGCTCCGTCTGGACGCCGAGGTGTTCGGAGCCGACCGGACCGCTCTCCTCGCCCGGCTTCCCGCCTTCGCCGACCACCTGCGGGTGGCGGAGAGGGCGGGCGAACTGGTGGGCTACACCGCCGCCTGGCCCAATATGGACACCCATGTCGTCGGCCCTCTGATCGCCGAGAACACGGATACGGCGAAGGCGCTGATCGCTTCTCTGGCGCGGTGCACCGACCGGCCCCTGCGGACGGACATCGACGTCCGGCACGAGGAACTACTGCGCTGGGTGCGGGCCCAGGGGCTGGAAACGGTCGCCCACAACGCGGTGATGACCCTCGGCACGCAGGAGCTGCCCGGGGACTGGACCCGCCGCTTCGCCCCCCTGACCGTGGCAGCGGGCTGACCCGCACCAGCAACCGGCGGGATCCGTCCCCTTCCCGGGAGCGGAGCGCTCGGCGCGGCGCCCCGCTCCTGAGGGCTCCCCGCCCGACCGCCTCCGCGGCTCCCGGCCTCCTCGCCTCCCGGCCTCCTCGCCTCCCCGGCTCCCCGGCTCCCCGACGCAGAGCCGTACCAGGCACCGGGGACGGTGGGCCACGGCCCGGGAGGCAGGGGACGGTGCGGCGCAGGATCCCGAATCGCCTGCTGCTCCCGGCCGTTCACCCCGCCGCCCTCGGCCGTCGAGCGCCTGAGGTCCTGCGTAGTCTGCGGGACATGAGCGATCTTCAGATACGCCCGGCGACCGCAGAGGACATCCCGGCCATCGTGGCCATGCTGGCCGACGACCCGCTGGGGGCGCAGCGGGAGTCACCCGACGACCTCGCCCTGTACCTCACCGCCTTCGAAGAGCTGGCCGCGGACCCCCGTCAGCACCAGACGGTGGCGGTACGGGGCGACCGCGTGGTCGGCATGCTGCAGCTCACCGTGGTGCCCGGCCTGTCTCGACGCGGTGCCACCCGGGCGATCGTCGAAGCCGTCCGGGTCCACCGGGACGAGCGCGGCAGCGGCCTGGGGACCGAGCTGATCGAGTGGGCCGTCGAGGAGTCCCGCCGTCTGGGGTGCGGGCTCGTCCAGCTCACCTCGGACACCAGGCGGACCGATGCCCACCGCTTCTATCGGCGCCTTGGCTTCACCCCGTCCCATGTGGGCTTCAAGCTGGCCCTCTGAGCGCCCGCGCGGGGCGCCCCGACCATGAAGCGCGGGCGCCCCGACCTCCCTGGCGGGCACGGGGCCGACCGCACCGGAGGCGGCCGGCCCCGTGCGCCCTTGCCGCGGCACCGCTCCGGGGCGGGACCATCGCCCGGAGAGCATCCCGCACGGCGCAAACTGCCCGGGCAGCCCTCAGATGCCGCGCCAACCGCCTTCGTCCACACCGCCGGGCACCGCGTCACCCGGTTCATAGGGCTCCCGGGTGAACACGAAGGACCCCAGGTCGAGATGGCCGACCGCCCCGTCGGGCCGGCGCACCACCCGCAGCGTCTCTCCCGCGTAGTAGCCGTCCAGGCCGGTCCAGGCATCCTCGCCCGCCGCGACGAACCGGGAGCCGCGTCCCCCACCGCGCAGCAGGTCGAGCGTCAGCCCGCCGTCGGAGGTGAGGCGGAGGCCGTAGGCGTGGGTACCCCAGTACCAGGGGCCCGCCAGGGCCAGCAGCCGGGTGTCCACCTCCCCAGCGGGGCGCCAGGGGTCCGGGAAGCGGGGCTCCGCATCGGCGACGATCCGTACCAGCTCGGCCGCCGCCGGGCCGGGCAGCGGCCCCGAGGTGGCGTTGGCGAGCGCCACGGCGGCCACCCCCTCCTCCACGCACAGCCACAGACCGGCCAGGAAGCCCGGCAGGGAGCCGCAGTGGCCCACCAGGGTGCGCTCCCCGCTGCGGGTGATCTGCATACCCAGCCCGTAGGTGCCGCTCCAGTCCCCGGCGGCCGCGGGAACCGCAGGGGTGCGCATCTCCCGGACCGAGGCCGCGCCGAGGACCCGCTCGTCGCCCTCCGCCAGGAACCAGGCGAAGCGGAGCAGATCGGCGGCGGTCGACCACAGCTGCCCCGCGGGTGCCATCAGGCCCAGGTCCTCGGCGGGCTCGGGAAGCAGGGCGTCGGCCCAGGGATGCACGGCCCACCCCCTCGCGTACGGCTCCTGCGGCTGGGCGCTCGTACGATGCAGCCCCAGCGGTTCGAGGACCTCGCGCCGGAGGGCCTCCTCCCAGGACATCCCCCGCAGCGCCTCGACGAGTGAACCGAGCAGCGTGTAACCGGGGTTGGAGTAGTGGAACAGACGGCCGGGGGGATGCATCCGGGCGCCCTCCCCGATCACGTCGGGGAGGGAGGGACGCAGCGAGCCCGGTGTCCGCTCCCACCACGGAGCGGGGGCCTCGGCGCCCAGCCCCCCGCTGTGCGCCAGGAGCTGGGCGATGGTCACCTCGCCCACCTCGGTTCCGGGAAGGTGCTTCTCCAGCGGGTCGCCGAGATCGAGGAGCCCTTCGTCACGCAGACGCATGACCAGCACGGCGGTGAAGGTCTTGGTGATGGAGCCGATCCGGTACTGGGCGTCCGCCCCGGGAGCGGCGGCCTCCTCGAGTCCGGTGCGGGAGCCGGTCCACAGGACTCGCCCGTCCCGCAGCACGCCTCCCACAAGGCTGGGTGTGCGCCCCTCCGTCTGCGCGACCGCGATGCGGTGCAGCAGAGCCCTGCGCGTGCCGGGCAGCAGGTCTTCCGATTCTGAGGTCATACCCCAGGTCTATCGGTGGCCCGGCCACCCCGTCGACCCGATTCGCCCGACCCGGCCGAATCCCCCGCCGGTACCGCTTCGGCGGCTGTCGCGGGCCGAGGTCCGGCCGGGCCTTCCCCGTCCCCGGCGTCCGGAGACGACCCCGCAGAGGGCGAAGGCGCCCGCAGATCACCTGCGGGAACGGGCGGCTTCCGCCGGAGCCTGCCCGGCCGTTGCCGCCGGTCGGCCGCCCGCCCGTGCCCGTCCGCTGTCCAGCGGACGCGGGAGGCCCCTGTCTCCAGACCTCAGAGACTCGCGAGGAGGCCGTCGAGCGGGGGCGGTGTCCGATCCGCGGCGAGGGCCTCGGCAAGGAGGCGGCCATAGCGGATCTTGCGGCCCTTCTTCGTACCGAGGAAGCGCCGCAGCTGCTGATGCCGGGGCCGGCCGAGCTGTGCGGGCTGACGCTGGAAGGACTGCCACGCACGGAAGTCGCCCTCGGCGCGGAGGACCTCCTCGACCCCCGCCGTGCCGAGTGAGCGGATGAGTTCGTCCTCCAGATCCGCGGTGCAGACGTAGACGTCCCGGAGCGGAGCCTGCGAGCGCCTCAGCCCGCGTTCGTAGAAGCCCTTCTCGCCCGCGTCGCACAGCCCTGTCAGGCGCAGACCGAGCCCGGTGGGTCCGAGGAGCCCGGCGTAGCGGGCGGCGTTCATCGCCCCGCCCATCGGCACGGTGCACACTCCCTCGGCGGCCAGGCTCCGGCCGTGCCGGGCGGCCAGGGCCTCGACGGCCGCGAGATCGCTCCGCCCTTCCAGGAGCACCGCGGTCCGCACACCCAGGCGTTCTGCCAGATCGCGCGCCGGCCCGTCGGGACCCCCACTCGCCCAGCCGGTGACCGCATCCCGGAACGCGCCCATGTCCGCCATGGGGCGAGTCTGCCCGTCCGCCGGTGCCACGGCACGGGGATATCCGACGACCTCGGAGGCTGTCCCCCGTCGTGCCCCGGGGTTCCTCCGGTCGCCTCGTCGGGCGGCCCATGCCGCCGGTCGGCCGACATCGCGACCGGGAGAACGGCGGGCGCCCCGAGGACCTGCGAGAGGTCCGGGCTCAGGTCTGGGCCATGTCCACGAAGCGGGAGTAGTGGCCCTGGAAGGCGACGGTGATGGTGGCCGTCGGGCCGTTGCGGTGCTTGGCCACGATCAGGTCGGCCTCGCCCGCGCGCGGGGACTCCTTCTCGTAGGCGTCCTCGCGGTGCAGGAGGATCACCATGTCGGCGTCCTGCTCGATGGAACCCGACTCACGGAGATCGGAGACCATCGGCTTCTTGTCCGTGCGCTGTTCGGGACCTCGGTTCAGCTGGGAGAGTGCGATGACCGGGATCTCCAGCTCCTTGGCCAGCAGCTTGAGGTTACGGGACATGTCGGAGACCTCCTGCTGGCGGCTCTCCGCCCGCTTGGAGCCGCCCGACTGCATCAGCTGGAGGTAGTCGATGACCACCAGCTTGAGGTCGTTGCGCTGTTTCAGACGCCGGCACTTGGCGCGGATCTCCATCATCGACAGGTTCGGGGAGTCGTCGATGTAGAGCGGGGCCTGGGAGACGTCGGGCATCCTGCGGGCCAGCCGGGTCCAGTCCTCGTCGGTCATGGTGCCCGAGCGCATGTGGTGCAGGGCCACCCTGGCCTCGGCCGAGAGGAGCCTCATGGCGATCTCGTTGCGTCCCATCTCCAGGGAGAAGATGACGCTGGGCAGGTTGTTCCTGATCGACGCCGCCCGGGCGAAGTCCAGTGCCAGAGTCGACTTGCCCATCGCCGGACGGGCCGCGATGACGATCATCTGCCCCGGGTGGAGCCCGTTGGTCAGAGAGTCGAAGTCGGTGAACCCCGTGGGGACTCCGGTCATCTCGCCGCTGCGGGAGCCGATCGCCTCGATCTCGTCGAGGGCCCCCTCCATGATGTCGCCGAGGGGGAGGTAGTCCTCGCTCGTGCGCTGCTCGGTGACCGCGTAGATCTCCGCCTGCGCGGAGTTCACGATCTCGTCGACGTCGCCGTCGGCCGCGTACCCCATCTGCGTGATCTTGGTGCCGGCCTCGACGAGGCGCCTCAGCACCGCGCGTTCGTGGACGATCTCGGCGTAGTAGGAGGCGTTGGCCGCGGTGGGAACCGACTGCACCAGGGTGTGGAGGTAGGGGGCCCCTCCCACACGGGTGATCTCGCCCCGCTTGACCAGCTCCGCGGCGACGGTGATCGGGTCGGCGGGCTCGCCCTTGGCATAGAGGTCGAGAATGGCCTGGAAGACCGTCTCGTGCGCCGGACGGTAGAAGTCGTGGCCCTTGATGATCTCGACGACGTCGGCGATGGCGTCCTTGGAGAGCAGCATGCCGCCGAGTACCGACTGCTCGGCGTCGAGGTCCTGGGGCGGAACGCGCTCGAAGGCCGGCCCACCGTCCCAGGCTCCGTCGCTGCCGCGGTCGTGACGGTCCTCGCGGTTGTCACGGCTCCCGCGACCACCCTGGGGCTCGCCTCCGCGGCGTCGGGCGGGCAGACGGTCGCCCGGTGTGTCGGCCGCCCACGGGTCGTCCAAGGGCTCGGAGATACTCACCCGGGGCCACCTCCTCCCGTCCGCACCGCGGACCTCTGCCGTGGCACTCTTTCTACGCCACGACACCGACAGATCGAGCCGCCCGAGCTCCCTCGCGGCGCGTCGGGCGACGGTCCACGGTAGGCCCGGCGGGGGCGTCAGCCAATCTGGTTATCCACAGGCTGTGTGGATGAAAGACCAGATGCTGTGGAGAACTCTCCCGAACCTGTGCACGGAGCAGGGGACAGCACTGTGGACAACGGCACACCACCACCGCAGACCCCTATCTGACCTGCAGTTTTTACATCCACCGGCTGTGCAGGAGAAAAACTTCCTCCCCCGGCACAAGATCAGCCGAAGCGCCCTCGCCGCCACCCTCCGTCCAGCGATCATGTAAGGGATGCAGATACATTGCATCTCTTACCTGTGGAAGATTAGATTGATCCCATGACCCAGGCCCCTGCGACCTCCCGAGCGCACAGAAGTCGCCATGACCGCGAGATCGTCTCCCTGGCCGTCCCGGCCTTCGGCGCCCTGGTCGCCGAGCCCCTGTTCGTCATGGCGGACAGCGCCATCATCGGCCACCTGGGCACACCCCAGCTCGCCGGACTCGGAGTCGCTGCCGCCCTTCTCATGACCGCCGTCAGCGTCTTCGTCTTCCTCGCCTACGCCACCACGGCCGCAGTGGCCCGACGCGTCGGTGCGGGCGACCTGCGGGCGGCCCTGCGCCAGGGGATGGACGGGATCTGGCTCGCGCTCCTACTGGGCATCGCGGTCGTCGTCGTCACGCTGCCGTCGGCACCCTGGTGGGTCGCCCTCTTCGGAACGTCCGAGACCGCGACCCCTCATGCCGTCACCTATCTCCGCATCTCCAGCCTCGGCATCCCCGCCATGCTGATCGTGCTGGCGGCCACCGGCGTGCTGCGCGGGCTCCAGGACACCAGGACTCCCCTGTATGTGGCGATCGGCGGCTTCACGGCCAACGCCGTGCTCAACCTGGCCCTCGTCTACGGTGCCGGACTCGGCATCGCGGGCTCCGCATGGGGCACCGTCGCCGCCCAGTACGGCATGGCTCTCGCCTATCTGCTCGTGGTCGTCCGAGGCGCACGCCGCCATCACGCCTCGCTCCGCCCGGATGCCGCCGGCATCCGGGCGAGCGCCCATGCCGGTGTCCCCCTGCTCATCAGGACGCTGTCCCTGCGTGCCGTGCTGATGATCGCCACGGCGGTCGCGGCACGCCTGGGCGACGCCGACATCGCCGCGCACCAGATCGTCCTCTCCCTGTGGAGTCTGCTCGCCTTCGCTCTCGACGCGATCGCCATCGCCGGTCAGGCGATCATCGGCCGCTACCTCGGGGCCGGTGACGCGGAGGGGGCGCGGCAGGTATGCAGACGGATGGTGCAGTGGGGCATGGCGACGGGTGTGGCCCTGGGGATCCTGGTGATCGCGGCCCGCCCTCTGTTCATCCCCCTCTTCACCAGCGACCAGACCGTGCAGGACACTCTTCTGCCCGCGCTGCTCGTGGTGGCCGTGTCCCAGCCGATCGCCGGAGTCGTGTTCGTCCTCGACGGTGTGCTCATGGGCGCGGGGGACGGCCCCTATCTCGCAGGCGCCATGGTCGTCACGCTGGCCGCCTTCCTTCCCGCCGCACTGCTGGTGCCGCACCTCGGTGGCGGGCTCACCGCGCTGTGGTGGGCGATGACCCTGATGATGACCGTTCGGTTGATCACTCTCTGGTGGCGCGCACGCTCGGGCCGCTGGATCGTGACCGGCGCGGCTCGATGACGGGAAGACTGTTCTGTTTCACGTGAAACAGAACAATCAACCCGGCACCGTCCTGTTTCACGTGAAACGGGACGGGATGCAGAGGGACCGGGCACGGCGAAGGGCCGCACCCTGACGGGTGCGGCCCTTCGTCGGCTCAGAAGAGCAGGGTCACGAGCGGTCTCAGGCGGCGACGACCTCGACGCCGAGCTCCGCAGCGACCTCGGGGTGCAGACGCACGGACACCTGGTGCGAACCCAGGGTCTTGATCGGCGCACCGAGCTCGACACGACGCTTGTCGACCTCCGGGCCACCGGCGGCCTTGATCGCCGAAGCGACGTCGGCCGGCGTGACGGAGCCGAAGAGGCGGCCGGCGTCGCCGGAGCGAACGGACAGGCGCACCTTCACGGACTCGAGCTGGGCCTTCACGGAGTTGGCCTGCTCGATCGTCGCGATCTCGTGGATCTTGCGGGCGCGGCGGATCTGCGCCACGTCCTTCTCGCCGCCCTTGGTCCAGCGGATCGCGAAACCGCGCGGGACCAGGTAGTTGCGAGCGTAGCCGTCCTTGACGTCGACGACGTCGCCGGCGGCACCGAGGCCGGAGACCTCGTGGGTGAGGATGATCTTCATGATTCGGTCACCCTTCCCTTATCGCGCGGTGGACGTGTAGGGCAGCAGCGCCATCTCACGGCTGTTCTTGACGGCCGTGGCGACGTCACGCTGGTGCTGCGTGCAGTTGCCGGTCACGCGGCGGGCACGGATCTTGCCGCGGTCGGAAATGAACTTCCGCAGCATGTTCGTGTCCTTGTAGTCCACGTACGCGGTCTTGTCCTTGCAGAACGCGCAGACCTTCTTCTTAGGCTTGCGCACAGGCGGCTTCGCCATGGTGTTTCTCCTGTGTGATCAAGAAGTGGGAGTACGAGCTGCCCTAGAAGGGAGGCTCGTCCGAGGAGCCGCCACCGGAACCGCTGGAGCCTCCGCCCCAGCCGCCACCGGAACCGCCGGAGCCTCCGCCCCAGCCGCCGCCCTGCTGCTGACCCCCGCCGGCCGGTGCGCCGGTGGCCCACGGGTCGTCGGCGGGAGCCCCGCCGCCGCCCTGCTGGCCGCCGCCGGGGCCCTGGCCCCAGCCGCCGCCACCCTGCTGGCCGCCGCCGTAACCGCCCTGGCCGCCTCGGCCGGTGGTCTTGGTGACCTTGGCCGTGGCGTTGCGGAGGCTGGGGCCGACTTCCTCGACATCCAGCTCGAAGACCGTGCGCTTGACGCCCTCGCGGTCCTCGTAGGACCGCTGCTTCAGACGCCCCTGCACGACGACACGCATGCCGCGCTGCAGGGACTCGGCGACGTTCTCCGCCGCCTGCCGCCAGACCGAGCAGGTCAGGAACAGGCTCTCGCCGTCCTTCCACTCATTGGTCTGCCGGTCGAAGGTGCGGGGAGTGGACGCGACGCGGAACTTCGCGACCGCCGCACCGGACGGGGTGAAGCGCAGCTCGGGGTCGTCGACGAGATTGCCGACGACCGTGATGACGGTCTCGCCTGCCATGGGGGAACCTCTCGGCGGGGATTGCTTCTGGCTGCTTGCTGCTACTCGGACCCGATGACCCTGAGCGGGAGGCTCAGTGGGTCTCGGGACGGAGGACCTTGGTCCGGAGGACCGACTCGTTCAGGTTCATCTGGCGGTCGAGCTCCTTGACGACCGCAGGCTCCGCCTGCAGGTCGATGACCGAGTAGATGCCCTCGGGCTTCTTCTTGATCTCGTAAGCGAGACGACGACGGCCCCAGGTGTCGACCTTCTCGACCTTTCCGTTGCCCTCACGGACGACGGAGAGGAAGTTCTCGATCAGCGGGGAGACAGAGCGCTCCTCGAGATCGGGGTCGAGGATGACCATCACCTCGTAGTGACGCATGTGGAACCCACCTCCTTTGGACTCAGCGGCCACGGTCGTTCCGTGGCAGGAGGGTCGTGATGCGTGCGCAACGGTATCGGCGGCCACTGACAGCGCCGTCCGGACCACGCGGATCCGGGACTGGCATGCCTGGGCCTGGGCAGAGACCGGTGCAGACCGTACAGCCTACCCGTCCACCGGCTTCCGGTTGAAATCCGGGAGCGAATGGCCGCAATCTGTACGCATCGGGTGCATGCGGCGCTACGATGCGCGCCGCCTCTCTGCACAGCCAGGAGGTGCCTCATGGCACAGACAATGCGACGCCAGACCACCGCACTGCGGCGGCAGTCCTCCTCCCCCGCCTCCCTGCTCGCCACCGACGGCAAGCCCCATCCCCTGCAGGACACCCTGATGGCGGCCACGCTGGTGCTCGGCGCCGTGGCCTTCATCACCGCGATGTGGCACAACCTCCACCTGCTCAGCTCGTGGGCGGGCCTGGTGGGCATCATCACCGGCGCCTACGGCCAGTTCATCTCGGCGACGACCCGTGAGCGCTTCCTGCTGATCATCGGTCTGGGCGCCTCCGCGGTGGGCTTCTTCCTCGGCATGGCCCACGGCGGGCTCTTCGGAGGAGTCCTCGGCTGACTCCGGAGCCCCGCCCCGGAGTCCTCGGCTGACTCCGGAGCCCCGCCCGCCACCGCCGCCGCGGCACCGGGCGGACGAGGGGCGCGGGCCGTACGCGGCCCGCGCCCGCGTACGGTGTGACCCGCAGCTGTGCACAGACATTCGGGGCGCTGCGCAGGCGCAGTAGGCTTCGGCGCGAGAGCCGGAGCCCCTGTACCCATGGGGACACACCTGCCGAGGAGCCCCCGCATGAGCCTGACCCTGAGGACCATCAGCCGTGAGCAGCATCTGGCCTATATCCAGAGCCTGCCCTCGGCGAGTCACTGCCAGGTCCCGGCGTGGGCTGATGTGAAGACCGAGTGGCGCTCGGAGAACCTGGGCTGGTTCGACAGGAACGATCAGCTGGTCGGCGCCGGGCTGGTCCTGTACCGCCAGCTGCCCAAGATCAAGCGCTATCTGGCGTACCTGCCCGAGGGACCGGTGATCGACTGGTACGCGCCCAACCTGGACGACTGGCTCCAGCCCATGCTGGCGCACCTCAGGAACCAGGGCGCGTTCTCCGTCAAGATGGGGCCTCCGGTCGTCATCCGCCGGTGGGACGCCCCCGCGATCAAGGCCGGCATCCAGGACCCGGACGTGAAGCGCCTGCGGGACGTCCAGGCCACCCACGTCGAGCCGCGCGCCTTCGAGGTGTCCGACCGCCTCCGCAAGATGGGCTGGCAGCAGGGCGAGGACGGCGGTGCCGGCTTCGGCGACGTGCAGCCGCGGTACGTCTACCAGGTCCCGCTGGCCAACCGCTCGCTCGACGACGTCCTCAAGGGCTTCAACCAGCTCTGGCGCCGCAACATCAAGAAGGCCGAGAAGGCCGGTGTGGAAGTCGTGCAGGGCCGCTACGAGGACCTGGAGGAGTGGCAGCGCCTGTACGAGATCACGGCCGTGCGCGACCGCTTCCGCCCCCGCCCGCTCTCCTACTTCCAGCGCATGTGGACCGTCCTCAACAACGAGGACCCGAACCGCATGCGTCTCTACTTCGCCCGGCACAACGGCGTGAACCTCTCGGCGGCGACCATGCTGGTCGTCGGCGGCCACGTCTGGTACTCCTACGGCGCCTCCGACAACATCGGCCGCGAGGTGAGGCCGTCCAACGCGATGCAGTGGCGGATGCTGCGCGACGCCTACGCCATGGGCGCCACCGTCTACGACCTCCGCGGCATCAGCGACTCGCTCGACGAGACGGACCACCTCTTCGGCCTGATCCAGTTCAAGGTCGGCACCGGCGGTGAGGCCGTCGAGTACATCGGCGAGTGGGACTTCCCTCTCAACAAGCTGCTCCACAAGGCGCTGGACATCTACATGTCGCGCCGCTGAGGCGACGGGGCGGCCCCGGCACGGGAGGCGGCCGCCCGGCGCCCGACTCCGTACCCTCGTACACACCCCCTGAACACCGCAGCCACCAGAAAGGGTCCGGCCAGTATGGCGCTCTCCCTCTACGTCGACACCGCGCGCTGGCGGGCACACCAGAAGTCGGTCATCGACCAGTTCCCCGGCCTCGTCCCGGTCTGCAAGGGCAACGGGTACGGCTTCGGCCACGAGCGCCTCTGCGAGGAGGCGGCCCGCTTCGGGACCGACATGCTGGCCGTGGGCACCACGTACGAGGCGGCGCGCATCAAGGACTGGTTCGGCGGTGACCTGCTCGTCCTCACCCCGTTCCGGCGGGGCGAGGAGCCCGTGCCGCTGCCGGACCGCGTGGTGCGGTCCGTGTCCTCCGTCGACGGCGTGTACGCGCTGGTGGGCGCCCGGGTGGTGATCGAGTGCATGAGCTCGATGAAGCGCCACGGGATCACCGAGGAGGAGCTCGGCCAGCTCCACGCGGCGATCGAGGACGTCCGCCTCGAGGGCTTCGCCCTGCATCTGCCCCTCGACCGCACCGACGGTTCGGACGCCGTCGAGGAGGTCATCGCCTGGATGGACCGGCTCCGCGCCGCGCGTCTGCCGCTGGGCACCATGTTCGTCAGTCATCTGCGGGCCGACGAGCTGGCCCGCCTGCAGCAGCAGTTCCCGCAGACCCGGTTCCGCGCCCGCATCGGCACCCGGCTCTGGCTGGGGGACCACGAGGCCACCGAGTACCGCGGAGCCGTTCTGGACGTCACCCGTGTGGCCAAGGGCGACCGGTTCGGCTACCGGCAGCAGAAGGCCGCCTCGGACGGCTGGCTGGTGGTGGTCGCCGGGGGCACCTCGCACGGTGTGGGGCTGGAGGCCCCCAAGGCCCTGCACGGGGTGATGCCCCGGGCCAAGGGCGTGGCGCGGGCCGGACTGGCGACCGTCAACCGCAATCTGTCGCCCTTCGTGTGGGCGGGCAAGCAGCGCTGGTTCGCCGAGCCGCCGCACATGCAGGTGTCGATCCTCTTCGTACCGGCCGATGCCCAGGAGCCCAAGGTGGGCGACGAGCTGGTCGCCCACCTGAGGCACACCACGACCCAGTTCGACCGTCTGGTGGACCACTGACGGTCCCCGACCGCAAGGCCGCCGCGGGGCGGGTGCAGGGAGGCTCCTGCACCTGCCCCGCACCGCCTTCGGGGCACCGGGGCGTCAAGGGGCCTCAGACCGTGCTGCGCGGCGCCGTCTCCGCTCCCGGGCCGCTCAGCGCCCCGCGAGCGGCGTACGCCTGCTCCCCGCCGCGGTCCGGGGTGTCCTTCCGGGAGCCGGTAGCGCCGAGGACGAACACGTCCTCGGCGCCGTCGAGGATCCCGCCCGAGGGGTCGTCGTCTCCGTCCCGGCGCACCACGTCGCGCTCCGGCCGCAGGATGTCCCGCAGGATCACCGCGCAGAGGTAGAGCGTCCCCAGCAGGTGCAGGGCGATGGCGAGCTGGTATCCCTCGACCGGCAGGCCCTGGTGCTTCTCGCTGGTCGTGTACGCCAGGTACATCCAGATCCCGAGGAAGTACAACACCTCGCAGGCCTGCCAGACGAGGAAGTCCCGCCAGCGGGGCCTGGCGAGGGCGGCCAGGGGGATCAGCCACAGGACGTACTGCGGGGAGTAGACCTTGTTGGTCAGGATGAAGACCGCGACCAGCAGGAAGACCAGCTGGGCGAACCGGGGGCGGCGCGGGGCCTTCAGGGTGAGCAGGCACAGACCGACGAAGGCCACGACCACCAGGGCGATCGCCGCGTCGTTGACGAACTGCACGTCGATGGGCTTCCCGGTGCGCTGGGTGATGACCAGCCAGAAGGAGCCGAAGTCGATCGACCGCTCCTGGCTGAAGGCGTAGAACTTCTTCCAGCCCTCGGGGGCGAGCACCATCACCGGCAGGTTGACCGCGAGCCACGCCCCTGCCGCCGACAGACAGGCGGTGAGGAACGGGCGCCAGCGTCCGGTGCGCCAGCACAGGGGGAGCAGGGGAGCGAGCAGGAACACCGGGTACAGCTTCGCGGCCGTCGCCAGTCCGATGAGGATGCCGAAGGCCAGGACCCGCCCGCGCGACCACATGAGCATCGCGGCGGCGGTGAGGGCGACCGCGAAGAGGTCCCAGTTGATGGTGGCCGTCAGGGCGAAGGCGGGGGCCAGGGCGACGAGCATGCCGTCCCACGGCCGGTGGCGGTGGGTGCGGGCCACGCACACGGCGATCACCGCGGTGCACACCATGAGCATGCCCGCGTTCACCAGCCAGTAGAGCTGCTCGCGCTGCATGACGTCGCCGTCGGAGATGCCCAGCCAGAAGCCGATGTCGCTGATCCAGGAGGCGACCTGCATGAACAGTCCGGTGAGCACGGGGTACTCCAGGTACTCCATGTCGCCGGGCAGACGGTCGATGTAGGGGACGAGCCCCTCGGAGAACCCGCGGCCCAGGTACAGGTGCGGGATGTCGGAGTAGCAGGCGTGGGTGTACTGGGAGCTGGCTCCCCGGAACCAGGCCCAGTTGTAGCAGGGCAGCTTCTGCACCATGCCCAGCGCGAACATGCCGATCGCGGTCAGCGCGACCACCGCCGCGGGGGTGAACCGCCCGGCCGTGCCGCCGCGCGCCCGACGGCCGAGAGGCCCTCCGATCAGCTCGGAGGCGGCCGCGGCGATGCTGTCGCTCCGGGTGGGAGCCACGTCGGGGCGGTCCTGCCCCACCGGGCCCGCACCGGGGCGTGCCGGGTGCGCGGTGGTCTCTTCTGGGCTGGGCATGGTGCACATCCTGCCGTACCGGGTGGCGGAAACGGCCGGGGCCGTCGCATCCGCCGGGCGCCGGGCGCCCTTCGTGCCGGATGCGACGGCCCCGTGGCCGCGTGCGGGGATCAGGTGCCGTCGGATCCGCCGATGAACCCGCCGCCGTTCCCGCCGTTCGCGCCGCCGTTGGACCCGCCGCCGTTGGATCCGCCACCGCCGCTGTCGGCACCTCCGTCGACACCGCCGTCGACACCGCCGTCCGTCGTGGAGGGCGAGGGGCTGGTGGTGACCCCGCCGTTGGACGATCCCTCGTCCGTGCCGCCGTCGGTACCGCCGGTGGGCCGGCAGGTCCAGTCCTCCCACGGGTTGCAGGACGGGGACGGGCGGCCGGACGTCCTGGAGGGCGAGGGCTCGGCCTCGGACTCCGAGGGCGACGGCGAGGGGGAGGACGAGGGAGAGGTGCTGGGCGTGGGCTCGGGGCTCTCCGCGCCGCCGCCCCAGACGGCCTCGGCGTCCAGCTCCTCCGGGGCGGGGAAGGTCATGACCTTCTCGCCCTTGAGCGCCGAGGACATGTAGTCCTGCCAGACGCGGGACGGGAACGACGAGCCGTGGACCTTCGGCTGGTCACCGGTGCCGTACATGTCCTCGAACTTGCGGTTCTTGTTGTTCTCGTCGTCGTCGAGGCGGTACATGTCGATGGCCGTGGACAACTGCGGCGTGTAGCCGACGAACCACGCCTGCTTGTTGCCGTCGGTCGTACCGGTCTTGCCGGCGACCTGGCGGCCGGGGATCCGCGCCTTGCGGCCGGTGCCCTCCGGGTCGTCGACGACGGAGCGGAGCACGTCGGTGACGTTGGTGGCGACGGCCCGGCTGAAGGCCCGCTCGGCCTTGTCCTCGTGCTCGTAGACCGTCTCGCCCTCGTACTGGACGCGCTCCACGGAGTAGGGGTCGCGCTGCTCGCCGTCGGCGGCGAAGGTGCCGTAGGCACCGGCCATGCGGATGGCGCTGGGGGAGGAGATGCCGAGTGAGAACGAGGGGACGTCCGACTTCACCAGGCTGGACTCCAGCAGGCCGGCGTCGAGCGCCGCCTGGCGGACCGAGGGGATGCCGACGTCCATGCCGAGCTGCACATAGGGGGAGTTGGCCGAGTGGATCATCGCCTCGCGGAGGCTGATGTCGCCGTAGCTGGCGTCGTCGTCGTTGACCTGGTTCCACTCCTCCCCGTTCTGGTCGTGCCACACGGAGCCGTCGTAGTTCCTGACCGTCAGCTTGTTCTTGCCGCTGTAGCGGCTCTTGTCGGGATCGACGCGGGTGCGGCTCTCCAGCCCCTGCTCCTTGCCGCCCCCGGGGTCGCGGACGCCGTCGCGCATGGCTGCGGCCAGCACGAAGGGCTTGAAGGTCGACCCGACCTGGGCACCGGTGGCGTCCGCGTTGTTGGTGAAGTGCTTGGTGGCGTCCGTACCGCCGTAGATGGCGATGATCTTGCCGGTCTCGGGCTCGACGGACGCACCGCCGAACTGGACGTGGGTGTCCGTCTTGGGGCGCTTCTCCGGGTCGATGTACTCGTCCAGGATCTTGTTGACCGACTTCTCGAGCAGGGTGACCTTCTTCTTGTCGAAGGTCGTGTGGATCTCGTACCCGCCCTGGGCGAGGTCCTCGGCGCCGATGTCCCGGTCGTTGTTGTTGATGAAGTTGGCCTTGGCGAGGTCCACCAGATAGCCGATCTGACCGCTGAGCTGCGCGTTCTTCTTCGGCTTGTCCGGCATGGGGAACTCGGTGTAGGTGGCGCGCTCGGCCGCCTCGAGGTGCCCGTCCTTGACCATCTCGTCGAGGATCCACGCCCAGCGCTCGGTGGCGCGGGCGGTGTTGTTGGCGGCCGTGGCCTCGGGGTCGATCGCCTCGGAGCCGGCCGGGTCGAAGTAGGTGGCGCCCTTGAGCAGCGAGGCGAGGAAGGCGCTCTCGCTCGCGTTGAGGTCCTTGGCGTCCTTGCCGTAGTACGTGCGGGCGGCGGCCTGGATGCCGTAGGCCCCGCGGCCGTAGTACGCGGTGTTGAGGTACCCCGCCATGATCGTGTCCTTGTCGACCTCGGAGTCGATCTTGATCGAGATGAAGAGTTCCTTGAGCTTGCGGGTCACCGTCTGGGACTGGTCGTTCAGCCGGTTGTTCTTGACGTACTGCTGGGTGATCGTCGAGCCGCCCTGGGTCTGGCCACCGGTCGCCATGTTGAACACGGCGCGCCCGATGCCCTTCGGGTCGATGCCCGAGTCCTTCCAGAAGGTCTTGTTCTCGGCGGAGACCACCGCGTTCTGCATGTCCCGGGGGATCTGGTCGAAGCCGATGATCTGCCGGTTGGTCTCACCGCCGGTGGCCGCCATCTGCGAGCCGTCGGCCCAGTAGTAGACGTTGTTCTGGGCCGTGGCCGCCTCGGCGGGGTTGGGGACGACCACCATGGCGTAGGCGATGGTGGCAGCGGTCATCATGCTGCCGAAGAAGGCGATGATCAGGCCGGTGACCAGCTTCCAGGAGGGCACCCAGCGTCGCCACCCGTACTTGTCGTGCCTCGGGTAGTCGATGATCCGGCGCTTCCTCGGCCCCTGGCCGCCGCCTCCCCCGTTGCCGCCGGTGCCGCGCCGTCCGCCGCCACGGCCGCCGCCCTGGCCGCCGCCCCCGGCCCCCGGCTCGTCCACCCGCCGCCGGCCTCCCCGCTGTGCGGCACGGCGGGCCTCGGCACGGCTGCCGTAGGCGGGGCCCTCGGCGCCGTAGGAGGCGCCGGGGGAGGCTGATGTGGCACTTGGGCCGGGTGCTGCGCGACGGCCCGACGGCTGCTGGGCGGCGCGACGGGCCGCGGCGCGCCCGCCACCCTGCGGCTGTGGCGGTTTGCGACGGTGCTCGCTCATCGAACGACTACTCCTCGGGCAGGCAAGACGCCTGGAAGCGGCAGTTGAGTTCCGGTCCCCCCGAAATGGATACGGACGAGTTCCGGTCAGAACTCATCCGCTGGGCATCCACGGCGATGACGCTCAGCGGCGTCACTTGGTTCCCGGTGGTCTGCATGCCGCACAGACTACGCACGCCCAAAACCCCCCTGAAGCCGAAGTTCACCCCATTTCCGGCATCAAGGCTGTGGCGAATTGATGATGTGACGCCGTTCACCACGCCCCCTCTTGTCGCGGAGGTGACACCGTTCTATCGTGCTGATGTATCGATTCGATACATCAGCACGACACATCGCGGTGGAGTACGAGCAGGAACGGCGAAGGAGGCGGCAGTGAGCAGACGCTCCGGCATCCTCGAGTTCGCCGTGCTCGGACTGCTCCGCGAGGCCCCGATGCACGGGTACGAGCTGCGCAAGCGGCTCAACACCTCGCTGGGAATCTTCCGGGCCTTCAGCTACGGAACCCTCTACCCCTGCCTCAAGACGCTGGTCGCCAACGGCTGGTTGATCGAGGAACCGGGGAGCGCGCCCGAGGACGCCCTCGCCGCCTCCCTCGCGGGGCGCCGCGCAAAGATCGTCTACCGGTTGACGGCGGAAGGTAAGGAGCACTTCGAGGAGCTGCTCTCCCATACCGGCCCCGACACCTGGGAGGACGAGCACTTCGCCGCCCGTTTCGCCTTCTTCGGCCAGACGGAGCGAGAGGTGCGGATGCGCGTCCTGGAGGGCCGTCGCAGCCGGCTGGAAGAGCGCCTGGAGAAGATGCGCGCCTCTCTTGCCCGCACCCGTGAGCGCCTCGACGACTACACGCTCGAGCTGCAGCGCCACGGCATGGAGTCCGTGGAGCGTGAAGTGCGCTGGCTGAACGAGCTGATCGAGAGCGAGCGAGCGGGGCGGGATCAGCGACGACCCTCCCCGGAGAGCACCGCTCAGCAGGACACCACATCTGGAGCGACGGGCGGCCTGCCCCGGCCTGAAGGAACCGAGCCCTCCGTGGGGACACCCCCGGTCGGCTCCACTCCGCCGGATCCGTCCGACGACACCGCCAAGTGAGGCTCTGCGGATCCGCAGGGTTTCATCCGGAACACCGAGAACACACAGGGAGCAACCGGAATGGGTTCGGTTCGCGTAGCCATCGTCGGCGTGGGCAACTGCGCCGCCTCGCTGGTGCAGGGCGTCGAGTACTACAAGGACGCCGACCCGGCCGGCAAGGTGCCGGGTCTGATGCACGTCCAGTTCGGCGACTACCACGTGCGTGACGTCGAGTTCGTCGCCGCCTTCGACGTGGACGCCAAGAAGGTCGGCCTCGACCTCTCGGACGCCATCGGCGCCAGCGAGAACAACACCATCAAGATCTGCGACGTGCCGTCGAGCGGCGTCACCGTGCAGCGCGGCCACACCCTGGACGGCCTGGGCATGTACTACCGCCAGACCATCGAGGAGTCCGCCGAGGCCCCGGTCGACGTGGTCCAGGTCCTCAAGGACAAGCAGGTCGACGTCCTGGTCTGCTACCTGCCCGTCGGCTCCGAGGACGCGGCGAAGTTCTACGCGCAGTGCGCCATCGACGCCAAGGTCGCCTTCGTCAACGCCCTCCCGGTCTTCATCGCGGGTACCAAGGAGTGGGCCGACAAGTTCACCGAGGCCGGTGTCCCGATCGTCGGCGACGACATCAAGTCCCAGGTCGGCGCCACCATCACGCATCGCGTGATGGCCAAGCTGTTCGAGGACCGCGGTGTCGTCCTGGACCGCACCATGCAGCTGAACGTCGGCGGCAACATGGACTTCAAGAACATGCTCGAGCGCGAGCGCCTGGAGTCCAAGAAGATCTCGAAGACGCAGGCCGTCACCTCGCAGATCCCGGACCGCGAGCTGGGCGAGAAGAACGTCCACATCGGCCCGTCCGACTACGTGGCCTGGCTCGACGACCGCAAGTGGGCGTATGTCCGCCTCGAGGGCCGCGCCTTCGGTGACGTCCCGCTGAACCTCGAGTACAAGCTCGAGGTCTGGGACTCCCCGAACTCGGCCGGTGTCATCATCGACGCCCTGCGCGCTGCGAAGATCGCCAAGGACCGCGGTATCGGCGGCCCGATCCTCTCCGCGTCCTCGTACTTCATGAAGTCCCCGCCGGTCCAGTACTTCGACGACGTGGCCCGCGAGAACGTCGAGAAGTTCATCAAGGGCGAGACCGAGCGCTGAGCGCTCCACCTCGACACCGGGGAGGGTCCCCGGGGCGATGCCCCGGGGACCCTCCCCGTATGTGACGCTAGCTCGCATGCCCCCCGTACGTGACCTGCGCGTACTCCTGCGCCTGACCGACTTCCGCCGCCTGCTGACCGTCCGGCTGCTTTCCCAGTCGGCCGACGGCGTGTACCAGGTGGCCCTCGCCACCTATGTGGTCTTCTCCCCCGAGCGCCAGACCTCCCCGGCGGCCATCGCTTCCGCCATGGCGGTCCTGCTGCTGCCCTACTCCCTCGTCGGCCCCTTCGCCGGAGTCCTGCTCGACCGCTGGCGCCGCCGCCAGGTCCTGTTCTACGGCAGTCTGCTGCGCACCTGTCTGGCAGCCTCCACGGCGGTCCTCATGGTCAGCGGAGCACCCGACGGGCTCTTCTACGCCTCCGCTCTCGCCGTCACCGCGGTCAACCGCTTCGTGCTGGCGGGGCTGTCGGCAGCACTGCCCCGGGTCGTGGACTCCCAGCGCCTGGTCATGGCGAACTCCCTGTCCCCCACTGCCGGCACCCTGGCGGCCACCGCGGGGGGCGGCCTGGCCTTCGCCGTCCGACTGATCGTGTCGGACTCCGATGCTGCCGTGGTCGTCCTCGGCGCCCTGCTGTACCTGGCCGCAGGCGCGGCCTCGCTGCGCATGGCACGCGACCTGCTGGGACCGGACACAACCCTGGCCACCTCACAACTGCTGCCCGCACTGGCCTCCACCGTGCACGGCCTGCACCACGGGCTCCGGCATCTCAGGGAGCGGCGGAGCGCCGCGCGGGCTCTCATGGCGATGACGCTGCTGCGCTTCTGCTACGGAGCCCTCACGGTGACGGTGCTGATGCTCTGCCGGTACGCATGGTCCGACACCGAAGCGGACGGGCTCACCCTGCTCGGTCTCGCGCTCGCTGCCTCCGGAGCAGGATTCTTCATCGCCGCCGTGGTCTCGCCGTGGACGATCAGGCGACTGGGCCGTACCGGCTGGATGGCCGTCTGTGCGGGGTCAGGGGCCGTTCTGGTGCCCGCTCTGGGCTTGCCCTTCGCCCCTGTACCGATGCTGGCCGCCGCCTTCGTCCTCGGCCTGCTCACACAGGGAGCGAAAATCGCCACGGACACCGTGGTGCAGACGGCGGTGGACGACGCCTACCGCGGCAGGATCTTCTCCCTCTACGACATGCTCTTCAATGCTGCGTTCGTCGGGGCGGCGGGAGTCGTGGCGCTGATGCTGCCTCCGGACGGGCGCTCCGTCCCGGTGCTGCTCATGGTGTCCGCGATCTACGCGATGGTGGCCGCGGGCCTTGCCCGAAGCCTCCGCAGCCTGCCGGACACGCCATGACAGTGGGGTCGTGTTTCACGTGAAACACGACCCCACTGTCCGGCTTGGTGCGGTGTTTCACGTGAAACACCGCACGACAAAGGTCACTGCTGCTGCGACCACCACTCCTTGAGTGCCGTCACGGCCTCGTCGCGCGCCATCGGGCCGTTCTCAAGACGCAGCTCCAGAAGGAAGGAGTACGCCCTGCCGATCATCGGCCCCGGGCCGACGCCGAGGACCTCCTGGATCTCGTTGCCGTTGAGGTCGGGCCGGATGGCGTCCAGCTCCTCCTGCTCCTGCAGCTGAAGGATCCGCTCCTCCAGTCCGTCGTAGGTGCGGGAGAGCGCGGCGGCCTTCTTCTTGTTCCGCGTGGTGCAGTCCGACCGGGTCAGCTTGTGGAGGCGGTCCAGCAGGGGGCCGGCATCGCGCACATAGCGACGCACCGCCGAGTCGGTCCACTCTCCGCCCCCGTAGCCATGGAAACGGAGGTGCAGCTCGACCAAGCGGGAGACGTCCCGAACCATGTCGTTCGAGTACTTGAGCGCCGTCATGCGCTTCTTGGTCATCTTGGCGCCGACCACCTCGTGGTGGTGGAAGGAGACCCGGCCGTCCTTCTCGAAGCGCCGCGTCCGCGGCTTGCCGATGTCATGGAGCAGGGCAGCGAGGCGCAGAACCAGATCCGGGCCGTCGACCTCCAGGTCGATCGCCTGGTCGAGCACGGTGAGTGAGTGCTCGTACACGTCCTTGTGGCGATGGTGCTCGTCACGCTCCAGGCGTAGAGCCGGAAGCTCCGGAAGCACATGCTCGGCCAGCCCGGTATCGACGAGCAGGCCCAGACCCGTGCGCGGCCGGGGCGACAGCAGGAGCTTGTTGAGCTCGTCACGGACGCGCTCCGCGGAGACGATCTCGATCCGCTCGGCCATCGCCGTCATCGCGGTGACCACGTCCGGCGCCAGGCCGAAGTCCAGCTGCGCGGCGAACCGGGCAGCGCGCATCATCCGCAGCGGATCGTCGGAGAAGGAGTCCTCGGGGGTACCGGGGGTCCGCAGCACACGGTCCGCCAGGTCGTCGAGCCCTCCGTGGGGGTCGATGAACCGCTTCTCCGGGAGCGCCACGGCCATGGCGTTCACCGTGAAATCACGGCGGACCAAGTCCTCCTCGATGGAGTCGCCATAGGAGACCACGGGCTTGCGCGAGGTCCGGTCGTACGCCTCGGAGCGGTAGGTGGTCACCTCGATCTCGAAGCGCTGCACCTCCTCACCGACGCGCCCCTCCTTCTGGGCACCGACCGTGCCGAAGGCGATGCCCACGTCCCAGACCGCGTCCGCCCAGGGGCGCATGATCTTCAGGACGTCCTCGGGCCGGGCATCCGTCGTGAAGTCCAGGTCGTTGCCCAGCCGCCCGAGCAGTGCGTCACGGACGGAGCCGCCGACGAGCGCGAGCCGGAACCCGGCCTCCTGGAATCGGCGTGCGAGGTCGTCGGCGACCGGCGAGACACGCAGCAGTTCGCTCACCGCGCGGTGTTGCGCCTGGTTCAGGGCAGTGGGGAGGTCTTCATTGGCGTTCGGCACAGCAGAACAGGTTACGTGCCCCGACCGCCCGGGGCCGCCCGGTTAAACGGCCCACGGATTTCCATGATCTTGGTACACCACTCCGCGGCACTTCGGCACAGCGGGCCTCGTTACCATTCGTGGACGCACGAACCAGAGCACCGGCGAACCACCACCGGCGTGCAGACGACGAGAGACGGGCGAGCGCGTGGCCGAGGCGGCAGACTTCCAGGGGATGCGTACCTCTCCTGCGCGCCGGTGGCTGCGCCGCACGGTCCCCCTGGCCCTCGGGCTCCCCTTGATCGCCGGGCTGCTCGGGGTACCGGCGGCCCAGCCCGCGTCGGCCGCGGAGGAGGCCACCGGCACCCGCACCGTCGATGTGTCCCTGGACACGGTGGCACCGGCCGCCCCCGGGGCCAAGGACACGCTCACCGTCTCGGGGACGGTGACCAACCGCGGGAAGCAAACGATCACCGACGCCCAGGTGGACCTCCGCATCGGCCAGAAGTTCGCCAACCGCACCTCCATGGACCAGGTGCCGGACCGCACCGGCTTCGACCCCGCGGTGGACGGGCGGGCGGTCGACGACGAGTACGCGGTGGACGTTCCCCGCCTGGCCTCCGGAATCAGCAGGGACTTCACCATCTCCGTCCCGGTCGGGGAACTCGATCTCGGCGAGGACGGCGCGATCTACCAGCTGGGCGTCACCCTCACCGGGCAGACCCCGAACGGCTCCTTCGACCAGGTGCTCGGCATCCAGCGGACCTTCCTGCCCTGGCAGCCCGAGGCTCTGAAGAAGAAGACCAGCCTCACCTACCTCTGGCCGCTGGTCTCCTCCACGCACCTGACGGCGGAGACCGGATCGGACCCCGAGCAGACCCCCGTCTTCGAGGACGAGAGCCTGGCCGGGGAGCTGGCCCCTGGTGGCCGCCTCGAACGGCTGGTGGCCCTCGGCAGCCGGCTACCGGTCACCTGGGTCGTCGACCCCGACCTGCTGGCAAGCGTGGACGCGATGGCCGAGAGCTACGCGGTCAAGCAGGGCGACACCATCGTTCCCGGCAAGAACCAGGCCGTGGCCAAGCGCTGGCTGAGCTCGCTCGGCGCGGCGGTGCAGAACAGCAAGGTGGTCGCGCTGCCCTTCGGGGATCCCGACCTCGCTTCCCTGGCACACCGGGGCACCTCCGTCTCCGGCTCGCTGAGCCATCTCCAACCGGCGACCGACGTCGCCTCCACGACGGTGGAGACCGTGCTCCATGTGAAGCCCTCGGTGGAATTCGCGTGGCCGGTGGAGGGCGCCATCGACTCCTCCATCGTCGACGTCGCCACCTCGGCGGGAGCCGACAACGTCATCGTCAGGAGCGACAGCCTCCGTGACGATCTCACCTACACGCCGACGGCAGCCCGCCCCATCGGGGGCGGCACCACCGCAGTGGTGTCCGATGCACGGCTGTCCACGGCCTTCGAGGGCGATATGAGCCGGTCGGGAGCCTCCACCCTCGCCGTTCAGGAGTTCCTCGCCCAGTCGCTCGCGATCACTCTCCAGGTGCCCGGGAAGCAGCGCAGCATCGTGGTGGCACCCCAGCGCATGCCCACCGCCGCCCAGGCCCAGTCCATGGCGGAGGCGATGGAGGGGCTGTCCGGCAAGCGCTGGACCCAGCCGCTGGACCTGGTCGATGCCGCGACGACCAAGCCGGATGCCGACGCCAATACCGCCGTGCCCCGCGGGTCCCGCTACCCCGACCGCCTTCGCAAGCAGGAACTCCAGGTCGGCGCCTTCGAGGAGATCCGCTCCACGCAGCAGAGCCTCGACATGTTCGAGGGCATCCTCACCCAGGCCGACCGGGTCAACACCCCCTTCGGTCGGGCCGTGGACCGGGAGCTCTCCACCTCCTGGCGCGGGAACCCCACGGGGGCCGAGCAGTACCGCGACGGCGTCCGCGCCTACCTCAAGGACCTCACCGGCGAGGTCCAGCTGATCCAGAAGTCGGATGTGACCCTCTCGGGCCGCAGCGCGATGATCCCGGTCACCGTGCAGAACCAGCTGGTGCAGGACGTCGACGACCTGGTGCTGCGCCTGCGCTCGCACAGCCCGACGCGCCTGGGGCTGGAGGACAAGGCGATGGCCGAGCAGGCCGTCCGGGTCGGGGGCGGCCACAGTCAGACGGTGCAGTTCCCGGCCGCGGCCAATGCCAACGGCCAGGTGCAGATGACGGCCCAGCTGTTCACCAAGGACGGCAAGCCCTACGGCAAGGCCATGGACTTCACCGTCAAGGTCTCGGAGATCACTCCTCAGGTGATGCTTGTCATCGCGGGTGGGGTGCTGCTTCTCGTCCTCGCAGGCATCAGGATGTACACCCAGCGCAAGCGGGCCGCAGCCGAGGCGACCGTCTCAACGGCCCCCGCGGCCGACGGCGAGGGGACCGACGCCCCCGGCGCCGGAGACCCCGGAGAGCACGACAAAGCCGCCGACGACGCCGGCCACCGGGAGCACGGGCACCCGGGTGACCCGACACCGGACACCCGACCCGAAAGCGGCGACCCGTCGGGCGCTGGTGAGAAAGTGGACCGTTGAGCGATGTCGTGGCCGGTCGGCCGGGGACGATGAGGTGGGGTAGGCATGAACGCGCCGTATGACGGTGACCGCGGCCAGGGCGCGGGTGGGGGAAACCCCGCAGGCCACGGCCGGCAGCCTCAGTACCCCACCCCCGATCACCAGGCGTCACAGGACGCATACGCCCCGGACCCCTATGTGCAGGACGCCTACACGCCCGACCCCTTCCGGGCACAGGACCTCACGGCGCAGGACCCGGTCTCGGAGGCCCTCTACGACCGCTCGGAGCACCCGCCGCCCCCGCCCGGCACCTACCAGGACCCTCAGGCGCTCTACCAGCAGCCCGCAGCGCCCGCTCACGCACCGGACCCCCGGGTGTGGGCGCAGACACCCCCACCCGAGCCGGAGGGCCCGTCCAGACGCCTTCCCTACGGCGACGACGCCCGCACCACGCAGTTCACCGGTGTGGACGACCTGGTCACCCGTGCCTCGGCGGAGAAGCCGGAGCCTGACGCCTTCGCACACCTCTTCCGCGACCAGCAGGCATCCGGGCCGGGACAGCCCGCTGCGGTCCCCCCGCCGCAGCCGGAGCCCGCTCCCGCAGCCCCGAAGAAGCCCTCCGGCCGCGCATCCGGGCTGCTGAAGTCCAGTGCGGTGATGGCGGCGGGCACCCTGGTGTCACGCCTCACCGGCTTCGTCCGCAGCCTGGTCATCACCGCGGCGCTCGGCGCCGCGCTCCTCGGCGACACCTTCACCGTCGCCTACACCCTCCCCACGATGATCTACATCCTCACCGTGGGCGGCGGTCTGAACTCGGTCTTCGTCCCTCAGCTGGTACGGGCGATGAAGAACGACGAGGACGGCGGCGAAGCCTTCGCCAACCGGCTGCTGACGCTGGTGATGGTGACACTGGGCGGCATCGTGGTGCTCGCGGTGTTCGCCGCACCCCTGCTGATCCGGCTCATGTCGGACACGATCGCGGGCGACCCCGCGTCCAACAGCGTGGCGGTCACCTTCGCCCGCTACTGCCTGCCGACGATCTTCTTCATGGGCATCCACGTGGTGATGGGGCAGATCCTCAACGCCCGCGGCAAGTTCGGCGCCATGATGTGGACCCCGGTCCTGAACAACATCGTCATGATCACCACCTTCGGGCTCTTCATCTGGGTCTACGGCACCTCGGCCGAGTCCCGGATGGGCGTGGAGACGATCCCGCCGGAGGGCGTGCGCCTTCTGGGCATCGGCACCCTGCTGGGCCTGGTGGTGCAGGCGCTGGCGATGATCCCGTACCTGCGCGAGACCGGGTTCCGGTTCCGCCCCCGCTTCGACTGGAAGGGCCACGGGCTCGGCAAGACGGTCAAGCTGGCCAAGTGGACCGTGCTCTTCGTACTGGCCAACCAGGCGGGCGTTCTGGTGGTCACCCAGCTCGCCACGGCCGCCGGTGAGGCCTCGGGACGCCAAGGAGCGGGCTTCATCGCCTACACCAATGCCCAGCTGATCTGGGGAATGCCCCAGGCCATCATCACCGTCTCCGTGATGGCCGCCCTCCTGCCACGGCTCTCCCGTGCGGCCCACGACGGGGACCCGGGTGCGGTCCGCGACGACATCTCGCAGGGACTGCGCAACTCCGCGGTGGCCATCGTCCCGGTGGCCTTCGCGTTCCTGGCACTGGGCGTCCCGATGTCCACCCTGCTCTTCGCCTCCACCGGCGGGGAGGCGGCCCGCGGCATGGGCTTCATCCTGATGGCCTTCGGTCTCGGGCTGATCCCCTACTCGGTCCAGTACGTCGTCCTCCGCGGCTTCTACGCCTACGAGGACACCCGGACCCCCTTCTACAACACCGTGATCGTCGCCGCCGTCAACGCCGGTGCCTCGGCACTCTGCTTCGCCCTGCTGCCGGCCCGCTGGGCGGTCGTCGGGATGGCCGCGTCCTACGGCCTCGCCTACGCGGTCGGCGTGGGCGTCGCCTGGCGGCGCCTCAGCAAGCGACTCGGAGGCGACCTGGACGGGGCCCATGTGCTGCGGACCTACGCCCGGCTGTCGATGGCCTCGGTGCCCGCGGCGCTCGGCGGCGGCCTTGTGGCCTACGGCATCCTCACCACGCTGGGCAGCGGCGCCGGGGGCTCGCTGGTGGCACTGGTGATCGGCGGCATCGTGCTGGCGGGCGTCTTCTTCGTCTCCGCGAAGAAGATGCGCATCGCGGAACTCAACGCCCTGGTCGGAATGGTCCGCGGGCGGTTGGGCCGCTAGGGCGTCCGGCCGGGGCCACGCAGCACTCCCTGGGGCGGCGTGCTCTGCGGCGTCCGACGGCAGGAGAGCGGGAGGTGGCCGACACGTTGCGCAGCCGACGGGGGAGTTCGTGGCACGGGCTTCACTCCCTGGCACAACCTTCCACCGCCGCCGTGTGTCGTGCATAGCGCCGGACTGTGGGCACAATTGGCATGGCGTCTGAGTACAGCGCAATGGATGGGGAGGCAGGAACGACGGTGGCGGAACGTAGCACGGCTGCCGTCGACGTGGCCGACAACGGCGGTAACGAACCGCTGTCCGCGCAGGAGCGCAAGGCCACGGCCGACGGGGCGGCTGGATCCCAGAAGTCTGCGGAGAAGACCGCACCCGACCCGGGCGAGACGGCGAAGGAAGACCCGGCTCCCGGCGACACGTCCGGTGTCACGGCACCCGAACTGCACAGCGGCCACAAACTCGCCAAGCGCTACCGACTGGAGGAGTGCGTCACCCGTCTGGACGGCTTCAGCAGCTGGCGGGCGGTGGACGAGAAGCTGCGTCGGGCCGTCGGCGTCCACGTCCTGCCGGCCGAGCATCCCAGAGCCCGTTCGGTCCTGGCCGCGGCACGCTCCTCGGCGCTCCTCGGCGACCCCCGCTTCGTCCAGGTCCTGGACGCGGTGGAGGAGGGCGACCTGGTCTATGTCGTCCACGAATGGCTGCCGGACGCGGTGGAGCTGACCGCTCTCCTCGCAGCAGCACCCCTCGAAGCCCATGACGCCTACCAGCTCGTCGAGCAGGTGTCGTTGGCGATGACCGCCGCCCACCGAGAGGGCCTGGCCCATCTCCGCCTCACTCCGAGCGCTGTCCTGCGCACGTCGACCGGTCAGTACCGGATCCGCGGGCTGGCCGTGAACGCCGCACTGCGGGGCATCTCGGTGGAGCGTCCGCAGCGGACGGACACGGAGGCCATCGGAGCCCTGCTGTACGCCGCTCTCACCCAGCGGTGGCCCTACGAGAACGATGCCCACGGGCTCACGGGCCTCCCCAAGGGGGTCGGGCTCCTCCCGCCCGACCAGGTGAGGGCAGGCGTTCACCGCGGGCTGTCCGAACTGGCCATGCGAGCGCTGGTGAACGACGGAGCCACCGCGTCACGGCAGGACCCTCCCTGCACCACGCCCGACGAACTCGCGAAGGCGGTGGCGGCCATGCCGCGTATCCGCCCGCCGGAGCCGACGTTCACCGCTCCTCCGGACTACCAGCGGACCACCTACCAGCAGGGCGGCTACGGGCGCCCTGCGATGCACCCTCGTGCCGTCGCCGCCCAGCCGCCCGTCGTTCCCCCGGCGCCGTTGGAGAGCCGCACGGGCAAGGCTCTCAAGTGGACGGTCTCGGCTTTGCTGATCGCCGCGCTGGGGCTCGGGAGCTGGCAGGTCGCGGACCGCTTGCTCGACCAGGGGAAGAACTCCCGGGAGGCCCCCACGTCCTCCGAGACCGCGCCACCGGAAGGCGACGACAAGCCGAACACGCCCGTGCCCCTCGCCATCCACGGCGCACAGGAGTACGCACCGGACGGGTCCCCGCAGAACCCCTCCACCGTCGGCTCGACCTACGACCAGGACAGCTCCAGCTACTGGCGCACCAAGACCTACTTCGACGGACCGGAGTTCGCTCCGTCCATCAAGCAGGGAGTCGGCATCGTCTACGACCTCGGCAGTGAGAAGGCCGTGACCGGGGGATCCATAGCTCTGCGCTACGGGGGGAACCACACGGCGATCAGCCTCTACGCGGTCGACTCCCTCACGCCGTCCGGACCCGTCAGCTCCATGACGAAGATCGCGAACGGCCAGACCGGGAGTTCCACGCTGAAGCTGACAGCCGAGAAGCCGGTCACCGGCCGTTATGTGCTCGTGTGGATGACCGCGATGCCTCACTCACCGAAGGACGGGTACAGCGACCCCGGATACAAGCAGGCCATCACGGACGTCTCCTTCACCGGCTGACGCACAGGATCGGGAGGGGGCTCACCGTTGGACGACTCGACACTCCGCGACACAAGCGACCAGGACCTTCTCGCGCAGCATGTCGCGGGAGACCCGGATGCCTTCGGTGAGCTCGTCCGCCGCCACAGGGACCGCCTGTGGGCCGTCGCCCTGCGGACGCTCGGTGACCGCGAGGAGGCCGCGGACGCCGTACAGGATGCCTTCGTCTCGGCCTTCCGCGCGGCAGCCGGCTTCCGTGGCCAGGCGGCCGTCACCACCTGGCTGCACCGCATCACGGTCAATGCCTGTCTGGACCGGGTCAGGAAGGCCGACTCACGCAAGACGGCACCGGTGGACGACACCGAACGGCTGGAGCAGCTCCTGGAGCCCCATGAGTCCGCCGAGGCGCCGGCCGAACGCCAGGATCTCCATCGGGAACTCCTGAGAGCCCTGGGGACCCTGCCGCCGGAGCAGCGAGCCGCGCTGGTGCTCGTCGATATGCAGGGGTATCCCGTGGCCGAGGCGGCGAAGGTCCTGGACGTTCCCACGGGAACCGTCAAGAGCCGCTGCGCACGGGGGAGAGCCCGGTTGCTGCCGATGCTCACCCATCTGCGGGGCAATGGCGTGGATAGCCCGGAGATTCCCAGGGAAAGGAACCGGACGACGGGGACGGCCGTCCGAACGGAGTCGGCAGCGAACGAACCGGGACCGAACGGTTCGGCGGCAGTGAAGGGCGGAGGTGGGCGAGCGTGACATCCTCGACCGACACAAACCGGCACCCTGATGTCTCGGAGATCGCCGATCTCACCGAGGGTCTTCTGCCCTTCGATCAGGCAGCCGAGCTCCGCCGCCATCTTGAGGGCTGTGCCGTCTGCGCCGATGTGCGGACCTCCCTCGAGGAGATCAGAGGGCTGCTCGGCACCCTTCCCGGGCCCGGTCGGATGCCCGGCGATGTCGCCGGCAGAATCGATGCCGCTCTGGCTGCGGAGGCACTCCTCCAGGCCACGACTCCCGACCCGGCCAGCGATGTTTCACGTGAAACGAAGGGCTCCTCGGCCGACGGTGGTTCCCTCTCACATCCTGACCGTCCCTCCGGACACTCCAGGGGCGCCACGGGACCGGGACGCACCCGCCGAAGCCGCCGACGGCTCGCGGCTTTCGGAGCCGTCCTGGGTGCTGCCGCGGTGGGCGTGGGTGTCCTCGTGCTCCAAGGTCTGCCCTCCACGGTCGGAGACGCGGGCAGGGCGCAGGACGCCAGCCTGAGTTCTGCCGCGGGTGCTGACGGAGAGTTCTCCGGAGAGCCGATCGACGAGCGGGTCCGGAGCCTCCTGTCTGCACCGATCGACGCAGCGGAGCCCCGCATCGAGAAGGGACCGTCCCTGGAGGCGGAAGCTCCGGGCATGGTCACGCCGCAGAGCTCTCCCGACTCGGCGCTCCCCCCGTGTGTCCAGCGCGGCACCGGCCGCGGCGAGCAGCCTCTCGCCTTCGAGCAGGGGCAGTACCAGGGGACCGGCGCCTACCTCGTACTCCTGCCGCATGCCGCGGACCGCACTCAGGTCGACGCCTATGTCGTCGACGCCTCCTGTACCGAGGACGGCGGCGCAGACGCCGGCTCCCTGCTCCTCGACGGGACCTACCCCCTGGAGTGACCCGGCTCAACGTCCGTCCTCTGTGCCGAGCAGCAGCATGGGAATGCCCGCCCCTTAGGATCCGTTGGGTGGGGTGAGAGCGATGAACCCGCCCCGTACGCAGTAGGCAGTCGGCAGAGACGAGGAAGCACCCCGTGAGCGACGTTCGTAACGTGATCATCATCGGCTCCGGGCCCGCAGGCTACACGGCTGCCCTCTATACCGCGCGCGCTTCGCTGAAGCCGCTGGTGTTCGAGGGAGCCGTCACCGCGGGTGGCGCGCTGATGAACACGACCGATGTGGAGAACTTCCCGGGTTTCCGCGACGGCATCATGGGTCCGGACCTGATGGACAACATGCGTGCCCAGGCCGAGCGCTTCGGTGCCGAGCTGGTTCCGGACGATGTCGTGGCCGTCGATCTCTCCGGTGAGATCAAGACCGTCACCGACACCGCCGGTACCGTGCACCAGGCCAGGGCCGTGATCGTCACCACGGGTTCCCAGCACCGCAAGCTGGGTCTGCCTCGCGAGGACCAGCTGTCCGGGCGCGGGGTCTCCTGGTGCGCCACCTGCGACGGCTTCTTCTTCCGGGACCAGGACATCGCGGTCGTCGGTGGCGGGGACACCGCCATGGAGGAGGCGACCTTCCTCTCGCGCTTCGCCAAGTCCGTCACCATCGTCCACCGCCGTGACACCCTGCGCGCCTCGAAGGCCATGCAGGATCGCGCCTTCGGGGACCCGAAGATCTCCTTCGCCTGGGACAGCGAGGTCGCCGAGATCCATGGCGAGCAGAAGCTGTCCGGCCTCACCCTGCGGAACACCAAGACAGGCGAGCTCTCGCAGCTCGCCGTCACCGGTCTGTTCATCGCTGTGGGCCACGACCCCCGGACCGAACTCTTCAAGGGGCAGCTGGAGCTCGACGACGAGGGCTACCTGAAGGTGGATGCGCCGTCCACGCGCACCAACCTCACCGGAGTCTTCGCCGCCGGCGACGTGGTGGACCACACCTACCGGCAGGCCATCACCGCTGCCGGCACGGGCTGCTCTGCCGCCCTCGACGCCGAGCGCTTCCTTGCGGCCCTCTCGGACAGCGAGCAGGCCGCAGAGCCCGAGAAGACCCCCGTCGTCTGACCGACCGCACTCTCACCCCCTCCCCCGAGCAACGTAAGGAGGCCGCCGTGGCCGGCGCCCTGAAGAACGTGACCGACGCTTCCTTCGAAGAGGACGTCCTCAAGAGCGACAAGCCCGTCCTGGTGGACTTCTGGGCCCCCTGGTGCGGCCCCTGCCGCCAGATCGCCCCGTCGCTCGAGGCCATCGCGGCCGAGCACGGTGACAAGATCGAGATCGTCAAGATGAACATCGACGAGAACCAGGCGACCGCCATCAAGTACGGCGTGATGTCCATCCCGATGCTCAACGTCTACCAGAACGGCGAGGTCGCCAAGACGATCATCGGCGCCAAGCCCAAGGCGGCGATCATCCGCGATCTGGAGACCTTCATCCAGGAGTAGCCGTCAGGCTGTTTCACGTGAAACAGGCAGTGGGCTCATTCCCAGCCGGGATGGGCCCACTGTGCTGTGCGGCCGACGACACCGCCGACCGAACGCTCACAGCGGTCGGAGTACCGGATCCTTCTGCACCGCACCCAGCAGACGGTCCAAGGCCAGTTCCACGTCCTCCTTCCATCTCAGCGTCGTCCTCAACTCCAGACGCAGACGTGGATGGCTCGGATGCGGACGCACGGTCTTGAAGCCCACGGCCAGCAGATGGTCAGCGGGCAGGACACAGGCTGGTTCCTTCCAGCGAGCATCGCCGAAAGCCTCGATCGCGCGAAACCCTCGTCGCAGCAGATCCTTGGCCACGGTCTGCACCATGACCCGGCCCAGGCCCTGCCCCTGGTATCCCGGCATGATCCACCCCGTGATCAGCTGTACGGCGTCCGCAGCCACCGGACTGGTGGGAAAGGCTGCTGAGCGGGGGACGTAGGCGGGTGGCGCGTAGAGCACGAAACCGACGGGCTTCTCATCGACATAGACAACCCGTCCACAGGATCCCCAGTCGAGTAGCACTGCGGAGATCCACGCTTCCTTCTCCCACTGAGGAGTGCCCGCCGCTACCGCGGCCTCCCCACTGACGGGGTCGAGTTCCCAGAAGACGCAGGACCGGCACCGCTTGGGAAGGTCCGAGACGTTGTCCAAGGTGAGTGGTGCGAGCCGGCGCCCCATGAAGGCTGTTCCTCACTTCGTCGTTCCGCGGCGCTGAGCGCTGCCGCCAGCGCACTCCTCTCACTCAGCACGCCGGCGACGAATCCGCCCAGCGCTCCCAGTACCAGCCCTGCGGTCACCAGTCGGCCGCGGCTCGCCACTCGCATGGCCCCGCCCTCCCCAGGAGATGGCTCAAGGTGGATGCGTCGTACCAGAACGCATCGTATCCACCCAGCACCGACGCGGGTACCGGATACCGGCCAGAGTCGAAGCCCCCGGGACGACACAGGGCGGATGGTGCCCGAAGGCACCATCCGCCCTGTGTCGGGAAGGCAGGGATCCCCCACCCTCGTGTCTCAGGATTCGTCTTCCGCCACGTCCGGGTCCAGTGGCTGCTCCAGTACCCGGCCCTCGCCGGGTGCGAGGGTGCCCAGGATGCGCTCCAGGTCCTCCATCGAGGCGAACTCGACGACGATCTTGCCCTTCTTCTGCCCCAGATCGACCTTCACCCGGGTTTCGAACCGGTCGGAGAGCCGCGAGGCCAGGTCGTTCAGTGCAGGCGACCGCCTCGTGCCGGCGCGCGGGCCCTTGGGCTTCGCTGAGACCTCCCTGCCGGAGTTGATCAGCGTGACGATCTCTTCGACCGCACGTACGGAGAGCCCCTCGGTGACGATGCGGTGGGCCAGCCTGTCCTGCTGCTCGGGCTCCTCGACCGAGATCAGCGCGCGGGCGTGACCGGCGGAGAGAACACCTGCCGCCACCCGTCGCTGAACCGGCGGGGAGAGCTTCAGCAGACGCAGGGTGTTGGTGACCTGTGGCCGTGACCGACCGATCCGATCGGCCAGTTGGTCATGGGTGCAGCTGAAGTCCTTGAGAAGCTGGTCGTAGGCGGCGGCCTCTTCCAGGGGGTTCAGCTGCGCACGGTGGAGGTTCTCCAGCAGCGCGTCCAGCAGAAGCTTCTCGTCCTCCGTATAGCGGACGATGGCGGGGACTGCCTCCAGCCCTGCCTTCTGGCAGGCCCGCCACCGGCGCTCGCCCATGATGAGCTCGTAGCGGTCAGCGCCCAACTGGCGAACCACCACGGGCTGGAGGAGTCCGACTTCCTTGATGGAGGTCACCAGCTCGGCGAGAAGGTCCTCGTCGAAGTCCTTCCGGGGCTGCCTCGGATTCGGTGTGATCGCGCCGAGAGGCACTTCCATGAAGTGGGCGCCGACAGGCTCGGAGGCCGGGGAAGCAGCCTGGGCGGGCGCCGCTGAAGCCCCTCCGCTCCCCGGCGCGCGCGCTGCCGGGGGGAGCGTGGTGACCTTGGCCGCCGCGACACCGCGATCGGACGCAAAGACGGGGGAGGAGGCAGGGGCTCCCGCTCCCGTCGTGCTTCCGCCCTGCGGTTCCTGGGGGGCAGGGGGAATCAGGGCGCCGAGCCCACGTCCCAGCCCTCTACGTCGCTCGCTCACTGGATCCCCTCCGGCGTGTTCTGCTGTGCGTTCTGTGCCCCGTGTGCGTGCTGCGGGTCGTAGCGGACTCCGACACCACGCAGGGCGATCTCCCGTGCTGCCTCCAGATAGGAGAGAGCACCGCTGGAACTCGGATCGTAGGTCAGCACCGTCTGCCCATAGCTCGGAGCCTCCGAGATGCGGACCGACCGCGGGATGCTGGTCCGCAGGACCTCCTCCCCGAAGTGGCTCCGGACCTCCTCCGCAACCTGAGAAGCAAGCCGGGTCCGACCGTCGTACATCGTGAGCAGGATCGTGGAGACATGGAGGGCCGGATTCAGATGCCCTCGCACCAGATCCACATTGCGAAGCAGCTGCCCCAGCCCTTCCAGTGCGTAGTACTCGCACTGGATCGGGATGAGCACCTCCGCGCCGGCCACCAGGGCGTTGACCGTCAGCAGACCCAGCGAGGGCGGGCAGTCGATGAGGATGTAGTCCAGCGGCTGCTCGTATGCCTGGATGGCACGCTGCAGCCTGCTCTCCCGCGCCACCAACGACACCAGCTCGATCTCCGCACCGGCGAGATCGATGGTGGCGGGGGCGCAGAAGAGTCCTTCGACGTCGGGGACGGGCTGGACCACCTCGGAAAGGGGTCTGCTGTCCACCAGGACGTCATAGATCGAGGGAACCTCCGCGTGATGATCGATGCCCAGCGCGGTGGAGGCGTTGCCCTGGGGGTCGAGGTCGACCACCAGAACGCGGGCGCCATGGAGCGCGAGCGAGGCGGCGAGATTGACCGTGGTGGTGGTCTTCCCCACGCCGCCCTTCTGATTGGCAACGATCATGACGCGTGTCTGCTCAGGTCGGGGGAGACCTTCACCGGCACGCCCCAGCGCCGCCACGGCCAGCTGAGCAGCTCGGCCGATGGGGGTGTCGTCCATCGGCGGCGGTGTTTCACGTGAAACATCCTCCGCCGCGAACTCGGAACGGGGGCCGGGGACCGGATCGGTCATCGGTCCCGCGATATTGGCGTCGGACCGCAAGGATTCACCTTCCTCGACTTCAGGCTCGCGATGCACAGAGCCTGCCATGCTTTCGGGCTCGTGAACCAGCGAGGCCCCTGGTTCTGTGGAGGAATCCACCTCTGTGGACAACCCCGTAGCCCGCACAAGGGGCTTACGCGCCCTCCCGGGGGCCGCGGCCGCACGGCCGCGGCTGATGATTCCCTGCAGCAGTGAGCGACGTTTCACGTGAAACACGATGCATGCGCCAGCGCGGGCTACCGGGAAGACACTCCGCTCCATGTGCGTATGGCAGCCGTACGGCACCACACACGGGCATCACCTGCGACGGCGGGTCCGGCTCGTGCGGGCCGCCTTGGCCCGCTTGGCGGCGAACCGCACTCCACCGGGGCTCTCCCCGACCTCCACCCGCACCACGGTCGACAGGGGATCGACAACCCCCTGGCCCACCTGCAGCACCGAGGTCTCCACGACACCGAGCTTGCCGAGGGCCGAGCGGGCACTGCTCAGCTCCTCCTCCGCGGTGTCCCCCTTCAGGGCCAGCATCTCGCCGTAGGGACGCAGCAGGGGAACACCCCAGCCGGCCAGACGATCCAGCGGAGCCACAGCACGAGCGGTGACCACATGGACGGGCGGGACCTTGCCCAGCATCTCCTCGGCACGTCCACGGACCACGGTCACATGGTCGAGACCGAGCAGCTCCACAACCTCCTGAAGGAAGGTGGTGCGTCGCAGCAGCGGCTCCAGAAGAGTGATCTTGAGATCACGGCGGACCAGGGCGAGCGGAATACCGGGCAGCCCCGCGCCCGAGCCGACATCGCACACCGTGACGCCTGCTGGCACCACCTCGGAGAGAACGGCACAGTTGAGCAGGTGCCGCTCCCACAGACGGGGCACCTCACGGGGACCGATGAGCCCGCGCGTCACTCCCGCATCCGCGAGCAGCTCCGCATAGCGCACCGCTTCCGGGAAGTACTCGCCGAAAACCGTCCTCGCCTCTTCGGGTGCTTGAGGGAGCTCCGCTGCCTCCGTCACGGGGAACCGTCCTTCCGTACCGCACGTCGCTGTCCCCGCGGGGACCGTGGTGAGCTGAATTTCAGGCTGACAAGGAGCGGCCCCGCCTGCGAGCAGACGGGGCCGGGGGAACACGTGGGTCAGGCAGGCAGGACGACGACGAACCGCTGCGGCTCCTCGCCCTCCGACTCGCTGCGCAGCCCCGCGGCCGCCACGGCGTCGTGGACGACCTTGCGCTCGAAGGGGGTCATCGGGTCGAGCTTCACGGGCTCACCGCTCGACCTGACCTCAGCCGCCGCCTTGGCTCCGAGCTCCGCGAGCTCGGAGCGCTTCTGGGCGCGGAAGCCGGCGATGTCCAGCATCAGGCGGCTGCGGTCGCCGGTCTCCCGATGCACCGCAAGACGCGTCAGCTCCTGGAGCGCCTCCAGGACCTCCCCGTCGCGCCCCACGAGCTTCTGAAGGTCGCGGCTGCCCGCCTCGCTGATGATGGAGACCGCGGCCCGGTCCGCCTCGACATCCATGTCGATGTCGCCGTCGAGGTCGGCGATGTCCAGCAGGCCCTCGAGGTAGTCGGCCGCGATTTCACCCTCCTGCTCCAGGCGGGTGAGGGTGTCGCCACCCTCGGCGGCGGAGATGGTGCCTTCCGTCACGGATGGACTCCTTCTTACTTCTTCGACGACGGGTGCTTGGGACGCTGGGGCCCCTTGCGCTGACCGGACTTGGGCTGGCGAGTGGAACCGGCCGCCTTGGCACCCGCGGACTTGGCCTGGGGAGCCTCGCCGGTCTGTCCCTTCTGGAGGGACGGCTTGGAGACGGGGGCACCATCGGTGCTGTCGGCGCCCTTGGCGGCCGACTGCGCGGACTGCCTCTGGGCCTTGCTCTGACGCTTGGGCTGCTGGCGACGGTGGGATCCGCCTTCTGCCTCGGCCATGGCGGTGTCGCTCTTGGCCACCGTGCCGTCGGGCTGGGCCACCAGTCCCGCCTTGGCGAGGCCCGTGACGAAGCGGCGCTCGTTGTCGTTGCGGTCCGGTCCCTTGGCGACGATCGTCTGGACCACGGTCCGCTTACGACGGGAGCCGACCTGCCCGCTCGTCGTGATGCCCTTCAGCATGCGCTGGAGGTACTGGTCCTGTGCCTTGCTGCCCGGCGTGGGGTTCTGGTTGATCACGTACATCTGCTGACCCATGGTCCACACGTTGGTGGTCAGCCAGTAGACGAGGACACCGACCGGGAAGTTGATGCCCATCACGGCGAAGATCACCGGGAAGATGTACATGAGCATCTTCTGCTGGTTCATGTACGGCGTCTTGACCGTGAGGTCGACGTTCTTCTGCATCAGCTGGCGCTGGGTGTAGAACTGCGACGCCGACATCAGGACGATCATGACCGCGGTGACGATGCGGACGTCGAGCAGCGTGGCGTCCAGCGCCTGGACCTTCTCGGGCGAGTCCATGAACTTCGCGGCGATCGGCGCACCGAAGATGTGCGCCTGGCGGGCGCTGTCCACGAGGCTCTGGTTGAGAACGCCGATCTCCTGACCGGAGGCGATCTTGCTGAGCACGTGGTAGAGGGCGAAGAAGAACGGCGACTGCGCCAGGATGGGCAGGCACGAGGAGAGCGGGTTGGTCCCGGTCTCCTTGTACAGCTTCATCATCTCTTCGGACTGCCGCTGGCGGTCCGACTTGTAGCGCTCCTGGATCGCCTTCATCTTGGGCTGGAGCGCCTGCATGTTCCGCATCGACTTGATCTGCTTCACGAAGAGCGGGATCAGGCAGATACGGATCAGCACCACCAGGGACACGATGGACAGTCCCCAGGCCCAGCCCGTGTCAGGGCCGAAGACGGCCCCGTAGAGCGAGTGGAACTGGACGATGATCCACGAGACAGGTGTGGTGATAAAACTGAAGAGACTGGCAATCGTGTCCACTAATCAGGCTCCTTGAGCATTGGGCGAGGTCTCTGCGACCGGGGCCGTGGCCTCGGCAGCCGATCCCGGGGCCGGCACATCAGCGGCGGAGTGCCCGCCCTTGCTGCCACGCAGGGCATCGCGCAGCATTTCGTGCCATCGGGGCCGCTTGCGCGGCGGGACGTGGTCCACCCCGCCCGGGGACCACGGATTGCACCGCAGGATCCGCCAGGCGGTCAGGGCTGTTCCCTTGACCGCGCCGTGCCGGTCGATGGCCGTGAATCCGTAGTGGGAACACGACGGGTAATACCTGCACACAGGTCCCAGCAGCGGGCTGATCGTCCACTGGTAGATCTTGATCAGTGCCAGCAGCGGGTACTTCATCGCGCGCCCCCTCCCAGCAGCCGCCGGAGAGCGGCGTCCAGGTCTTGGGCCAGCTGTGCGTGTTCGGCGTCACCCGCACCGGGGAGCGCCCGTACGACCACCAGGCTACCGGGGGGCAGCTCGGAGAGCCGATCGCGCATGAGGTGGCGCAGTCTCCGCTTCACCTTGTTCCGTACCACGGCGCCGCCCACGGCCTTGCTCACGACGAAACCCGCACACGTCTGGGAGGCGCTCTCCCCAGGCGCGTGCGGGTCCATGGCACCGCTTCGAAGGTGGACGACGAGGAGCGGGCGTCCGGCCCGGCGCCCTCGGCGTACCGCAGTCGCGAAGTCCTCGCGCCGCCTCAGCCGATTCTCGGTAGGCAGCACGTCATGACCTGTTTAAGGCGATCAGGCGGACAGGTTGGCGCGACCCTTGCTGCGGCGGTTCGCCAGGATGGCGCGGCCGGCACGGGTACGCATGCGCAGGCGGAAACCGTGGGTCTTCGCACGACGACGGTTGTTCGGCTGGAAGGTGCGCTTGCTCACTCGGGGGCTCCAGAAATGATTCGTTGGTGGCGGGACATCGCCTGGCTGTCACCGTGCGCCCACGAGTAGCTCGCGTTCACGCCCGAGTGCACCGCTTCTCGACCACGGACCGTGGTCTTTGCCCATCGGAGGCAGGCGGCAGCAGCCATCGACAACTCGACCTGGTTACGGTACGCGCGGCTACGCCATCCGGTCAAACCACGTGGATGGCGGGGTGCCCTGTACACAGGCTGTGGACAACAACTTGAACCGCACGGGTCGGCCTGACTACCGTGGCTGAACTCGGATTCTTTTCCTGCCTGTCTTCCTATCCCGTCCCGAGAACCACACATTCGTGGGACCTGCGAGAGAGCGTGCTTTGTGGCTGACGTACCTGCCGATCTTGCCGCAGTGTGGCCGCGAGTGCTCGAGCAGCTTCTCGACGAGGGCCAGCAGGGCGTCGAGCCCAAGGACAAGCAGTGGATCGAGCGCTGCCAGCCGCTGGCCCTGGTCGCCGACACGGCGCTGCTCGCCGTACCCAACGAGTGGGGCAAGCGCGTACTGGAGGGCCGCCTCGCCCCGCTGATCAGCGACACCCTCAGCCGGGAGTGCGGCCGCCCGATCCGTATCGCGATCACCGTCGACGACTCCGTCGGCGACAGCTCTGCGCCCGCCTCCCAGCAGCCGGGCGCCCCGCGCTACCCCGCGGCCCCGCACGAGGACCCGCGCGGCGGCGAGGGCTACGAGGGCGGGCGGGGGTCCGAGGGCTACGACGGCGGGCGCCAGGGCGAGGGCTACGGTGCACCCCGCCGGCAGGACGCCTACGAGCCGCCCCGCCCCGGTGAGGGCTACGACTCCCCGCGCACCGACCGCTACGAGGGATACGGCCGCCGCGGCGAGACCGACGAGGGGCTGCCCTCGGTGCGCCCCGCCTACCCCGAGTACCAGCAGCGCCCCGAGCCGGGCTCCTGGCCGCGTACCCAGGAGGACCTCTCCTGGCAGCAGCCCCGACTCGGCGGCTTCCCGGAGCGCGACCCGTACGCGACCCCGCCGCCCGGCCGCGGGCAGCACGACTACCGCCGGCCCCAGCCCGCCGACCACCAGCCGTACGACCCGCGCGCCGAACGCAGGGACCTGGGCGAGCCCGCCTCGCCGCACCGCGGGGGCCCCGGGGGCGGCACCGGCCCGCTCGGGGCCAAACCGGCTCCGGCACCCGGGCCCGGGGAGCCGCACGCCCGGCTGAACCCGAAGTACCTCTTCGACACCTTCGTGATCGGGGCGTCCAACCGCTTCGCGCACGCCGCCGCGGTGGCGGTGGCGGAGGCGCCGGCCAAGGCCTACAACCCCCTGTTCATCTACGGGGAGTCCGGGCTCGGGAAGACGCACCTGCTGCACGCGATCGGGCACTACGCCCGCAGTCTCTACCCGGGCACCCGGGTGCGGTACGTGAGCTCCGAGGAGTTCACCAACGAGTTCATCAACTCCATCCGCGACGGCAAGGGCGACACCTTCCGCAAGCGGTACCGCGACGTGGACATCCTGCTGGTCGACGACATCCAGTTCCTGGCGAGCAAGGAGTCCACGCAGGAGGAGTTCTTCCACACCTTCAACACCCTGCACAACGCCAACAAGCAGATCGTGCTCTCCTCCGACCGGCCCCCCAAGCAGCTCATGACGCTGGAGGACCGGCTGCGCAACCGCTTCGAGTGGGGGCTGACGACGGACGTCCAGCCCCCCGAGCTGGAGACGCGCATCGCGATCCTGCGCAAGAAGGCGGTGCAGGAGCAGCTGAACGCGCCCCCGGAGGTGCTGGAGTTCATCGCCTCCCGGATCTCCCGCAACATCCGGGAGCTGGAGGGTGCGCTCATCCGGGTCACCGCCTTCGCCTCGCTCAACCGGCAGCCGGTGGACCTGGGGCTGACGGAGATCGTCCTCAAGGACCTGATCCCGGGCGGCGAGGACGCGGCCCCCGAGATCACCGCGGGGGCGATCATGGCGGCCACCGCCGACTACTTCGGCCTGACCGTCGAGGACCTGTGCGGCTCCTCACGCAGCCGGGTCCTGGTGACGGCGCGCCAGATCGCGATGTACCTGTGCCGCGAGCTGACGGATCTCTCCCTGCCCAAGATCGGCGCCCAGTTCGGCGGTCGGGACCACACGACCGTGATGCACGCGGACCGGAAGATCCGTGCGCTGATGGCGGAGCGCCGCTCGATCTACAACCAGGTCACGGAGCTGACCAACCGGATCAAGGCGGGCTGAGCGGGGGTCCACCGGACGGAGCGGGGACGAGGGGCGCACGGGACATCCTCCCGGGCGCCCTTCGCCGTTCGCGGCCCCGCAGGCGGGGTCCGCGCAGGCGGGGTCCCCGGTGGCGCGGAGGCTCCCGGGGAGGGCGCCGGCCGGGAAGCCGCGGCGGAGCGGCGGACGGCCGGGGAGAGGCAGCGGGGAGGGCGCCGGCCGGGACGAGGAGGGGCGGGAGCGGCGTCCGGGGACGTCCGGGGACGTCCGGCGGGTCATCGCCGCCTCCCGCGGCCCCGGGGTCCGTCACCGTCCCGCGGGCCGTCGGACTGCGTGCGGACCGAGGGGGAGGCGGCCCCGCGCGCCCCGGATGCCCCGCGACCCCTCGCCCGGCTGTGTTCGAATACCGGCGGGCCGGGGCGGTTCTCCACAGACCGGGACCGAAACCGCCGTCCACAGCCTGGGGATCCGCACGTTGTCCCGAAGCTGTCCACAGGTGGCCCCTTCGCCGTGCCGTCGGCCCTGCTCAGCCGGTTGTGGACTTGTGGCCGAAGGATCTCCACAGGCTGTGGAGATCCCGATCTTCCCGAAACCTTGATCCTCGTTGTCCACCGGTGACCCACAAGGCACACGCGGTTGCCCACAGCTTTTCCCCACCCCTGTCCACTGTTCGGCAACGCAACACCGCCCCTCACCGGGTGGAGTGAAAGCCGTCACACCAAGCTGCCGGATTGGCCTGTGGGGAACGTGGGTAAAGCTGGGGACGCCGCTGGGGAGAAGTCCCCCGGGGCTGTGCATCGACTGTGCAGAACTTTCGCGCGTCCACAGGCACCCCCGGTTGTCCACGGCTGCGGCCCACAGGGGCAGTGGACAAAAAACCGTGCCTGACCTGCGTCAACGACGTTATCCACGGTTTCCACAGGCCCTACTACTACTCCCACTCAGAGTTAGCGGGGAATCTGCTTGGAAGGGGGGCCTGTGCACAACTCGGGCCCGGTGGCCCCCGCCGCCCCCGTCCCGACTTGACCCCGAGCCGCACCGAGTGTCGGCGCCGTGCGTCAGACTGGTCTCCGGCATCAAGCCGACGACGAAGGCCAGCAGGGCGAGCCAGCAACAGCAGGAGGCGGTTCCGGTGAAGATCCGGGTGGAGCGCGATGTACTCGCGGAGGCGGTGGCCTGGGTGGCCCGGAGCCTTCCGGCCCGTCCGCCGGCGCCGGTTCTCGCTGGCCTTCTGCTGAAGGCCGAGGACGGCGCGCTCAGCTTCTCCAGCTTCGACTACGAGGTCTCGGCCCGGGTCTCGGTGGAGGCAGAGGTCGAGGAGGACGGCACGGTCCTGGTCTCCGGCCGCCTGCTCGCGGACATCTGCCGCGCCCTGCCCAACCGCCCCGTGGAGATCTCCACCGACGGCGTCCGGGCGACGGTGGTCTGCGGCTCCTCCCGCTTCACGCTCCACACCCTGCCTGTGGAGGAGTACCCGGCCCTGCCGCAGATGCCCACCGCCACGGGCACGGTGCCGGGCGAGGTCTTCGCCTCCGCCGCCGCCCAGGTGGCCATCGCCGCCGGGCGCGACGACACGCTGCCGGTGCTGACGGGCGTGCGCATCGAGATCGAGGGGGACACCGTCACCCTCGCCTCCACCGACCGCTACCGCTTCGCGGTCCGCGAGTTCCTGTGGAAGCCCGAGAGCCCGGACGCCTCGGCCGTCGCGCTGGTGCCCGCCAAGACCCTGCTCGACACCGCCAAGGCGCTCACCAGCGGCGACACGGTCACTCTGGCGCTGTCCGGCTCCGGTGCGGGCGAGGGCCTGATCGGTTTCGAGGGGGCGGGGCGCCGCACCACCACCCGCCTGCTCGAGGGCGACCTCCCGAAGTACCGCACGCTGTTCCCCACCGAGTTCAACTCGGTTGCCGTGATCGAGACGGCTCCCTTCGTCGAGGCCGTCAAGCGCGTGGCCCTGGTCGCCGAGCGGAACACCCCGGTGCGGCTCAGCTTCGAGCAGGGCGTGCTGATCCTGGAGGCCGGCTCCAGCGACGACGCGCAGGCCGTGGAGCGCGTGGACGCCCAGCTGGACGGCGACGACATCTCGATCGCCTTCAACCCGACCTTCCTGCTCGACGGCCTGAGCGCCATCGACTCCCCGGTCGCCCAGCTCTCCTTCACCACCTCCACCAAGCCGGCGCTGCTCAGCGGCAAGCCGGCCGTCGACGCGGAGGCGGACGAGGCGTACAAGTACCTGATCATGCCGGTCCGCCTGAGCGGCTGACCCGGGTGCGGTCCGGGCGGGGGCCCGCCCGGACCGGGTGCGCGGCCAGGGCGCCCCGCGGCCCTCGCGGTCGACGGCCCGCGAGGCGGTTGAGCAGGGCTTCTGAGCGCGTGACCCCACAGGTGTGCGCCGGTTGCCGGGCGTAGTCTCGGAGCCGGGCAGGAACACGGCACACAAACGATTGAGGAATCTCAGATGGAGCTCGGTCTCGTCGGCCTCGGCAAGATGGGCGGCAACATGCGCGAGCGCATCCGCCGCGCAGGCCACACCGTCATCGGCTACGACCGCAACCCGGACCTCGCGGACGTCCACAGCCTGGAGGAGCTGGTGGGCAGCCTCAAGGGCCCGCGCGTGGTGTGGGTCATGGTCCCGGCCGGAGCCGCGACCCAGTCCACCATCGACGAGCTGGCGGAGCTGCTCTCCCCCGGCGACGTGGTCGTCGACGGCGGCAACTCCCGCTGGACGGACGACGAGAAGCACGCCGTCGAACTGGGCATCAAGGGCATCGGTTTCGTCGACTGCGGTGTCTCCGGCGGCGTCTGGGGCCTGGAGAACGGCTACGCCCTGATGTACGGCGGCGATGCCGAGGACGTCGCGAAGGTGCAGCCGGTCTTCGACGCGCTCAAGCCGGAGGGGGCCCACGGCTCCGTCCACGCCGGGAAGGTCGGCGCCGGCCACTTCGCCAAGATGGTCCACAACGGCATCGAGTACGCCATGATGCAGGCGTACGCCGAGGGCTGGGAGCTGCTGGAGAAGGTCGACTCGGTCACGGACGTGCGCGAGGTGTTCCGCTCCTGGCAGGAGGGCACGGTCATCCGCTCCTGGCTGCTCGACCTGGCGGTCAACGCCCTGGACGAGGACGAGCACCTCGACCGGCTGCGCGGCTACGCCCAGGACTCGGGCGAGGGCCGCTGGACCGTGGAGGCGGCCATCGACAACGCCGTGCCGCTCCCGGCGATCACGGCCTCGCTCTTCGCGCGGTTCGCGTCCCGCCAGGACGACTCCCCGCAGATGAAGATGATCGCCGCGCTGCGCAACCAGTTCGGGGGCCACGCGGTCGAGAGCAAGAAGTAGTCCACAGCCCGTGCGCACCCTGTGCACGGGCCGCCGCGGGAAGGTCGGCGCACACCCATGCACGTCACGCACCTGTCGCTGGCCGACTTCCGCTCCTACGCCCGGGTCGAGGTCCCTCTCGGCCCGGGCGTCACCGCGTTCGTCGGGGCGAACGGCCAGGGCAAGACCAACCTCGTGGAGGCCGTCGGCTATCTGGCCACGCTCTCCAGCCACCGGGTCTCCTCGGACGCCCCGCTGGTCCGCTTGGGCGCCGAGCGCGCCGTGGTCCGGGCCGCCGTCACCCAGGGCGAGCGCTCCCAGCTGATCGAGCTGGAACTCAACCCGGGCAAGGCCAACCGGGCGCGCATCAACAGGTCCTCGCAGGTCAGGCCACGCGACGTGCTCGGCATCCTGCGCACCGTGCTCTTCGCCCCGGAGGATCTGGCCCTGGTCAAGGGCGATCCCGGGGAGCGCCGGCGCTTCCTCGACGACCTGGTCACCGCCCGCTCGCCGCGGATGGCGGGTGTGCGGTCCGACTACGAGCGGGTCCTCAAGCAGCGCAACACCCTGCTGAAGTCGGCAGCCATGGCCCGGCGCCACGGTGGCCGCTCCATGGACATGTCCACCCTGGACGTGTGGGACCAGCACCTGGCCCGTGCCGGGGCCGAGGTGCTCGCCCGGCGCAGCGAGTTGATCACCGCCCTCCAGCCGCTGGCCGACAAGGCCTACGAGGCGCTGGCGCCGGGAGGCGGACCCGTCGTGCTGGAGTACCGTTCCGCCTCCGCCGGGTCCGGGGAGGCGCACGGGCGCGAGGAGTTCTACGCGCACCTGCTCGCGGCTCTGGAGGAGGCGCGCCGCCAGGAGATCGAGCGCGGTGTGACGCTGGTCGGCCCCCACCGGGACGACCTGGTGCTCCGGCTCGGCAGGCTGCCGGCCAAGGGCTATGCCAGCCACGGCGAGTCCTGGTCCTTCGCCCTCGCACTGCGCCTCGCCTCCTACGAGCTGCTGCGTGCGGAGGGGAACGAACCGGTGCTCGTGCTGGACGACGTCTTCGCGGAGCTGGACGCGCACCGCCGCGAGCGCCTCGCGGAGCTGGTGGCCCCCGGTGAGCAGGTGCTGGTCACCGCTGCCGTGGGTGACGACGTCCCCGCGGTGCTCGCCGGCAGCCGCTACACCGTGGCCGACGGGGAGGTGCGCGGGGCATGAGCACCTCCGAGTCCCCTGCCGCCCGGGCGGCCACCGCCGAGCCCTCCGGCGTGGACCTGGCCAGGGTCGCACTGCGCGCGGCGAAGGAGCAGGCCAGGGCGCGGGGCGCCGCGGCCCAGCAGAAGAAGCAGGCACGCCGGGGCGGCCTGCGCTCCGGCGCGCGTGCCGACGGCCGGGACCCGCTGCCGCTCGGGGCGGCGATCAACCGGCTGATCACCGAGCGCGGGTGGGAGACCCCCGCCGCGGTGGGCGGCGTCATGGGGCGCTGGCCCCAGATCGTCGGCGAGGACCTGGCCAAGCACTGCGTCCCGCTGCGCTACGACGAGGACCCGGACGAGCGGCTGCTCACGGTCCAGTGCGACTCCACGGCCTGGGCCACCCAGCTGCGCCTGCTCGCCCCCCGCCTGGTGGCCCGGCTCAACGAGGACCTCGGCCACGGCACCGTCCGGGCGATCAAGGTGGTCGGGCCGGGCGCGCCGCAGCGCCGGTACGGCCCGCTGCGGGCGCCGGGCAGCACCGGGCCCGGGGACACCTACGGCTGATCCCTCCCCGCCCCGCTCCTTCGGCGGAGGCTTCCCGGGGCACCGCGCGGTCCCCGGGAGCCCCGGTGCGCACAGCCGGGAGCCCCGGTGCGCACAGGGGGCGTCCCTCTCGGTAGCGGGGGGTTGACAGCCCGAAGCGCTCAAAGCCGGTGTGAGCCTCTTGGAGCCCCTTCCCGGATATGGGGAGTCGAGCGGTGGACTGCCAGGGCGGCACATGCGAACTCAGCTACCGCCAAACCCCCATTCGGGTCGCCGGTACCGGTAGACTGGTGCACAATCCCGCGAATCTCGCGGGACACGTCGATCAGATGCCGAAAGACGCAGCCGCTCCCGCCCGTCGGAGAACGGCTCGTGCTGTGCCAGAAAGGGCGCTTCGTGGCCGATTCCGGCAACCCCAACGAGAACACCCCGTCCACTGCCGCCGGTAGGAGCAGCGAGGTCACCGCCTCGTACGACGCCAGCGCGATCACCGTCCTCGAGGGTCTGGACGCGGTCCGCAAGCGCCCCGGCATGTACATCGGCTCGACCGGTGAGCGGGGACTGCACCACCTGGTCTACGAGGTCGTCGACAACTCGGTCGACGAGGCCCTCGCCGGCCACGCGGACACGATCGACGTCACGATCCTGGCCGACGGCGGTGTGCGCGTCGTCGACAACGGCCGCGGCATCCCGGTGGACATCCACCCGGTGGAGAAGAAGCCCGCCGTCGAGGTGGTGCTGACGGTGCTGCACGCGGGCGGAAAGTTCGGCGGCGGCGGCTACGCCGTCTCCGGCGGTCTGCACGGTGTGGGCGTGTCCGTGGTGAACGCGCTCTCCTCCAGGGTCTCCGTCGAGATCAAGCGCGACGGCTACCGCTGGACGCAGGACTACAAGCTCGGTGTGCCCACCGCGCCGCTGGCCCAGCACGAGCAGGTCGAGGACTCCGGCACCACGGTGACCTTCTGGGCCGACCCGGATGTCTTCGAGACCACCGACTACTCCTTCGAGACGCTCTCGCGCCGCTTCCAGGAGATGGCCTTCCTCAACAAGGGCCTGACCCTGACCCTGACGGACGAGCGCGAGTCGGCGCGGGCGACGATGAACGCCGACGACCCCGACGCCGCCGAGACGGCCGAGGTGCAGCCGGCGCGGTCGGTGACCTACTTCTACGAGGGCGGCATCGTCGACTTCGTGAAGTACCTCAACTCCCGCAAGGGCGAGCTGATCCACCCGACCGTGATCGACGTGGACTCCGAGGACAGGGAGCGGATGCTCTCGGTCGAGATCGCCATGCAGTGGAACTCGCAGTACAGCGAGGGTGTGTACTCCTTCGCGAACACGATCCACACCCACGAGGGCGGCACCCACGAGGAGGGCTTCCGTGCGGCCCTGACGGGCCTGGTCAACCGGTACGCCCGGGACCGGAAGCTGCTCCGGGAGAAGGACGACAACCTCACGGGCGAGGACATCCGCGAGGGCCTGACGGCCATCATCTCGGTCAAGCTCGGCGAGCCGCAGTTCGAGGGCCAGACGAAGACCAAGCTCGGCAACACCGAGGCGAAGACCTTCGTCCAGAAGGTCGTCCACGAGCACCTCACCGACTGGTTCGACCGCAACCCGAACGAGGCCGCGGACATCGTCCGCAAGGCCATCCAGGCGGCCACGGCCCGTGTGGCCGCCCGCAAGGCCCGCGACCTCACCCGGCGCAAGGGCCTGCTGGAGTCGGCCTCGCTGCCCGGCAAGCTGAGCGACTGCCAGTCCAACGACCCGACGAAGTGCGAGATCTTCATCGTCGAGGGCGACTCCGCCGGCGGCTCGGCCAAGTCCGGCCGGAACCCGATGTACCAGGCCATCCTGCCGATCCGCGGCAAGATCCTGAACGTCGAGAAGGCCCGGATCGACAAGATCCTCCAGAACACCGAGGTCCAGGCGCTGATCTCCGCCTTCGGCACGGGTGTGCACGAGGACTTCGACATCGAGAAGCTCCGCTATCACAAGATCATCCTGATGGCGGACGCCGACGTCGACGGCCAGCACATCAACACCCTGCTGCTGACCTTCCTCTTCCGTTTCATGCGTCCGCTGGTCGAGGCCGGGCACGTCTTCCTCTCCCGCCCGCCGCTGTACAAGATCAAGTGGGGCCGGGACGACTTCGAGTACGCCTACTCCGACCGCGAGCGCGACGCCCTGGTCGAGATGGGCAAGCAGGCCGGCAAGCGCATCAGGGAGGACTCGATCCAGCGCTTCAAGGGCCTGGGCGAGATGAACGCCGAGGAGCTGCGCGTCACCACCATGGACGTCGAGCACCGCGTGCTCGGCCAGGTCACGCTGGACGACGCCGCACAGGCCGACGACCTGTTCTCGGTGCTGATGGGCGAGGACGTCGAGGCACGGCGCTCGTTCATCCAGCGCAACGCCAAGGACGTCCGCTTCCTCGACATCTGAGTCGGTCTCAGCTGACCGCACGAAAGGACTGAAGACCAGCAATGGCCGACGAGAACACTCCCGTGACCGCCACCGAGGACGAGGGCCCGCAGCTGCGGATCGAACCGGTCGGTCTCGAGACCGAGATGCAGCGCTCGTACCTCGACTACGCGATGTCCGTCATCGTCTCGCGTGCGCTGCCCGACGTACGGGACGGCCTCAAGCCCGTCCACCGCCGGGTGCTGTACGCGATGTACGACGGCGGGTACCGCCCCGAGAAGGGCTTCTACAAGTGCGCCCGCGTCGTCGGCGACGTGATGGGCACCTACCACCCGCACGGCGACTCCTCCATCTACGACGCCCTGGTGCGCCTCGCCCAGCCGTGGTCGATGCGGATGCCGCTGGTGGACTCCAACGGCAACTTCGGCTCCCCGGGCAACGACCCGGCCGCCGCCATGCGCTACACCGAGTGCAAGATGGCGCCGCTGTCCATGGAGATGCTCCGGGACATCGACGAGGAGACCGTCGACTTCCAGGACAACTACGACGGGCGCAACCAGGAGCCGACGGTCCTGCCGTCGCGCTTCCCCAACCTCCTGGTCAACGGCTCCGCCGGTATCGCGGTCGGCATGGCCACCAACATCCCGCCGCACAACCTCCGCGAGGTCGCGGCCGGTGCCCAGTGGGCGCTGGAGCACCCGGAGGCCACGCACGAGGAGCTGCTCGACGCACTGGTCGAGCGCATCAAGGGCCCGGACTTCCCCACGGGTGCCCTGGTGGTCGGCCGCAAGGGCATCGAGGAGGCGTACCGCACGGGGCGCGGCTCCATCACGATGCGCGCGGTCGTGGAGGTCGAGGAGGTCCAGAACCGCCAGTGCCTGGTGGTCACCGAGCTCCCGTACCAGGTCAACCCGGACAATCTCGCGCAGAAGATCGCCGACCTGGTGAAGGACGGCAGGATCGGCGGGATCGCCGACGTCCGCGACGAGACCTCCTCCCGCACCGGCCAGCGGCTGGTGATCGTGCTCAAGCGCGACGCCGTCGCCAAGGTGGTGCTCAACAACCTCTACAAGCACACCGACCTCCAGACCAACTTCGGTGCCAACATGCTGGCCCTGGTCGACGGTGTGCCGCGCACCCTCTCGCTGGACGCGTTCATCCGCCACTGGGTGACGCACCAGGTCGAGGTCGTCGTCCGCCGCACCCGGTTCCGGCTGCGCAAGGCCGAGGAGCGGGCGCACATCCTGCGCGGCCTGCTCAAGGCCCTCGACGCCATCGACGAGGTCATCGCCCTGATCCGGCGCAGCGACACGGTCGAGGTGGCCCGCGAGGGCCTGATGGGCCTGCTGGAGATCGACGAGATCCAGGCCAACGCCATCCTGGAGATGCAGCTGCGGCGGCTCGCGGCCCTGGAGCGCCAGAAGATCGTCCAGGAGCACGACGAGCTCCAGGCGAAGATCGACGAGTACAACCGCATCCTGGCCTCCCCCGAGAAGCAGCGCGCCATCATCAGCGAGGAGCTCGCCGCGGTGGTGGAGAAGTTCGGCGACGACCGCCGCTCCAAGCTGGTCCCCTTCGACGGCGACATGTCCATCGAGGACCTGATCGCCGAGGAGGACATCGTCGTCACGATCACGCGCGGCGGCTATGTCAAGCGCACCAAGACCGACGACTACCGGTCCCAGAAGCGCGGCGGCAAGGGCGTGCGCGGCACGAAGCTGAAGGAAGACGACATCGTCGACCACTTCTTCGTCTCCACCACCCACCACTGGCTGCTGTTCTTCACCAACAAGGGGCGGGTCTACCGCGCGAAGGCGTACGAGCTGCCGGACGCCGGCCGGGACGCCCGCGGCCAGCACGTCGCCAACCTCCTCGCCTTCCAGCCGGACGAGCAGATCGCGCAGATCCTCGCGATCCGCGACTACGAGGCCGCGCCCTACCTGGTGCTCGCCACCAAGGCCGGGCTGGTGAAGAAGACACCGCTGAAGGACTACGACTCCCCCCGCTCGGGCGGTGTGATCGCGATCAACCTCCGGGAGACCGAGGCCGGCGGCGACGACGAACTGATCGGAGCGGAGCTGGTGTCCGCCGAGGACGACCTGCTGCTGATCAGCAAGAAGGCCCAGTCCATCCGCTTCACCGCGACGGACGAGGCGCTGCGCCCGATGGGCCGTGCGACCTCCGGCGTGAAGGGCATGAGTTTCCGCGAGGGTGACGAACTGCTCTCGATGAATGTCGTCCGGACCGGTACGTTCGTCTTCACCGCAACCGACGGCGGGTACGCCAAGCGGACCCCCGTCGACGAGTACCGCGTCCAGGGTCGCGGCGGTCTCGGCATCAAGGCCGCGAAGATCGTGGAGGACCGGGGGTCGCTCGTGGGCGCGCTGGTGGTCGAGGAGAGCGACGAGATCCTCGCCATCACCCTCGGTGGCGGTGTGATTCGTACGCGAGTCAACGAAGTCAGGGAGACGGGCCGTGACACCATGGGCGTCCAACTGATCAATCTCGGCAAGCGCGATGCCGTCGTGGGCATCGCCCGCAACGCCGAGGCAGGTCGCGAGGCCGAAGAGGTCGACGGGACGGAAGCGGCCGGCGATGAGGCGGCCGAGTCGGCAGCCGAGGGCACTCCGTCCTCGGCAGGGGAGCACGAGGAGTAAGCGTGAGTGGAGCCACGGGTGCCGGAGCGTCCGCTTCCGGAGCGAACGGTGCCCGTGGCCCTGCCGCGGACTCCCAGGGGGCCACAACAGTGACGGACACCCGGGGACAGCAGTCCCCCTACGAGACGTACGGCGACGAGCAGCCCGAGCGTGAGCCGTACCACCCGCCGCAGGCCTACCAGGCACCCGGCGGAACCGAGGGCGGCCAGGCCCGGACGGGCCAGCAGGCCGCCCCGGCGGTGCGCCTTCCGCGCACCGGGGCCCGCACCACGCCGCGGACCCGCAAGGCACGGCTGCGGGTGGCGAAGGCCGACCCCTGGTCGGTGATGAAGGTCAGCTTCCTGCTGTCGATCGCCCTCGGCATCTGCACCGTGGTCGCGGCCGCGGTGCTCTGGATGGTCATGGACGCGATGGGGGTCTTCTCCACGGTCGGCGGCACGATCAGCGAGGCCACCGGGTCCAACGAGAGCAACGGCTTCGACCTGCAGTCGTTCCTGTCGCTGCCCCGTGTCCTGATCTTCACCTCGGTCATCGCCGTGATCGACGTGGTGCTCGCCACGGCGCTGGCGACCCTCGGCGCCTTCATCTACAACCTCTCGGCCGGCTTCGTGGGCGGTGTGGAGCTCACGCTGGCCGAGGACGAGTAGCCGCTGGTCCGCCGCGGCGCGGCTCCGGGCCGGCCCCGCGGGAACCGATTTTGGCGCTGCGCGTCAGGTGCGCTAATCTTCAGAGGTCAGCGCGCAGCGCGGAGGGGCTATAGCTCAGTTGGTTAGAGCGCATCCCTGATAAGGATGAGGCCACAGGTTCAAATCCTGTTAGCCCCACATCAGACGAGGGCCCCCGACCGAACAGGTCGGGGGCCCTCGTTCGTGCCGTTCCCGGTCGCCGTGCCGGGTGCACCCGTCCCGCGCCGGACGGCCCCTGGCGGGTGCGGCCGTGCACGGGCCGTCAGGCGCGGGGCGTCCCGGCGGGGTTCCGCCGAGCCGTCGCCCGGACGGGTTCCGGGCCTCCCTGCCCGCCCGTCATTCCGCCTCGCGGTGCATCCCCGTGCACAGCGCCCAGACGATGAAGATGTTGACGGCCACCAGGACCAGGGCCCACAGCGGGTAGTACGGGATCCACAGGAAGTTGGCGATCGCGCCCAGGCTCGCCACGAACACGCCGAAGAACCGGGCCCACAGCGCTCCGCTGCCGAGTACGGCGATCCCGGCGAGGACAAGGACGAATCCCAGGATGAGATGTACCCATCCCCAGCCCGTCAGGCTGAACTCGAAGACGTAGTTGCGTGTCACGACGAACAGGTCGTCCTCGGCGATGGCCGAGATGCCCTCGAAGATCGCCATCACACCACCGAAGAGCATCAGCGAGGCGGCGAGGACCGTCGCGCCGGAGGTGTGGCCGTGCGAGGCGGCCGGTTGCGCAGGGGCTGATCCGGGACGGGTGTCAGTGGCCATGTCGGCCTCCTCGGGTGTCGGGGTGCTGCCGTGCGGGCGAACCCCCCGGGCCGGTGCGGTCCGCCTTCAGCGTGGCACGGGGGCGGGGGGACGGCACCCCGGCTCTCCGGCGGCCGGCCCCGGCGGGCCGCTCCGCGGGGCGGCCCGCCGGAAGGATCGGCTCCGCCGCGCGGGCCCGTGAGCGGGTGCGAGGGCCTGCGTCCGGAGTCCGTACGCAGGTAACCGATCGGTATCGGCCGGTGTGTATAGTCGGGCGCCAGAAGCCCTCATACGTCAAGGAAAGACGAGGTCGCGCGGTGAAGAAGCTCCTCCTGGTCGCACTGGCCGCCATCGGCGGGCTCCTCGTGTACCGCCAGATCCAGGCGGATCGCGCCGAGCAGGACCTGTGGACGGAGGCGACCGACTCCGTGCCCGCAGGTTCGGGTGTGTGAGACACAGAACGCTGAGACGAGAACCCCGGCCGCAGGATGCGGCCGGGGTTCCGTGCACCCGGGGATCGAACGCTTCCCCGGCCCTGCCCCGGCGAGGACACGATCCTCGTGAGTTCACCATCGCAACCTGTTGAATTGCGAGAGCAAAGTAACGGCGGAGGGGGACGTCGTGGGAGTACGGCAGTGCCGACGAGCCGCGGTCGCGGTCGGGGCCGCTCTGCTCCTCGCAGCGGCGGGCCCCCAGGCCGCGGCGGAGGGGAGCGCGGGCACCGCGCGGGAGGAGCCGCGACGCGGCGGACCGTCCGCCGGTGACCGGGGCGCACTGGTGCTCGTCCTCGACAGCTCCGCCTCGATGGCCGGGGACGACGGCACCGGCCGCAGCCGCCTGGAGTCGGCCCGGCAGGCCGTCGGGACCGCGGTCGGCACCCTTCCCGCAGGCCATCCCACCGGCCTGCGGGTCCACGGCGCCGAACGGGCCGGGGGCTGCACGGGCACCCGGGAGCTGGTCCCCGTGCACCCTCTCGGCAAGGCCGGGCTGACACATGCCCTGCGGTCCCTCGAGCCCCGCGGGGACAGCGCGGTCGGGACGGCGTTGGAGCGGGCGGCGCAGGACCTGCCCGCGGCCGTCGGCCGCGCGTCCGGCACCCGCACGATCGTGCTGGTCTCGGACGGGCGCGACGGCTGCGGGCTGCCGCCCTGCGAGGCGGCCCGCAAGGTGGCCCGGGGCACCCCGGGGGTGCGCATCGACACCATCGGCTTCCAGGTGGACGGCGCCGCCCGTGCCGAACTGGAGTGCGTCGCCGCGGCGGGGGCCGGGCGCTACCGCGACGCCCCGGACGCCGGGGCGCTCTCCCGGGAGCTGCAGCGCAGCGCGCAACTCGCCGCGGACTCCTACCGCCTGCGCGGTACCCCGGTGACCGGTACCGCCTCCGGCGACACGGCCCCGGGGCTCGTACCGGGGCAGTACCTCGACTCCCTCGGGCCGGGCGAGCAGCGCCACTACGCCCTCCGGCTGGACGGCGTGTCCACGGCGACCCTCTCGGCGACTGCGGTGCCCCATCCCGGTGCCGCGGCCGACCCCGGCGCCGGACTGCGTGCACGGCTGCTCAGGGACGGGGCCGCACGCGGCGCGGAGGGAGGCGAGGGGAGCGCCTGCGCGACGGGCGAGGAGTCCTTCGCCCAGGCGGAGGGTGCCGTACCGCTGACCTCCGCGGTGGCGCGTGTGCCGAGCCGCCGGGGAGCCGGGCGGTGCGACGATGCGGGCCGCTACCTGCTGGTGGTGGAGCGGACGGGCGAGGAGGGGCCGGGGACCGCCCCCTGGCCGCTGGAACTCGCCTACACCCTGGAGGAGCCGCCGGGCGAGGACACGGCGTCCACGGCACCCGCCGAGGACGGTGAGGACCGTAGGCAGGCCGCGCTCACCGCTCCGGCCGAACTCCCGCACGGCGAACCGGTGGAGGTCCGCGGGGGCAGCGGCTTCAACGACGCACGGGAGATCGGGCCGGGGGTCTGGCGGGACGGCCTGCTCCCCTCCCAGACCGTCTGGTACCGCGTGGCCGTCGGCTGGGGCCAACGGCTCCGGTACTCGGTGGAGTTCACCGGGGAGCCGGTGGCCGAGGGCTGGTCCGGGAAGGGCTCGTACGGTGCCACGCGGGTGTACACGCCGACCCGGGTCCCGGTCGGCGAGGCGGACGGCCGCGCCCGGCGCACCGCCTACGCCGGGCGGCCGGCGTCGCTGGACATGGCGACGGTGCCCGTGGCCTGGTCCAACCGCTACGGGAGCGGCGAGCACGTCGGCCCCGTGCACACCAGTGGGGGCTTCTACATCGCGGTGACCCTCGGCGCCGGGGCCGCCGAGATCGCCGACGACCCGCGGGTGGGCGTGGTGCTCAGGCTGTCGGTCCTCGGTGAGCGGCGGGACGCGGCGGAGCCCTGGACACCCGCGTCGGACGGCGGTGGACCGGCCGACCGTGCGGCAGACGGAACGGGTGCCCCGGCGGACCGGGGGCGTGCAGCACCCTCTCGCGCGGACAGCGCCCAAGGCTCCGGGGCAGGATGGTCCGGCATGGCACTCGCCGGCGCCGCCGGAGCGGCCGCGGTGCTCCTGGTGCGCAGGCGCTGGGCGGCGGGGGAACGGGCGCCCGCCGTGCGCGGGGCCGTGGGGGCGGCGGAGGCCGCCGGAGACGGGGCCGCCACGGTGGCGGACCCCTCGGACGCAAGGAGGCGTGCGTGAAGAAGCGCAGCGCAGCCCGGGGCGCGCTGGCCGGAGCCGTCGCGGTGTACGCGTTCGCGGCACCGCCCGCCCCGGCCGGGGCCGCGGAGGGGCCCGGACCGGGTGCGTACACCTTCGACACGGGGGCGCACCGTGTGTCCGGCGCCTCCGTGAACACCAAGGGCCCTGTGCTGGAGGCCGGTTCGACCTACCGGGACAGCATCGGGCCGGAGGGCAGGCGCTACTACCGGATCGACCTCGACGACCGGGTGGACGCCTACCTCTCCGCGGTGGCCGTCCCGGAGCCGGGCAGCACGGTCGCCTACGGTGACGGACTCTCGGTGACGATCGAGGACCGCTCCGGGCGCTCGTGCGACAGCGGCACGGCGCGCTTCGGGTCGGCGGACTACGCCCGTCCGATCGCCGACTACGCCGAGCGGCGGATCACCGGGGGACGGAGCACCTGCCAGGAGGCCGGGCCCTACTACGTGCTGCTGGAGCGGAGCGGCGAGCAGGACTCCTCGCCCGGCCCGTGGCAGGTGGAGATCCGTCTCGTCACCGAGCCGAGGCCCGCGACCCCGGTGCCCACCGAGGCTCCCGAGGAGTGGCCCTCTGCCTCCCCGGCGGCCCCGGCCGGCGGACCGACGGCGCGCGCGGGCGGCCACGGGTTCCATGACGCCACCGGGCTCGACCAGGGGGAATGGCAGGACGAGATCGCACCGGGCGAGACGCTGTTCTACCGGGTCCCCGTCGACTGGGGGCAGCAGCTCTTCGTCAGCGCCGACCTCGGCAGCAGCACCGCGGAGGGGGACGGTGTCGGCAACGCGCTCGCGGTCTCCCTGTACAACCCGGCCCGCGGCCTGGTGGACCGGGAGTCCGCCGTGAGGTACGACGGCAAGCAGAAGAGCCTGTCGATCGACCCGCTGCCGCCGGTCGCCCACGAGAACCGCCACGACTCCGACAGCAGCGTGGGCGCCATGCGCTTCGCCGGCTGGTACTACCTGTCGGTGACGCTCAGCCCGGAGACGGCCGGGTCCTTCGGCGACGGGCCCCTGCCGCTCACCCTGCGGGTCGACGTCACCGGCGAGGCGGGGGCGGGCCCGGGGTACGAGGGAGCGGCGGGTGACTTCCAGGTCACCTCCGAGGACCGGTCCGCCGCGGACTCCGGCCGCAACGCCGCGCAGGAGAGCGGTGGTGCCATGGCCGTGGTCGCCGCCGTGGCCCTGGGCACCGGGACCCTGCTGGTGCTCGGGCTCGGGGTGTGGACCCTGGCAGCGCGGCGGCGCGCGGCCCGTGGCACGGGGGCGGCCGGCCCCCCCTGCCCGGGCAGCGGGGGCACTGCCGGTGCCCGGTCCCGGTCCCGGTCCGGGTCCGGGTCCGGATGACGGGTACCCGGGCCGGTACGGGGCGCCGGTGCACGGGCAGGGCGGGTACGGGCCGCCGCCCGCCTCCTGAACGGGAGGGCAGGGCGCTCCGGACGCGCTGCGGACCCCGCGCCGCCGTCGCGGCCGACCGGCCACCGCCCCGACGCCGCAGGCCCGGTGAGCACGGGTCAGATGCGGGTCAGGGCCCAGATCCCGACGGCGAAGCAGAGCAGCGCCACGACGAGGACGGGCACGGCGACCCTCGTGGGAGGTCCCGGCCGGCGGGGGGGCACCGGAGCGGGCACCGGGCCCGCGGTGAAGGCACCCTGGGCCGCCGCCGCCCCCGGCCGGGGCGGCGGCGCACCGTGCTCCGTGTAGGCCCGGGTCGGTGCCGAGGGGTCGTGGGGCGCGGGGGCCGGGTGCGCGGTGAACAGCGGGGCAGGCGGGGCAGACGGGGCCGGGGCGGGTGGCACGGCTGCTGCCGGCGGTCCGGTCGGCACCTGCTCGGGCCGCGGCAGTCCCTGCCCCGGGGGAGTGCTGCCGGTGGCCGGGGCGCCCGTGGGTGCGGGGTGCCGTTGTGCCGAGGGCCGAGGCGGAGGAGCGAGGTGGAAGCTGCCGGTCTCCGAGGCCGGGGCGGCGCCGGACCGCGTGCCGGAGGCGGCCGTCGCGGGGCCGGACGGACCGAAACCGGAAGGCAGCGGTCCGATCTGGTCGAAGATCTCCACCGGTTCCTCGTCGGGTGCCGCTTCCGGCAGCAGCTCCACGGCCGCGGCCAGGGCCTTGCGCGCACCCGTCGCGGTGCGGAACCGTGCCTGCGGATCCGGTTGGAGCAGACCGGCGAGCACCTGCCACAGAGGCTCGGCAACGCCGTTCGGGGCCCCCGGGGTCCCGTGCCGGGCGAAGTACTCGATCAGGGCCCGGGCGTCGGGTTTGCTCCCCTGGAGAAGGTAGAGGCCGACGAGCCCGGCGGCGAAGAGGTCGGCGGGGAAGTCGGGCTCGGACCCCAGCATCTGCTCGGGGGCGAAGTACCCGGGCGTCCCCACGACGTAGTCGGTCTCGGTCAGGCGGGGCTCGCCCTTGCGCATCGCGATGCCGAAGTCGGAGACGCGCAGATGCGGTCTGCCGGTGCCGGTGGCCTCCAGCAGCAGGTTGGCCGGCTTGATGTCCCGGTGCACGACTCCCTCGGCGTGCACCGCTGCCAGGCCGGACAGCAGCTGGTCGAGCAGGGTGCACACGAAGCGCGGAGGCAGCGGGCCGTAGTCGCCGATGACATGGGCCAGGGAGCCCCCGGCGACCAGGTCCATGGTGAACAGGACCTTGTCGTCGTCCGCCGCCCAGCTGGCGGGGGCGAGCACATGCGGGTGGTCGATGCGCAGGGCCTGCTCGCGGACGAAGCGCAGCAGGGTGTGCGCGTCGCTCTGCTGGAGCACCTTGGCGGCCACGTACCGCCGCCTGCGGTGGTCCCAGGAGCGCCAGACCGCCCCGACGGCACCGCGTCCGATCGGATCCACCAGCTCGTACCGTCCGGCGAAGACCTCACCCATGTGCGCTGCGCCCGCTCCTCGTTGCCTCGTGTTCCCCGTGCCGAGTCGTGGAGCCCGTCAGCTCTGGTGCGCCTCGTAGTGGGCGACCGCGTCGGCCGTCCGGCCCGCGCCGTACACCCGGAGGAACTCCGCCAGTTCCGGATGGGTCCCCGCGAGGGAGTCGGCCGCGTCGATGATGTCGCCGGCGGCGGCCACGGAGCGCAGCAGCGACTGGATCTCGCGCACCACGCGCTTGACCGTGGGGGCTCCCGAGGTGCCGCCGGAGTGGCTGGTGGCGGTGAGGACCGAGCCGCCCTGCGACTTCTTGATCTCCTCCATGCGGGTCGTGGCCTCGACCGCGCTCACGCTTCCGTCCGCGACCTGGCCCGCGAGCTCCTGGAGGGCCTGGACGCGCTGGACCACCGCCGGGTTTCCGATCTTGGCACGCTGGCCGCTCATCAGCTGCGAGAGCATGGGGGCGGACAGCCCGAGGACTCCGGCCAGCCGGGCCTGGTTGAGCCCCAGGTCGTCGATCAGCCGGCGGAAGAGCGCCCCCAGCGGCTCTCCGTACCAGCTGCGCTGCAACTCCCGGGCTCTTGCCGTCGTCTCCTGCTGTGCCGCGTCCATCGCGCCTCCCCATCGCTGTCCCCGACCGGGCTTCGCTGCTGCGAACCCGCCTGCATCCTACGGAGCGCGGCCCGCCGCCGGGAGGCCCGAGAGGACTCCGGTCCTTATTGCGGGATCACGGGGATGACCCGGTACTCTGGTCCGCGACGGTGACGGGTCCGCCCGTTCCGTCCTGCGGCGGTCCGTCCGTTCGCGGGGCCTTAGCTCAGTTGGTAGAGCGCTGTCTTTGCATGGCAGATGTCAGGGGTTCGACTCCCCTAGGCTCCACTCTCTCGCCCCTTTGACCTGCGAAGACATGGTCGGAGGGGTGTTTGCTTCCCCTGCTCCGTGCTGAGGTCGCGGGACGGCACCGCTGCCGGGCGCCCGGCTTCGCCGTCCGCTTCGGCCCCCGGGCCCGCTCCGGCGGCGGGCGGGGGCGGGGCGCCCGCCGCCCGGTCGGGCGCCCGGGCCCGGGCGCCGGTGGACCGCCGCCGGTCCCGCTGCCTCGGGCCCCTCCACCGCGATGCCGTTCTCGTTCCATGTCCACACTCTTCAAGACACCCCGGCACGGCGGTTTGTGACGGTGCGTGCAGCAGGTCCGCCCGTCCGGGGCCTGCGGTGGCCGTCCAGCCGCTCCGAGGCGGCCGTATGCGGCACTCCTACCCCGCCCCTGCGGGGTGCGCATCCGGTGCGCGCCCTTTCAGGGCCGGGGGTGCTGCGCCGGACGGGTGGTGTTCATCGGAAGAACTGCGCGGCGGTGGCGTCGCTCCCACACTCCTCGAGATGCGTACACATCATGAGAAAGGTATGTAAAGCGCTCAACCCGAAAGTGAGGGGTCATGGCTGCCATCACGGCCAGGAATCTGTGGACCGCGGTCGTCTCCGCGTTCTTCGCACTGCTCGCCGCACTGGGCTTCGGCACCGCCGCCGCGTCCACCGCCGGCTCCGCCGCCGCGCCGAACCCGGCCGCTCCCCGGGCGGACCGCTCCGCCGCGCCGCGGACGCGGAAGCCGCGAAGCACCGTACCGGCCCAGAGAAGAAGGGGGGTCGACGTCGCCCGGCACACCGCACGGGACCGGTCGCTGCCGCCCACGATGAAGCAGCGCATCCGTGCCGAGGCGCACGGCGCCGCGCCGGCCGCCCGCCAGCTCGCCCTGCCCGACCCCGCCGTCCCGGCCGTCGGGCACCCCGTCCCGGCCGTGTGCGGTGCCGGGAGCCCGTCCGGGCCGTCCGCGCATCCGCTCAGCGGCCGACGAGCCCTGCTCAGCGCCCGCACCGCCGCCCGGCTGGCCCGCCCCGCAGCGGCCCTCGGCCGCCTCTGCGCCGCCGCGGTGGTCGTCCGCCCGGCCCGCGCCCTCTTCGCCCGGTCCACCGCGGGCCGTGCGCCCCGCACCGCCGCCCACGTCGCCGAGCGCCACGCGGCCGCCGCTCGGGCCACCGGCTCCGACCCGGCACGCGCCGAGGCCGTCACCGCCCACCGCGACGCCTATGTGATCGCAGCATGAGGCGCCGGGAGCGTCCGCCTCTCCCGGCGCCTCGGTCCGCGGGGAACCGGCCCGGCCCGCGTCAGCGGCCCTCGTCGCCTTCCGCTGCCTCCGACTCGTCCTGCTTCGCCCGGACCTCCGGGTCGAGACCGGCCTGCTCGCTGCCGTCCACGGACGACAGGCGACCTCGCTCGGAGACCTCGGTAGCCGCCGGCGGCTCCACCAGCCAGTCCGGGTTGGCCTGCCGGTCCCACCACTTCCACAGGGCGATCAGACCGCCGGCCACCGCACCGGCGACCACGAGGCCCTTGACCGCGCGACCGGTGCGTGAGCGCCGCTCGTGCTTCCGCACCAGCTTCTGGATGTCCTTGGCGCTCACCTGGCCGCGCAGTGCCGCCAGTGCGGCGGCCGAGCGGGCTGCCGCCTCCCTGCCGACGGGCTGCGCCGCGGCCAGTGCGTACTCCACCCGGGGGGTCGTGTAGTCCGCCGCCTGACGTGCGGCCTTGCGGGCCTGCACAGCGGCACGGTGCGCGGTCTCGTCGACCTTGGGCGGCACGCGCGGCGCCACGTACACGTCGTACTGGGCGCGTGCCTGCGCTGCGGCCCTGTGGACCGAGGGCGCGAGCCTGACGCGTGCTTCGCGTGCATAGAGAACGGCATGGTCCCTGGCCGTGCCGGCGTAGGGCGCCACCACTTCCGCGGCGTGCAGGACGCTGTCCTTCGCCGAACCGGTCGCGGCGCGCACGCTGTCGTTGCGGGTCACGGGATCCTCCTCCTCGGTGGCGTTCTGAGGGCCTGCTCATGTCCCCTTATGGGGCACAGTTACGCCTTTCCACCCGATGGCACATCATGCCCGGGTCAGGCCGCCTCGGCATGCGGGGCGGGCATCCGGGTCACCCCGGACACGGACGGGCGGGTCGCCGAGGGCTGCCCCGCCGATCTCCGCCGAGCCGGTGCCGCGTGCGCCACCGGTCCCTTTCGCATGCCCACCGGCCGCCTCGGCATTCCCGCGGCCCCTTCCGTGCGAGGATCGGGCAGTCGGCCGGCAGGCCGGGGAAGACACACAGACCTTTCGGAAGGCACACCGTGGCCGAGCAGCTCTACGCCACCCTCAAGACCACTCGCGGCGACATCGAGGTCCGGCTCCTGCCGTTTCACGCGCCGAAGACCGTGAAGAACTTCGTGGAGCTCGCGACCGGAGAGCGCCAGTGGGTGCACCCGGCCACCGGGGCGACCTCCCGGGACCCGCTCTACGACGGGACCGTCTTCCACCGGGTGATCGGCGGCTTCATGATCCAGGGTGGTGACCCGCTGGGCAACGGCACGGGCGGCCCCGGCTACGAGTTCGCCGACGAGTTCCACCCCGAGCTCGCCTTCGACCGTCCCTATCTGCTGGCCATGGCCAACGCCGGCCCGGGCACCAACGGCTCGCAGTTCTTCATCACGGTCTCGCCGACCGCGTGGCTGACGCGCAAGCACACCATCTTCGGAGAGGTGAGCACCGAGGCCGCCCGGAAGGTCGTCGACGCCATCGCCGCCGCGCCGACCAATCCCCGCACCCATCGCCCGATCGAGGACATCGCGATCGAGACCGTCGTCGTCGAGACCCGCGAGCGCTGACCGTACGGGGTCTCCTCGGGGACGTTCCGAGGGGGGACGAGCGGGGCGGGTGCCCGGCGCGGGCCCCTGTGCGGGACCCCGGGAACCTCCCGGCCCGCCCGTCCGTAAGGATGGGCAGGGCGTAGTCGCGAGCCCGGAAGGACGGGGACCTCATGGACCAGGAGCCAGGCGGCCCGCAGAATCCGCAGGGAGCGCACGAACTGCCGCGCTGCTATCGGCACGCGGAGCGGGAGACGGGCATCCGGTGCACCCGCTGCGAGCGCCCCATCTGCACGGAGTGCATGATCAGCGCCTCGGTCGGCTTCCAGTGCCCGGAGTGCGTGCGCACCGGCTCCGGCACGGGCCACGCGCCGGGCGCCAGCATGCCGCGGACCCTCGCCGGCGGCGCGGTGGCCTCGGATCCGAGACTGGTCACCAAGGTGCTCGTGGGGCTCAACGCCGCGGTCTTCCTGCTGACGCTGATCCTCGGCGACCAGCTGGTGCACCGGTTGACCCTGATCGGTGGCGCCTACGACCCGCAGCTCCGCGACGTGGTGGGCGTGGCGGCCGACGGCGAGTGGTACCGCCTGGTCACCTCGGTGTTCCTGCACCAGGAGATCTGGCACATCTTCTTCAACATGCTGCTGCTGTGGTGGTTGGGCGGCCCGCTGGAGCAGGCGCTCGGCCGGGTGCGCTTCCTCGCCCTCTACCTGGTCTCGGGCTTCGCGGGCAGCGCCCTCACCTATCTGATCGCCGCACCGCAGCAGGGGTCGCTGGGGGCCTCGGGGGCGGTCTACGGGCTCTTCGGGGCGACCGTCGTCCTGATGCGGAGGATGCGGCAGGACCTGCGCCCCGTGGTCGTCCTGCTGGCGATCAACCTGGTGATCACGTTCGTGGCGCCGGGGATCGCCTGGGAGGCCCATGTCGGCGGTCTGGTCGCCGGGGCGGCGATCGCGTACGGGATGGTGCACGCGCCGTCGGGCCGCAAGCGGGTCCCGGTGCAGTTCGCGACGTGCGCGCTGGTGTTCCTGGTCGCCATCGGGGTCGTGGTGGGCCGGACGATGGCGCTCACCTGAGGGGTCCCGTGGGTGTCGCTCCCGGCTTTCCCCACAGTTGTCCACAGTGGGTGGCGGATCTTGTGCGCCGTGTGGGGGACGCCAGTGCCCCTCGCTGCTGACCTGGAGTTTTCCGGTCAGGGTGAGGGGCACGATGGTTCACCGGCATGGGTGAATCGGTCAGATCGGCGTCAACGGGGTGTTGGTTATCCACAGATCTTCTGACCTTTTCCCCGGGCTGTGGATAACTGTGTGGACAACCGGTGCGGCCTCGGCGCGCCAGAGCGCCGCCGCCCGGTCGCCCGTCAGCCGTGGCCGACCGGGGCCGGACCGCGCAGACGCTACTTCCACTGCGTGGAGACGCCGAAGCCCGCGGCGATGAAGCCGAAGCCGGCGACGATGTTCCAGTTGCCGAAGCTCTGGACCGGCAGCTCGCCCTCGGTCACGTAGAAGAGGACGATCCAGACCAGGCCGATCAGGAACAGCGCGAGCATGACCGGCGCGACCCAGCTGCGGCTCGTCAGCTTGATGTTCGCTGCCTGCTTGGCGGCGGGCGGCGGCGTGAAGTCGGCCTTCTTGCGGATACGTGACTTCGGCACGAGGGACTCTCCTGTCGATGCGCTGCGTGACCGCGCAGATAACGGTGGCTGGCGCCGCTTCGGGCGTGAGGGGGACCACGGCCTCCCCCGGGCGTCCGTTAGCGTAGTGCTTCCGCGGTGCCGAAGGAGATAAGGGTACGTTGAGCAATTCCGCCGACTCTCCCCGAGGGCCGGTCAGCCGCTTCACCTGGCGACCGGTCCGCCTGCTCACGGCTGCCGTCTTCGCCCTGGCGGGCGTCATCTTCGTGACCAGTTTCAACACCGCCAAGGGTACGGACCTGCGCACCGATGCGTCCATGCTCAAGCTGAGCGACCTGATCGGGCAGCGCAGCACGGACAACAAGGACCTGGAGGAGTCCACCGCCGCCGTCCGGGCGGAGGTGGAGGCGCTCGCCGAACGCGACGACGCCTCGACCGGGTCCCAGGACGCCGAGCTCAGGGCCCTGGAGAAGGCGGCCGGCACCGAGGAGCTCACCGGCGACGCGGTCACGGTGACCCTCGACGACGCCCCGCCGAACGCCCGCGCGGCCCCCGGCTACCCCGAGCCGCAGGCCAACGACCTGGTGATCCACCAGCAGGACCTCCAGGCCGTGGTCAACGCGCTGTGGCAGGGAGGCGCCGAGGGCATCCGCGTCATGGACCAGCGCCTCATCTCCACCAGCGCCGTGCGCTGCGTGGGCAACACCCTGATCCTCCAGGGCCGCGTCTACTCGCCGCCCTACAAGGTCACCGCCATCGGTGACCAGGAGGCGCTGCGCAAGGCGCTGACCGCGTCACCCGCGATCCAGAACTACCAGCTCTACGTGAAGGCCTACGGACTCGGCTGGAAGGTCGAGGAGGACGGCAAGGTCACCCTGCCCGGCTACACGGGCACCGTCGACCTCCAGTACGCCGAGCCCACCGGATAGCCGCACGCTCCGCCGCCCCGCCCGCCGGCGCCCCCGGCGCCGCTCCGGGCCCCCCGGGGCGGACGGCCGACCGCACCGGCTTTCCACAGCCCGCCCGCAGGCCCGCGCCCGCCCCGTAACCTGTTCCCGTAACGAAACGGAAAGGGACGGCATGTACGGCTGGATCTGGCGTCATCTGCCGGGCAACGCGTGGGTGCGGGGTGCCATCTCGCTCGTGCTGGTCCTGGCGGTCGTCTACGTGCTGTTCCAGTACGTCTTCCCGTGGGCGGAACCGCTGCTCCCGTTCAACGATGTCACCGTCGACGGGGAAGGAGCCGCCCGGTGAGCGCCCGCATCCTGGTGGTCGACAACTACGACAGCTTCGTCTTCAACCTGGTCCAGTACCTCTACCAACTCGGCGCCGAGTGCGAGGTGGTGCGCAACGACGAGGTCTCCACCGCGCACGCCCGGGACGGCTTCGACGGCGTCCTGCTCTCCCCGGGGCCCGGGGCGCCGGAGCAGGCCGGTGTGTGCATCGAGATGGTGCGCCACTGCGCCGCGGCGGGCGTGCCCGTGTTCGGCGTGTGCCTGGGGATGCAGTCCATGGCCGTCGCCTACGGCGGCGTGGTCGACCGCGCCCCCGAACTGCTGCACGGCAAGACCTCCCTCGTCACCCACGAGGGCAAGGGCGTCTTCGCCGGCCTCCCTTCGCCGTTCACGGCCACCCGCTACCACTCGCTGGCCGCCGAACCGGCCGACCTGCCGGGCGAACTGGAGGTCACGGCCCGCACCGCCGACGGCATCATCATGGGGCTGCGCCACCGTGATCTGCCCGTCGAGGGAGTGCAGTTCCATCCCGAGTCGGTGCTCACGGAGCACGGGCACCTGATGCTCGCCAACTGGCTGGAGCAGTGCGGGGACGAGGGGGCCGTCGGGCGTTCCGCCGGGCTGGCGCCGGTGGTGGGCAAGGCGAGCGCGTGAGCGCCGGGGGTCCCGGGCGCGACGGCCAGGTGCCCGAAGGCCGCGGCGGGGGCGGCGGGTACGACCCGCTGACCGACCCGCTGACCGGCCCGCTGCCGTCCGGTGTCCCGGGGCCGCCGTGGGCCGGGGAGCCCGCCTCCTCCGCCTCGGACACCCCGGCCGGTGGCCGGGCCGTCCGCGGGCCCGCCGAGGAACCCGTCGACTGGTACGACCGCGAGGGCTACGGACGGGACTGGTACGGCTCGGCGCCCCCGGTCGCTGCTCCGCCTCCCGGAGCCGGATCCCCCGGCCCGGATGCCCCCGCCCGGGGCGGGGACGCCCCCACCGCGGCCCCGCCACCGCACCGCCCGCAGGTGCCGGAGGCCCGCCATGCGCGAGGCGGTCGGACCCGGCCCGCGGTGGAGGGCGAGGAGACGGCCGTCCTGCCGCCCGTACGGGACGAGCGGCCCCCGGGCACGGCATCCTCCGCGGTCGGAGCCGACCGCGCCTCCGCGTCCGCCGCCTCCGTGGCCGACGCCGAGACCGTGGCGCTGCGCACCGTGGCGTCACCCGGGGTCCCCGAGGCGCCTCCCGGTCCGGGCCGGGCCGAGCGCCGGCGGGCCGCCAAGGGCAGGGGCAACCGCCGCAGGAGCGCCGCAGCGGCCCCGAAACAGCCCACCGGCCCCGGTGCGGAGCCGGGGCGGCCGATGTCCCGCATGGAGGCCCGCCGCGCCGCCAAGGCGGCCAAGGACAGCCCCGCTGTCATCGCCAGCCGTGCGATCGGCGAGTTCTTCATCACCTGCGGCGTGGTGATGCTGCTGTTCGTCACCTACCAGTTGTGGTGGACCAACGTCCTGGCGGGCCAGCAGGCCGACCGGGCGGCCGACCAGATCCAGGACGACTGGGCCAACGCCGAGGACCCGCGGCAGCCCGACGCCTTCGAGCCCGGCACGGGCTTCGCCATCATGTACATCCCCAAGCTGGACGTGGTCGTGCCGATCGCGGAGGGCATCGACAAGAACAAGGTGCTGGACCGGGGCCTGGTCGGCCACTACGGCGAGGGAAAGCTGAAGACGGCGATGCCCCAGGACGAGGAGGGCAACTTCGCCGTCGCGGGACACCGCAACACCCACGGCGAACCGTTCCGCTACATCAACCGCCTCAAGCCCGGCGACCCGATCGTGGTCGAGACGCGGGACACCTACTACACCTACGAGATGGCGAGCATCCTGCCGCAGACCTCGCCGTCCAACGTGGCCGTGATCGATCCGATCCCCGCAGGCTCGGGATTCGAGGAACCCGGCCGCTACATCACGCTCACCACCTGTACCCCCGAGTTCACCAGTACCTTCCGGATGATCGTGTGGGGCAAGATGGTCGACGAACGGCCCCGCAGCGAGGGCAAACCGGACGCGCTCGTCGGCTGACGGCCGCGCCTCGGCGTACGGGAACGCCTGGGACGCCGACACACGTCAAGACAGGGAACGGTGCAGTGACACGTGCGCGAGGCCGGATCGCCGGTGCCATCGGCGTCCTCGGGGAACTGCTGATCACGACGGGTCTCGTGCTGGGGCTCTTCGTCGTCTACTCGCTGTGGTGGACCAATGTCCTCGCCGACCGCGAGGCCCGGCAGCAGGGTGAGCGGATGCGCGAAGGATGGGCGGCGGGCGACACCCCCGCCGCAGGACCGCGCGCCTTCGACTCCGGGGACGGCATCGGCTTCCTCCACGTTCCGGCCATGGGCGACGGCGAGGTCCTCGTCACGAAGGGCACCGACCCCGCGTCCCTGAACGGCGGGGTCGCCGGCTACTACACCGAGCCGATCGCCTCCGCGCTGCCGTGGGACGAGCAGGGGAACTTCACCCTGGCCGCGCACCGGGACGGCCACGGTGCCAAGTTCCACAACATCCACAAGCTGGCGGACGGCGACCCGATCGTCTTCGAGACCAAGGACACCTGGTACGTGTACAAGGTCTACGAGACCCTGCCGAAGACCTCGAAGTACAACGTGGACGTGCTCCAGCCGGTGCCGGAGGAGTCGGGCCGGTCCAGACCCGGCCGGTACATCACCCTCACCACCTGCACGCCGGTCTTCACCTCGGACTACCGCTACATCGTGTGGGGCGAGCTGGTACGCACCCAGAAGGTGGACGCCGAGCGCACACCGCCCGCGGAACTCGCCTCCTAGGAGCGCGCCCCGGCCGGGGTCCCGTCCGCCCGAGCGCGGGGCACACGGCCTCCGGTGGCTGCGCCCGTACGGCGGAGGGTCCCCCTCGTACGGGAGAGCAGTCGATCGGCTGCGGCAGCGCGGCGCGTGCGCGCGACGGTCGCCGCGGGCCACGGGGCGGGCCTCGGGCTCCGGGGGCTCCCCACTCGGGGGGCCTGTCCCCGACCGGACGCTCCGCACCGGAGGCGGCCACCGGGAACGCGGGAAGGCCCCGGCACCGTGGACCCGAGAGGAGTGGTCCAGGAGGTGCCGGGGCCTTCCCGCGTCATGTCGCGGGCAGGGTCAGTCGTCTCCGCCGAGGCCTCCGATGAAGCCTCCGCCGTTCCCCCCGTTGCCGCCGTTTCCGCCGTCGTTGCCGCCGAAGGTCTCCAGCACGACGGGGGTGGTGGCCGGGTCCACCGGTGTGCCGGGAGACGGGTTGGAGCTGCGGACGATGGCGTTGTCCTCCGTCGGGTTGCCCGGCGCCACCGAGACGTTGGCGAAGCCCGCCTGCGCCAGGATCTGCTTCGCCTGGCCGAGCCGCTTGCCCAGGATCTCGAAGGGGACCGGCGACTGCGTCTGCTGCGGGCCCTTGGAGACCTGGAGGGTCACCCTGCTGCCCTTGCTGACCTTGCCGGGCTGCGGGTCCTGGGCGACCACGGTGTCCTGCGGCTGGTCCGAGTCGATGTCGACCCTGACCACCTCGAACTCCAGGATCTCCAGCTGCGCCTTGGCGGCGTCGAAGGGCTTGGAGACGACGTTCGGCAGATCCTGCTTGGCCTGCTTGGCGATCGTGAGGGTGACGGTCGCGCCGGTCTCCGCCTCCTGGCCGGCCTCCGGGTCCTGGCTCAGGACGGTTCCGGGCTCGGCGTCCGAGGACTCCACCTCGTCCACCTCGACCTGGAACTTCTCCTTCTCCAGGATCTCGGTCGCCCGGTCGCGGTCGCGGTCGACCACGTCCGGCACCTTGACCTTCGGCGCGCCCTCGGAGACGACCACCGACACGGTCTCGCCTTCGTCGATCTTGGCCGGAGGGGTCGGGGTCTGGCTGCAGATGCTGCCCTTGGGCTGGTCGCAGCGCTCGGTGCCGGACTGGGCGAGGGTGAACTTGGCGTTCTCGGCCGACTGCTGGGCCTCCTCCAGGGTCTTGCCCACCAGCTGCGGCACGCTGATCTGGCCGCTGTTCTCCGCACCGAAGACCGCTTTGCCGATGAGGATGGCGCCGATCAGCACCAGGACGCCCGCCACCACGAGCAGCACCGTCGAGGTGCTGGACTTCTTCTGGCGGCGCCGGTCGGGCCGGTCGTCGTAACCGCCGTAGCCCCCGTCGTCCGGGTTGACCGGCGGGAGCATCGCGGTCTGCCCTGCCGGTTCGGCCTGGCGCAGCGCGGTCGTCGGCTGGTCCTCGGGCGGATAGCCGTACCCCCCCGAACCCATGGCCGCCGTCGCCGCGACGGGCTGCCCGTCGAGGCACGCCTCGATGTCGGCGCGCATCTCGTCGGCGGACTGGTAGCGGTAGTCGGGGTCCTTGACCAGGGCCTTCAGCACGATCGCGTCCATCTCGGGCGTGATCTCGGGGTCGAAGGAGCTGGGCGGCTGCGGCTCCTCGCGGACGTGCTGGTAGGCCACGGCCACCGGGGAGTCCCCGACGAAGGGCGGCCGGACGGTGAGGAGCTCGTAGAGCAGGCAGCCCGTCGAGTACAGGTCGGATCGGGCGTCGACCTGCTCGCCCTTGGCCTGCTCGGGGGAGAGGTACTGGGCGGTGCCGATCACGGCGGCGGTCTGCGTCATGGTCATACCGGCGTCGCCCATGGCGCGGGCGATACCGAAGTCCATGACCTTGACCTGGCCGGTGCGCGTCAGCATCACGTTGGCCGGCTTGATGTCCCGGTGGACGATGCCGTTGCGGTGGGAGTACTCCAGGGCCTGGAGGATGCCGATCGTCATCTCCAGGGTGCGCTCGGGCAGCAGTTTCCGGCCGGAGTGCAGCAGCTCGCGCAGGGTGGAGCCGTCGACGTACTCCATCACGATGTAGGGGATGGAGACCCCGTCGACGTAGTCCTCGCCGGTGTCGTAGACGGCGACGATCGCCGGGTGGTTGAGTGAGGCGGCGGACTGGGCCTCCCGGCGGAACCGGGCCTGGAAGGACGGGTCGCGGGCGAGGTCGGCCCGGAGCGTCTTCACGGCGACGGTGCGGCCGAGCCGGGTGTCGTGGGCGAGGTAGACCTCGGCCATTCCGCCGCGGCCGAGCACCGAGCCCAGTTCGTACCGGCCGCCGAGGCGACGCGGCTCTTCCATAACCTTCCAGCCCTCTCCGTCAGTCCCGACCGCACCTGTGTGTGGTAATGCCGGTGTGCTGTTCGCGCATACGCTACCGGGCTGCCACCGCGTGATCCGCCCGGGACCGTCAGCTGATATCCGACCGGTATCGCAACATGCAGGTATCCGGGCCGGAAGTGATCCTCGTCACTTGTCGTCGAGCACTGCCTTCATCACGGCCTTCGCGATGGGTGCGGCGAGGCCGCCGCCGGAGATGTCGTCGCGGCTGGCGTCGCTGTCCTCCACCACGACGGCGACGGCGACCGGCGAGCCGTTCGCGTCCTTGGCGTAGGAGATGAACCAGGCGTAGGGGTTCTTGCTGTTGTTCTCGCCGTGCTGGGCCGTGCCCGTCTTGCCGCCGACCTTCACACCGGGGATCGCCGCGTTGCCGCCGGTGCCGCGCTCGACGACGTTCTCCATCATCTGCTGGAGCAGCTGGGCGTTCTCCGCCGAGACCGGCCGGCTCATCTCCTCCGGCTCGTTCTGCTGGACGACCTCCAGGTCGGGGGACTCCAGCTTGTCGATCATGTACGGCTTCATCAGCTTGCCGTCGTTGGCGATGGCGGCGGTGACCATGGCCATCTGCAGCGGGGTCGCGGCGGTGTTGAACTGCCCGATCGCGGACTGTGCGTTGCCGTCCCGGCTCATCTCCTTGTCGTAGACGGAGGCGGCGGCACGGACGGGGGTGTCGATCTCGGGGTTGTTGAAGCCGAACTTCTCCGCCGTCTCGACCATCTTGTCCCGGCTCACGTCGTCGCCGAGCTTGGCGAAGACGGAGTTGCAGGAGACCTCCATCGCCCGGTTGAGGCTCGCGTTCTCGCAGCCCTGGGCGTGGTTGACCATGGGGGTGCGGGTGCCGGGGAGGATGTACGGCTCGGGCGTGTCGGTGGCCGCGTCGATGTCGTCCACCTTCCCGTTCTCCAGGGCCGCGGCCGCCGTGACGACCTTGAAGGTGGAACCGGGCGGGTAGGTCTCGCGCAGCGCCCGGTTGAGCATGGGCTTGTCCTCGTCCTCGGTCAGCGAGACCCAGGCCTTCTCGTCGTCCTTGAGGCGTCCCGCGAACGAGGCCGGGTCGTAGGAGGGCGTGGACGCCAGCGCGAGGATCTTGCCCGTCTTGGGGTCGATCGCCGCCACGGCGCCCTTCTTGTCGCCGAGCCCCTTGAACGCGGCCTCCTGGGCCTTGGCGTTGAGGGTGGTGACGACGTTGCCGCCCTTCTTCTCGTCGCCCGTGAACATGGCCATGGTGCGGTCGAAGAAGAGCTGGTCCGAGTTGCCGCTGAGGATGCCGTCCTCGAGCTTCTCGATCTGGTTGGCGCCGAAGACCTGGGAGGCGTAGCCCGTCACCGGTGCCCACATCGGGCCGTCGGTGTAGGTCCGCTTGAACTTGTAGTAGGTGTCGTCCGTCTCCTCCGAGCCGGTGATCGCCTTGCCCTCGACGACGATGTTGCCGCGGGCGTGGGCGTAGCGCTCGATCTCGACGCGCTTGTTGAGCTTGTGCGTGTTGAGCTCGTCGGCGCGGACGTACTGGAGCCAGTTGTCGCGGATCATGAGGGCGAGGACCAGCAGTCCGCAGAAGATCGCGATTCGGCGCAGGGGCTTGTTCACGGTCGGACCACCTGGGTCATCTCGGCGTCAGGGGACGGGGCGGGCGCGGGTGCCGGACGGCGCGCGGTGTCGCTGATGCGGATCAGGATGCCGATCAGTGCCCAGTTGGCGATGACGGACGAGCCACCGGCCGCGAGGAAGGGCATCGTCATACCGGTCAGCGGGATGAGGCCCATCACGCCGCCGGCCACGACGAAGACCTGGAGCGCGAAGGCGCCGGACAGGCCGATCGCGAACAGCTTGCCGAAGGGGTCGCGGGCGGCCAGTGCGGTGCGCACACCGCGCTCGATGATCAGCCCGTAGAGCAGCAGGAAGGCCATCACACCGGCCAGTCCGAGCTCCTCGCCGACGGTGCTGAAGATGAAGTCCGAGTTGGTGGCGAAGCCGATGAGGTCCGAGTTGCCCTGGCCGAGTCCGGTGCCGATGGTGCCGCCCGCGCCGAAGGACATCAGGACCTGGGTCATCTGGTCGCAGGCGTTCAGCATGTTGCCGTTGCCGGCCGCGGCGGCCGACTCGCGGCAGCCGAAGGGGTCCAGCCAGGCCGCCACACGGGACTGCACATGGCTGGCGAAGGAGGCGACCACCACGGCGCCGCCCGCGGACATCAGCAGGCCGATGACGATCCAGCTGGTCCGCTCGGTCGCCACGTACAGCATGATCACGAACATGCCGAAGAACAGCAGCGAGGTGCCGAGGTCGTTCTCGAAGACGAGGATCAGCAGGCTCATCGCCCAGATGGTGAGGATCGGGCCGAGGTCGCGGCCGCGCGGCAGGTAGAGCCCCATGAAGCGGCGGCTGGCCAGGGCCAGCGCGTCCCGCTTCACCATCAGGTAGCCGGAGAAGAACACCGCGATCACGATCTTGGCGAACTCGCCGGGCTGGATGGAGAAGCCCCCGACCCGGATCCAGATCTTCGCGCCGAAGACGTCGGCGCCCAGACCGGGCACCAGCGGCAGCAGCAGGAGCACGATCGCGACGGCCATCGAGATGTAGGTGAAGCGCTGGAGCACCCGGTGGTCCTTGAGGACCAGCAGCACGCCCACGAAGAGCGCGATGCCGAGCGCCGAGTACATCAGCTGGTTGGTGGCCTGGGCGCTGAAGTCGGGCCGGGCCATCAGCCGCGGGGACTGGTCGAGGCGCCAGATCAGCACCAGGCCGAGGCCGTTCAGCAGGGTGGCCAGCGGCAGCAGCAGCGGGTCGGCGTACTTGGCGAATCTGCGCACCACGATGTGGGCCACACCGGCGAGCAGGCCGAGACCCAGCCCGTAGCCGATGACGCCCGCGGGCAGCTCGCCGTCGAGGGCGAGGCCCACGTTGATGTACGCGAAGACCGGGATCGCGACGGCGAAGGCGAGCAGCATCAGCTCGGTGTTCCGCCGGCTCGGCGCGTCGATCGCGCCGATCGTGGTCGTGTTGGTGACAACGCTCATGGTGGAGAAGGCCCCCTACGGCCCGCTACTGCTTGCCGCAGTTCGAGGCCAGCTTCTGCTCCTCCTCCGAGAGGGTGGGACCCGGAGAGGGAGAGGCTGCGTTCGGCTTGGTCTGTTCGCCCTGGGTCGCGGGAGTCCCGGCGGATTCCTCCGCCTCGCTCTCGGCGGGCGGCGGTGGACTCGCACTGTCGGCCGCCTCGCGGCGCTGCTCCTCCTTCTTGCAGGCGGACGCCTGCCGGGAGAGCTCCTGGATCTTGGCGCGGGCCTTGCCGAGGCTGTCCTCGGTGATCGTCGCCTCGACCTGCTTGCGCTGGTAGGGCGGTAGGTACTTGAGTTCGATCTCGGGGTGGTCCTTCTCCACCTCCGAGAGCGAGACCCAGGCGAGGTCCTGGCTGATGCCGCGGTAGAGGGCGATGTGCTCCTCGTTGGACCCCACGTAGTACTGGGTCTGCGTCCAGCGGTAGCCGCCGTAGGCGCTGCCGCCGACCACCGCGAGGGCGAGCACCAGGAAGAAGGAGCGCTTCAGCCACTTCCGCCCGGCGCGCTTCTTGGTGAAGTCCTCGTCGGTGTACGAGTCGAAGGAGCCCTCGGGCGGCATACCGCCGTACCCGGCCCCGGACCCCGGCGGGCCGAAGCCGCCGCCGGAGGAGGAGCGGCCCAGGCCCGAGGCCCGGCCCGCGGGCGTCTGCATCGCACCGCCGTCGTTGAGCTGGTGCTGGTTCTCCGCGACGGCGCCGACGACCACGGGCGAGTCGCTGAGGTGGCCGGCCAGGGTGTCGCCCGAGTCCGTGTCGAGCACATCGGCCACGATCACGGTGATGTTGTCGGGCCCGCCGCCGCGCAGCGCGAGCTGGATCAGGTCCTGCACGGTCTCCTGCGGGCCCTGGTAGCTGGCGAGCGTCTCCTCCATCGTCTGGTGGGACACCACGCCGGACAGGCCGTCGGAGCAGATGAGGTAGCGGTCACCGGCCCGGACCTCCCTGATCGACAGGTCCGGCTCCACGTGGTCGCCACTGCCCAGGGCGCGCATCAGCAGGGAGCGCTGCGGGTGGGTGGTGGCCTCCTCCTCGGTGATGCGCCCCTCGTCGACGAGGCGCTGCACCCAGGTGTGGTCCTGGGTGATCTGCGTCAGCACGCCGTCGCGCAGCAGGTACGCGCGGGAGTCGCCCACGTGCACCAGGCCGAGGCGCTGGCCGGTCCACAGCAGGGCGGTGAGCGTGGTGCCCATGCCCTCCAGCTGCGGGTCCTCCTCGACCATCATCCGCAGCTGCTCGTTGGCGCGCTGCACGGCCGTGCCGAGCGAGGTGAGGATGTCGGAGCCCGGCACGTCGTCGTCGAGCGTCACCAGGGTCGAGATGACCTCCGAGGAGGCCACCTCCCCCGCCGCCTGGCCGCCCATGCCGTCGGCGATCGCGAGCAGTCGGGGGCCGGCGTAACCGGAGTCCTCGTTGCCCTCGCGGATCATGCCCTTGTGCGACCCGGCGGCGAAACGCAGAGACAGACTCATGCGCACCTCGCCCGTCGGCTCGGGGTACAGCCGGTCTCGAGCCACACTGCCCACCCTCCGGTCGGGAGCCGGTGCCGGTCGCCGCCGGCGACCGCTGCGGCTCGCTCGCTCCGCTCGCTCATTGTCGTACTACTTCCGCAGCTCGATGACGGTCTTGCCGATACGGATCGGCGCGCCCAGCGGAATCGGTGTCGGGGTGGTGAGGCGGGTCCGGTCGAGATAGGTGCCGTTGGTGGACCCGAGATCCTCCACGATCCACTGGCCGTCCCGGTCGGGGTAGATCCTGGCATGCCTGCTGGAGGCGTAGTCGTCGTCCAGGACGATGGTGGAGTCGTGCGCCCGCCCGAGCGTGATCGTCTGGCCCTGGAGCGCGACCGTGGTGCCCGAGAGCGTCCCCTCCGAGACGACCAGCTTCGTCGGCGCCCCCCGGCGCTGGCGGCCGCCGCCGCTCTGCTGCTGCCGCTGCTGCGGCGGTGCCGCGGCCTGGCGCTGCTGCGGGCGGGGTTCCGCGCCGCGGCGCGAGCCGCGCTGTGTCACGCGCGTGCCGAACAGGTCACTGCGGATGACCTGCACGGCCACGATCACGAACAGCCACAGGACGGCCAGGAAACCTAGCCGCATGACCGTCAGGGTCAGCTCTGACATTGCCCCCGCTTCACCCTTCGGCTTGCCGGTAAACGATGGTGGTGCTGCCCACGACGATCCGCGAGCCGTCGCGGAGCGTAGCGCGGGTGGTGTGCTGCCCGTCTACCACGATGCCGTTGGTAGACCCGAGATCCTGGATCGTCGAGGGCGTTCCGGTCCGGATCTCACAGTGCCGGCGGGAGACGCCGGGGTCGTCGATCCGCACATCGGCGTCGGTGCTGCGTCCGAGCACCAGCGTCGGGCGGGAGATCTGATGGCGTGTGCCGTTGATCTCGATCCAGCGTCGTACATGGGCACCCTGCGGGGCGCCGGGGCCCTGCGGGCGCTGGCCGCCCGCCGCGGGCCCGGGACGGGAGCCTCCCGGCGGCGGGGCGGCGGGCATCGGCGGGGCGCCCACCGGGGGGTAGCCGTATCCGCCCCCCTGGGGACCCGCCTGGGACCCGGGCGTCTGGGAGGTGCTGGACGCCAGGGTGCGGCTGCGCACGCGGTAGAGGCCGGTGTCGAGGTCGTCCGCCTTCTCCAGGTGGACCTTGATCGGCCCCATGAAGGTGTAGCGCTGCTGCTTGGCGTAGTCGCGCACCAGGCCGGAGAGCTCGTCGCCGAGCTGCCCCGAGTACGGGCTCAGCCGCTCGAAGTCGGGGGCGCTCAGCTCCACGATGAAGTCGTTCGGGACGACGGTGCGGTCGCGGTTCCAGATCGTCGCGTTGTTGTCGCACTCGCGCTGGAGGGCGCCGGCGATCTCGACAGGCTGGACCTCGGACTTGAACACCTTGGCGAAGGTGCCGTTGACCAGGCCTTCGAGACGCTGCTCGAAACGCTTCAGGACTCCCATGGGGCACCTCCTCCGTCGTTGTCGCCCTGGTACTGCTTACTGATCGTATCCACGCGCGGGGAAAACGGCTGGTTCCCCTTGGCTGCCCCGTTGATGAGTGTCACCTCTCACACGGATCGTAGAGGGGGCCTTCGGACAGTGTCCCGCACCCGGGAGGCATACAGGAGGAGTGGGGGGAGACCGTCTCCGTTCCGTGCCCGCGTGCGCCCTGGCTCTTCACCTTCCTGTTCGCTCCGCGGGCCTCCGAAACAAACGGATGTGAACCCACCCCGGGCAGCGTGCTAATCTTCTGCATGTCGCCAGGGGGCAGCACCACAGCAGGTGAGGCAGCCGAACGAAAGCACCCAATGCGCGGGTGGCGGAATAGGCAGACGCGCTGGATTCAGGTTCCAGTGCCCGCAAGGGCGTGGGGGTTCAACTCCCCCCTCGCGCACAGAGGAGACGGGTCTCCACCGGACGAAAGTCCCGGTGGGGGCCCGTTTCTCGTGTACGGGCCGTCTCGCGCACGGGCGTGGTCGCGGCCCAGGGGGCGGGCGGGCGCACGCAGTGTCCGGGACCGGTGCCCCGTGGGGTCCTCCGGGGGAGGTGCTCCGGGGATCGCCGCCGGTGGCGACGCCCGGTCTCGTACGACGGCCGCAGGACCTTCGAAACGGCGCCGCAGGTGCCCCTCCTGCCCCGCGGCCCTCCACCCGTGCCACCGGCCCCGGCCCGGTACGCAGGCTCGATACGCATGAAGGCCGGGCGGTGCCGTGCCGTTCCGCAGCGCCCCCGGGACACTCCCTCCTCCCTTCGGATGCTCCTCTCCCCCACGGGCGGGCACAGGTTCCGGCCACCCCGGGTGGACCCGTGGTCCGGTTGTCCGCCGACCGCTCTGGGCCCGTGCGCGGGCCCCGGCGAGGGAGCCGTCCGCGCGGCACCGGTGGCGGGGAGCGCGCCACGGGGGCCGCCCGGGGCCCGGCCCGGGCCGTGGGGTGCGGTACGCCTCGGCCGGCGGCAGGGCAGCTCCTGGCAGGGCGCCGACGCGCTCCCTTTCGCCGGTGTCCCTGCCGGGGACGGGCCGAGGGGTGCCGCGGGGCGGCCGCCCGGGTCACCGTTCGGCTCCGGGTCACCGTTCGGCCCCGGGGCCGTGAGCAGCCCGGGTGCGCACGGTGCCGCCCGTGGCCCTCGGGAGGTGCGCAGCGCGGTGCTGCCCGCCGCGGTCGCCGGGACCGGCCGCCGCGGTGGGCCCCGGGACGGCGGGACCTGGTCCGGGCGCAGGTGGGAGAGGTCTCCGGGGTTTTCCACAGGGCGGTTTCCACAGGGGGAGACGGCCCGTGCCGCGCGACTGTACGGTCGGGGCATTCATCGGTCGGAACGACGGCGGACGGCGGACGGCGTTCGCGCACGGGGGAGGCAGCGGCATGAGCGAGGCCGAGGTGTGGGTACCGGGGCAGCGTCCGGAGTCCGGGGGCGAGGGGCGGGTGCGCATCCCGGTGGTCCCCGGGTTCGTCACCCGCGCGGCCGGGCCCGAGGCGGAGGGGCTCTCGCCCAAGGCGCTGGGCAAGGAGCTGCGGGCCAGAGTGCCCCGTGCGGACCATGACTCGCTCGTGCTCACCGAGGACCGCCCGGACGCCGTCCGGGCGGTGGAGGAGTCCGGCCGAGGCCGGGTTCCCGAGCTGACCCCGATCCGCGTCGGCCGGATGGCCGCCTCGCCCTTCGCCTTCCTCCGCGGATCCGCCGGGCTGATGGCGCACGATCTCGTGGGGACGCCCGTCACAGGTGTCGAGGCCCAGCTCTGCGGCGATGCGCACGCGGGCAACTTCGGTCTCTACGGGGACGCCCGGGGAAGCCTCGTGATCGATCTGAACGACTTCGACGAGACCGTCGTCGGCCCCTGGGAGTGGGACGTCAAGCGTCTTGCCGCGTCGCTGGTCCTCGCGGGCCGCGTTGCCGGCGCGGACGAGGACGTCTGCCGGGCGGCCGCGCTCGACGCCGTCGGCGCCTACCGCCGCACCATGCGCCTGCTGGCCAAGCTCCCGGTGCTGGACGCCTGGAACGCGATCGCCGACGAGGAACTCGTCTCCCACACCGACTCCCGGGACCTCCTCGGCACCCTGGAGCGGGTGTCGGCGAAGGCACGGAACAACACCAGCGCGCGTTTCGCCGCCAAATCCACCGAGAGCGTCCACGACGCCGAGGGACGGAGCGTGCGCCGCTTCGTCGACGCACCGCCCGTGCTGCGCCGGGTGCCGGACGAGGAGGCGGCCGCCGTCGCCGCATCGCTCGGCCCCTATCTCGCCACCGTCTCCGAGGACCGCCTCCCGCTGCTGGCCCGGTACGCGATCCAGGACGTGGCCTTCCGCGTCGTCGGCACCGGAAGCGTCGGCACGCGCTCCTATGTGGTCCTGCTGCTCGACCACCGGGGCGATCCGCTGGTCCTGCAGGTGAAGGAGGCGCGGCCCTCGGTGCTGGAACCCCATCTGCGGGCCGCGGGCTTCGCCGTGCGGCACGTCGCCCACGAGGGGCGGAGGGTCGTCCAGGGGCAGAAGCGGATGCAGGTCGTGAGCGACATCCTGCTCGGATGGACCACGGTGCACGGGCGGCCCTTCCAGGTCCGGCAGTTCCGGAACCGCAAGGGCAGCGTCGATCCCGCCGCGCTCGCGCCGGACCAGGTCGACGACTACGGGAGGATGACCGGTGCCCTGCTCGCCCGGGCGCACGCCCACAGCGCCGATCCCCGTCTGGTCGCCGGGTACTGCGGGAAGAGCGACGAGTTCGAGGAGGCGGTGGCCTCCTTCGCCGTGACCTACGCGGACCGGACGGAGGCCGATCACGCGGACCTCCTGACGGCCGTCAAGAACGGCCGGATAGCCGCTGAGCTGGGTGTGTGACCCGGTGGCCGGCCACGCCCGTAGTCTGGACGGGTGAGCGAGGAAGCCACCGGGGGACAGGCCACCCGGAACGACGAGGACCATGCGGTGCCCCCCGATGCGCAGGAGCGGCCCGAGGACAGGCTCGCGCACGCCGTGCGCGTGGCCGAGCAGGCGCTGATCGAGTTCGAGATCGCCGTGGAGACCTTCCGGGTGGAGGTAGAGAACTTCTCGCGCCTCCACCACCAGAAGCTCGGGCCGATGTACGCCAGGCTGGACGAACTCGACGCCCGGATCGCCGAGGCGCGGGCCGCCCGCAGCGGCGATGCCGAGGACCTGCGCAGGGCGCGCGAGGCACGCGCGCTGGTGCAGCCCATGCCCGGGGTCGACGAGCTCTTCCACAACTGGATGGACGGGGACGGTCTCTCCCCCGAGGCCGCGGCCATGCTCACGGACCGGCCTGTCAGCGCTCCCCGGCGGGTGCGTCCGAGCGAGGAGGCACGTCGGCTCTACCGCGAGCTGGCACGCAAGGCCCACCCGGACCTGGCGCAGGACGAGAGCGAGCGGAAGCGCCGCGACGCGTTCATCACGCGGGTGAACGCAGCCTACGCGCTCGGCGACGAGGAGTTGCTGAAGCGGCTGGCCGAGGAGTGGGAGGCGGGCCCGGCATCGCCCGAGACGCGCCTGAGTGAGAGCGAGGAGCTCTACGCCCGGCTGGAGTGGCTGTCGCAGCGGAAGGAACTGCTCACTGCGGTGGCACGGGAACTGGAGGAGAGCGCCATCGGCGCGATGCTCACGATGGCGCCCGACGATCCCGATGCGCTGCTCGACGAGATCGCCGAGCAGTTGCTGGCCAAGGTTGCCGATCGGGAACGGGAACTCGCCGGCCTGGTGGAGTAGTTTTTCTCAGGGCTCAGGGCTCAGGGCTCAGGGCTCAGGGCTCAGGGCTCAGGGCTCAGTCCCACCGGTGGGACTGAGCCGCGCCCGTCCCACGACGTTCCCGTACGAGAGAAGGCATCGCCCCATGAACTTCGCCCCGCTGCCCAGCGTGGAAGCCGCTGCGGTACCGGCCGACGGCCTGGTCCTGGACGTCAGGGAGGCCGACGAATGGGCGGCCGGGCACGTCGAGGGCGCGCTGCATGTGCCGATGAGCGACTTCGTGGCACGCTTCGGCCAGGTCACCGAGGCATTGGCCGACGGCCGTCGTGCCTTTGTGATGTGCCGCGTGGGCGGCCGGTCCGCCCAGGTCACGCAGTACCTGGTCCAGCAGGGGCTGGACGCGGTGAACGTGGACGGCGGGATGCTGGCCTGGGAGGGCGCGGGGCGGCCCATGGTCACCGAGAGCGGAGTCCCGGCCCACGTCCTCTGAGGGCGCTCGCCGTACGACCGGCGTACTCACCGAGCCGACCGCCCGCCGCCCGTCGGCCGATCCCGGCGGGCGGGAGTGCCGAGACCGCACCGGCCGGGGCTGTAGGCCCGGCTCCCGGCCCGGGAGCCCGTGCCCCGGCACGCGGGAGCGCGCCCACGGAGCCGGTCGCGGTCGGCACCGCGCGGCCCGCCCGCAGGCCCGAGCCGGTCCGCCCGCCCCTCCGGTACGGGGATGGGGGCGGCCCCCGCAGGGCCGGGGATGCCGGGCGGAGCCGGTCGGGGACCGCCCGGGCCGACGTCACCGGTCGAAATCCAGCTCCACCGTGCCGGTGGCCGGATGCGACTGGCACGCCAGCACATAGCCGGCTTCGGTCTCCTCCGGCTCCAGGGCGAAGTTGCGGTCCATCCGCACCTCGCCGGAGACCAGGAACGCCCGGCAGGTGCCGCACACGCCCCCCTTGCAGGCGTACGGCGCGTCCGCACGGCTGCGCAGCACCGTTTCCAGGAGCGACTCCCCCTCCTGGACGGGCCAGGTACCCGACCGGCCGTCGAGCGTCGCGGTCAGCGAGGCGTGCGCGGGCGCGGCCGCCCGTGCCCCGGAGACGGGAGCCGAACCGTCGTCGACGTGGAAGATCTCCTGGTGGATGCGGCCCCGCTCCACATCGAGCCCCCGCAGCGCGCGTTCGGCCGCCTGCACCAGCCCGAAGGGCCCGCACAGGTACCAGCCGTCCACCGCTCCGACGGGCAGCAGCGCGGGCAGCAGCTCCGTCAGCCGCTCCTCGTCGAGCCGCCCCGACGGCAGCCCCGCCTGCTGCTCCTCCCGGGAGAGCACCGTGACCAGCTGGAACCGGTCCGGATAGCGGTCCTTGAGGTCGGCCACCTCGTCCAGGAACATCGTCGAGGCGGCCGTGCGGTCGCTGCGGACCAGGCAGAACCGGGCCGCCGGCTCGGCGGCGAGGAGGGTCGCGGCCATGGACAGGACCGGAGTGATGCCGCTGCCCCCGACCACGGCCGCGAAGTACCCCGGCCGGGGCGGCAGCAGGAAGCGTCCCATCGGGGGCATGGCCTCGACCAGCTCGCCCGGCGTGAGTTCCTTGAGCGCGTACGTGGAGAAGGCTCCGCCGTCGACGAGCCGGATCCCCACCCGCAGGACGGGGGCGGTGCCCTCCGGGACGGCGGGCGCGCAGATCGAGTACGTACGCCGGACCTCCACGCCGTCCATGATGCGGCGCAGTGCCAGATGCTGGCCGGGCACATGGCGGAAGGTGTCGTGCAGCTCGGGCGGCACCTCGAAGGTGACCGCCACGGAGTCGTCGGTGAGCTGATCGACGGCGCCGACCCGGAGCGGATGGAACATCTACAGCTCCTTGAAGTGGTCGAAGGGTTCACGGCAGGAGACACAGCGGCGCAGGGCCTTGCAGGCCGTCGACGAGAACCGGCTCAGCAGCTCCGTCTCGGTGGAGCCGCAGTGCGGGCAGCGGACGGAGAGTGTCAGGGAGACCGGGCCGTCCGCCGCGTGGGGGCGCGGTGGGGCGATGCCGAACTCGGTGAGCTTGCGGCGGCCCTCGGCCGTGATGTCGTCCGTCGACCACGCGGGGGCGAGCACGGTGACCACCGAGACCTCGGCCACCCCGTGCTCGTGGAGCACCCGCTCGATGTCCGCCGACATGGCCTCGATCGCGGGGCAGCCCGTGTACGTCGGGGTGAGTTCCACCTCGACCCGGTCGGCGCCGCGGACGTGTACCGCGCGGACCACGCCCAGGTCCTCCAGCGTGAGCACCGGCAGCTCAGGGTCGGGCACGGAGCCCGCGAGGCGGCGGAGCTCCGCTTCCAGCCGGGTGTCGGCCGCCTGCGCACCGCTCACCATGACGCCCCCGGGTGGCTGCGGTGGAGGTGCTGCATCTCGGCGAGCATCCGCCCGAAGGGCTCGGTGTGCAGGCCCTCCCGGCCGCCGCCGGCCGACCAGGCGTCCGCACGCGGACCCTCGGGCACGGTGAGGGTCGCACCGGTGAGGACCTCCGTGATGCGCGCCGTCCAGGCGGCGTCCAGCAGCACCCAGTCCTCCGCGTCGAGGCCCAGGCCGTCGACCGGGCGGAACATCTCGCCGGTGTACCGCCACAGTGCGTCGCAGGCCCGCTGCATCCTCCGGTGGCTCTCCTGCGTGCCGTCCCCCAGGCGGGTGGTCCACTGCTCGGCGTGGTCGCGGTGGTAGGCGACCTCCTTGACGGCCTTGGCCGCCAGCCCGGAGAGAGGTCCGCCGTCGGCGGCGAGGCGCTCGTACAGCAGGTACTGGTAGCCGGAGAAGTAGAGCTGGCGGGCGATGGTGTGGGCGAAGTCGCCGCCGGGCTGCTCGACCAGCTGGAGGTTGCGGAAGGCGCGTTCCTCGCGCAGGTAGGCCAGCTCGTCCTCGTCGCCCACCAGGGAGAGCAGCACCCGGGCCTGGCCGAGGAGGTCGAGCGCGATGTTGGCGAGGGCGACCTCCTCCTCCAGCACGGGTGCGTGCCCCGCCCACTCGCCCAGCCGGTGGGAGAGCACCAGGGCGTCGTCGCCGAGGGCGAGCGCCGCCGCCGTGTCCACGTGCGTCGCCGTCACAGGTGCTTCACCCCTTCCGGGATCTCGTAGAAGGTGGGGTGCCGGTAGGGCTTGTCGGCCGAGGGCTCGAAGAAGGGGTCCTTCTCGTCCGGGGACGAGGCGGTGATCGCGCCGGAGGGGACCACCCAGAGGGAGACTCCCTCGCTGCGTCGGGTGTAGAGGTCCCTGGCGTTCCTGAGGGCCATCTCGGCGTCCGGTGCGTGCAGGCTGCCCGCGTGGGTGTGGGACAGGCCCCTGCGCGAGCGCACGAAGACCTCCCACAGCGGCCATTCGGTCGAGCTGCTCATGCCGTCGCCTCCCGGGGCTCGGTGTGCTGTGCGGTGCGCCGCTTGGCGGCGTGGGCGGCGGCCGCCTCGCGGACCCAGGCGCCCTCCTCGTGCGCGCGACGGCGCTGGCCGAGGCGCTGTTCGTTGCAGGGGCCGTTGCCCTTGATGACCTCGGTCAGCTCGCTCCAGTCGATGGTGCCGAAGTCGTGGTGGCCGCGCTCCTCGTTCCATCGGAGGTCGGGGTCGGGGAGCGAGAGGCCGAGGCTCTCTGCCTGGGGGACGCAGATGTCCACGAAGCGCTGGCGCAGTTCGTCGTTGGAATGGCGCTTGATCTTCCAGGCCATGGACTGCGCGGAGTGGGCCGAGGCGTCGTCCGGGGGGCCGAACATCATCAGCGACGGCCACCACCAGCGGTCCACCGCGTCCTGTGCCATGGCGTGCTGTGCGGGCGTCCCCTTCGAGAGCGCGAGGAGCAGCTCGTACCCCTGGCGCTGGTGGAAGGACTCCTCCTTGCACACCCGGACCATCGCGCGGGCGTAGGGCCCGTACGAGCAGCGGCAGAGCGGTACCTGGTTGGTGATGGCCGCCCCGTCGACCAGCCAGCCGATCGCGCCGACGTCCGCCCAGGTGAGCGTCGGGTAGTTGAAGATCGACGAGTACTTCTGGCGGCCGGTGTGAAGCTTGTCCAGCAGTTCGTCCCGGCTCACGCCCAGGGTCTCCGCGGCGCTGTAGAGGTAGAGGCCGTGGCCCGCCTCGTCCTGGACCTTGGCCATGAGGATCGCCTTGCGGCGCAGGGAGGGCGCCCGGGTGATCCAGTTGGCCTCCGGCTGCATGCCGATGATCTCCGAGTGGGCGTGCTGGGCCATCTGGCGGATGAGCGTCGCCCGGTAGGCCTCCGGCATCCAGTCACGCGGCTCGATGCGCTCGTCGGCGGCCACGGCGGCGTCGAAAGCCGCCTCGTACGCCTCCGTGGTCACTGACGTCATCCGGACTCCCTACCGACCGATCGTTCGGTTCACTGGCTTCAATGGTCGGTCGAGGGCCCTTAGGGTGTCAACCCTGTGGATGACCGACGTGGACGACTGGGGATCGGGGCGGGGATGGAGTCCTACGAGCAGGCGAGCGGTACGGAGGACGGGGCACCGCCCGCCGGTCCGCCCGGTCGGTCTCCCCAGCCGGCCGCCGTGCAGACCCGTTCCGGGCAGTCCGCCCCGCAGGCGCCCACCGGGCCGGGCGCCGACCCCGCCGACCCGGCGGCGCACCGGCCGCCTCCCGCGGGGGTGGCGGGGCTGTCCACGCCCTACCGGGTGCTCGCCGCCGTGTGCGCCGCAGGCATCGCCTCCGTGGCCTGCGTCCATCTCGCCATGGTCTTCCTCCATGTGGCGCCGTCCAACACCCTGACCAAACGGCACGGCGACGCGGTGCAGGCGTGGGTGTACCCGGAGTTCGAGCAGAACTGGAAGCTGTTCGCCCCCAACCCCCTCCAGCAGAACATCTCCGTGGAGGCGCGGGCCGAGTACACGGACGCCGGGGGCAGCCGCCGGACGAGCGACTGGATCAACCTGACGGAGCGGGACGCCGAGGCGATCCGGGGCAACCTCCTCCCCAGCCACATCCACCAGAACCAGCTCCGCCGGGGCTGGGACTTCTACCTCGGGGCGCATGCCGAGGGCGCCCGTCCGGACAGCCTGCGTGCCCGCCTCTCCGAGCGCTACCTGCGCCGGATAGCCATGCAGCGGCTGGAGGGCGCGGAGCTGGGCGGCCCCGTCCAGCGGATCCAGCTGAGGTCCTCCTCGCAGGCCATCGAGCCGCCCTCGTGGAGCCCCGAGAAGGTCGACACCCGTCCCGTGTACAACGTGCAGCCGTGGTGGACCGTCACCGCCGCCGACCTGCCCGGCGGCGTCACCGGCGGCCGGACGGAGGAGGCCCGATGAGCGGCGGGCGGGAGGTGTCCCCGGGGCCTGCGGCGAGCGGGGACCCCGAGCTGGCCACCGCCGTGGAGCGCAAGGCCGCGCGCGCCTTCCAGCGGGTCACGGCGACCGCCTTCGGCCCGTACCAGAGCGCGATCGTGCGCATCGGCTTCGGCACCACCTGGCTGGCCTTCCTTCTCTTCGAGTTCCCGAACCGCCATGCGCTCTACGGCCCGGACGGCCCGTGGGACTGGCAGCTGGGGTACGAACTCCTGGCCGACAACGACGCCTTCACGGGTCTGCTGTGGACCGACAGCGCCTTCTGGTTCGAGGCCGTCTACGCGCTGTCCGCGCTGTCGAGTCTGCTGCTGGTGCTGGGCTGGCGCACCCGTGCGGCCTCGGCGCTGTTCATGTTCGGCGTGCTCTCGCTCCAGAACCGCTCCGTCTTCGTCGGCGACGGCGGTGACAACGTGGTGCACCTGATGGCGATCTACCTGGTCCTGACCCGGTGCGCCTCGGTGTGGTCCCTCGACGCGCGACGGGCCGCCCGGGCGGAGCGGGACGGTCCCGTCCGGGACGTCGCCGGACCGGTGCTGTGGGGTGTCCTCGGGGCCGGGCTGTTCACCGGCACCCTTCTCAACGAGACCGGTGAACTCGTCCTGTGGCTGTTCTGGCTGCTGTGGTCGGTACAGGGGCTGTGGTGGCTCGTGACCCGGTACACACCGGGCGGCCAGCACCGCCTCGCGCTCGACGTGGTGGCCAACCTGGTGCACAACACGGCCCTGCTGGTGATCATGGCGGAGGTCTGCCTCATCTACGCCACCGCGGGCTGGTACAAGGTGCAGGGTTCGCGCTGGCAGGACGGCACTGCCCTGTACTACCCGCTCAACCTGGAGTACTTCACGCCCTGGCCCGCGGTCTCCGACCTGCTTGCCGCCAGCGGCCTGCTGGTGCTGGTGCTCACCTACGGCACCGTCCTCGTGCAGGTGGCGTTCCCCTTCACGCTCTTCAACCGCAAGGTCAAGAACGTGCTGCTGGTCATCATGATCATGGAGCACGCAGGGATCGCGGTCCTGCTCGGGCTGCCGTTCTTCTCGCTGGCGATGATCTCCGCCGACGCGGTCTTCCTGCCGACGGTCTTCCTGGTCTGGCTGGGGGCCCGGGCGGCGGGCCTCCGCGAGGGGCTGCTGCGCCGGCTTCCCTCGCGGCGGCGCTGGGGCGGGCGCGAGGGCGGCGCCGCGGCCGCGAGCGTACCGGCCCCGAGGGCGGCCGAGGCCCCCTCCGGCGGCATTGGCGGGCAGGCGGATCCGGGGCGGGCGGACGGTGCGGAGGGCTCCGGGCCGGGACGTACGCTCGTGGGGTGAGCACCACCGAGGAAGAACCCCGGCAGTACGACGAGGGCTACGGGCCCGAGGTCGGCGTAGGCCCGCATCCGCTGCCCTGGCCCCGGGGCGAGCGCTACGACCCCGAGCTGCTCGCCGGAGGCGACCGGCGCAACGTCGTGGACGCCTACCGGTACTGGTCACGGGAGGCGATCGTCGCCGACCTGGACACCCGGCGCCACGACTTCCACGTGGCGGTCGAGAACTGGGGGCACGACTTCAACATCGGGTCCGTGGTGCGTACCGCCAACGCCTTCCTCGCCAAGGAGGTCCACATCGTCGGCAGGCGCCGCTGGAACCGCCGCGGCGCCATGGTGACCGACCGCTACCAGCATGTGCGCCACCACCCGGACACCGCGTCGCTCACCGGGTGGGCCGCAGCGGAGGCCCTGCCGGTGATCGGGATCGACAACCTGCCGGGCGCCGTCCCGCTGGAGCGCGTCGTGCTGCCGCGCCGCTGCGTTCTGCTGTTCGGCCAGGAGGGGCCGGGGCTGACGGAGGAGGCGCGCGCCCACGTGGAGATGGTCTGCTCTATCGCCCAGTTCGGTTCGACCCGGTCCATCAACGCCGGTGCGGCGGCGGCCATCGCGATGCACGCCTGGGTGCAGCGGCATGCGGAGATCCCGGCACCCTGAGCCCGCCCGGGTATGCCCGGCCCGGGACCGTACCGCCCGGGACCGTACCGCCCGGCGCGGTCCGTCGTGCGCCGCCCACCACGCTGCGGATGCCCACCACGCTGCGGATGCCCACCGCGGCAGGGGGGCGCACCGAGGTGGCCCGTGCCGACCCGTCCGTCGTGGCAGCGGCCACCCCGCCCCGGGGCCGGGGCACCGCGCGGTGGGCGCCGCCGCCCGCCCGGGCCTCGCCGCCGCCCGGACCTGAGCCCGGGCGGCGGACCGCCTCACGCGTGCCTGCGGACCTCCACCACCCGGAAGCGGTTCGCCACGAACGCCCCGTCGCAGAGTGCGGCGTTGGCGGCGGGGTTGCCGCCGGAGCCGTGGAAGTCGGAGAACGCCGCCGTCTGGTTGACGTACACCCCGCCGGTCAGGTTCAGGGAGAGCTGGGCCGACTCGTCGAGGCAGACCTCCTCCAGGGCCCGCTCCGTCTCCGTGGACGTGGTGTAGCCGCCGACGGTCATCGCCCCCTTCTCGCGAATCGTGTACCGCAGCAGATCCAGGGCGTCGGTCGTCGAGTCGACCGCCACCACGAAGGCCACCGGGCCGAAGCACTCGTCGAGGTAGGCGGGCTCGTTCTCCCGGGACTCCCAGAGCTTGCGTGCCCCGTCCAGCTTCACGACCAGCGGCGTACGGACCGTCGCGCCGGGGAACTCCGGGTGGACGACCTCCCGGGAGGCCAGGGCCACTTCGCCGAGCTCCGCGGCAGCCTCCAGCCGTGCCTTGACCTCGGGGTTGACCAGGGCCCCCAGCAGGGCGGTGGCCCGGGCGTCGTCGGCCAGCAGGCCGCTCACCGCGGCACCGAGGTCGGCCGCCACCTCGTCGAACGACTTGCGGCCCTGGTCCGTCTCGATGCCCTCCCGGGGCACCAGCACGTTCTGCGGGGCGGTGCACATCTGGCCGCTGTACAGGCTGAGAGAGAAGGCCAGGTTGGACAGCATGCCCCGGTAGTCGTCCGTCGAGTCGACGACGACGGTGTTGACGCCCGCCTTCTCCGTGTGGACCACGGCCTGGCGGGCGTTCGCCTCCAGCCAGTCACCGAACGCGGTCGAGCCCGTGTAGTCGATGATCCGGACCTCCGGCCGGGTGGCCAGCGCCTTGGCGATGCCCTCGCCCGGCCGCTCCACGGCCAGTGCCACCAGGTTCGGGTCGAAGCCCGCCTCGGCCAGCACCTCGCGCGCGACCTTCACCGTCATGGCGAGCGGCAGGACCGCCCGCGGATGCGGCTTGACGAGCACCGGGTTTCCGGTGGCCAGCGAGGCGAAGAGGCCGGGGTAGCCGTTCCACGTCGGGAAGGTGTTGCAGCCGATCATCAGGGCGATGCCGCGGCCCGCGGCGGTGAAGGTCTTCCGCATCTCCAGCGGACCGCGCTTGCCCTGGGGCTTGGACCAGTCGGCGGCGGCCGGGGTGCGGGTCTGCTCCAGGTAGGCGTAGGCGACGGCCTCCATGCCGCGGTCCTGGGCGTGCGGCCCGCCCGCCTGGAACGCCATCATGAACGCCTGGCCGCTGGTGTGCATCACGGCGTGCGCGAACTCGTGGGTACGCGCGCTGATGCGGGCGAGGATCTCCAGGCAGACCAGGGCGCGGGTCTCCGGGCCCGCGTCGCGCCAGGCCGCCATGCCGGCGCGCATGGCCGGCAGCAGTACCTCCGGGTCGGGATGCGGGTACTCGATCCCCAGGTCGATGCCGTACGGCGAGACCTCACCCCCCGTCCATCCGTCGGTGCCCGGCTGGTCCAGGTCGAAGCGGTTGCCGCGCAGCGCCTCGAAGGCGGCGAGGCCGTCCGAGGGGGCGTTCTCGCCGTACGCCTTGGGGTGCTCGGGGTGGGGGGACCAGTAGGCGCGCGTGCGGATCGCTTCGAGGGCCTGGTCGAGCGTGGGCCGGTGGGTCTCGGTCAACTGCATGAGGACCAACTCCTCGTCGAGCTGGGCAGGGGAGGAATGACAGAGTTAGAGTAACCGAACGATCGGTCGGTACAAGGGGGCCTGTCGAAGCTGTGGACAACTCATCGGAGAGGATCGCTCCATGACCGCCATCGACCCCAGCCGCACCGTCGCCGTCGTCGGAACCGGCACCATGGGCCAGGGCATCGCGCAGGTCGCCCTGGCCGCCGGGCACCCCGTGCGGCTGCACGACGCCGTCCCGGGCCGGGCGGAGGAGGCCGCGCTGGCCGTCGCAGCCCGCCTCGACCGCCTGGTGGAGAAGGGCCGCATGGCGCCGGCGGACCGGGACGCGGCGCGCGCACGGCTGCACCCCGCCTCCTCGATCGCCGAGCTGGCCGACGCCGCCCTCGTGGTCGAGGCCGTGCTGGAGCGGCTGGACGTCAAGCAGGAGCTCTTCGCCGAACTGGAGAAGGTCGTCGCGGACGACTGCCTGCTCGCCACCAACACCTCCTCCCTCTCGGTGACGGCCGTGGCGGGCCCTGTGCGGGTCCCGGGGCGGTTCCTCGGCCTGCACTTCTTCAACCCGGCACCGCTGCTCCCGCTCGTGGAGGTGGTCAGCGGGCACGCCACCGACGAGCAGGCCGCACGGACCGCCCGCGGGACCGTCGCGGCGTGGGGCAAGACCCCCGTCGGCTGCGCCGACCTGCCCGGCTTCATCGTGAACCGCCTGGCCCGGCCTTTCTACGCCGAGGCGTTCGCCGTGCACGAGGAGCACCGGATCGAGCCCGCGCTGATCGACCTGGTGCTGCGCGAGTGCGGCGGCTTCCGGATGGGCCCCTTCGAGCTCACCGACCTGATCGGCCAGGACGTCAACGAGGCCGTGACGCGGTCCGTCTGGCAGTCCTTCTTCCACAGCCCGAAGTTCCAGCCGTCGCTGGCCCAGCAGCGGCTCGTCGAGTCCGGGCGCCTCGGCCGCAAGACCGGTCACGGCTGGTACTCCTACGCCGAGGGCGCGGAGCGACCGGTGCCCGGGGACGCGGAGCCGCAGGACGCCCCCGCGTACGTGGTCGCCGAAGGCGACCTGGGGCCCGCGGGCGCTCTGCTGGAGCTGATCTCCGACGCGGGTATCGCCGTCCGCCCCGAGGACGAGGACCAGGGGACGCGCCTGGTGCTGCCCAGCGGCGGTCAGCTGGTCCTGGCGGACGGGCAGGCCGCCTGCGAGTTCCGCGACGTCGTCTACTTCGACCTGGCCCTCGACTACCGCACCGCGGGACGGGTGGCGCTCTCCTGCGCTCCCGACGTCCGGCCCGACACCCTGGCCCAGGCGACCGGACTGTTCCAGGCACTCGGCAAGAAGGTGACCGTCCTGGGGGACGTCCCCGGCATGATCGTCGCCCGCACCGTCGCGATGCTCGGCGACCTGGCGGCGGACGCGCTGGTCCGCGGCGTCGCCACCGCGCAGGACATCGACACCGCGATGCGCCTCGGGGTCAACTACCCGCGCGGCCCCCTCGAATGGAACGAGGCACTGGGGCGGGGCTGGGCCTGGGAGCTGCTCGCGAACCTGGACGAGACGGTGCCGACCGGCCGCTACGCGCGGACGCTGGGCCTCCACCAGTGGTCCCACGCGACGCCCGAGCCGACAGACGAGGACGCCCCATGACCACGGCCAAGCGCGACACGTACACCCCCGAGACCCTGCTGACGGTCGCGGTGCGGATCTTCAACGAGCGCGGCTACGACGGCACGTCGATGGAGCACCTGTCCCGCGCGGCGGGGATCTCCAAGTCGTCGATCTACCACCACGTCGCGGGCAAGGAGGAACTGCTGCGCCGGGCGGTCAGCCGCGCCCTCGACGCGTTGTTCGCGATCCTGGACGAGCCGGACGCCGGCCGGGGGCGCGCCGTCGAGAGGGTCGAGTACGTCACCCGGCGCACCGTCGGGGTGCTCATGGCCGAGCTGCCCTATGTGACGCTGCTGCTGCGTGTGCGCGGCAACACCACGACCGAGCGGTGGGCGCTGGAGCGCCGCCGGGAGTTCGACCAGCGGGTGGCCGACCTGCTGAAGGCGGCCGCCGCCGAGGGGGACCTCCGGGCCGACGTGGACACCCGCCTCGCCACGCGGCTGCTCTTCGGCATGGTCAACTCGCTGGTCGAGTGGTACCGACCGCAGCCGGGCGGCGGGTACGAGGGCGAGCAGGTGGCCGAGGCCGTCGTGCGGATGGCCTTCGACGGGCTGCGCAGCGGCGGGTGACCTGCCTCTCGGCCCGGTAGCGGCGGTCGCCGCGCGGGGCGCCAGGCGGGCGCGCGGGACCGGGGCGTCCGGCGCTGTGGACAGTGCCTTCCGATGATCACACCGGGGGGCGCGGGCGGCGGTTCCGACGCTCGGCGCGCGCTCAGGGCGTCTGCTCTTCCGGGTCGGCGCCGGGGCCGGAGAGAGCGCCGGGCCCGCCTCCGCAGACCGGGTCCAGATCGGTCTCCTCGAAGACCAGCAGCGTCCGGGTGGACAGCACCTCCGGAATGGCCTGGATGCGGGTGAGGACCAGCTCCCGGAGGGTGCGGGTGTCCGGCGTGTGCACCAGGAGCAGGACGTCGAAGTCTCCGCTGACGAGGGCGATGTGCGCGGCCCCCGGCAGCGCCTGGAGCTGCTCCCGCACCGTGCGCCAGGTGTTCTGCACGATCTTGAGCGTGATGTAGGCGGAGGCACCCTGCCCCGCGCGCTCGTGGTCGACACGGGCCGTGAAGCCCCTGATCACACCGTCGTCGATGAGCCGGTTGATGCGGGCGTACGCGTTGGCACGGGAGACGTGCACCCGCTCGGCGACGCCCCGGACGGACGCGCGGCCGTCCGACTGGAGTATGCGCAGGATGTCGCGGTCGACGGCATCGAGGGGCCTGGGCGGGGGCGCCTGCTCCGCGCGGTCCTGGCCGTCGGCCATTTGTTCAGTGGACATGTCCCCCCGCCTCCGCCTTGTGGACAACCTGTGTCCATCTGAAGCCCCGCCGGACCGTTTGTCCACAGGCTGGAGGTGCCTGTAGCCAAAATGCGCTCACGACCGAACAATCGGTAGGTGAGGCACGCCACACAGGGCGATGTCTCCCGTTCGCATTCGTCGTCGCCCACGGCCTCGTTCGTCGGCGCTCCCACGAGGAGGTGCTCGCGTTGAGAAAGAGCAGCATGACGGTCCAGGAGCTGCCCGGTGCCGCTGCCGACTACCGGCCCACCCCGCCGCCGGCCTGGCAGCCCCGCACCGACCCCGCCCCCCTGCTCCCGGATCCCGAGCCGCTGCGTGTGCTCGGCACCGATGCGGCCGCCTCGGCCGATTCCGGCCTGCTGCTCCGGCTCTACGCCCAGCTGGTCCGGGGCCGCCGGTACAACACCCAGGCCACGGCGCTGACCAAGCAGGGGCGCCTCGCGGTCTACCCGTCCAGCACGGGCCAGGAGGCCTGTGAGATCGCCGCGGCGATGGTCCTGGAGGAGCGCGACTGGCTCTTCCCCAGCTACCGCGACACCCTCGCGGCCGTGGCGCGCGGGCTCGACCCGGTCGAGGCGCTCACCCTGCTGCGCGGCGACTGGCACACCGGCTACGACCCCCGCGAGCACCGCATCGCCCCGCTGTGCACGCCCCTCGCCACCCAGCTGCCCCACGCCGTCGGTCTGGCGCACGCGGCCCGGCTGCGCGGCGACGACGTCGTCGCCCTCGCCATGGTCGGCGACGGCGGCACCAGCGAGGGCGACTTCCACGAGGCGCTGAACTTCGCCGCGGTCTGGCAGGCACCGGTCGTCTTCCTCGTCCAGAACAACGGGTTCGCGATCTCCGTGCCCCTGGCCAAGCAGACGGCCGCGCCCTCGCTGGCCCACAAGGCCGTGGGCTACGGGATGCCCGGCCGCCTGGTCGACGGCAACGACGCCGCGGCCGTCCACCAGGTCCTCGGCGAGGCCGTGGAGCGGGCCCGCCGAGGCGGCGGCCCCACGCTCGTCGAGGCGGTCACCTACCGCGTGGACGCCCACACCAACGCCGACGACGCCACCCGGTACCGGGGCGAACAGGAGGTCGAGGTCTGGCGCGCCCACGACCCGATCATGCTGCTGGAGCGGGAGCTCACCGCACGGGGCCTGCTCGACGAGGAGAGCCGCCGGACCGTCACCGAGGAGGCCGAGGCCATGGCGGCCGACCTGCGCGAACGTATGAACGCCGACCCGGTCCTCGACCCGATGGACCTGTTCGCCCACGTCTACACGGAGCAGACCGGCCAGCTGCGCGAGCAGGCGGCGCAGCTCCGCGCCGAGCTGGAGGCCGCGGCCGAAGCCGAGGGGGAAGCACGATGACCACGGCCGCAGTGAAGCCCGCGACCATGGCCCAGGCGCTGCAGCGCGCCATGCGCGACGCCATGGCCGAGGACCCGACGGTCCATGTCATGGGCGAGGACGTCGGCACCCTCGGGGGCGTCTTCCGGGTGACCGACGGGCTTGCCAAGGAGTTCGGCGACGATCGCTGCACCGACACCCCGCTGGCCGAGGCCGGCATCCTCGGCACCGCGATCGGTATGGCGATGTACGGCCTGCGGCCCGTCGTCGAGATGCAGTTCGACGCCTTCGCCTACCCGGCGTTCGAGCAGCTGGTCAGCCATGTCGCCAAGATGCGCAACCGGACGCGGGGGGCGATGCCCCTCCCGATCACGGTGCGCATCCCCTACGGAGGCGGCATCGGGGGCGTCGAGCACCACAGCGACGCCTCCGAGGCCTACTACATGGCCACGCCGGGTCTGCACATCCTGACCCCGGCCACGGTCGAGGACGCCTACGGGATGCTGCGCGCGGCGATCGCCTCCGACGACCCGGTGGTCTTCCTGGAGCCCAAGCGGCTGTACTGGTCCAAGTCGGCCTGGTCGCCCGAGGCGCCTGCTGAGGTCGAACCCGTCGGACGGGCCGCGGTGCGCCGCCCCGGCCGCAGTGCCACGCTCATCACCTACGGCCCCTCGGTGCCCGTCTGCCTGGAGGCCGCCGAGGCCGCCACGGCCGAGGGCTGGGACCTGGAGGTGGTGGACCTGCGCTCGCTGGTGCCCTTCGACGACGAGACGGTGTGCGCCTCGGTGCGCCGGACCGGACGGGCCGTCGTGGTCCACGAGTCCAACGGGTTCGGCGGTCCCGGAGGCGAGATCGCCGCCCGGGTCACCGAGCGCTGCTTCCACCATCTGGAGGCCCCCGTACTCCGGGTGGCGGGCCTCGACATCCCCTATCCGCCGCCCATGCTGGAGAAGCATCATCTGCCGGGCGTCGACCGGGTCCTGGACGCGGTCGCACGGCTTCAGTGGGAGGCGGAGAGCTGATGGCGAAGGTCCTGGAGTTCAAGCTTCCCGACCTGGGCGAGGGCCTGACCGAGGCCGAGATCGTCCGCTGGCTGGTGGACGTCGGCGACGTGGTCGCCATCGACCAGCCGGTGGTCGAGGTCGAGACCGCCAAGGCGATGGTGGAGGTGCCCTGCCCCTACGGCGGAGTGGTGACGGCCCGCTTCGGTGAGGAGGGCAGCGAGCTGCCGGTGGGCGCACCGCTGCTGACGGTCGCCGTCGGAGCGGACCGGCTGGAGGACGCGGGCGCCGTGGCGGCATCGGGCGGGCAGCCCGCCCCGTCCGGAGAACGGGCTGCCTCCTCCGGCGGCAACGCGTCCGCCGAGACCTCTGGAAACGTTCTGGTGGGCTACGGCACCGGTACCCCCGCGGCGCGGCGGCGGCGGCTGCGGCCGTCCGCACTCGGCGCCGTGCCCGCGGCGGCTTCTGCGCCCGCGGCGGCTCCTGCGCCTGCGGCACCCGCCGCGGCGACGGCCCGGAACGGCTCGCCGGGCGGCGTGCCGCCGCGTGCCGCCTCCGGGTCCTCCGCGCACCACGGGGCGCACGGCCGCGAGACCGTGCGGGCCGCCGCCGAGGGGCCCGTCGCGGTGATCTCGCCACTGGTGCGCAAGCTGGCCCGGGACAACGACCTCGACCTGCGGCGACTTACCGGATCGGGCCCGGACGGACTGATCCTGCGCGCCGACGTGGAGAGCGCGCTCAGGGCCGCCGAGGTCGCGCCGCCCGTGGTGCCGACCGCCCCGGCCGCCGGGAGGGCTCTCGGTACCTCGGCGCTCCCCACCGGCGCGGAGGAGAGGGTTCCGCTGCGCGGGGTCCGCGGTGCGGTAGCCGACAAGCTGTCCCGCAGCCGGCGAGAGATCCCCGACGCGACCTGCTGGGTGGACGCGGACGCCACCGAGCTGCTGGCCGCCCGCACCGCGATGAACGCCTCCGGTGGCGAGAAGATCTCGCTCCTGGCGCTGCTCGCCCGCATCTGCACGGCGGCGCTCGACCGCTATCCGGAGCTCAACTCCGCGGTGGACACGGAGGCCCGGGAGATCGTGCGGCTGCCGGGCGTGCACCTCGGCTTCGCCGCGCAGACGGAGCGGGGACTGGTCGTCCCGGTGGTCAGGGACGCCCACACCAGGTCCGCGGAGTCGCTCACCGCCGAGTTCGCCCGGCTGACGGACGCGGCACGCGAGGGCACCCTGACACCGGCGGACCTCACCGGAGGCACCTTCACCCTGAACAACTACGGGGTGTTCGGCGTCGACGGCTCCACGCCGATCATCAACCACCCCGAGGCCGCCATGCTGGGCGTCGGACGGATCGTGCCCAAGCCCTGGGTCCATGAAGGGGAGTTGGCCGTGCGGAAGGTAGTGCAGCTCTCGCTCACCTTCGACCACCGGGTCTGCGACGGAGGTACCGCGGGAGGCTTCCTGCGCTATGTGGCCGACTGCGTGGAGCGGCCGGCGGTCCTGCTGCGCACGGTGTAGGGCGCGCGGGCCGGGTGGCTGCGGCCCGGCTCCCGGCCCGGCTTCCTGCTCCGGCTTCCTGCTCCGGCGGCCCCTCCGCCCGGCCTCCCGGCCCGTCCGTCCGGCGCCCGGCCCGGCGCCCGGTCCGGTGGCCGGTCCGGCGGCCGGGCACACCGTCGGGGCCGTCCGGGGGCCGGTCCTCGGGGCCCGGCGGTACGGGCCCGTCCCCACCATGGGCCGGGCCCGGCCCCTGGCCCTCGCGCCGCCCGGGCACGAGGTCCGCATCGGCGCTCCGAGGGGTGCCGTGCCGCTCGCAGGTCCCTGGTGGCAGGGGGTACGCCCGCGAGGCGGGGCCCTGGCTGCCGGGGCGCGGCGATCACGGCCCATACTGCTGGGGTGACCACCACACCAGGCACGCCCGAGCGCTCCGCGTACGACGCCGTCGTACTCGCTGGAGGAGCCGCCCGACGCCTGGGGGGAACCGACAAACCGGCGGTCAGCGTGGGAGGCCGGGCGCTGCTCGACCGGGTGCTCTCCGCCTGCGCCGGGGCCGCACGGACCGTCGTCGTCGGGGGACGGCGCCCGACCACCCGCCCGGTCCTCTGGACCAGGGAGGACCCGCCCGGCGGCGGTCCGCTCGCCGCGCTCGACGCGGGTCTCCGCCACTGCCGGGCGGAGACCGTGGTCGTGCTCTCGGCCGACCTGCCCTTCCTCGGGCCCCGGACGGTCGGCGCACTGCTCGCCGCTCTCGGCGGGGCCGCGCCGGGCCGCGAGGCCGGCACGCCGGTCGAGGGGGCGCTGCTCACCGACGCGGCCGAGCGCGACCAGCCGCTGGTCGCCGCCTACCGCCTCGAACCCCTGCGACGTGAGATCGCTCTCCTCGCAACCGAGTACGGCAGCCTCTCCGGCCTGCCGCTGCGTCTTCTGACCCGGGAACTGGACCTTGTCCGGGTCGCCGCCGATGCCCTGGCCTCGTTCGACTGCGACACCTGGGAGGACATCGCCGCGGCCCGGGCGCGCATCAGGGAGCATGGATACGTGCTGGACGAATGGATTGCCGCGGTCTCGGCCGAACTCGGCATCGAGTTGGACGTCGACACCCACGGGCTGCTCGACCTCGCCCGCGACGCCGCCCACGGCGTCGCCCGCCCGGCCGCGCCGCTGACCACCTTCCTGGTCGGCTACGCGGCGGCCCGGGCGGGCGGCGGCCCGGAGGCGGTGGCCGAGGCCTCGCGCAAGGCCGCGGCCCTCGCCGCCCGCTGGGCCGCGGAGAGCGACGACCAGGGCACGCAGCCCGGGAACGGCGGCCCGGGGGACGCCCGCAGCGGTGAGGCCACGGCAGGATGACCGAGCACCCGCGCAGCAGACCGACCGGCCGCGAACGAGAACCCGGCCCGCCCCCCGAACCCCGCGCCGCCTGCGGCGGACCGGTGCCCCCGGACCCTGGTGAACGGGTGCGCCCCGTCCCCGGCGACCCCTGGGACCTCGCCCCGGGGCAGTCCTGGGGCCCCCTGGGCGGCTTCGGGGCCCCTGGCCCCGGGCACCGCCCGGCCCCGGAGCATCCCGAGGGCGCGGCCCCCGGACGCCGGGCCGACGACCACCACCCCCTGCCCGAGCTCGACGGGGTGTCCGACGCCCTGGCCCTGCTCGCACCCCGCGGAACCACTGGTGCCCCCCGCCCCGGCGGAGAGGCCGCCCCGGGGACCCCGGCCCCCGGCTTCTCCGCCCCGGGTGATGCCCCCCACCGCGAGCCGTCCCCGCACGAGCCGTCCTCCCGCGAAGCGCCCCGCCACCGGCCCGGCGACCGGCCGCCCGCGCCCGACCGGCCTGCCGCCGCCGGGGCGTCCGCCGCCCCGCCCACCGGGGAGACCTCTCCCCGGCGCCCGGCCCGGGGCCACGGCCCCGGAGCCCCGGCCTGGACCGAGGCCCGCGCGATCGCGGCCCGCGAGGGCCGCCGGGTTCCGGGCGGGACCCGTACCACCCCGCTGGCCGACGCCCTCGGCCACGTCCTCGCCGAGCCCCTGACGGCCCTGTGCGACCTGCCCTCCTTCGACACCTCCGCCATGGACGGCTGGGCCGTCTCCGGTCCCGGCCCCTGGCACATCCAGGACGCCGCGGTGCTCGCCGGCCACGCGGCCGCCGACGCCCTCGCGGACGGCACCGCGGTACGGATCGCCACGGGTGCCCGCGTCCCTCGCGAGACGACCGCCGTCATCCGCAGCGAGCACGCCCGCGCCGACGAGGCCAAGGGCCTGCTGCACGCCGAGCGCACGGTGGTTCCCGGCCAGGACATCCGGCCACGTGCCCAGGAGTGCCGCAGCGGCGAGCGCCTGCTCGGCGCCGGTACCGCGGTGACGCCCGCCGTCCTCGGGCTCGCGGCGGCGGCCGGCTACGACGAGTTCCGGACGGTCCGGCCCGTCCGCGCGGAGATCCTCGTCCTCGGCGACGAACTGCTCCCCTCCGGGCTGCCCCGGGAAGGCCTCATCCGCGATGCCCTCGGGCCGATGGTGGGCCCCTGGCTTCGGGCACTGGGCGCGGAGTCTGTGACCACCCGCAGGATCGTCGACGACGAGGAGGCCCTCCACCGGGCCGTGGCGGACTCGGAGGCCGAACTGCTGGTCACCACCGGCGGCACCGCGGCGGGACCGGTCGACCACGTCCGCCCGGTACTGCGGCGGCTCGGCGCGCGCCTGCTCGTGGAGGGCGTCGCGGTCCGCCCCGGGCACCCGATGCTGCTGGCCCGGCTCGCCCCGGGGCGCTGCCTCGTCGGCCTCCCCGGCAATCCGCTGGCCGCGGTCTCCGCGCTGCTCACCCTGGCCGAGCCCCTGCTCCGGGGCCTGACCGGCCGCCCCACCGCCGAGCCGACACGGATCCCGGTGCACGAGTCCGTGCAGGGGCACCCGCACGACACCCGGCTGGTGCCCGTCCGGCACACGGCCGGACGGCTCGTGCCCTTGCACTACCACGGTCCCGCCATGCTGCGCGGCATCGCCGGGGCCGACGCGCTCGCCGTGGTCCCGCCGGGAGGGGCCCGGCCGGGCGACGCACTGGAGGTCCTGGGGCTGCCCTGGACCAGCTGGGCCCATCCGGGCACCGAGGAGGGGTGTTCCACGTGAAACTGCCGAACAGGGACGCGATGGCCCGGCACGTCGACGAGCAGCTCGTCGCCGCCCGGGTGAAGCTTCCGCGCCGGGTCGTCGAGCGGCCCCTGCGGCAGGTCAGCAAGCGGCTCCTGATGGCGCTGCTGGTGCTGGCCGTGACGGTGCTGCTGGTATGGACCGACCGCAGCGGCTACCACGACAACGCCGACGGCTCGGTCGACTTCCTCGACTGCCTCTACTACGCCACGGTCACCCTCTCCACCACGGGCTACGGCGACATCGTCCCCTACAGCGACGCCGCCCGGCTCACCAACGTGTTCCTGGTGACGCCGCTGCGCGTGCTGTTCCTGATCATCCTGGTCGGTACCACTCTCGAGGTGCTCACCGAGCGCACCCGGGAGGAGTGGCGGCTGAACCGCTGGAGGTCCACCTTGCGTGACCACACCGTCATCGTCGGCTTCGGCACCAAGGGCCGTTCGGCGATGAAGACCCTCTGCGCCACCGGTCTGCGGAAGGACCAGATCGTCATCGTCGACCCGAGCGGCAAGGTCATCGAGACCGCCAACGCCGAGGGCTTCGTCGGGGTCGTCGGGGACGCCACCCGGAGCGACGTGCTGCTGAGGGCCGAGCTCCAGAAGGCGCGCCAGGTGATCATCGCGCCCCAGCGGGACGACACCGCGGTGCTGGTCACCCTGACCGCACGCCAGCTCAACCGGGGAGCGAAGATCGTCGCCGCGGTCCGCGAGGAGGAGAACGCGCCGCTGCTCCGGCAGTCCGGTGCCGATGCGGTGATCACCAGCTCGGGCGCCGCGGGCAGGCTGCTCGGCCTCTCCGTGCTCAGCCCCAGCGCGGGCACCGTCATGGAGGACCTGATCCAGCAGGGCAGCGGCCTCGACCTCGTCGAACGGCCGGTCATAAAGGCCGAGGTGGGGCGCAGCGTCCGGGAGACCGAGGACCTGGTGGTGAGCGTGGTGCGCGGCCACCGGCTGCTGCCCTACGACGACCCGGCCGCCAGCCCCCTCCAGCTGACGGACCGTCTCATCACCATCGTGAGGGCGGAGAACGCGGCCACCGCCAACGGCCGGGAGTAGCCTCGCGGCCATGCATGCGATCACGATTCCCGAACCCGGTGGCCCCGAGGCCCTTGTCTGGGCCGAGGTGCCCGACCCCGTCCCCGGCGAGGGGGAGGTCCTCGTGGAGGTCGCCGCCAGCGCCGTGAACCGGGCCGACGTACTCCAGCGCCAGGGCTTCTACGACCCCCCGCCGGGCGCCTCGCCCTATCCGGGGCTCGAGTGTGCGGGCCGCGTCACCGCCCTGGGCCCGGGTGTGTCCGGGTGGGCCGTCGGCGACGAGGTGTGCGCCCTGCTCGCCGGGGGCGGTTACGCGGAGAAGGTCGCCGTGCCCGCCGGGCAACTGCTGCCCGTGCCGCGGGGCATGGACACGGTCACCGCGGCCGCGCTCCCCGAGGTGACCGCGACGGTGTGGTCGAACGTGTTCATGGTGGCGCACCTGCGCCCCGGGGAGACCGTCCTCGTGCACGGCGGTGCCAGTGGGATCGGGACGATGGCGATCCAGCTGGCCAAGGCCGTGGGCGCCCGAGTGGCGGTCACGGCGGGGAGCCCCGGGAAGCTGAGGCGCTGCGCCGAACTCGGCGCGGACGTCCTGATCGACTACCGCGAGCAGGACTTCGTCGAGGAACTCCGCAAGGCCACCGACGGGGCCGGGGCCGATGTCATCCTGGACATCGTCGGGGCCAAGTACCTCGACAGGAACGTGAAGGCGCTCGCCGTCAACGGCCGACTCGCCGTGATCGGGCTCCAGGGCGGGGTCAAGGGTGAACTCAACCTGGGTGCGCTGCTGGCCAAGCGGGCGGCGGTGACCGCCACGTCCCTGCGCGGACGGCCCCCGGCCGAGAAGGCCGCGATCGTCGCGGCGGTGCGCGAGCATGTCTGGCCGCTGATCGAGGCGGGCCGGGTGCGCGCCGTCGTGGACCGTACGGTGCCCCTGGAGGACGCCTCCGAGGCCCATCGGGTGCTGGAGTCGGGGAGCCATGTCGGCAAGATCCTGCTGAGGGCCCCCGGAGCTTGAGGCCGCACGGGGCCGTCCGGCCCCCGGGGCCTGAGCCCGCACGGGGCGTCGGGCCGCCGCGCGCCGGAGTCCTCGACGGCGGCGGGCGGGCCCCTCGGGCCCGCCCGTCCGGCGCTCGGTATCGGCAGGGGCGGATCCGCGGCTCAGGCCGTGTCGGCGTCCGCCTGCCTCCGGGGGCGCAGCCGCGTCCCACGCACGCCGCGCCGCCCGCTTCCGGGACGGCGCCGTTTCGCGCCGAGCCCGGGCCCGGCTACAGGTAGGGGCCGGAGCGGACCGGTCCGGTCTGACCGCCCTCGTCCTCATGGGGGGCGCCGGGCGGCAGGGCGCGGCGCATCTGCTCCAACTGGGCCCTGGCGGCCATCTGCTGGGCGAAGAGCGCCGTCTGGATGCCGTGGAAGAGGCCCTCCAGCCACCCGACCAACTGCGCCTGGGCGATACGGAGTTCCGCTTCGGACGGGATGGCCTCCTCGGTGAACGGAAGGGACAGGCGCTCCAGTTCCTCGACCAGCTCGGGAGCCAGGCCGTCCTCCAGCTCCTTGACGGAACCCCGGTGGATCTCCTTGAGCCGGACACGGCTCGCCTCGTCGAGAGGTGCCGCCCTGACCTCTTCCAGCAGTTGCTTGATCATGCTGCCGATGCGCATGACCTTGGCGGGCTGTTCGACCATGTCCGTCACCGGGACCTCGCGCGACTCGTCGTCACCGTCACCGCCGCCGAGCGCCATCCCGTCCTGACCGACGACCAGGACGTGAGGGGTTTCCTGCGACCGTTCATTCCTCGGCATCTCCATGCCGCCATTCTCTCGTACGTGGGCTTCACCACACGGTGTGCCCCCGTGCGACGGTGATCCACCCTTCCGCCGGGACCTGCCGGGCCCCGAACCGCGCCCCCGGATCCCTCCCGGAGCCGCACCGGGTCCCGGAGCCCTGCCCGGGCCCGGAGCGCCCCGGGCCCTCCCGGACGCCTCCGGGAGGGCCCTTCGCTCAGGCCGCCTCGCGGCGGGCCAGCGCGCCCCGCGAGCGGGTGACCAGCGCGGCCAGCACGGCGGCGCCCACGGGTACGGCCACGATCAGCGCGGCCAGGGTGCCCCACGGCATCACGATGGGCACGAAGGGCTCTCCACCGAACGCACCCCAGCCGCGGTCGAGGGCCTCCTGGCGCCAGGCGAACTGCTGGCGCCTCTCGGTGAGCCGGAGCCCGATCGCCGGCAGGACCCCTGCCGCCGCCCCCAGCACCACGCCCATGGCGGCCACCACACCGCACTGGAAGCCACTGAGCGTCCTGCGGACCCGGGGCGGTGCGCCCACCGCGGCCAGCGTCTTCAGGTCCGCCTCCGCGTCCGCCTGCGCGAGACCGGTGGCGATACCGGCCGCTCCGATGGTGATCAGTCCGGCGAACACCGCCAGCGACAGCAGCACGATGCTGTTCTTGCTGGTGTAACCGGCCTCCACGACCAGGGTGATGTCCGTGGTGGCCTTGTCGAGTTCCCCGTCCAGCTTCTGCCGCTGCTCGCTGCCGGGCATCGTGTCGGTGCTGTAGTAGGCACCGAGCGGAAGGGTGGGAAGGGCGGCAGCCTCGGCCGCCGCCGGGGGCACGATCAGCTTCACGCCGTAGGTCTGCGGTTCGCCCGCGGCCGTGTGCACGGTCAGGTGCCTGATCGCCCCCGGCGCCTCGCGGTCCTCCTCGGCCGCGTCCTCGGCGGCCTCGGTGTCGGTGATCAGCTTGATACCGATGCGGCCGTGCCGGTCGATCGGGCGCTTGTCGAAGGCGACGGGCATGCCGGACGCGAGGGCCTTCGCCGCCGCCGGGTCGTCGATCTCCAGCACCTCCAGCAGCTTCTGGTCCCCGACCAGCACACCGCCCTCCGTGACGCTGCCCGGGCCCTCGGGTTCCGTGCAGCGCCAGTCGCGGGCGAGCTGCCTGCGCTCCTCGACGCTGAAGCGCAGCGCGGGGTCCTCGTCGGCCGGCCTGCCCGGGTCCCTGGTGAAGAGCGGGCACTGGTTGGCCTCGGGCACGACCACCTCGTACCAGCCGCAGCCGTCGGTCTGGTCCCACATCGAACAGGTGGGCTTGCCCACCGCGATGCGGTCCACATCCGCGCGCAGCTCCACCGGGAGGGTGCGCTGCACGGTCTCCCGCACACCGGGCGCCTCACGGCCGCCCGCCTCGGGGGCCATGACCGAGACCGCCCCGTACGGCAGCTCCGCGACATAGTCGGCCCGGTCCTGGGCGTCGCTGCTCGCCGCATAGGTGGCCACGGCCACGGTTCCGGCCACCGCGGCGAGCACCGCGGCGACCGCCGGGGCCGTGCGGCCCCGGTTGCGGACCGCGTCCCGTAGGGCGAGTCGCGGGGACAGGGGCAGAAGGCGGCCCGTGCGGCCGAAGAGGCCGACCAGCGCCGGGGTCAGTGCGACGATGCCCAGTTCGGCGAGGGCGCTGCCGCCCGCGACGACGGCGAACTGCTCCGTCATCGTCGATCCGTACAGGGCGATCGCCGCGCCCAGCACCACCGCCACGAGACCGACGGCCGGGAGGACCCGGCTGCTGCGCCGGACCCCGCGGCGACCGGTCAGCGAGGCCAGCACGGACTGGCGGGAGGCGGTCACCGCGGGCACGACCGCGGCGAGCAGGCCCGTCAGAACGGCCAGCAGGGCGATGCCCAGCAACTCCAGAGGGCGTACGTCGAAGGCACCGAAGCGCTTGCCGAGGGCGTCCTCCAGCAGGGGTTGGAGAGCGAAGGTGAGGACCAGTCCCAGCAGGGTGCCGACCACGGCCGCGGCGGCACCGATGACCAGACCGCCCGAGAGCACGATCGCCCGGATGTGCCGGCGGTCGCCACCGTTGGCACCGACCAGGCCGAGCTGGCGGCGGGAGCGCCGGGCGCCCACGGCGAAGGCGGGTCCGGCCAGCAGGCAGATCTCCAGCATGGCCAGGCCCACGACGGTGCCCACCGCGGCCAGCGCGGCAGCCCTGGCCCCGGCGCTCTCCTCGTACGTCCAGCCCCCCTTGCGGTACAGCGGCACCTCGGAGTCGGCGGGCGGATCCATGGCGACCGCGCGGGAGGCGACGGCCACGCCCTTGGTGTTGATCTCCTGCACGGTGTTCCACGTGAAACCACCGGGGATCTTCGCCAGCAGGGTGGTGCTCGCGGAGGGCGTCGGCAGCCCGTCGGCCTCCAGCGCCTTGCGCATGGGGGCGATCAGTGCCCCGGGCAGGGCGTTGATCTGGTCGGCCTTGAGGTCGTTCGGCAGTTCGTAGGTGCCCACCACCGTGTACTCGCGGTCGAAGCCGCGGGCCGTGAGGGTGGAGCCGACCGTGAGACCACTGGTCTCCAGGAAGTGGGAGGTGGCCGTCACCTCGTCGGGACTCTGCGGGAGCCGGCCACTGAGCAGCGGCATCAGGCCCTCGGCCAGCGGGTCGTCCGGCTTCAGCTCCCGGATGTCCGTCTGGAGGAGGCCGTGGGCCGTGCGCAGCTTGGCCGTGGCGACCGTGTCCCGAAGTGTCGTGGCCCCCTCGGGCAGGACCGAGGCGAGGTCCACCGGCCCTTCGGGGACCGTCTGCCAGTCGAGTTCCTCGGCCGGGGCGTACTGGTCGCCCGCGGGCGACTGGAGGATCGGGGTCCCGCCCCAGCCGGTGTCGCTGAGCCGCCCGTCGGCGGCGCCCATCGACCGTGCGGCGGCCTCCTCCGCGGAGAGCTCGGCGCTGCGCAGCGTCAGGTCCGCTGCGCTGACACCGAGGATCGGGAGGGCGATCATCGCGAGGACGAGGAGGCTGCGGCCCTTCGCGCGCCAGGCGTCACGCCGTGCGATGCGGATCGTGGCGCGCCAGGAGTGGTACCAGGTCCTCACCGCTCGGCCGCCTGCCCGCTGAGCAGGGAGTCCGCCTGGCTGCGGGCTGTCTGGTCGACCACGGCCCCGTCGCGGAGGAAGACGACCCGGTCCGCCCAGGCGGCGAACCGGGGCTCATGGGTGACCAGGATGCCCGCGGCTCCCGCGTCGCAGCGGGACCGCAGCAGCGCGAGCACGGATTCGCCCGTCTCGGAGTCCAGGGCACCGGTCGGTTCGTCCGCGAGGACCAGGCGCCGGTCCCCCACCAGCGCGCGGGCGATGGCGACACGCTGCTGCTGGCCGCCCGACATCTCGTCGGGGAACCGGTCGGCGAGATGGCCCAGGGACATCTCCTCCAGGGCGGCGAGCGCCTCGGACCGGGCCTTGCGGGCCGAGGTCCCGTCCAGCTCCCGGGGCAGGGCGATGTTCTCCGCCGCGGTCAGCGCGGGAATGAGGTTGTAGTCCTGGAAGACGTAGCCGATGCTGCGTCGGCGCAGGGCCGCCATCGCCTTGCGGTCGGCCTTCGTGATGTCCGTGCCCTCGACGATCACCCGGCCCGAGGTCGGGGCGTCCAGTCCTCCGGCGATGGTGAGGAGCGTCGACTTGCCCGATCCCGACGGGCCCATCACGGCGACGAGTTCGCCCGGGAAGACGTCGAGGTTGATCCCGCGCAGGGCGTGGACCTCGGTGGCGCCGCTGCCGTGGACACGGGTCAGCTGCTGGAGTTGCAGCACGGGCTGCTGTGACTTCTGAGGCTGTGGTGACGGTTGTGTGGTCATGGTTCCCCCTTGGGTGAGCGAACAGCCCGCGCTCGCTGGGCGGGCATGCGGAAGGTCTGTGGTGCGGACGGGCGGGCGCCTCACGGCGGTACGAAGGCCCCTGGCCGGCCCCTACCGGGGCCGGTGTCGGCCGCCGGCCGGGGCCCGGCGCGACCGGCGGCCGGCACGGGCGCCCGCTCCTCGGGTGCCGGCGCTACCGCCGGAACGCGCCCCGGGTGCCGCGCCGCCCCGTCGGCACGGCGGGCTCCGCCGCCCCCTCGCCAGGGCGCGTCCGGGCGGTGGCCGTCCTCCCGGCGTCGGCCGCGGCCCCCGGAGTCTCCGGGCCCGCGGGGGCCGCGGGCCCTGCCGCGGCGGAGAGGCGGATCAGCCGCATCTCGCAGTGGTCGAGCCAGCGGGCCTCCGCCTCGGTCTGGAAGATCAGCTGCTCCAGCACGAGCAGCCAGGCGACGTCGTCCCGCTCGGTGGAGCCGCCGCCCTCGATCGCCGCGAGCGCCTGCGCCTTCAGCCGCGTGTAGTCCTGCATGGCCTTCACGGTGTGGTGCCGCTGGGACTGGATCACGGCCCGGATGTCGACCCCGGGGGTGCCGACGGCCATGGCGAGCTTGATCGCCAGTTCGTCGCGCGGCGGGTTGGCCCGGTCCACCGGGGTGGCGAACCAGGTCCGCAGCTCGTTCCGGCCCTGCTCGGTGATGACGTAGAGGGCGTGCCCCGCCTCGTCCGCGCCCTCCTGGACGACCATGCCGTCGCGTTCCAGGCGGTTGAGGGTCGTGTAGACCTGGCCGACGTTGAGGGGCCAGGTGGCCCCGGTGCGGGACTCGAATTCGGAGCGGAGCTGCGAGCCGTACCGGGGGCCCGGCTCCAGGAGGGCGAGAAGCCCGTGGCGAATGGACATACTCAGTATGTATACCGGGTATGCCGCCCGGGGCAACCGACGTACGGGGGACCTCGCGGGTCCCTCCTGAGGAGGAGGCGGGCGCTCAGCGCCGCCGCAGCCGCACTCCGAGGAAGCCGATGCCGAGGCCCATCAGGGCCAGCCCGACGCCGAGTGAGGCGGGGGAGATCTGCCGGGCGGGCGGGCCGGGCAGGCCGGGCGGGCCCTGGTCCCGGGCGGCCGCCCCGGCCGACGGCCGAGCAGCGGCCGTCGGGTCGGAGGCGGCCGGGGAGGGTGCCCGGTCCTCGCTCGCCTTGTCCTCCCCGGGAGGGGTGGCCGGGCTCGGCTCCCCCGGCGGATCACCGTCCCGCTCGCGGTCCCCGCCGGGCCGTGTGACGTCCCCGGACGGACGGGCGGAGTGCGGCGGGGAGGCCGCGGCGGACTCCTCCGCCGCGCCGCGGGGCGTGCGGGACGGTGCCGGTGAGCCGGAGTCCGCGGGGGCGGTGGAGGGCTTCCTGCCCGGCCTCAGCCGCCCCTCGCCCGCCTGCCGCCCGGCCAGCGAGGGGGAGGGCGGAGCGGCCGACTCCAGCCTCGCCGTGTCCACCGGCCGCAGCCAGGGGCCGCGGGCGGGAAGTCCCGGTCCCCGGGTGGCGGCCGGTGCCCCGGCCTCCCGTGCGCCGGAGGAGGGGCGTCCGGGGTGCTCGTGCGGCGTACGGCCGGGGGCGGCCGGAGGGCGGGCGCCGGAGGAGGGGCGCGGTGTGTGCGGGGAGGTCCGGGGAGGTTCGTCCGGCCGGGCCGCGGGCGCCTGCCCGGAGGGGCGCGCGGGGGTGTCCGCGCGGGCGGTGGCGGTGCCGGTGAGGCCGGTGGCGAGGAGCAGCAGTGAGGCGGCGGCGACCGCGCACCGTGCGTTCAGGTCTGGAGCCACCGCGGGACCCCTCCCGTGCCGAGACGCCGAAGGACGGGATCAGCGTCACATAGCGGGGCAATCCCGGCATCCCGGTCGGGTGTCGAGGGTGCGGCAGCATCGCGCGGCCGACAGCCGCCCGGCCGGTCGGGGGCATGGCGGGGCCGGGCCCCGGCTGCGGGGCGCGCCCTGCTCCGTCAGCGGCGGGGCTACTCCGGATAGCCGGTGGAGACCTCCAGGATGAAGGACGCGTCGTCCTCGGAGATCTCCGTGTCGGCCAGGGGGAACTGGGAGACGACGATCCCGTCGCCCCACTGCGCACTGGCCTTCGGGCGCTCCTCGATCTTCCAGCCCATCGTGTCGGCGCACTCCTTCACCGACAGGATGTCCTTGTAGACGAAGCTCGGCGCCTGCACCTTCGACGCGTCGTTGTACCCCTCGGGCGCGTCGGAGCACTTGGTCGCCTTGATCGTCCGGTATCGCTCGGGGCCCTTGTAGTCGGCCTGCTCCGCGGCCTCGGCACTGGCGCCGGGCTCCGCCCCGCCCGCGTTGTCACCGGAGTCGTCGCCCTTCAGGGACAGGGCCGTGACCAGGCCGCCGATCGCGAGCAGCGCGACGGCGACGGCACCGATGACCACGGGCATGTTCCGCTTCCTGCTCCCGCCGCCCGCGGGCGCCGGCTGCGGGGCGAGCGAGTACGGCGGAGGGGTCGGGGCACCGGGGCCGGGCTGGTAGGCGGCGGGCGTGGGGTAGCCGTAGTGCGGCGCGGGGGCCGCCGCCGGCGCCGGTGTGGCCGGTCCGTAGGCGCCGGGCTGGTACGGGGTCTGCACACCCTGCGGGGCGGGCGCCGACTGGTCCAGCGGAGGGAAGACCGCCGAGCCGACGCCCGAGCCGCTGTTCGCCGGGGCGGCACCGCTGATGATCACGGGTGCCACGGTCTGCCCGGCCGCGGCGACCCGTGCGCACTCCTCGCGCATGGCCGCGGCGCTCGGGAAGCGCTCGTTCGGGTTCTTCTTCAGGGCGCGGGCGACGAGGGCGTCCATCGCGGGGGTGACGGAGCGGTTGATCGTGGACGGCGCCACCGCCTCCTCCTGCACATGCGCGTAGGCGATGGCGAGGGGCGAGTCCGCGTCGAAGGGAAGGCGGCCGGTCAGCAGCTGGAACAGCATGATGCCGACCGAGTACAGGTCGGAGCGCGCGTCGACACCGCGGCCGAGGGCCTGCTCCGGGGAGAGGTACTGCGGGGTGCCGACGACCATGCCCGTCTGCGTCATCGAGGTGACGCCCGACTGCATCGCGCGGGCGATGCCGAAGTCCATCACCTTGACCACACCGCGCCCGGTCACCATCACGTTGCCGGGCTTGATGTCGCGGTGGACCAGGCCCATCTCGTGGCTGGCGTCGAGAGCTGCCAGCACGTCGCCCGTGACCTTCAGGGCCTTGTCGGCGGGCATCGCGCCGAACTGCCGCACGTCCTCGGCGAGCTCGGAGCCGAGGGGGCGGCCCTCCACGTACTCCATGACGATGTACGGCATGAGGTTGCTGTCGAGGGTGTCCTCGCCGGTGTCGAACACCGACACGATGTTGGTGTGCGACAGCTTGGCGACGGCCTGCGCCTCGCGGCGGAACCGCTCGCGGAAGGACTGTTCCCGGCCGAGTTCGGTGTGGAGCGTCTTGATGGCGACCTGACGGTCGAGCGCCGTGTCGTAGGCCAGGTAGACGGAGGCCATACCTCCTTCGCCGAGCAGGTCGCGAAGCTGGTACCGGCCGCCTGCCACCGAACCGCCCGCGTAGCGGCCCTGTGCGCCGTCCTGGCTCATCTGCTGCTTCCCCCCGTGCGCGCGGCGGGCCGCCCGGGATGCGGTGCCGCGGCTGAATCCGGATGTACGGGCCAAGTCTGCCCGAGGGCACCGACACGTCAAGCCGGGCGCCCGTTCCGTGACCGTACGCGCAACAAGCGTCGCGGAAGCGTTACAGGGCGGCGCGGGATTTGCGTGCCGGGCGCGACGGGCGGTTTGATGGCCGGTCTCCTTCGAGACCGGTGTGCCGCGCGAAGGCTGTAGCGTGACGTGGCACAGCATCCCGAGGACATGGCTCATCCCGCAACGCGCAGCACGCACGCGGACGGATACGACGGCGAGGACTGATGGCACCCGAACCCGAAGCAGGCGGCGGAGTGCCGGAGTCCTCGGATGCCTGGGGCGACGGCGGACTGGTCGGAGACGGCCGCTACCGGCTGACGCACCGTCTCGGCCGCGGCGGTATGGCCGAGGTCTTCGCGGCCGAGGACGTACGGCTCGGGCGCACCGTCGCCGTGAAGCTGCTGCGCGCGGACCTGGCCGAGGACCCGGTGTCCAAGGCCCGCTTCACCCGTGAGGCGCAGTCGGTCGCCGGGCTCAACCACCATGCGGTGGTGGCCGTCTACGACTCCGGCGAGGACGTCGTCGGGGACCGCACGGTGCCCTACATCGTGATGGAGCTCGTCGAGGGCCGCACCATCCGCGACCTGCTCGTCAACGCCGAAGCCCCGCCGCCGGAGCAGGCGTTGATCATCGTCTCCGGTGTGCTGGAGGCGCTGGCCTACTCGCACCAGCACGGCATCGTGCACCGCGACATCAAGCCGGCCAACGTCATCATCACCCACTCCGGCGCGGTGAAGGTGATGGACTTCGGCATCGCCCGCGCCCTGCACGGCGCCCAGTCGACGATGACCCAGACCGGCATGGTCATGGGCACGCCCCAGTACCTCTCGCCCGAGCAGGCGCTCGGCAAGGCCGTCGACCACCGCTCCGACCTCTACGCCACGGGCTGCCTGCTCTACGAACTCCTCGCCCTGCGGCCCCCGTTCACCGGCGAGACGCCGCTGTCGGTGGTCTACCAGCATGTCCAGGACATCCCCCGGCCGCCGTCCGAGGTGCTCTCCAGCGTGCCGCCGGAGCTGGACGGCCTGGTGATGCGTTCGCTGGCGAAGGACCCGGACGACCGCTTCCAGAGCGCCGAGGAGATGCGCGGGCTGGTCCAGTACGCGCTCCAGATGCTCCAGCAGGGCGGCGGGCACGGCGGCGGCTGGAACACCGGACCGGTGGGCGTCTACGACTCCGGCGCGACCCGGGTGCAGGGCATGACGGGCCCGACCGCCGCCTACCCGGCCCACGGAGAGACCCACCAGGGCCCCATCCTTCCGCCGTCCAACCCGGACGACGGGGGCTACGACGGCTCCCCGCACGGTCCCGGGGGCGGTCCCCGGACCAAGGTGTGGCTGATGGCCGCCCTGGCGGTCATCGCGGTCGTCGCCGGTATCGCCTTCGCCGTCAACGCGGCCAGGGACACCGCCGACACTCCGCAGGACGGCAAGACGACCTCCGAGTCGCCGTCCGTGCCGCAGGAGTCCCCCACGCCGACGGAGGAGGAGACCGCTCCCACGGGCGAGCCGGACACGGACACGGGCGGGAACCACCAGCAGCCCTCCTGGACGCCCTCCTGGACGCCCTCCTTCACCCCCAGCACCGAGCCGACCCCCAGCGCGGGCGAGCCCACGCCCTCCGACTCGGCGGAGCCCTCCGACCCCGCGCCCTCCGACCCGGGCGAGGACCCGGAGGACCCGCCGACCGACACCGCCGGCGGCGCCGGCAGCGGCTCGGGCGGCACCGCGTCCGGTGGTGGCGGGGCCACCACCGGCGGCGGCGGGACCACCACCGGCGGCGGGACGACCACCGGCTCGGGGACCGGCGGCGACACGGAGGGCGGGGCCACCACCAGCTGACGGCCGCAACGGCACGCGACCGGCAACTGCCCGGCGCCGGCGGCGGGCGCACGCCGTCCGGCTGCGTGGACCGGCCCGGGGTGCGCCCGTTCCGGATACGACCGGACGCCTCGGGACCGCCGGGGCCGTGGCCGGGGCCGAGTGTCACCGCCCGGGCCGGGCGCGGGCGCTCAGCGGGTGAAGGCGTCGAGCACGGCCGTGTAGCGGCGCGTCCACCAGACCACCAGGGCCGACACCGCGGGAAACTGCGGGTCGGCCCTTCGGTCCTGGAGTTCGTAGCGCCAGCGCAGTATCCAGAAGTCGTTGAGCCGTTCCCACCACACCCGGTGCACCGCCGCCGCCAGTTCGGCGGCGTCCGCCCCGGCCGCGCGCCGGTAGGCGCGGGCGTAGGCACGCACCTTGGGCAGGTCCAGTTCCCCCGCCGGCTGGACGAAGAAGATCGCCGCGGCCCGCACCGCCTCCTCGGCCCGGGGATGGACGCCCAGGCGGTCCCAGTCGACGATCGCCGCCGGTTCCGCGCCCCGGTAGAGCAGGTTCAGCGGATGGAAGTCCCCGTGCACCCAGCCTCCGCCGCCCCCGGGCGGCGGTCTGCGCCCGGCGTGCTCGGCGAGCAGGACCCGGCGCTGGAGGAGCCGGTGCTCGGCCAGGGTGTCGAAGGAGTCCCGGGGGCGGGCGGACCGGGCCAGCCGCAGCAGTGTCCCGATGAGGGCGAAGGTCTCCTCGGGGTCGGCGCTGGCGTGCGCGTCCGGCAGGTCCGCCGCGGGGGCCATCACCTCGGCGAGGCGGGTGTGCACGGTGCCGAGCAGCGAACCGAGCCGCCGGGACTGGGCGGCGGTCAGCTCGGCGCCGTAGCGGTGCCGCCCGTCGACCCAGGGGTGCAGCGCGTAGCAGTGCCCGCCGAGTACGGCCAGCGTCGCGCCGCCGCCGTCCTCCACCGGTGGTGCGACGGGCACACCGAGCCCCTGGAGCCGGAAGGTGGCCGTGTGCTGGCGCGCGATGGCGGCCCGGTCGCCGTCCAGATGGTGCTTGAGGAAGTAGACGCCCCGGGTGGTGGACAGGCGGTAGCCGCGGTTGAGCAGCCCGAGGGTGACCGGGTGGCAGGAGAGCGGTTCCCCGGCCCCGGGGTAGCGGCGCAGCAGACGGCCGACGGGGGGGAGGGGGTCACCCGAGGGGGTGGTTCTGGCGGCGGGGACGGGCCGACGGACAGGGGCCCATTCACCGGGAGGGGGCCGGTCGTCACCGGGAGGAGCGAAGACAGCGGAAGGAGCGGGATCACCGGGAAGGGTGACGACAGATGAGCGCGGCACATGCCAAATGTTAGATCACTCAGCGTGTCGCCGTGACTCCGGCCCGGAGTGTGCCCGGGTGGCCGGTGCTCCCAGCCGCGGCCCGGCGGCCGCTCAGGTGGCCTCGGAGTGCTCCAGGGTGTGCACGGTGGCGAAGCGCGGGTCGATGCGCAGGTAGACGGGGATGTACTCCTCCCCGTTGATCCGGCGCGGTGCGGGGCCGAAGGCCGCCAGCTGCTCCGCCGTGGGGGAGTCGATCCGCGCCGTCCCCGTGAACTGCACCGACCACAGGGTCGACGCACCCGATTCCAGGTTGTCCGCGCTGTAGGCGACCACGCTGCCGCTGCAGGCGCGGTGGTCGCTGAGGCGGGAGTGCATCCGCAGCAGGACGGCCCCCTCGTCCACCAGGTGGCGGGCCGGGGCGACGAAGGGCATCGCCCGCACGCTGGTGGCCAGCCGCCCGTAGCGGACACGGGAGAGCAGGTCGATGGCGTGGCGCTGGTCGGTGGACATGGCGTCCACTGTCCGCCACCGGCGGGTGCCCGCAGAAGAGTCGCCGGTCCTTGTTCAGCGTGGGACCAAGGTCCCGTGCCGACTGGTTCGCCGCTCGCCGCTCGCCGCTCGCCGTGTGCCGTGTGCCGCGCGCCGGGCCGGGCGCGGCCCGGGGGCCGCTCGCCGCCTCTCCTGCGTGGTCGCCGTGCGCGCCCCGCCGGGCCCGGGCCCGGGCCCGGCGGAGGGGGTGCTCAGAGGTGGTGCTCGCGCTCCGCCTGGAGCCGGGCGACATAGGCCGCGGCCTGGGAGCGGCGCTGCATGTTCAGCTTGGCCAGCAGACTGGACACATAGTTCTTGATCGTCTTCTCGGCCAGGTGGAGGCGCTCGCCGATCGCCCGGTTGGTCAGCCCCTCGCCGATCAGGTCCAGGATCCTGCGCTCCTGCTCCGTGAGGTTCGCCAGCCGCTCGTCGTCGCGGGGCCTGCCGCCGTCGCGGAGGCGCTCCAGCACCCGCGCGGTCGCCACCGGGTCGAGCAGCGACCTGCCGGCCGCCACATCGCGCACGGCCCCCAGCAGCTCGTCCCCGCGGATCGCCTTGAGGACATAGCCCGAGGCCCCGGCCATGATCGCGTCGAACAGGGCTTCGTCGTCGGAGAAGGAGGTGAGCATCAGGCAGGCGATGTTCTCGTTCTGCGAACGGATCTCCCGGCAGACCTCCACGCCGCTTCCGTCGGGCAGCCGGATATCGAGCACGGCCACGTCCGGCGCGGTCGCCGCGACTCTGACCAGGGCCTCCGCCGCCGTGCCCGCCTCCCCGACGACCTCGATATCGGGCTCCATCGAGAGCAGCTCGCGGACCCCGCGCCGTACGACCTCGTGGTCGTCGAGCAGGAATACCGTGATTTTTCCTTCTTCGGTCACTCGGGAAGTCTCACACATCGGCTCTTCCCGTGCCCGGGGTGCGCGGGATAACGTGCCCCCTGTTCCGGCACCCGCAGGGCTGTGACCAGTGATTGTTCCCCACTTCCTCGATTTACTTGGAAATCCAAGCAAAAACGCAGGTCAAATGGGGTTTCGCAGTAATGCGCCACACTGGGTAACGTGCCTATGGCAGGGCATTCGCCGGGGCACCTGTCAGCCCGGTTCCCGGTCGGCCGTACACAACCCCCGTACGGTGGGCACGGACATCGGGCGAGCCGCACTGGCCACACCGGCGGACCCCGGGGGCCGGACCGACGGAGGAGCACGCACGTGACCGTGGAGAGCACTGCCGCGCGCAAACCGCGACGCAGCAGCAAGCGCGTGAGCGCCGCGAAGAAGCCGCAGAGTTCCGAGCCCCAGCTCGTACAGCTGCTGACGCCCGAGGGCGTGCGGGTCGAGCACCCGGACTACGACATCGACCTGAGCGCCGACGAGCTGCGCGGGCTGTACCGGGACATGGTCCTGACCCGCCGCTTCGACGGCGAGGCCACGGCCCTCCAGCGCCAGGGCGAGCTGGGCCTGTGGGCCTCGCTCCTCGGCCAGGAGGCCGCCCAGATCGGCTCGGGGCGCGCGCTGCGCGACGACGACTACGTCTTCCCGACGTACCGCGAGCACGGTGTGGCCTGGTGCCGCGGGGTGGACCCGACGAACCTGCTCGGCATGTTCCGCGGCGTGAACCACGGCGGCTGGGACCCGACCACCAACAACTTCCACCTGTACACGATCGTCATCGGCTCGCAGACCCTGCACGCCACCGGCTACGCCATGGGCGTGGCGAAGGACGGCGCCGACTCGGCCGTGATCGCGTACTTCGGCGACGGGGCCTCCAGCCAGGGCGACGTCGCGGAGTCCTTCACCTTCTCCGCGGTCTACAACGCCCCCGTGGTGTTCTTCTGCCAGAACAACCAGTGGGCCATCTCCGAGCCGACGGAGCGGCAGACCCGGGTGCCGCTCTACCAGCGCGCCCAGGGCTACGGTTTCCCGGGCGTCCGCGTGGACGGCAACGACGTCCTCGCCTGCCTGGCCGTGACCCGCTCCGCGCTGGAGCGCGCCCGGCGGGGCGAGGGCCCCACCCTGGTCGAGGCGTTCACCTACCGCATGGGCGCCCACACCACCTCGGACGACCCGACCCGCTACCGGCACGACGAGGACCGGGCGGCCTGGGAGGCCAAGGACCCGATCCTGCGCCTGCGCACCTACCTGGAGAACGAGGGCCTGGCCGACGAGGCGTTCTTCGCCTCCCTGGAGGAGGAGAGCGACGTCCTCGCCAAGCGTGTGCGCGAGGCCGTCCGCGCCATGCCCGACCCGGACCACATGGCCATGTTCGACCACACCTACGCCGACGGGCACGCCCTGGTCGACGAGGAGCGCGCCGAGTTCGCCGCCTACCAGGCGTCGTTCGCCGAGGAGGGCAAGTAAGCCATGGCCGTACAGAAGCTTCCCCTCGCCAAGGCGCTCAACGAGTCGCTGCGCAAGGCCCTGGAGACCGACCCCAAGGTCCTGATCATGGGCGAGGACGTCGGCAAGCTCGGTGGCGTTTTCCGTATCACCGACGGGCTGCAGAAGGACTTCGGCGAGGACCGGGTCATCGACACCCCGCTCGCCGAGTCGGGCATCGTCGGCACCGCGATCGGGCTGGCCCTGCGCGGCTACCGCCCGGTGGTGGAGATCCAGTTCGACGGGTTCGTCTTCCCCGCGTACGACCAGATCGTCACCCAGCTGGCCAAGATGCACGCCCGCGCGCTGGGCAAGGTCAAGCTCCCCGTCGTCGTGCGCATCCCCTACGGCGGCGGCATCGGCGCGGTGGAGCACCACTCGGAGTCCCCCGAGGCGCTCTTCGCCCACGTGGCGGGCCTGAAGGTGGTCTCCCCGTCCAACGCCTCCGATGCCTACTGGATGCTCCAGCAGGCCATCCAGAGCGACGACCCGGTGATCTTCTTCGAGCCGAAGCGGCGCTACTGGGACAAGGGCGAGGTCGACACCGAGGCCATCCCCGGTCCCCTGCACGCGGCACGGGTCGCCCGCGAGGGCTCCGACCTGACCCTGGCGGCCTACGGCCCGATGGTGAAGGTCTGCCTGGAGGCGGCCGCGGCCGCCCAGGAGGAGGGCAAGTCGCTGGAGGTCGTCGACCTCCGCTCGATGTCGCCGATCGACTTCGACACCGTCCAGGCTTCGGTCGCCAAGACCGGTCGCCTGGTCGTGGTCCACGAGGCCCCGGTCTTCTACGGTTCGGGCGCGGAGATCGCGGCCCGGATCACCGAGCGGTGCTTCTACCAGCTGGAGGCCCCGGTGCTGCGGGTGGGCGGCTACCACGCCCCCTACCCGCCGGCCCGTCTGGAGGAGGAGTACCTCCCCGGGCTGGACCGGGTGCTGGACGCCGTCGACCGCTCGCTCGCGTACTGAGAGGGGTGCCGAGACCATGACCGCAGACACTTCCGTGCGCTTCCGCGAGTTCAAGATGCCCGACGTGGGCGAGGGGCTCACCGAGGCCGAGATCCTCAGCTGGTACGTCAAGCCCGGTGACACGGTCACCGACGGCCAGGTCGTATGCGAGGTCGAGACCGCGAAGGCGGCCGTCGAGCTGCCCATCCCCTACGACGGCGTGGTGCACGAGCTGCGCTTCGGCGAGGGGACGACCGTCGACGTCGGCACCTCGATCATCACCATCGACGTGGCCCCCGGGTCCGGTCCGGCCGAGGAGCCGGCGGCCGCGGAGCCCCCGGCCGCCTCCGTGCCGACTCCCGCCGCTCCGGCGGAGGAGGCGGAGGAGGAGAAGCCGAAGGGCCGCCAGCCCGTCCTCGTCGGCTACGGGGTCGCCGAGTCCTCGACCAAGCGGCGCCCGCGGAAGCAGGCGGCGCCGGCCCCGGAGCAGTCCGCGGCGGCGGCGATCCAGGCCGAGATGAACGGCCACGGTGCCGCTCCGGCCGTCCCGGAGGACCGCCCGCGTCCGCTGGCCAAGCCTCCGGTGCGCAAGCTGGCCAAGGACCTGGGCATCGACCTGGCGACGGTGACCCCCACCGGGCCGGACGGCATCATCACCCGCGAGGACGTCCACGCGGCCGCCGCCCCGGCACCGGCCCCCGTGGCCGAGGCCGTTCCCGCTCCGGCTCCGGCTCCGGCTCCCGAGGCCGCCCCCGTCACCGCGGGCGCCCGTGAGACCCGCGTCCCGATCAAGGGCGTCCGCAAGGCGACGGCGGCAGCCATGGTCGGCAGCGCCTTCACCGCCCCGCATGTGACCGAGTTCGTCACGGTCGACGTCACCCGCACCATGAAGCTCGTCGAGGAGCTGAAGGCGGACAAGGACATGGCCGGGCTGCGGGTGAACCCGCTGCTGCTGATCGCCAAGGCGCTGCTCGTCGCGATCAGACGCAACCCGGAGGTCAACGCGGCCTGGGACGAGGCCGCGCAGGAGATCGTGCTCAAGCACTACGTCAACCTGGGTATCGCCGCGGCCACCCCCCGCGGTCTGATCGTGCCGAACATCAAGGACGCGCACGACAAGACCCTGCCCGAACTGGCCTCGGCCCTCGGTGACCTGGTCGCGACGGCACGTGAGGGCAAGACCACCCCGGCCGCCATGCAGGGCGGCACGGTGACGATCACCAATGTCGGCGTCTTCGGCGTCGACACCGGTACCCCGATCCTCAACCCCGGGGAGTCCGCGATCCTCGCCGTCGGGGCGATCAAGCTCCAGCCCTGGGTGCACAAGGGCAAGGTCAAGCCGCGGCAGGTGACCACCCTGGCGCTCTCCTTCGACCACCGCCTGGTCGACGGTGAACTCGGGTCCAAGGTCCTCGCGGATATCGCGGCGGTCCTGGAGCAGCCCAAGCGGCTGATCACCTGGGCCTGAGGCCCTGACGGGATCCGAGGTCCTGAGGGGATCCGACGTCCTGACGGGATCCGAGGTCCTGAGGGGGCCTGAGGCCCCGACGGGATCGACGTCCTGTTTCACGTGAAACGCCCGGCCGGGAACCCCCCGGCCGGGCGTTCCGCGTACCGGAGGGCCCCTCGCTCCCGGCAGGCGGTGGGCGAGGACGGCCGACTGCGAGTCAGACCCCTCCCGCTCGGCCGTCCTATCGGTCCCTCCCGCCCGGTCGCCCACGCCGGGCCGTGGCACCCGCCACCGTGCTGCGTGGTGTCCGGTCGGGCCCGCCGCCCGTCCGGATCGCGGACGGGGATACCCCTTGCACCCTTGTTGTATCTATGCTGCGTGCATGCCCGCTCCCAGCCCCACCCCGACCGGTGCCGCGGCCAAGCGCCCCCCTGCGGCGGAGCGCGTCTACGCCCATGTCAAGCAGGCCGTCCTCGACCGCGAGTACGCCGGCGGGACCCTCCTGACGGAAGGCGAACTCGCCGACGCCGTCGGGGTCTCGCGCACCCCCGTACGGGAAGCGCTCCTCAAGCTGGAGGTCGAAGGGCTGATCAAGCTCTACCCGAAGAAGGGCGCCCTCGTCCTCGCCGTCTCCGCACAGGAGATCGCGGACGTGGTCGAGACCCGGCTCCTGGTCGAGGAGTTCGCCGTCCGCAAGGCCGTCCCCGCTCCCCCGTACCTCCTCGCCCGCCTGGAGGAACTCCTGGGCGAGCAGCGCCGCCACGCGGAGGCCGGCGACCTGGCCGCCTTCGCGGCCAGCGACCGCTGCTTCCACGCCGAGATCGTCCGCCACGCGGGGAACGAGATCATCTCCAAGCTCTACGACCAGCTGCGCGACCGCCAGCTGCGGATGGGCGTCGCCATCATGCGGGCCCTGCCGGACCGCATCACCCGCAACCGCGAGGAGCACAGCGAGCTCCTGGAGTTCATCAGGGCCGGGGACGCCGACGGAGCGGCGGAGTGCGTGCGCCGCCACCTCGGCCGTGTGAAGGACCTGGTGCGCGGGGAGGAGGGGTGAGCGCGGAGCCCTCCGGCGCCGCCCCCGCGCCGCCCCCGGCGGCGGACCCCCCGGGCGGCCGGCGCGCCGCCCTCGTCTGGGGCATCGGCGTCGCCGTCTACTTCGTCGCCGTCATCTTCCGCACCTCGCTGGGCGTCGCGGGGCTCGACGCCGCCGACCGCTTCCACGTCGGCGCCTCGGCGCTCTCCACCTTCTCCATCCTCCAACTGCTGGTCTACGCGGGGATGCAGATACCCGTGGGCCTGCTCGTCGACCGGCTCGGCACCAAGAAGGTCCTCACCATCGGGGCCGTCCTCTTCACCGCCGGGCAGCTCGGATTCGCGCTCGCCCCCTCCTACGAGACGGCCCTCGCCGCCCGCGCCCTGCTGGGCTGCGGCGACGCGATGACGTTCATCAGCGTGCTCCGCCTGGGCACGCGGTGGTTCCCCGTGCGCAGGGGCCCGCTGATCGCCCAGGTCGCGGCCCTCTTCGGCATGGCCGGCAACCTCGTCTCCACCCTGGTGATCGCCCGGATGCTGCACGGCATGGGCTGGACGGCCACCTTCGCGGGCAGTGCCGTCGCCGGTCTGGTGGCGCTGGCGCTGGTGCTCCTCTTCCTCAAGGACCACCCCGAGGGCCATGAACCGCCTCCGGCCCGGCACCCCGGCACGGCCTCCGTCCGCCGCCAACTCGGCGCCTCCTGGCAGGAACCCGGCACCCGGCTCGGCATGTGGGTCCACTTCACCACCCAGTTCCCCGCCATGGTCTTCCTGCTGCTGTGGGGCATGCCCTTCCTCGTGGAGGCCCAGGGCCTCACCCGAGATACCGCGGGCACCCTGCTCACCCTGGTGGTGGCGTCCAACATGGTGATCGGACTGGTCTACGGTCAGGTCATAGCGCGCCACCACACAGCGCGGGCACCCCTGGCCCTCGGCACCATCGCGACCACCGCACTGCTGTGGGCCGCGACCCTCGGCTACCCGGGGGACCGGGCGCCCATGTGGCTGCTCATCACCCTGTGCACCGTGCTGGGAGCCTGCGGGCCCGCCTCGATGATCGGATTCGACTTCGCCCGCCCGGCGAACCCGCCCGAGCGCCAGGGCACCGCTTCGGGAATCGTCAACATGGGCGGCTTCGTGGCCTCGATGACGACCCTGCTCGCCGTCGGCTTGCTGCTCGACGCCACCGGCGGCAACTACCGGGTGGCGTTCGCCTCGGTGTTCGCCCTCCAACTCCTCGGCGTCGCCCAGATACTGCGGCTGCGCGGCCTCAGCGCCCGGCGCGAACGGGAGCGCCTGGTCGCCAGCCGGGTCGAGGCCGTCCACGTGCCGGCCTGACATCGCGGCCTGTGCGGGCGGGGCCGCCGCCATCGGGGACGGGGTCCCCGGGGCCGGCGGCCCCGCGGACGCTACGGAGTGACCGCGATCACCCGCAGGATCGCCTCGCCCAGCTCCTCGTCGCCGTCGACCTTGACCCGGTCCGCGACCGCCGCGGCACGGACGCGCCCGCAGGTCAGACGGTAGAAGGTCTCCCAGTCCGTCGAGAAGGTCACCAGCGGACCCAGCGACGGGGAGCCGTCCACCGAGCCGCGGCCCTCGCCGTCCACCCGCACCGTGCGCAGGAACTCCACGGGACCGCTGACGTCGAACACGACGGCGGAGTGCGCGGGCGCCCCCGCGTTCTTGGCCACCGCCTTCGGCAGGCCCTCGATCAGGACGTCCCGGGCCACCAGCGCTCCGGGGGAGTCGAGGGCGCCCGGCCTGCCCAGTGCCGTCCGCAGGTCCTGCTCGTGCACCCAGGTGTCGAACGCACGCATCCGGTAGGCCAGTTCCAGGGTCTGCTCGGCACCCAGCGGCGCCCGCACCTTGGTGTCGGGCGCGCGGCTCTCGTTGCGCAGCTGGCGCGCCCGGCGGATCAGCACGTACTCCAGCTCCGAGGTCATCTCCGGCGCCGTGTGGTGGCGGCGGACGTCGACCTGCATCTCCATGTACCGGGCGAACTCGCTGCGCACGTGGTAGAGGTCCCGCGGCAGCGAGTGGATGGGCCGGGGATCGCCGAGCATCTCGCACTCCATGCCGATCACATGCGAGACGACATCCCGCACGGACCACCCCGGGCACGGTGTCACGCGGTTCCACTCACCCTCGACGAGCGGCTGCACCAGCTCGGCTATGGACTCGACCGACTGCGTCCAGGCATCGGCGTAGTTCTGGAGGCTGGGATGGACGGTCACGGGACCCCTCGGCGGTCGTACGCGGGCAAACGGGACGGGCGGCTCTGCGTGGGGGTCCGGGGGTGGCCCCCGCCTCAGCACAGTACGCTGCTCGGAGGCACCCCGGCAGTGCTTTCGTGTGACGATCGTAGGCCCGCGTTGACGGCTCCAATGCCAGGACGGTGGTAGTGTGCGCGCCTCACTCATGCAAATCGCGGTCGAAGAGGACGAGTCGGTCGAATCCCGGCGGCAACGCGTCGCCGACCTCGTCCGCGACCAGCGCGGCGCCGACCTCGTCGTCCTCCCCGAACTCTGGCCCGTGGGAGCCTTCGCCTACCGGCAGTTCGACGCCGAGGCCGAGACTCCCACCGGGCCCACCTACGCGGCCGTGGCGGACGCGGCCCGCGACGCCGGGGTCTGGCTGCACGCGGGATCGGTCGTCGAGCGCGCCGGGGACGGGACCCTCTACAACACCTCCCTCGTGATCGCCCCCACGGGCGAGCTCGCGGCGACCTACCGCAAGATCCACCGCTTCGGCTTCGACACGGGCGAGGCCGTGATGATGGGCGCCGGCACCGAGCCGGTGACCGTGCCGCTGCCCGGGGACCTCACCCTGGGCCTGGCCACCTGCTACGACCTCCGCTTCCCGGAGCTGTTCCGGAGCCTGGTGGACCAGGGGGCGGAGGCGCTCGTCGTGCCCGCGGGCTGGCCCGCGAGACGGCGGGAGCACTGGACGCTGCTCGCCCGCGCCCGCGCCGTCGAGAACCAGTCCTACGTCCTGGCCTGCGGTACCGCCGGCACCCACGCGGGCGTGGAGCAGGCCGGGCACAGCATCGTGGTCGGCCCCTGGGGCGACGTCCTCGCCGAGGCGGGCCCCGGCGAGGAGGTGCTCACGGTGGACATCGACCCGGAGGCGGTGGCCAGGACCCGGGAGGTCTTCCCCGCCCTGAAGGACCGCCGCCTCGGACTCGCCGCGCCGCACGACCGCTGACCCGGGCTCCGGCCCGGAAGGGGGCGGACCGGAGCGCGGGCGGGTTCAGTCCTCCTCGCGCTCCCGCTCCGCCATCCGGATCACGCACACCGCGACCGCGATCAGCAGCGAGGCGTCCGCGTCCTCGCGGACCACGTCGACGCCGTAGGTGTCCCGCAGCGTCAGCCACCTCCGGGAGATGTGCGCCAGGAGCTCCCCGTCGTACTCGACCGCGAACTCCCGGTCCAGGATCCGGCCGCTGACGTCGAGCTCCGTCCCGTCGGAGAGCGTGACCCGGAAGTGGTTGCGCAGCAGTGACAGCCGCTTGCGGCGGATGGTGGCGAGCGTCTCGCCGTCCCGCTCGATCGTCATCGCGCCGCGCAGGCTCAGCAGCTTCTGCCGGAGCGTGACCAGCACGTATCCGCTCGGGTCCTTGAGCTCCAGGGTGTCCCGCAGGCGGAGTGCCTTGCCGTCGACGAGGAACGCGTGGCGGCCGCGCTCGTCCTCGATCCAGTAGTCGTCGCCGATGGCGAAGATCTTGTCGCGTACCAGGTATTTCATGGGATCCGCATACCCGCCCTCCGGCAACGGGACGAGTGCCGTTACCCGAAGAGGTGAAGATCGCACGGTCGCGCCCGCGGCCGGGAAGACCCCCCGAGGAGCGTCGCCCGACCCGCCACCTTCCTCCGCCGTATCGATCCTCCCCCGGTCCCGCGCACCGGCGGAAGGAACGATGCGGCGGTCGTCCGGGACGCCTTCGGGCGGCCGGGGGAGCGGCTACCGCTCCACTACATTCGGCCCCGCCGGACGAGGAACACGACACCCGTGGGGGTGGAGGAATGAACCGCGCAACCCGCATGTCCCTTTCCGCCGGAGCGGCGGTGCTCGCCGTCCTCGCCTCCGGGAACGGGACGACCGCCGGTGCGATCAGCGACAGCTCCCAGCGGACCATCGGACGGGGCATCACCCTCCAGGCGAACGCCTGGGAGTGCAACCTGTGGGCGAAGGCCTGCGACTGGAAGACCTCGGCGAAGGTCTACCGGGGCTCCAAGCGCCAGCGGATGAGCTGGGTCAAGAACGTCGCCCAGATCACCGGAAAGGGCGGCTCGGTCTCGGTGGGCAGCGGGAGCACGGGCGTCTCGGGCAGCGGGAGCGCAGGCTCCCACTCCTTCGAGTGGACCAACACCGACACCTGGACCTCCGACCTCTCGGGCCAGGCGCGCTCGGGGTACCTGTCGATGGTGTGGGGGATCGAGACGTGCTCCTACGCATCCACCCACCACGAGGGTTTGGGCGTCAAGGGCACTGCCTCCGCCTGCGCGGGCTGAGGGGGAGGGATGACCAGGGGTAAGCGCACCGCCGCCTGGATCGCCGTCGGCGGGATCCTGGCTGTCCTCCTGGGCCTCAGGGTCTTCGGCAACGTCCTCGACGTCCCTGGCGACGGCCGCGGCCGCTCGGGGCTCACCGCAGAGCAGCGCGACCTTGAGCGGCAGATCGAGGAGCTTCGGGGCGACAACGGGCTCTTCACGGCCTCTCCCGGATCCGCCGCGCGTCCCGGCCTCCACGCGTCCGCCCACGGCCTGTCCGCCCTGCGTACCGCCACGGGCAGACAGGTCGCCATCAGGGCCGAGCGCGAGGCGCTGCGAGCCGAGTTCGCGGCGGAGGTGCTCAGGGACCCCTTCAGCGCGGCCGTATCGATCTCCCGCCTCGAATCCGCGACGGGCGCCGTTCTCCACACGCCCGACGACGTGGATGTCCTGCTGTCCCACTTCGCCGCGCAGGCCCGGTTCGGTGCCGGGAAGACGGTTCCTGGCGACGTGTCCGTTCTGCTCGACGAGACATCCGGGGCCCTCGTCGCCTTGGACCACTTCGGTGTCCGGCTGGGCGACGACCGCCGTGCGGCGGTCAGGAGTTGGCTGGCGGAGGCCGAAGAGACAGCGCCGCCGCGGCCTGTGCAGCTCTACCACCTGGCGTACATCGCGGCTGCCGTGGGCGCGCAGCCCCCCGCGCATCTCGCCGCCCGGGCCGGTGCGTGGTGGCAGGAGCGCGGCCACGCACTTTCCGTCCCCGGGGACGAGTCCGACGCGATCGAGGCGGCCTACTACGTGCTGCTGGCCGACCGCCTCGACCTGAAACTGACGGCCAATCAGGAAAGGCGCTTGCGGGGCGTCCTGGAACCGAGGGGATCCGTGAGGGACCCCCAGGTCCAGAGCCTGAGCGCCCGTGCCTGGCTCCTTCTGGGATCCCCGCGAACGGGGTTGGCGCCCCTCGTGGAGGAGATCCGCTCACGTCAGCTCCCGACAGGTCTCATGCCCGCAGTACAGGTGCGCCACGGTGCGCTGACCTCGACCTACGAAGTGGTCGCCCTCCGCCTGATCGCCGGACTGCCACTTGAGGACCCCCTGCTGCGCGAAGGTCTTGCCGACATGCGGACCACCGTCCTCACGACCTACGACCCCCTTCTGCGAGGGGCCTGGCTGACGCTCATGGAAGCCGTGGGCGGCACGGTGGGAGAGCAGGACACCCGGGACGTCCTCGCCGCTGTCCGTGCTTCCGCACCCCGGTCCGTCGACGACGGCAACGTGGACGTCTGGAGCCGCTACACCGAAGTCCTCGCCGGGCTCGACCAGGACACGCCCGCCGTGCGTGTCACGCGCTGGCCGGCGGACAGCCCCGAGCGCAGGTACGGCAGGTCGCTGCTGATCAACGGTCTCGCACGAGCCGACCGTCTGGACGCCCTTCCCGGCGAGAGGCCAGCCCCGGCCGAACTCGTCGGTGAGGCAGAGGAGAGGCTCCGGGCCGGTACGGTGCGTGAGGCGGCCGAAGCCCTCGGCGCCGCCCACGCACTCGGCTGGACCCCCCGGACGGCGGATGCCGAGCGGATCGGGGAGTTGCTGGAGGCGCGCCGCGACTGCCCCGGGGCCTCCGCCTTCTACCGCGACAGCGCCCGGGACACCGAGTGCGGCGTCCCCGGCACGCGGGCCGCCTACCGGATCACCGCGCTGCTGGAAGGCGCCCTGCCCGCGGAGGCCGCCCGGTGACGGCGGAGGTCCGGCCCGTCCTGGCCGCCCGCGGGCTGACCGTCGTCCACCGGGGGCCCGACGGCCCGGTCACCGCCGTCCGCGGGGCGGTGCTCGACCTCGTGCCCGGCCGGACGGTCGCCCTCACGGGCCGTTCCGGCAGCGGCAAGACCAGCCTGCTCACGGCCCTCGGGCTCCTCGCCGTGCCGACCGCGGGCACGGTGCTCGTCGACGGCCGGGACACCGCCGGGCTGTCCGACGCCGCACTCTCCGCCCTGCGCCGCGACCGCCTGGGCTTCGTCTTCCAGTCCTTCCACCTGCTCCCCCAGTTCACGGCCACCGAGAACGTGGCCCTCGCCCACCCCGGAGGGCTGCGCCGGGGTGCCGGGCCCGCACGGCTGCTGCTGAACGGGGTCGGCCTGGGGCACCGGCTCGGCCACCGGCCCCGGGAGCTGTCCGCCGGGGAGCAGCAGCGGGTGGCCCTGGCCCGGGCGCTCGTCAACCGGCCGGCGGTGCTGCTCGCGGACGAGCCGACCGGCAACCTCGACGCCGAGTCCGCGTCCGCGGTCCTCGACCTGCTGACCCGCTCCGCCGCCCAGGACGGCTGTGCGGTGCTGCTCGTCACGCACAGCGCCGAGGTCGCCGCCCGTGCGGACCGGGTCCTGGAGATGGCGGACGGAGTGCTCGGCGGCGGAGCGCCCCCGGCCCTGCCGTGCCCGCCCGCCCACGCACCGGGAGCCGCCTCGTGAACCACGTCCACCGCGGGGCGGTCAACGCCCTCCGCTTCGGCCGCCGGACGCTGGCGGCCGCGGTGGTCCTCACCCTCTGCGCCGTGGTGGCGCTGACCGCCGCCACCGTCGTCCGCGGCGCGGACGAAGCGGCGGAGGCGGCTCTCGCCTCCGGCTCCGGGCTGCGGCAGATCGATCTGGAGGCACCGCACGACGATCCGGGGGCCAGGCGGCTCACCGGCACGGCGCTCGACGGGGTCCGCGCCCTGGAGGGCGTGGAATCCGTCGAGCCGCTGCTCCAGGCGTCCTTCGACAGCGGTACCGACGAGAGCTTGCCGCCGTTCCTGCTGCATGCGACCACCGAACGGCCCTCCCTGCGTCCGCCGCTGCTGCACCGGTCCCGTGACGCGGTCTTCCCCCTGCGAGGCCGCGAGGTGGTCCTGCCCGCCGTCGGGGACGGCCAGGACCTGACCGGGCTGCTCGGCCGGAGCGTGGACGTGGCACACACCCGGCGTACCGGGGAGAACCGTGGTACCGCCGTCGCCGACCGGATCACCGTCGTCGGCCTCTACGACCCCGCGTGGCGCCAGGACGGCCCCAATGCCGCCTACGCGGCCGCTCCCCTGGTGGTGGAGTGGGCCGCGGCCAGGGAGGGGGTGAGCCCCGAGCGGTTCCTCGCGACCCGCGGCTTCTCGGGTGCCACGGTCGTCGTGGCGCGGCCCGAGGCCGTCGCGCCGGTGCTGGAGAGGCTCCACCGGGACCGCTTCTCGGCCCGTGCCGTCGCCGACCGGGTCCGCGAGCTCCCCCTGCTGCTGGAGCTGTTCCGCTGGGGGTCGTGGCTGATGCTCGGCCTCCTCGGGGCCGTGGCCGCGGCCGCCGGGGTGGGCATGGGCGGCACGCTGCTGCGCGAGCGCATCCACGAGGTCGGCCTGCTCCGGGCGGTCGGCCACACCCGCCGCCAGATCCTCACGGCCTTCGCCGTGGAGGCGGGGTGCCTCGGGCTCGCCGCCGGGGCGGCCGGTGCGCTGCTCGGGTCGGCGCTGGGCGCGCTGGCGGTCAGGGGGCTGCGCGGACTGGAGCTGTTCGCCCGGCACCTGCCGGCCGGTCTGGTGCTGCCCGGCCCGTGGACCGTGGCGGCCACCCTGCTGCTTCCGGCCGCCGCGGTGCTGGCGGGCGCGGCAGGGCCACTGCGCCGCGCGGTGCGCACCGACCCGGTGCGGGCGCTGCGTTCCTGGTGAGCGTCCGGGGCGCGGGGCTCAGGCGTCCAGGACCTGGCCCTGCCTGCTGACCACGGGCCTGTCGACGCTCCAGGGGAAGTTGATCCACTCGTCCGTCCGCTTCCAGACGTACTCGCACTTGACGAGCGAGTGGGACTTCTCGTAGATCACGGCGGAGCGGACCTCCGCCACGTGGTCGAGGCAGAAGTCGTGGACCAGCTTCAGCGTCTTGCCGGTGTCGGCCACGTCGTCCGCGATCAGGACCTTCTTGTGGGAGAAGTCGATCGCGTTGGGGACGGGCGCCAGCATCACCGGCATCTCCAGCGTGGTGCCCACGCCGGTGTAGAACTCGACGTTCACCAGATGGATGTTCTTGCAGTCCAGGGCGTACGCCAGGCCGCCGGCCACGAAGACACCGCCGCGGGCGATGGACAGCACCACGTCCGGCTCGTAGCCGTCGTCGGCGATCGTCTGGGCGAGTTCGCGGATCGCGCCGCCGAACTTCTCGTACGTCAGGTTCTCGCGTACCTCGCTCATGCGTCCGCCCTCACACCTGGGTCCGATGGAAGTTGATGAAGGACCGGGAGGCCGTCGGCCCCCGCTGTCCCTGGTACCGCGACCCGTAGCGCTCGCTGCCGTACGGGGCCTCGGAGGGCGAGGACAGCCGGAACATGCAGAGCTGCCCGATCTTCATGCCCGGCCACAGCTTGATCGGCAGTGTCGCCAGGTTCGACAGCTCCAGTGTGACGTGCCCGGAGAAGCCGGGGTCGATGAAGCCGGCCGTCGAGTGGGTGACGAGGCCGAGGCGGCCGAGCGAGCTCTTGCCCTCCAGCCGTGAGGCGATGTCGTCGGGGAGGGAGATCACCTCGAACGTCGACGCCAGCACGAACTCGCCCGGGTGCAGGATGAACGCCTCGTCGCCCTCGGGCTCCACGAGACGGGTCAGGTCGGCCTGCTCGACCGCCGGGTCGATGTGGGGGTAGCGGTGGTTCTCGAACACCCGGAAGTAGCGGTCCAGCCGCACATCGATGCTCGACGGCTGCACCATGGATTCGTCGTACGGGTCGATGCGCACCCGTCCGGCGTCGATCTCGGCCCGGATGTCCTTGTCTGAGAGAAGCACGTCCCGAGGATACGCAGGACGCCCGGGGCGCCCCCAATCGGACACTGCCCCGCGCCCTCGCCGGCCGGGCCGGCGGGCCCCGCTCGGGAGGCCCGCCCGCCCTCGCCTACGCCTGCCGCCGCTCCCGCGCCGGCTCCGGCGCCACGGGCACCGCGTGCCTCAGCCGCGCACAGCGGGGGCACCGCAGGAGCCGCCCGGGCCCGAGCCGCTCGGGCCCCAGCTGCTGCATCGGAAACGAAGCGGTGGCGAACACGTGCCCCTCGGCACAGCGGACGACGGTGCGCTCCATCAAGTCCATCGGGCCCCTTCCCAGCGAAATGCGGACGAAGGGTCACATTAGGGGATGGCTCGGACAGTGCCCTGCGCGGCGCTCCGGGTAGCGAGGTTACGCCCCAACTCCCCTCCGTCGCACAGCCTTCGGGGGTCCCCGATCCCGGACACGTCGAGGCGGCGTACAGCGCGGGCTCGGATGGGGTAGAGTGTGCTGCGATGCGGAACGGATCAAGATCCGCTGTGCGGGTGTAGTTTAATGGTAGAACATGAGCTTCCCAAGCTCAGAGCGCGAGTTCGATTCTCGTCACCCGCTCCACGAGAAAGCCCCAGGCCAGCGGCCCGGGGCTTCTTTGTTGCCTGGACCGTGCTAAGCGCCTTGCACCACCTCCGCACCGCCCGACCCCCTCTCACGGGCCGCGTGCACCATCCGCCCCAGCCCCGCCCGCGACCTCCTTCCGCCGGCCCAGTCGGAGTGCCGATAGATCAGGGGTGCCTTCTCCTCCGACTGGTCGGCGCGCACCATCGTGTCCTGAGCGTGGCACCCGACCAGGCCGGGACGGTGGGGCCGATATGCCGGAGGTCGCATAAGCGAGAGTTCTCCGGCAGACCGACAACGGTCCGCGCCTTGCGCCGCTACCGCCCGAAGGTGGACCGCGGGAACGGCTTCGCCGTCTCTCCGACTGGCAGCAGGCCGTCCGCCCCCTTCTCGACCTACCGGCTAATGTGCTGCCGAAGCCCCTCCACAGGGCGTCCGCCAGCACGGCCAGCTCCTACCGGACGGCGGTCTCATCACCCTCCTGCTCGTGGTCGGCTCCGTCCACACGTCGTCTGCGACTGATGGCGAGGAGCCCGTTCAGCGAGTAGTCGACGCGGTTCGGGAAAGGGACATGCAGTCCTCGTCGCCCTCGTCCACCACACCGGCTGCGGGATATCCGTCTTCAGTGACGACCGCCTTGCCAGTGGCCGTCTCGATCGACTCGACCAAGGCCTGCTGCCGGGCTTCGAAGAAGCCCGCGAAGTCATCCTTGACGAGCAGCGCGGGATCAACCAGGTGGGTACGAATGTGGTTGGCCACGGTGTCCGCTTCCACCTCGGCGTTCTTCGCGAGCCTAGGGAGGTAGGCAGAGGGTGCTGTTCCGCCGATGATGCGGTTGGTGCGTCCGGTCAGCGGAGTCTTGTTGACGATCGAGTTGTAAGTGCCCCGGTCGATGTTCTCCCGCTCGCACCACGCCTGCGGGAAGATGTGGTGGATGTCCACTGCCTCCGCGAAGTACTCGGTGATCTCAGTCTTCTCACCGGTCCGCCAGTCGACGGCGCCTTCCTTCATCAGAAGTGCGTAGATTCCTTTGTAGGCAGCGCTGTTGCGGGTGCGCAATGTCAACAGGCGGCTCTCGCTGAACCGGGCGTCCCGGATGGTCCGAGGTTCGGCCCCGGTGCCGCGTACCCAGCCCACGGTTTCGGGGAGGTCATGGCTGAACCTGGTCTCCGTCGAGCCGCCGTACAGCTCACCGAACACACCGCACCAGTACCAACGGGCCAGCTTCTGCTGCGCACCGGCCGGTTCGGCCTGTGGGCCGAGCGTGCTGAGGATTGCGGCGAGAGGGATCAGCTGGGTCCCGTAGGGAAGGAACTTGGTGTCGAAGAGGTACTGCTGGCGGAGGAACTTGGCGGCGTCCTTGAAGCCTTGGACGACCAGTGGCGCGTAGCGCCGGTACTCGTCCAGACCCAGTTCCAGCATGTCCTTGCGCTTGCAGCCGATTCGCGGCAGACGCTCTTCGTCAACCCCGACGGTAGCGGCATCGGCGCGCCGGGCAGCCGTTGCCATGAGGGTGACGGCCTGCAGAAAGTCGGTGTTGGCAACGTCTTTGAGGAGGCGGTACTCCGGCGCCTTCCATGCGGCCCGGACCACGTTGTTCCAATGGTCGCGCAGGTCGAACTCTTCGGCGGCATATGTGGCGGTGAGCAGCTCGAAGACTGTGAGGGTGACGCCGCCGGTGTTGACCTTCTCGAAGACTTGGCAGACAGCCTGCCTCTCGGTCTGCCTGCCTAGTTCGATCACCGGCACCTGGTAGAGCTCGAAGGGCCGCACAAACGCCTCCTCGAAGTCCCGCCACCACTTGCGGCCGTCCTCTCCCTGGTCTTTCCAGTAGTCCTCGTAGCCGTAGCTCCAAACGCGGTTGGAGAAGAGCTGGGAGAGAGGGAAGAGCCGGGCCGCGTATTCCTTCTCCGGAGTCGAGTAGTCCTCGATGAGATCGCCACGGAAGCTGCGGACCACCCGGTCCGCCGGCAGCAGGCGGATGGCGTCTTCACGGTCCACCTGAGGGTCGAGAGCCTTGACCATGTCGACGTAGAACCAGCCGGTGACCCGCTGCTTACGCTGGTTCTGTGTCTCGACCGGCTTACCGAGCATGATCGACTGGAAGAGCGAGGTCATCCTCTGCTGGCCGTCGAGGATCAGGGTGTCCGGTTCCGTGTCCGGGGGTGGAGTGGCGCCCTCAACCGGGCGACACTTGAAACGGACGTCACCACCGGTCTGCAGCAACATGAGGGTGCCGACCGGGTATCCACGAGAGATCGAGGCGAGCAGCCCGATGATGTTGTGGTCCGGCCACACCCAGCCGCGCTGGAACTCCGGTAGCTGCGCTTCGCCCTCGGCCACCCGCCGCAGCAGCTTGACCAGCTGAATCTTGTCGATCCCGAATGCTTGCTCAGTCACTACCTACCCCTCCTCGATACTGAACGCTGTCGAGAGGCTACCGAGGGTCGAGTGGGCGCGAGGCATTTGGTGAAACTGAAGTCGACAGGGTTGGCGCCTGCCTCCGCGAGCAGCCGGGGCACCGCGCAGCGACATCCTGCATACTCCAGTATGCTGGCCTCATGTCTTCGACGACTCGCATCACCGTCACGCTTCCCAGCGATCAGGTGGCGGAGCTCCGCAAGCTCACGGACAACGTCTCCGGCTACGTGGCGGAAGCTGTAGCCCGCCAGATCCGGCACCAGCTCCTGGGCGACGACCTCCGCCGTCACGAGGAGGAGCACGGACCCTTCAGCGACGAGGAGCTCGCCGAGGCTCGCGCGAAGATCTTCGGCTCCGCCGGTACCTCCACGGGCGCGGATGCCGCGTGAGCGAGCGCATCGAGACCGTCGTCCTGGACTCCGAGGGGCTCTCCGCCTGGATCGCGCAGGACCGCAAGCTGCTCGCGATGCTTCAGGTCTTCCACGACATGGGAGCCGACTTGGTCATCGGGGCCAACACCATCGTGGAAGTCAGCCACTCCCGCACCAACATGCCTCGCCTGAACTGGGCTCTGTCCCGCGTCAAGGTGGAGCCCGTCACCGAGCAGGCGGCGAGAGCAGCAGCGGAACTCCTCAAAGGCGTCGGGCTGCACGGGCACAAGTACGCCATCGACGCCACGGTCGCCGAGGTCGCCCTGCGGCAGCCGACACCCGTCGCCCTCCTGACCTCCGACAGCGACGACATGACCAAACTCTGCGGAAACCACGTCCGCATCATCCCTCTCTGACGCGTCGGCCCACCCCGAGCACGCCCCCTGGCAGGGTGCGCTGTATCGCCCTCCCGTGCCCCATCCGTGCCCAGCAGAGCGGACAACAGCGGTCAGGTACAGCCTCCAGAGACCATTGCGACCCCAGCTTCCGCGCAGGAAAGCCCAGGTCAGAGACGTTCCGGAGACTCAAGCACCGCTGATTCCCAAGCTCAGAGCGCGAGTTCGATTCTCGTCGCCCGCTCCATGAGAAAGCCCCAGGCCAGCGGCCTGGGGCTTCTTTGTCGTCCAGATCTCTTGCCGGGTGCCGCGCCCTCCGTACGCCCCGGGGCCCGTCTACCTTGTGAGAAAGGTCCGACAGCCACCGCCTTCCTCATGCAAGCGCGGGGATTGCTGGCGAGGGCTGACCGGCCACCCGTCGCAGCCCGGAGTCCCCCCGGCCCCGCCGGTCCTCCGGCTCCGCGAACCAGCCCGAGACCGCCTGCCGGGGGGACCCGGGCCCTCCCCGCAGGACCCGGGCCCTCCCCGCAGAGCCCGGGTCCCCCGGGTGGGCGGCGGGGCCCGGTGCAGGGGGGCCCGGTCAGGTCTCCATGACGACCGCGTGGTCCTTGGCCTCGGGCTGGGCGAAGCGCGCCAGGCGCTCCGCCTCGTCCTCCAGGGACGTGCGGTCCTTCGCGGCCAGCTGCTCCGACGGCCGCAACGTCACCGTGGCCACCCGCCGTTTGACCTCGATCGCCCAGGTGCCCGCCACCAGCCCGTCGACCAGGAAGCTCGGCTTGATCTGGAGGTTGGACCTGGCGTAGACGACGCCCTTGTGCGCGTCGGGCAGGATCCGCTCCCGGTGGTTGGTGTGGTAGGCCAGCAAGGTGCTGTCGAACGCGGGCAGCAGCTTCGGCGGCGCGGGGGTGTCCCCGTCCGGGCGAGGCGCGTCCGGGAGGTCGTAGAGCACCCGCTTGCCCTGGCCGAAGGCGACCAGGTCGTCCATCGCGGCCAGTACGTCCCGCACCGGCGGCGTCCGGTGCCCGATCCAGGTCGCCACGTCGTCCGGGGCGGCGGGCCCGAAGGCCCGCAGGTGCGCTCGCACGACCCGCTCCAGGGCGGCGGCCTCGTCGGGCTCGGCCGGGGGAGCGGCGCGCAGCGCCTCGGGTGCCTTCGCGCCCCACACCCCGTCCGGCGGGGTCCGCACGAACGCCGGTGTGCTGCGGAAGGGGCGCCACTTGTACTGCCGCTGGAAGGCGATCTCCTCGTCGGTGACCGCGTCCGGGTGGCGCTCCAGGAACGCCTCGATGAACGCGCACACGTCCTCCGGGACGCGCGCCTGCTCGGCGGTGTGCTCGCGCAGCTCCTCGAACAGGCGGTCCACCAGCGGCGCGGGGCCCTTGGTCCTGCGCCGCCAGTCCGCGGCGCCCGTCAGCCGCGTGACCGCCGCGTAGTCCGGGTACTGCGAGGCGGGGACCATGTGCAGGGTGCCGCGCAGCAGGGTCGCCAGCAGCAGCTCGCCGTCCCGCGCCGCGTCGAGGAAGTCGTCGGGGCCCAGCCGCGCGCTGCGCGTCCACAGGGCCACCGGCACCGCGGGCCAGCTCTGCGCCTGAACCGCCCCCACACGCGCGAGAATCCCGGGAACCGAGTCGTCGATCGGTTCCAGGAGTCCCTGGCGGGCCAGCAGCGCGCGGTTGAGTTCTCGGGTGGTGATGCCGGCCGCCGTCACGTCTCATGCCTCCCGGTGGGGGTCGTGGTCGCCGGTACGGTAACCGGTCCTGTGCGTCGGGGGCGTCAGGATCCGGCCGTACTCGCCCGCGCGGTGGCCAGCCGGTCGTCGCGCAGCGCGAGTTCGGTCCGGCGGGCACGCCTGCGGCGGAACAGGTTGCGGATGGACAGGTACAGGCCGCCGCCGTCGAGCATGACGGCCACCAGCACGATGGTGGCGAAGTCGAAGGAGTTGATCCGGCTGTCCTGACCGGTGAGGAACAGGAAGGCCTGGGACAGGTAGCCGATCAGCACCGGCAGGGTGATCGCGAACAGCGAGGCGAGCGTGACCCCCCGGCCCAGCAGGTAGACGGCCGAGTACCAGCGGACCGACGTCAGCTCGCGCGGGCTGAGGTCGGACAGGTCCGCGCGCCTGGGCGAGCGGAACAGCCGCCGCACCAGATTGCCCATCCACTTCTCGGTGTCCTTGATGAGGTTGCGGGTCCCGAGCGCGGTGGTGATCACGTAGTAGAAGTCGGTGTGCATGAAGAAGAAGCACTGCCACAGCAGCCTGCCGAAGTAGGTCCACAGCGCGGCGGCGGTGAGCCACTGGATCTCCTGCGGCACCGACAGCGTGCCGGTCTCCATGAGCTTGAGCAGGATGATCGCGAACGAGCCGAACACGCCGTCCACGATCGGTCCGGCCAGGAACGCGAGGTAGCGCTGCCGCTTGGAGGCGAGCCAGATGCCGCTCATGTCGGTCTCGGCGACCAGGATGTAGAGCCGGGTGCCGATCCCGATGCGCGCCGGGATCCCGGCCGCCCGGGCGGCCACCAGGTGCGCGACCTCGTGCAGGTAGATGCCCACGATCATGATCGCCATCGTCGACCAGGTCAGCAGGGCGAAGTGCTCCGGGAACAGCAGGATCGTGGCACCGGGGATGATCCCGGGGTTGAGCACCGCGGTCAGCAGGCCGGCGGCGATGACGAGGCCGCAGGCCACCAGCACCGCGGCGGAGAAGATCCGCTGCGCGGTCCGCCGGCTGATCCACTCCATGTGGCTCTTCCACCGCAGCTTCGAGCCGTTGTCCCGCTGGGTCCCGCCGTCCGGGGGCGCGCTGCCGTGGGCAGGGGTGTCCGCGGCCGGTACCGGCTCGGCGGTGCCGTCGTTGACGGTGATGAAGCCCTCGGCGACCATCACGTCGATGAAGTCGTCGAGGTCGGCGGTCTCGCCGTGCTTGGCCTCGTAGCGGAGGCCCGCCTCGGCGGGCGTGCAGCCCTGTGCGAACCACTCCAGCACGTCGAGTGCCTCGATCGGGATGCTCAGGAAGACCTGGCGGTCGAGGTCGCCGATGACAGCGGAGTCGGCCTCGCGCCGGTGCGAGTACGGCAGCACGGTGATCACCGAGTCGGGCGGATAACCGGGCATCGGTGCGATCCCTTCTCTCCTGTGGGTCCGGGTGGGCCGGTGCGGACACCGGCCCACCCGGGCTGTCAATCGGCTTCCGCCGGTCGTCGTCAGGCGACGACGACCGAGCAGGAGGTCGCGGCGCTGGTCTTGACGGTCTCCAGGCGGCGGACGACGAGCTTCTTCATGCGGGTCACCTCCCCTCGAAACGTGGCGTTGAGGTGCATTGTGTTCTGCGTCACGGCCCGGTTCTGCCCAACCTTGAGCACTTCACGATCACGTGGTCCGTCGCCCGTGAGGGCGGCCGCCGGGTCCCGGTCCCGGGCATGCCGACGAGCGCGACGGGAGCATGCCGACGAGGTGACGGGAGCGTCCCGGCGCGCTCGCGGAGGTCGTGCCCGGCGGGGTCGGCGCGGGGCCGGCCGCCCGGGGGCGGCCCCTCGTCGGCGGGGCGGCGCCGGCGACGGGCACCCGGTGGCTCCGGCATGCCGGCCGGATGCCGCTGGTCGATCCCGCCGCCCCGGGCCGCTTCGCGCCGCGACCGCCGGCGACGAGCCGGGAGCCGTCTGCGGGGGCCTCGGGCACCGCTTCGGGGCCGGCGCGCGCGCCGGGGGACGCCGTCGCAGCGCGACGGGCCCCGGCCGGGAGAGTCCGGCCGGGGCCCGTCGGGTGAGGGTCAGACCGCCGGGCCGTTGGCGGCCACGTCGGCCATGACCGGGTCCACATGGCGCTTGCGCAGCAGTGCGGCGAAGAGGACGGCGCCGGCCACCATGACCAGGGAGCCGGCCAGGAAGGCCAGGCGGAAGCCGGCGACCTGCGCCGAGACGTCGGGGCCGGCGCCGGAGCCGGTCATCTCCTGCCCGGTGCGCCACACGGCGAGCGCCGACATGGCGGCCAGGCCGATCGCGCCGCCGATCTCCTGGACGGTCTGGTAGAGGCCGGAGGCGAGACCGGCGTCGGACTCCGGCACACCGGAGGTGGCGAGCAGGGTCACGGGCACGAAGGCCAGGCCCAGTCCGATCGCCTGGAGGAGGAGCCCGGGGAGCAGGTCGGTGGCGTAGTCGCCGCCCTCCGGGAGGCGGGAGAGGTAGAGCATGCCGCCGCCGGCCAGCAGCAGGCCGGCCGAGCCCACGGTGACCGGGCCGAGGCGGCCGACCACCGGCTGGGCGATGGTGGCGCCGATCATCACGCCGATCGCGGCCGGGAGGAAGGTCAGGCCGGCCTTGATGGGCGTGTAGCCGAGCACGTCCTGGAGGTAGAGGGTGGAGAAGAAGAACATGGTGAAGATGCCGGAGGACAGCAGCAGCAGGACGCCGTCGGCCACGGCCAGCGAGCGGATGCGGAAGATGCCGAGCCGCACCAGCGGTCGGCGCACCCGGGAGGAGATCACCAGGAAGGCCGCCAGCAGCAGCACGGCGGCGGCCAGCGTGCCGAGGGTCCGGCCCGAGGTCCAGCCCCAGGACGCGCCGTGCCCCAGGGCGAGGACCAGCAGCAGCAGACCGGCGGTGACGGTCAGGGCACCGGCGTAGTCGACCGTCCGGTCGGACGCCTCGTCCCGGGACTCGGGGACGGCCCGCGCGCACAGCAGCACGGCGGCGGCCACGGGCACGTTGATGAAGAAGATCCAGTGCCAGGAGATGGTGGTGGTGAGGACGCCGCCGAGCAGCAGCCCGAGCGCGCTGCCGCCCGCGGCGATCGTGCCCCAGGCCGCGACCGCCTTGGTGCGCCCGGCCGTGTCGTGGCGGAACTCCGTGTTGATGATGGACAGTCCGGTCGGTGCGATGACGGCACCGCCCAGGCCCTGCAGGCCGCGGCCGACGATGAGCGTCGCGGCGTCGTCCGCCAGTCCGCTGAGCATCGACGCGGCGCCGAAGAGGACCACGCCGGCGAGGAAGAGCCGACGGCGCCCGAAGATGTCTCCCAGCCGTCCCGCCAGCAGCAGGAAGCAGCCGAAGATCAGCGCGTAGGCGTTGACCACCCACTGCAGATCGGTCTGGGAGAGTCCGAGGTCGCGCTTCATCGAGGGCAGCGCGACGTTCACGATCGTGACATCCAGCACGACCATCAGGTCCGCCAGGCAGAGGAGCACGACGAGCAGCACCGGCCGGACGGGCCCGGCCGGCTTCGGCGTGCCCTCCTCGGCGCGGGCCTCGGGGCCTTCCTGATGAGGGGGAGAGGTGGTCACGGGGAAGCTCCAGTCGAGGGGACGTCAGGGCCGGGCCGTGCGAACGGTGTCGGGCTACTCGCCGGCGCCCGGCAGCAGCACCGGTATGCCCCGCAGGACGGGATACCGCCGACCGCAGTCGGCGCAGGTGAGGGCCGAGTGGTCCGCGTCATGGCGCAGTCCGGCGTCGGGGTGTTCGGGGCAGCCGAGGACATCGAGCAGTTCCGGGTCGAGGGGCACGGCGGGTTCCTCCGGTTCGGCGGCGTGGCGGTCGGCGGCTTCGTGGTGGGAGCGCGGGGACGGCGTGGTGTGGATGCGCCGCAGCTCCCGCTTGAGGACCTTCCCCAGGAAGCTGCGGGGGAGGGCGTCGGTCACCAGGTAGCGCCCCGGTATCTGGTGCGGCTCCAGACGGCTCTTGGCGAAGTCCTGGACCTCGGGCAGCACGGCGGCCGAGGAGAGCACCACCACGGCGGTGGTCTCCTCCCCGGACCCGGGGTGCGGAAGCCCGATGACCGCCGCCTCCCGCACCTCGGGGTGGTCGTAGAGGACGGACTCCACCTGGACCGTGGAGACCAGCCGGCCGTCCGAGCGGACGGCGTCGGCGGCACGGTCGAAGAAGTGCAGCCGGCCCTGGTCGTCGAGGCTGCCCAGGTCACCCATCCGCGTCCAGCGCCCGACGTGCGCCTGGCGGTCCAGCAGGGTGTCCAGGTAGCGCCGCTGGGGGGCGTCCGTTCCCAGCCAGATCTCACCGACCTCGCCGGTGGGCAGGGGCTGCTGCCGCTCGTCGGTGATCACCACGTCGGTGCCGGGGGCCGGGAAGCCCGCGCACAGCGGGTGGCCGGGGTCGAAGACGTTGAGGACCACGGCCGGGGACGCCTCGATGGAGGTGTAGGCGGTCGCCAGGCTCGCGCCGGGCAGCATCGCCAGCAGCCGCCGGGCCACCGCGGCCGGGAAGACCGCCGAGGCGCTGGTGACCGTGGTGACCCCGGACAGGTCGTGGCGCTCATGGACCCGTGCGAGGACCAGGGCCCGTGCCGTGGCCGGGGTGATCATCAGCGAGCCGACCCGGTACCGGGCGGCGAGTTCGGCGATCCGGTCGGGCTCGTCGCTCAGCGAGGCGGCGACCAGCACGCTGTCGGACAGCAGCGGAAGCGAGATCGTGCCCTGGCTGGAGGAGGTGCCCAGGGGCATCGCGGACAGCAGGTGCTCCGAGGAGCCGAGGGCGTCGATGGTGGGACGGGCCCGGCCGTGCATCATGTTGGCGTGGGTGACGGTGACCGCCTTGGCGGGGCCGGTGGTGCCGGAGGAGTAGAGGATGTCCGCGATGGCGTCCGGCCGCACGGGCGGCCTGGCGGCGTCGGGGCGCGCCGGGGCGTCGTCCGCGGCGCCTTCGAGGGAGCCGAGCGGCGCGGTCCATCCGGTGAAGCCCTCCGGGGGCCGCAGTCCGTCCGCGTGCAGGATGCCGTTGGCCCCGCACTGCACCAGCCGTCGTGCGATCTCCTCGCCCGGCATGCGGTCGTTGAGGTGGATGGCGGTGGCGCCCACCCGCTGTACCGCGTGGTAGGCGACCGCGAAGTCCGCCCAGGCGTCGCCGCCGAAGAGCAGCGCCACCCGGCGCAGCCGGGCCGGTTCGAAGGCGCGCAGCCGGTGGGCGGCCGCGTCGGCGCGCCGGTCCCAGTCGGCGAAGGTGAGCTCCGCGACGCCGTCCACGATGATCGCCGGGCGGTCGGGGGTGAGTTCGGCGCGGTCGCGCAGCAACTCGGTGAAGGAGGACGGTGGTAAGGCCGCCTGACGCGGTCCGGGGACGGTCATGGTCTCGCTCTCCCCCCGCTCAGCGGTGGGAGAGCACGGACAGCGGCACCCGCCAGGTCTGCTGCCGCTCCCGGTCCGGGTCGGGGAGCGCCCGCAGGTCCGCGACGACCGGCTCCACGAGCCGCTGCCATGTGGCGTCGTCGACGTCCTTGAGGTACGACCAGACGCGGCCGGCGATCGAGTCGGCGTACTGGTTCGGCGTGAGGGTGATCTCGTAGGGGGCCGCCGCGGCCTCCTTGACCACCCGCAGTCCGCAGCGCTCGGCGGACTCCGCCAGCCGCTCGGGCGTGTCCGGGACCTCGGGCTTGAGGACGTTGAGCGGAGCCTCCGCGCCGACCATGTCGTCGGGCTCGGCGACGGGCACGCCGTGCACCGTCACCAGCCGGCCGCCGGGCTGCAGGACCCGGGCCACTTCGGTCAGCACCCGCTCCATGTCGTCCACGACGTGCAGCACATGGACCATCACGATGTTGGGGAGCGAGGCGGAGGCGAAGGGCAGCGCGGTGGCGTCTCCGAGCGCCACCCGGTCGCCGAGCCTGTCGTGCGCCCGGGACACCATCTCGGGGGCGATGTCCACACCGAGCACGGGGTGGCCCAGATCCCGCAGGCCGACGTCCACCAGGGCGGTGCCCAGGCCGATGTCGAGGACGGGTCCCGGCAGCAGGTGCGGCGACAGGTCCTCGGCCGCCTTCCGGCCACGCTCCAGACCGCCGTGGTAGGCGTCGTACTCGTCGGCGGCCTTGTCGTAGGACAAGGACTCCAGGGTGACGCGGCTCATGGTGTGGATGCCTCTCGTTCGTCGGCCGCGCGCTGCCGCGCGGCACGCCTTGTGGCGGTCCGTCGACGGATTGTATGAGCCAGGGGCCCTGGTCGGTGCCCAACTTTGAGCAGAGCCATCGGAGTTGGCGCCATAGCGTGGCGCGGCGTCAGCCCGCCGGGGGCGGGGGGCGGACCGCCGGGCGGGAGGGGGAGCCCAACCGCCCCGCCGCGCCGTCTCACGGCCCCGCGGACGACGCTTCGGAAGCTTCCTCGCCCACTCCCCCGCGGACACCCTCTTCGAAAGGGCAGCGAGATGGAAGAGACGGAACAGGCGCCGGGGTCCTTCGGCCCGCCCGCCGCCGAGCAGGTCGCCCACCCGCCGGAGGAGCTGCTGCACACCGGCAATGCCGGGCTGGTCATCCACCGGGTCGGGCAGGTCTGCTACCCCTACCGGGCCGAGGCCCGCTCCTTCGCCCGGGACCTCCAGTTCTTCACCAACAAGGCCCTGCACCCGTATGCGACGACCCTGCTGTACGAGGAGTTGTTCGGGGTGCGCGACCGGCTGCACTGGCTCATCCACATGCGGGCCCCGAACGACTACGCCCGCCTGCTGGAGATGGTCGATCACAACGCCGAGTTCCAGCAGGTCGCGTCGGGGGACCGCATGCCGGAGCGCGGGGGCGGCAACTGGGAGCGGATGTTCGTGCAGGGGTCCTTCCAGGAGAGGGTGATCGTGCCGCAGCACGGCTTCACCCACGCCGACGGTGACGACCACGACCTGGAGGGCCTGTTCGCCGTGCCCGCGCGGCACCAGACGGACCAGCCGGACGACGCCCTGCTGCACAGCGCGAACGCCGGGGTCGTGATCCACCGCACCGGGCAGGTCCGCTTCGAGTACCGCAAGGTGGCGCGCAAGCTGGGATTCGACTGGATCGGCCGGCTCAACGAGAAGCTGCGCGACCGGGTCAGCGCCTTCCTCTACGAGGAGCAGTGGGGTACGCAGGACCGGCTGCACTGGTTCGTCCATCTCCGCTCGCTCGACGACTACCGGAGGATCACCGAGCTGGAGGCCCGTGACCCGCTGCTGCGCGAGCTCACCGGCATGGAGGTCCGGGAGGGCGGCGTGCCCTGGGGTGCGATGTTCCTGGACGGCACCCTCAACGACACCGTGCTGGTGCCGCACCATCCGGCCCCGGCGGTCTCCGGATGACGCTGGGCATCGACGCGATCAACGCCTATGTGGGCCGGGCGTCGCTCGACGTGCGGACCCTGTTCGAGGCGCGCGGGCTGGACATGCGCCGCTTCGGCAATCTGCTGATGCGGCAGAAGTCCGTCAACCTGCCCTTCGAGGACGCCGTGAGCAACGCCGTCAACGCCGCCCGGCCGCTGATCGACGAACTCGGCGAGGACGAACGGAACCGCATCGAACTCGTCGTGGTCGGCACCGAGTCGGGGCTGGACTTCGGCAAGCCGATCAGCACCTATGTGCACGATCTGCTCGGGCTCGGCCGGGCCTGCCGCTCCTTCGAGGTCAAGCACGCCTGCTACGGCGGTACGGCCGCGCTGCGCACCGCCGTCGGGCTGCTGGAGCAGAGCCCGGACCCGGCCGCCCTGGCCCTGGTGGTGGCCGCCGACGCGGCCGGGGCCGCCGCCCGCGACACCTACTGGGAACCCTCCCAGGGCGCGGGTGCCGTGGCGATGATCGTCTCGCGCGACGCCCGCGTCCTCCGGCTGGACCGGGGGGCCGCCGGCTTCCACAGCTACGAGGTGATGGACACGCTGCGCCCCCGCCCCGAGATGGAGGCGGGGGACTCCGACCTGTCGCTGCTCTCCTACATCACCTGCCTGGAGCAGAGCTACCGCCACTACGCGGAGCGGGTGCCGGGCACCGACCTGGTGGACACCTTCGAACGGCTGGTGCTGCACACTCCCTTCGCGGGCATGGTCAAGAGCGCCCACCGCACCCTGCTGCGCAGGATCAAGGGCGTGTCCCCGGAGGAGACCGAGGCGGACTTCGAGCGCCGCACCGCACCGTCGCTCACGTACTGCACCCAGGTCGGGAACGTCTACTCGGCGGCGCTCTACCTCGCACTGTGCTCGGCCGTCGACAGCGACGGGCCGCATGCCGGGCCCCGCCGCATCGGCCTGTTCTCCTACGGGTCCGGCTGCGCCTCCGAGTTCTACAGCGGGGTGCTGACCGCGTCCGCGGGCGAGCGCGTCGCCGCGCGGGACCTGCCCGGGGCCATCGCGGAGCGGCATCCGCTGACCATGGAGGAGTACGAGCCCGTCGCGGACGGCGCCGCCCGCCGCATGTGCGGGGTGCGGAACGAGAGGTTCGACCCGGAGGAGTTCCCCGGCATCTACCGGGACCGGTTCGCCGGGCGGGGCCTGCTGGTCCTGGAGGAGATCCGCGACTTCCACCGGAGGTACCGGTGGACCTAGGCGGTCTGGAGGAGGCGGTCGGCCGCCCGTGCCGTGACGTCCGCGTCGGGTACCGGGGCGCCCGGCTCACCGTGACCCTGGCACGGCCGGACCGGCGCAACTCCCTCACTCCGGGGACCCTTCAGGAGCTGGGCGCCGCTCTCGACCTCGCGGAGCGGACGGAGGACTGCCGCCTGGTCGTCCTGGAGGGCTCCGACGGCTACTTCTGCACCGGGATGGACCTCGACGATGCCGCGGGGTCCGGTCAGGAGGACGGCACCGGGCCGGATCTCCGCGCCGGAGCCGAGGCGTACTACCGCCTGCTGGACCGCCTCACCCGGCTGGGCCGGATGGTGGTCTCCCACGTCGACGGCCAGGTGGTCGGCGGCGGCGTGGGTCTCGTGGCGGCGAGCGACCTGGTGTACGCCACCGAGCGCAGCCGGTTCAGCCTGCCGGAGGCGCTGTGGGGCCTGCTGCCCTGCTCGGTGCTGCCGTTCCTGATCCGGCGTACCGGCTTCCAGCCGGCGTACGCCATGGCGCTGAGCACCCTCCCGGTCACCGCCCGGCAGGCCGCGGCATGCCGGCTGGTCGACGAGGTCCTGGACGACCCGGGGGACGTGCTGCGGCGGCTGCAGTTCCGCGCCTCCCGCGTCGACCCCGCCACCGTCGCCGCGCTCAAGGACTACGCGCGGCGGCTGGGGACCGGCGGCGAGGACACCGAGCGCCTGGCCGTCGACGAGTTCGTCACGCTCATGTCCGACCCCCGGGTGCGGCAGCGGATCAGGGGCTTCGTCGCCGGCCCGGGCGCGCCACCGGCGTCCCCGCCCCGGGCCACCGGTACGTAGCGGCACGGACCGACGAGAAGAAGGGGGACGGCGGTGCACGCCTGGATCTTTCCCGGACAGGGAGCGCAGCGGCGGGGGATGGGCCGGGAGGTCCTGGACCGCTACCCCGAGCGGGTGCGCGAGGCCGACGGGCTGCTGGGGTTCTCCGTGGCGGAACTCTGCCTGGAGGGCCCGGAGGAACGGCTCAGGGACACCCGCTACGCGCAGCCGGCGCTCTTCGTCGTGGAGGCGCTGCAGGTGCTGGCGGCCCGGGACGAGGGGCGTGAGGCGCCCGGCGTGCTGGCCGGGCACAGCCTGGGCGAGTACGCCGCGCTCTTCGCGGCCGGCAGCTTCGACTTCGCCACCGGCGTGCGGCTGGTGCGGCGGCGCGGTGAGCTGATGGCCCGCGGCGTGCCGGGCGGGATGGCGGCGGTGGTCGGCCTCGGCCCCGAGGAGACGGCGGCGGCCCTGCGCGCGTGCGGGGCCGGCGGGGTGGACATCGCCAACCTCAACTCGCCCGAGCAGGTGGTGCTGGCCGGGCCGCCGCACGAACTGGACAGGGTGGCCGCGTGGCTGCGGCAGGAGGGCGGGGGGCGCCGGGTGCGCTGCCTGCCGCTGCAGGTGAGCGCGCCCTTCCACTCGCGCTATATGCGCGACGCGGCGGAGGAGTTCGCCGTCTTCCTGGAGGACGTCACGCTCCGGGAGCCGCGCGTCCCGGTGATCGCCAACGCCACGGCGCGGCCCTACGGCCCGGATGTCGCCGCGCTGCTGGCCCGCCAGATCCGGGAGCCGGTGCGCTGGGCGGAGACCATGGACGAGCTGCGGGCCCGGGGGGTGGAGGAACCGGCAGAGCTGGGGCCGGGCACGGTGCTGACCGGTCTGTGGCGGGCGCGGCGGCGGCCCGCCGCGCCCGCCCCGGGTGCCGTGCCCGCCTCTCGTACGGGGCCCGCCCCGGGTGCCGCGCCCGCTCCGGCCCCCGCCCCCGCCCCCGCCCCCGCCCCGGCCGGGGCCGGGGCCGGGACGGGGGCGGGGCCGGAGGCCGTACGGGCCGAGGACCTGGGGTCGGCCGGCTTCCGGCGGGACTACGGGCTGCGGTACGCCTATCTCGCCGGTTCCATGTACCAGGGCATCTCCTCCGTCGAGCTGGTGCTGCGCATGGGACGGGCCGGGCTGCTGGGCTTCTTCGGGTCGGGCGGTCTGGGCCCGGACCGGATCGAGGAGGCACTGCGCACGCTCGCCGACCGCTCCGGCCCCGGGCGGCGGTTCGGCGTCAACCTGCTGCACACCCCGGGCGACCCGCGCCGGGAGGCGGCGGTCACCGATCTGCTGCTGCGGTACGACGTGCCGTTCGTCGAGGCCGCCGGATTCACCCAGCTGACGCCCGCCCTGCTGCGGGCCCGCTTCCGGGGCGCGCGCCGCGACCGCCAGGGCCGGCCCGTCCCCGGGCGCCGGGTGCTGGCCAAGGTCTCCCGCCCCGAGGTCGCCGCGCTCTTCGCCGCGCCGGCCCCGGCGCCGCTGATCGGGAAGCTGGTGGCCGACGGCGCGCTGACGGAGCAGGAGGCGGACATCGCGCGGGCGGTGCCGGTCAGCACGGAGCTGTGCGTGGAGTCCGACTCCGGGGGGCACACGGACGCGGGTACCGCGCTGGCCCTGTTCCCGGCCATCGCCCGGCTGCGGCGGGCGGCGGCCGACGGCGCGACCCCGCCGGTACGGGTCGGTGCCGCCGGCGGACTGGGCACGCCCGAGGCGATCGCCGCGGTCTTCCTGCTGGGCGCCGACTTCGCGGTCACCGGCTCCGTCAACCAGTGCACCCCGCAGGCCGGGACCTCCGACGCGGTCAAGGAGATGCTCGCCGGGGCGGGCGTGCAGGACACCGCGTACGCCCCGGCGGGCGACATGTTCGAACTCGGCGCACGGGTGCAGGTGATGCGCCGGGGCACGCTGTTCCCGGGGCGTGCGGCCAGGCTGTACGAGCTCTACCGCCGCCACGGCTCGCTGGACGAGCTGGACGCCGGCACCCTCGCCTCGCTGGAGTCCCAGTGCTTCGGCCGCCCGGTGGCCGAGGTGTGGCAGGAGACCAGGGAGTACCTGGCCCGCACCGACCCCGGCGAGCTGGCCCGTGCGGAGGCCAGCCCGCGGCTGCGCATGGCGCTGGTCTTCCGCTGGTACTTCGTGCGCTCCACCCGGCTGGCGCTGCGCGGTGACCCCGGCGGGCGCGTCAACTACCAGATCCACTGCGGGCCCGCGATGGGCGCCTTCAACGCCTTCGTCGCCGGCACCCCGCTGCAGGACTGGCGGCGGCGCCATGTGGACGAGGTCGCGGACCGGCTGATGACCGGAGCCGCGGAGATTGCCGACGGCTATCTGAGGACGGTGAAGCGTGCTCAAGAGTGAGCAGGCATCATTCCGCGCAAAGGTTAGTCTCGCCCATGAATCCGGATGACAGAAGGCGATCACGCTCCCGTTGGGGCCCGGTTCCGTACGCTCCGGAAACCGCACGGAAATGAGTATGGATACCGCGTGCCGCGCACCCGGAAAGTTCCAGCGGAACATCGCCGGATGAGCCACTGACCAGCAAGGGATCTCATGAGTACAGTGATTCCACCGGCCCTCCACCAGAGTTCCGTCCCGGCGGAGAAGCTGCTCCACTCGGCGAACTCCGGAATGATCGTGGAGCGCACGGCCCAGGTGCGAGGGGAATACCACTCGGAATCCAGGAAATTCGCGCGCGCCACCGCCGACTACATCACCCGCACCCAGCCGGGCGTCGCCAGCGTCTTCGTCTACGAGGAGACTTTCGGCACGAAGGACATGGTGCACTGGCTGATCCATCTCCATTCGATGGACGACTACGAGTCGCTTGTCCGGATGGGCACCGAGGACGAGGAGTACCGCGCCCTCTTCGGCCGGGACTGGATTCCCGCCGGGCGCGGCGGCGGCTGGGCCGGGATGTTCGTGGACGGCTCCCTGCGCGAGACCGTGCTGCTGCCGCAGTTCTGGGGCATGTACGGCACGCGCGTCGACGACGACCGGGAGCGGCGTACCGAGGTCTTCGAGAACGACACCGCCGAGGTGCGGCTGCCGCCCGCCCGCCACCAGACCGAGCAGCCCGACGACCTGCTGCTGCACTCGGCGAACGCGGGCATCGTGCTGCACCGCACCGCGCAGATCGTCTACGACTTCCGCTCCGAGGCACGTGAGTTCGCCCGCGAGGCGGCGACGGCCATCAACGACAACCTGGCGGGCGAGGCGACGGTCCTCCTCTACGAGGACGCCTTCGGTCCGATGGACCGTATCCACTGGCTCATCCATCTGCGTTCGCTGGGCACGTACCAGCGGCTGCTCCAGCTGCATGTGCGCGACGAGAGCGTGCGGGAGATCTTCTTCCGGGAGCGCAGCCCGGAGAAGGGCCCCGGTACCTGGGCCCGGATGTTCGTCCAGGGGAGCTTTCAGGACACCGCGCTGACCCCGCACCACTGGGGCCTGTACGCGACGGACACACCCGCCGGCGGCTGACGTACCGCCGCTTCCCCAGGAGGTGCCCATGAAGGGCAGCTGTCTGCACGAGATCTTCGCCGAGCGCGTCCGGGAGGCCCCCGACCGGGTCGCGGTCACGGCGCCGGAGGGGCGGCTGACCTACGCGGAACTCGACGCCCGGGCCCGTGACCTGGCCGGACGGCTGGCCGGCGCCGGAGTGGCCCCCGGTGACCTGGTCGGGCTGTGCGCGCCGCGCGGCCTGGAGCAGGTGACCGGCGTCCTCGGCATCCTCCTGGCCGGGGCCGCCTATGTGCCGCTGGACCCCGACTACCCCGCCTCCCGGCTGTCCTCGCTGCTGGAGGACACCCGGCCGACGGTGGTGGCCGCCTCGGACCGGGCGGCCGCCGCGCTGCCCGCCGACGGCCCCCGCCGGGTGCCGATCACCGCGCCGGGGGGCGCCCCCGGCGCTCCGGCCCCGGAGACGCGGCCGCCCGCGGTGCGGGACAGCGACCTCGCCTATGTCATCCACACCTCCGGTTCCACCGGCCGCCCCAAGGGCGTCCTGGTGGAACACCGCCAGGTGGTGCGGCTGTTCACGTCCAGCCGCCGGTGGTTCTCGTTCGGCCCCGACGACGTCTGGGCGCTGTTCCACTCCATGAGCTTCGACTTCTCGGTCTGGGAGCTCTGGGGCGCCCTGCTGCACGGCGGCCGGCTGGTCATCGTCCCCTCGGGACTCGCCCGCACCTCGGACGGGCTGCTGCGGCTGCTGCGCGACGAGGGCGTCACGGTGCTCAACCAGACCCCGTCGGCCTTCCGCCAGCTCGACGCCGCCGTCGCCGGCTCCGGGCCGGGCGGCGACGCGCTCCCCGCGCTGCGGCTGCTGGTCTTCGGCGGCGAGCGGCTCGACCCGCGCACCCTGGACGCCTGGACGGCGCGCCACGGCGACGACCGGCCCCGTCTCGTCAACATGTACGGCATCACCGAGACCTGCGTGCACGTCACCTACCGGCGGCTCACCCGGGCCGACGTGGAGGGCTCCGGGCCGAGCCCCATCGGGGAGCCGCTGCCGGACCTGCGGGTGCACCTGCTGGACGCCGACGGTGCCGAGGTGCCCGACGGCACCCCGGGGGAGATCTGGGTCAGCGGGGACGGCGTCACCCGGGGCTACCTCGGCCGCCCGGAGCTGACCGCCGAGCGCTTCACCGCGCTGCCCGGCGCACCGGAGCTGCGCTGCTACCGCACCGGCGACCGCGCGGTACGCGAGGCGGCCACCGGGGAGCTGCGCTATCTGGGGAGGCTGGACGACCAGATCAAGGTGCGCGGCTTCCGGATCGAGCCCGGCGAGATCGAGGCGTGCCTGCGGGAGCACCCCGGCGTCACCGACGCCGTGGTGCTGGACTACGACGCGGGCGGCGGCGATCTGCGGCTCGCCGCGTGCGTCACGCCGGCCCCCGGCTCCGCCGGCCCCGGGGACCTCGCCGGGGAGCTGAGCGCGCTGGCGGCCGCCCGCCTCCCCGCCCATCTGCGGCCCGCCCGGTACCGCCTCGTCCCCTCCCTGCCGCTCACCGCACAGGGCAAGGCGGACCGGTCCGCCCTGCGCGCGCTGCTGGTCGCCGGGGACTCGGGGGACACCGGGCCGGGCGTCGCCGCCGGGGCCCTCCCCGACGGCTCCGGCCCGCTCCCGGAGGTCGCCAAGATCGTCGCGGAGATACTCGCCCACCCCGCCCCGCCGGGACCGCACGCCGACCTCTTCCAGGCCGGCGCCACCTCGCTCGCCTTCGTGCGGGTGCTGGCCCGCGTCAACGAGCACTTCGGCGTCCGGCTCACCGGCGCCGAGCTGGACGGCGAGGCCACCATCGCCCGGCTCGCGGACTGCGTGACCGACAGCCGGAGCGCCGACGGGGGAGCGGACGCCGCCCCTCCCGGAGGTCCGGCGAGCGCCCGTGCCCCGCATCCCGCCGAACCGGCGGCCACTCATCCGAGGGGAACAGCATGACCACACCGGAACGTCTCCACGCGCTCTCGGCCGAGCAGCTCCACACCTTCCGCGAACAGGGCTACTTCGGGCCGTTCCAGGTCTACGAGCCCGACGAGATGACCCGGCTGTGGAAGCGCGAGCGCCTCGCCCTGATGGACCGTTCGATGGCGGTCTACGGCGACGAGGCGGCCTCGTCCGGCAACACCAACATCTCCAACTACGACCGGCATCTGGACTCGCCGTTCCTCGCCGACCACGTCTGCCGGCCCCAGATCGTCGACCGGGTGACCAGCGTGCTCGGCCTCGACACACTGTGCTGGCGGACCGAGTTCTTCCCCAAGTACCCCGGCGACGAGGGCACCGACTGGCACCAGGCCGACACCTTCGCCAACGCCTCCGGGACGCCGCAGATCGTGTGGCCCGAGGAGCTCAAGGAGTTCGGCGGGACCATCACGGTGTGGACGGCGTTCACCGAGGCCACCGTCGAGAACGGCTGCCTGCAGTTCATCCCCGGCACCCACGAGCGGATGAACTACGACGAGACCCGGCGGATGCACTACCGGCCGGACGGCATCAACCACACCGTCAAGGACGGGGTGCGCCGCGGCTTCTTCGGCTACGACTACCGCGACCTGCAGAAGGACCCGGACTTCGTGCCGGACGAGAGCCGCGCGGAGTCGATGGTGATGCGCCCGGGGCAGGCCATCATGTTCTGGTCCACGCTGATGCACGCCTCCCACCCCCACCAGGGCGGCGACCTCCCGATGCGGCTCGGCTTCGCCTCGCGCTACGTGCCCACCTCGGTGCGCGTCTACCCGGGCACCGAGGCCATCGAGGAGTACGGCGGCCGGGTCACCCTGGACCGCTACGGCGCCGTGCTGGTCTCCGGCGAGGACCGCTACGGCCACAACACCCTGACCGACCGGACCACCCGCGGCCATGTCTTCCCCCGCGGCTGAGGGCCCCGGGACGGCGGACCACCGGGCCGCACCGCGGACGGCCCCCTACGCGGCCCGGCTGGTGGAAGCGGTCCTGGACCTCGCCCCGCTGCTGCAGGCGCTGCCCGCCCCGCTGAGCGTGCCGCCCGGCGACGGCCTGCCGGACGCCGCCGCGCTGGAGCGGGTGACCCGGCGGCTGGGGGTCCCGCCGATCGCGGTGGGCACCCCGGCGGCGGGCGGCCGCGCGCCGGGCGCGGAGACCTTCGCCCAGGTCGCCGCCGCGCGGCTGAAGCTGGCCGGGCCGCCACCGGAACCCGGGTCCACCGCGGCGGAGGGCGGGCTCACCGACGGGGCCGTGGACGCGGCGGCCGCCCGCGACATCGGGCGGGCCGCGCCCCCGCGCACGGTCAAGGCGCCGGACGGCACCCCGCTGCGGATCCACACCACCGGGCCGGACGCGCCCGGCGGACCACCGGTCGTGCTGGCCTCCGCACCCGGGATGCCGGCCCGGCTGGCCGCGTTCTGGCTGCGCGGACTCGCCGCCCGCCACCGGGTGCTGACCGTCGAGACCCGTGGCCTCTTCGGGGACCCGGGAGACCCCGGAGGCTTCACGGAGCCCTTCCCGGGGCACACCGGCCTCGACGCCCAGGCGGACGACCTGATCACCGCCATGGACGAGGCCGGGCTCGCGGACGCCCATGTGATGGGGCTGTGCGGCGGAGCGGCCCTCGCCCTGGCCGCGGCGGCCCGCCATCCGCGGCGGGTGAGCTCCCTCAGCCTCTGGCACGGGGACCTCGAACTCGGCCCCGACGGCCCGAAGACCGACCACCAGCGCAACCTCCAGGCGCTGATGGGCATGGCCCGCGCCGATCCCGCGTCGGCGGGGCTCATCCACCAGGGCCTGCTGAACGCGATGCGCGGCAGCGTGCCGGCGGACATCGCGCCGCTGGCCCTCTACCCCTACGCGGACACCGGGCTGTTCGTGCGCTACTCGGTGCTCAACGGCGCGGTGATGGACACCGATCTGCGCCCGCTGCTGCCACGGGTCACCGCACCGGCGCTGGTCGTCACCAGCGGCGACGACACCACGGCCCATCCCGGAGGATCCGCCGAGGTGGCCCGGGCCCTGCCGGGCGCGACCACCTGGACCCGCCCGCACGGCGACCACATCTCGGTCTTCCGGGGAGCCCCGGAGCTGCTGGCACGCGCCGAGGCGTTTCTTTCCGGTCCTTCCGGCCTCGCCCCCTGACGTCGACGTCACCACCGGAGAAGGCATGAACCAGGACAAGACGGCGGCCGACGTGATCCTGAAGATCGTGGCGGAGGTCCTGCCGGAAGGGGCGGACCCGTCCCCCGACACCCCCCTGCGCGCGTACAGCCTGGGCTCACTCGCCGCCGTCCGGCTGCTGGCCGAGATCCGGTCCGCGCTCGGTGTCACCGTCTCCCTGGACACGCTCCGGGGCGGGACGACGGTCCGGCAACTCGCGGAGCTGGTCACCGGTTCCGCCGCCGGGCGAGCCCCCGCCGAGGGGCGCGGCGGCGGGAACGGCGCGGAGAGCGCGGAGGCGCCGGGCGCCGCCGCGGCGGAGGGCACGGAGACGGGGGACGCCGCCGCGCCCTTCCCGCTCACGCCGGTGCAGCAGGCCTACCTGGTCGGCCGCGATCCCGGGCTGGTCCCCGATCCGGCGGGGTGCCGGCTGTACCGGGAGCTCACCGTCCCCGGCCTCGACGCCGCCCGGATGGCCGATGCCTGGCGGTCCGTGGTCGCCCACCACGAGGCGCTGCGCCTCGCACCGGCCGGTGCCGGCGGGCAGCGCGTCCTGCCGGCCGACGACCCCGGAGCCGTCCCCGACGTCCCGCGGCACGACCTGCGCGACACCGGCCGCGCGGAGTTCGCCCTCCACCTGGTCCGGGTGCGCGAGCGCCTCACCTGCGGTGAACTCACCGACGACGCGCCGCCGCACGCCGTGGAGCTGTCACTGGGTCCCGACGGCGGCGTCGTCCATCTGCTGATCGACGGCGCCGTCACCGACGGGCACGGCCTCGCGGTCGTCCTGCGCCACTGGTGGGAGCGGTACGAGGACCCGGAGCACCCCCTGCCGGCTCCCGCCGTGCCGCTGCGCGACGCCGTGCTGGCCCTGCGGCGACGGCAGGGCACCGCCGCCCACGAGGAGGACCTGGCCTACTGGCGGGAGCGGCTGTCCGGGCTGCCGCCCGCCCCGGACGCCGCCCGCGTCCCGCAGCCCGTCGCTCCGCCGGGCGGACACCCCCGCCGGGCGCTGGACGACACCCTGACGCCCGACCAGTGGCAGGCGCTCAGGCGCCGCGCCACCGCCCTGGAGATCTCCCCTTCGGCCCTGGTCCTCACGGTCTTCACCGAGGTGGCCGGGCGCCACGGCTCCGCCGGCCCCTCCACCGTGGTGCTCACCACCGCGGACCGCGCCAGGCTGCCCCGGTCCGCCCAGGACCTGCCCGGCCCCTTCACCTCCACCGTCGTCTTCCCCGTCACGCCCGCGTTCGACCGCCCCTTCGACGAGGCGGCCCGGGAGGTGCACGACCGGCTCTGGCGCGATCTGGAGCACGGCGGCGTCTCCGGGGTGGAGGCGCTGCGGGCGCTGCGCGCCCCGGCCGGCGGCGGGTCCGCACCCGTCCTTCCCGTGGTCTTCACCAGCCTCCTCGACACCGCGCACGAGGCCCCGGGCGGCTTCGGCCGCGCCGTCTCCCACGCGGTCGGCCGCACCTCCGGAGTGGCCCTGGACCACCAGATGTGGGAGGCGGACGGCGGGTTGCGCTGCCACTGGGACGTCACCGACGCCCTGCTCGCGCCGGGCGCGGCCGAACGGCTCTTCGCGGAGTTCGGGAACCGGCTGCGGGAGCTCGCCGCCGGGGAGCCCGCGCCGGAGGAGGCCCGCCCGCTGAACCAGCTCCAGCAGGCGTACTTCGTCGCCCGCGTACAGGACACCCGGCCCGGCAACGGCTGCCAGGTGTACCACGCCTTCCAGGTCACCGGCCTCGACGCCGAACGCCTCGCCGAGCGTGCCGCGGACCGCTGGCACGCCATGACCGAGCGCTACGACGTGCTGCGGTCCTCCCTGGCCCCCGACGGCACCCTGAGCGTCCGCCGGCAGGCCGGTCCGCGCCGCCGGGTCCCCGTCCTGCGCCCGCCCGCCACGGAGGGTGCGGACTGGTTCGGGGAACTGCGGCACCGGCTGGCCGGCACCGCCTTCCCGCCGGGCCGCTGGCCGGCGGCCGAACTGCTGGTCACCCCGGACGGCCCGGACGCGGCGACGGTCCACGTGGTGCTCGACCTCGCCCTCGCCGACGGCCGCAGCCTGCATCTGCTGATCCGCGAACTCATGCGCGGATGCGCCACCGAGGAGGCGTGGCACCCCGCCCTGCCCGCCGGGGCGCCCACCCCCGAACCACCGTCCGAGGCCGCACGGGAGGCCGCCCGCGCCCACTGGCGCGACCGGCTGCGCGGGCTGCCGTCGGGCCCCGTACTGCGGACCGGCACCGAACGCCGCCGCACCCGCCGCTCCGGGACCCTCACCGGGTGGCAGGCGATCCGCGAGGACCTGGCCCGGCAGGGCCTCTCCCCCGACGCCGTGCTGGTCGCCGCGCTCACCGAGGCCCTGGCGACCGGCCTGCCGGACGAGGACTTCAGCGTCGCCGCGGTCCGCTGGCGGCCGGGCGACGAGGGGCGGCGTCCCGGCGAGCACACCGGACTCAGCTGGATACCCCACGGGCCCCGCACCCGGGCGCCCGCCGAACGCGCCGCGTCCTGCCACCGGCTGCTGGAGGCCGACACCCGGCACGGCGACGCCGTGGACGGCCTGGCGGAGCTGCGCCGCCAGGTGCTGCGCCGCCGCAGCGACGACGCCCGCGGCTACGGGTTCCCCGTGGTGCACACGGGGCTGCTGGAGCTGACCGAGCACCCGCCGCCACCCGCGGTGCGCGGTGGGCCCTGGCTCACGTACACCCCCGACGTCTCCCTGGACTCCATCTGCGTCGCGGAGGGGGACACCCTGCACTTCCACTGGGACGCGGTGGACGGCGACTTCCCCGCCGGAGTGCTGGACACCATGTTCGCGGTCTACCGGGAGCGGCTGACCGCGCTGCCGCCGGCCGGTTCCGGTGCGCCGGAGGGGGACGACGCAACGGTCGCCGCGCCCGGTTCGGCCGAACGCGAGCTGGTGCTCCACGGATGGAACGCCACCGCCACCGCCCTGCCCGACGAGCGCCCGGTGCACCGCCTCTTCGAGGACTGGGCGGCGCGCACCCCGGAGGCCGCCGCACTGCGCCACACCGGGGGCAGCCTCTCCTACCGCGCCCTGAACCGCCGGGCCAACGCGGTGGCCCGGCTGCTGCGTTCGGCCGGTGTCGCACCCGGCTCCCCGGTGGGGGTGCGCTACCGGCGCGGGCCCGCCATGGTCGCGGCCGTCCTGGGCGTCCTCAAGGCCGGTGGGGCGTACGTCCCGCTGGAGCACAGCCAGCCCCCGGCGCGGGCCGCCGCCATGCTGTCCGACGCCGGTGCCGAGGTGCTGCTGACGGACGAGGCGGGCGGCGCGGACCCCGGCGGACCCGGCGGCGGGGTCCGCGTCCTGGTGACCGCGGCGGGCGAGGCCGCCGGTGCCGACGCCGACCCGGAGCTGGACGCCGACCCGGACCCGGGCACCGGCCCGGACGACCTGGCCTACGTCATCTTCACCTCGGGCAGCACCGGACGCCCCAAGGGGGTGGCCGTCACCCACCGCCCGGTGCGCAACCTGCTCAACTGGGCATGGCGCACCTTCCGGTTCGGTCCCGGGGACACCGGCCTGATGGTCACCTCGCTCGGCTTCGACCTGTCCGTCTTCGACCTCTTCGGCCTGCTGGGCAGCGGGGCCTGCGTCCGTGTCGCGGACGAGTCGGAGCAGCGGGACCCCGCCCTGCTGCTGGACGTCCTGCTGCGCGAGCCGGTGACCTTCTGGAACTCCGCGCCCACCACGCTGGCACAGCTGCTGCCCCTGCTCCCCGGCCAGGCCGCCGGGCACCCGGGCACCGGGGACCTCCGGCTGGTCTTCCTCAGCGGCGACTACACCCCGCTGAACCTCCCCGGCGAGCTGCGGGCCGTCTTCCGCCGGGCCGACCTCATCAGCCTGGGCGGCGCGACCGAGGCCACCGTGTGGTCCAACTGGTTCCGGGTGCTGGAGGTGGATCCGGCCTGGCGCAGCATCCCCTACGGCCGCCCCATCGACAACGCCCGGTACTACGTCCTGGACGAGGAGCGCCGGCCGTGCCGGATCGGCGTCGCGGGAGAGCTCTACATCGGAGGGGACTGCCTGGCCCGGGAGTACCGGGGACGCCCCGAGCTGACCGCCGAACGGTTCGTGCCCGATCCGTACGCCGGGGCCGCGGACGCCCGTATGTACCGCACCGGCGACCGGGCCGTCCTCGGGCCGGACGGCGTGATCGAGTTCCTCGGCCGTGCCGACGACCAGGTGAAGATCCGGGGCTTCCGGGTGGAGCCCGGCGAGGTGGAGCACCGGCTGCGCAGCCATCCGGCGGTCCGCGACGTCAAGGTGCTGGCCCGTCCGGACCCTTCGGGGGACCGCACCCTGGTCGCCTATGTGCTGCCGGACGGCGACGCACCCACGGCTCGCGAGCTGCGGGCCTACGCCGCCGAGGCGCTGCCCGGCTACCTGGTGCCCAGTCATGTCCGCTGTCTGGACGCCTTCCCGGCCACCGCCAACGGCAAGCTGGACCGCGAGGCCCTGCCCTGGCCGCCGGAGGACGCGTGCGCGCAGCAGGAGCCCGGGGAGCCGGACGCGGCGGATGCGGTGGATGCGGTGGGCTCGGCGGATGCGGTGGACGAGCCGGACGCGACGGACGCGGCCGATGCGGCGGGCGGGCCGGAGGCGCCGGACGTCCCGGACCCGCGGACGGGCGGGGACGACCGGGCAGCGGCGCTCGCGCAGGAGATCGCCCGGTCCGCCGCGGAACTCATCGGCATCCCCGGCGTCGCGCCCGACGCCGACCTGTGGGACGCGGGCGCCACCTCCTTCACCATGGTGCGCGTCTCCCAGGCACTGCACCTCCGCCACGGTGTGCGCATCCCGGTGAGCACCCTGCTGGAGGCGCCCACCGCGGCCGGCATCGCCCGCTCGCTCGCGGCGCTCCTCGCCGACGCCCCCGCCTCCCCCGACGCCCCCGCCGCCACGGACGAGGAGCCGACGCGGGAGGCGGGCGAGGGCCGGGAGGCGCCGCAGGCGCCTGCCCCCGAACGGACCGCCGGGCAGCGGCCCGGCCGGGTCGACCCGCTGTCGGCCGCCGAGCGGGAGGCCTTCAAGGCCGCCCGCTGGAACCTGCGCGCACCCGGCCCGGACGAGAGGGAGGTGGCGCTCCCGCCCGCCGAGGTCCCCGTGGAGAGCTACACGGCGCGCACCAGCCGCCGGACGTACGCCCCCGGACCGCTCTCCGCCGACGCGCTGTCCGCGCTGCTCGCCCCGCTGCGGGTGCGCCACGCCGACGGGCGCGCCCGCCGCACCTACCCCTCGGCCGGGGACACCTATGCCGTCCAGACCTATCTGCACCTCAAGCCGGACGCGGTGACCTCGCTTCCCGGCGGGGTGTACTACTACGACCCGGAGCGGCACACGCTGCGGCTGGTGAATCCCGCCCCGGACATCGACCGGACAGTCCACTTCGTCACCAACCGGCCCGTGTTCGACGGCGCCTGCTTCGAGCTGTACCTGGTGGGCCAGACCCACGGCATCGAGCCGCTGTACGCGTCCGACGCCGAGCGCTATCTGCTGGTCGAGGCCGGGTATCTCGGCCAGTCCCTGATGGCCGGCCAGGAGCGGTCCGGCGTGGGCCTGTGCCCGATCGGCCAGGTGGCCTTCGACCGGGTCCGCAGCGCCCTGCGGCTCGACTCCGGGCACCGCTATCTGCACGCCTTCCTCGGCGGCGGGCTCACCGTGCCCGCGTCGTCGCGGGCCTCCGCCGACGCGTCCTCGGCCGCCGCCACCGTGCACGCCCCGGCGGCACCCGCTGCCGCGGCCTTCGAGGGGCCCTACGAGACGGCCGTCGTCGGCCTGGCCGGCCGCTACCCCGACGCGCCGGACCTGGACGGCTTCTGGCACCGCCTGCGCGGCGGCCACCGCGCGGTGCGGCCCGCGCCCGCCGGGCGGCTGCACCAGACGGGCAGGACGCCCGGCGGCTACCTGGACCTCGACGCCGTGGAGCCGCAGGCGCCGGTGGCCGCCGCCCTGGACCCCGCGCGGGGCCTCGGCCCCCGGCAGGCGGAGTCCCTGGACCCGCAGCTCCGGCTGCTGATGCACCTGGTGGGCGACTGCCTCCATGACGCCGGCCACACGCCGGGGAGCCTGCGGCGCACAGCCCCCCGCACCGGGGTCTTCGTGGCGGCCATGTGGCCGGACCACCAGCTCAACGGCGCGGACCGCTGGGAGCGCACCGGACAGGCCGAACTCTCCGGTATCGCCTCCGACCTCCCCAACCGCCTCTCCCACGCCCTCGGGCTGCGCGGGCCCAGCCTCGCCGTCAACACCTCCTGCTCCTCCTCGCTGACCGCGCTGCACCTGGCCCGGGAGTCGCTGCGCCGCGGTGAGTGCGAGGCGGCCGTGGTGGCGGCCGTCAACCTGGTGGCGCACCCGTACCACACCGCCCTGCTGGGCGGGCTCGGCCTCACGGCGCCCGACGGGGTGGCCGGGGCCTACGACGCGGTCGTCAGCGGCTGGTCCCCGGGCGAGGGGGGCGGCGCGCTGCTGCTGCGTCCGGCGGACGCGGCCCGGGCGGACGGCGTTCCCCTGCACGGCGTCATCGAGTCCACCTGGCTGGACTTCGCCGCGGGGGACCGCTTCGGCGCCCCGGACGTCGCCGCGCTGAGCGAGTCCCTCGCCCTGGCGGTCCGCCGGGCGGCGGTGGAGCCGGGGGACATCGGCTACGCGGAGTGCGCCGCCACCGGCGCGGCCCTCTCCGACGCGGCGGAACTCCAGGCCCTCCGCGAGGTCTTCGGCGACCGCGACGGCGGCCGGCCGCTGCCCGTGGGCACCCTCAAGCCGGCCATCGGCCATCTGGAGTCGGCCGCCGGTCTCGCGCAGCTGACCAAGGTCCTGCTGCAGATGCGGCACGGCACCCTCGCGCCCACCCTCCTCGCCGAACAGCGCAGCCCGCTGGTCGACTGGGACCGGCTGCCGCTGCGGGTCGTGTCCCGCGCCGAGCCGTGGCGGCCCCGGGACCCCCGGCTGCCCCTGCGTGCGCTGGTCAACGCGGTCGGCGCGACGGGCTCGCTGGCCCATGCCGTGCTCCGTGCCCCGGCGGCCGGCGAGCGGTCCTTCCCGGCCGCGGCAGCGGCCGGTGACGCCCGGGCGGTGCCCGTTGCGGCCCCGGCCGCTCCCCCGCCGTCCGCGCTGCCCTCACCGTCCGCGCTGCCCGCGACCGAGGCCGCCCCGGCCGCCGTGACCGCCGCCGCCCCGGACGCCGGGGGCGGGGCCGACGGCCCGGCGGAGCCGGTGGCCGCCGTCGAGCGGCGGCTGACCGAGCTCTATGCCGAGGTGAGCGGAGTGCCGCCGGCCGAGCTGGACCCGGCCGCCCCCCTGGAGCGCCACGGGCTGACCTCCTTCGTGGTGGCCCGGCTGACCGCCAGGCTGCGGGAGGAGTTCGCGACCGTGCCCGCCACCCTCTTCTTCGAGCACCGGGACCTCGCCTCCGCCGCCCGTGCCCTGGCCGCAGCCTCCGGCCCGCGGAGCCTGCCGTCCGCCTCCCCCTCCGCCGCCGCCGGGCGGCCTCCCGCCCCCCGCCCGGAGGGGATCGCCGTGATCGGTCTGGCGGGCCGCTATCCGGGCGCCGCCGATCTCGACGCCTTCTGGGACGTGCTGTCCCGGGGCCGGGACCAGATCCGGGCCCTGCCCGCGAACCGGCGCCGGGGCCGTCCGGGGGAGGACCTCATGTGGGGCGGATTCCTCGACGGGCACGACCTGTTCGACCCGCAGCTGTTCGGGATCGCCCCCCGCACCGCCGAGCTGATGGACCCGCAGGAACGTCTTTTCCTCGAAGTGCTCTGGGAGGTGCTGGAGGACGCGGGCTACCCCCGGGACCGGCTGCACCGTGTGCACGGCCACGCCGTCGGCGTCTATGTCGGCGCCATGCACAACGAGTACCCCTACCTCGGGGTGGAGGCCACGCTCGCCGGTTCCCCGCGGGCAACCGGGGCCACCCCCGGGGGCATCGCCAACCGGGCCTCGTGGTTCCTCGACGCACAGGGGCCCAGCCTCACCGTCGACACCATGTGCTCCGCCTCGCTGACCGCGCTGCACCTGGCCGTACGGGACCTGCGCGAGGGGCTGTGCGAGGTGGCCGTGGCCGGTGGCGTCAGCCTCTCGCTGCACCCCAACAAGTACGTGCAGCAGCGGGAGATGGGGATGACCTCCAGCGATCACCGCTGCCGCGGCTTCGGCGCGGACGGTGACGGCTTCATCCCGGGCGAAGGCGTCGGCGCGGTGCTGCTGAAGCCCCTGGACCGCGCCCTCGCCGACGGCGACCGGGTGCACGGCGTGATCCGGGGAACGGCGATCGGCCACGGCGGGCGGACCAACGGCTACACCGTTCCCGACCCGGCCGCCCAGGCCCGGGTCATCGGCGCGGCGCTGCGTGCGGCCGGCACGGCCCCCGGGAGCATCGGCTACGTCGAGGCGCACGGCACCGGCACCGCGCTCGGCGATCCGGTCGAGATCGCCGGTCTGCACACCGCCTACGGCGCCCTGCCGCCGGCCGGCGTGCCCATCGGCACCGTGAAGTCCCTGATCGGCCACCTGGAGGCGGCGGCCGGGATCGCCGGGCTGACCAAGGTGCTGCTCCAGTTCCGGCACGGACGGCTGGCCCCCACCCTGCACGCCGAGCGGCCGAACCCGGAGATCGACTGGGCGGCCGTGCCGTTCCGGATCCAGCGGGAGCCCGCCGACTGGCCGCGACCCGAGGGGGGCGCCCGCCGCGCCGGGCTGAGCTCCTTCGGCGCCGGCGGCTCCAACGCCCATCTGATCGTCGAGGAGCCCCCGGCCGCCTCGCCCGAGCGGGGCGACGGCACCGGAACCGGCTCGGCCGCCGGGGCGGGGGAGGGCCGCGGCACCGAGCTGGTGGTGCTCTCCGCCCGGACCGCCGGGGCCCTGACCGCCCTCGCCGGACGTCTGGCCGCGGCCCTGACGGAAACCGGTGACGGCCGCCGTCCCCCGGCCCTCCGCGACATCGCCCACACCCTGCGGACCGGTCGCGAGGAACTCCCCGAACGGGCCGCCCTCCTGGTCGAAACCGCCGACGAACTACGGACGCGGCTGCGGGACTTCGACGCCGACGACACGGACCCGCCCGCCGGGGTGCTGCGCGGCCGGGCGACGGCCGCGCCGCGCGCCGGGGAGCACCGGGACCCGCGGGGCGCCGACCTCGCGGAGATCGCCCGGACCTGGGTGCGCGGAACCGGCTGGGACTGGGCGCTGCTGCCGGGCGCCACGGCGGCCGCCCTCGTCCCGCTGCCGTCCTACCCGTTCGCCCGGCGCCGCTGCTGGCCGCCCGAACCGCCCCCGGCCGCGGCGGCCGCGGGTGCCGCGGGTGCGGTGCCCGCGCCGCCGGTCCCGGTCCCGCTGTACACGCGGACGTGGCGGGACCACGGGCCCGTGGGCGGGGCCGACACCCCGGCACCGGAGACCGGCGGCGGCCGGGTGCTGGTGCTGGCCACCGAGGCCACCTGGGCGCTGGCCCGGGAGACCGCCCGGGCACTGGGCCCGCTCGACGCCCAGGTGCTCGTCGAGTCCGGGCAGGGGGGCGGCGGCGATCTCGGCGCCGGGGTCCGGAGGTTCCACGACGCGGCGACACTGCTGGACTCCGCCGGGGACCTGACGCACTGCCGGGGCGTGATCGACCTCGCCGACCTCTGGCGCCCGGAAGAGGCGCCCGGCCCCTGGCGGGCCCGCACCGCCCTGATGCAGCGGCTGCCCCGCGCCGCCCGCGACGGCGGGACCCGGCGGCTGCGGCTGCTGCAGGTGACCTCGGGCCTCCAGGACCCGGCGGGCACCCGGCCGTCCTGGGCGGGCGCGCACCTGGCGGGCGTGCTGCGCGTGCTGCACGCCGAGCACCCCGCGCTGGTCCACGCCACCTCGCTGGACACCGATCTGCCCTCCGCCGGGCAGATCGCCGGGGAGTGGCGGCTGCCGGAGGCCCCGGCCGAGGTGTGCCACCGGAACGGGCGCAGGCTGCTGCCCGGCACCGTCCCGCTGCCCGGCGGGGCCCCGGACGCCGGGCCCTTCACCGCCGACCCCGAAGCCGCCTACCTGGTCACCGGGGGCACCGGCGCGCTCGGTGCCCTGGCCGCCCGTTTCCTGGTGGAACGGGGAGCCCGCCGCATCGCGCTGACCGGGCTGCGGGGACTCCCCGGCCGGGAGCGCTGGGACGACCCGGGCCTGCCCGCCGGGACCGCCCGCGCGGTGGAGGCCGTGCGGGAGCTGGAGCGTCGCGGTGCCACCGTGCTCACCCACGCCGGTCCGCTCTCCGACCGGCCCCGGCTCACGGCCTTCCTGGACCGGGTGCGCTCCCGGCTCGGCCCGCCGGCCGGGGTGATCCACTGCGCGGGGACGGGCTCCCGCGGTCCGGCACCCTTCACGGCGAAGGCGCTGGAGGACATCGCCGCCGTGCTGGAGCCGAAGGCCGAGGGCCTGCGGGCCCTCGCCGAGCTCACCGCGGCGGACCGGCCGTCGTTCTTCGTCGTCTTCTCGTCCGTCTCCTCGGCCCTGCCCCAACTGGCGGCCGGAGTAGGCGACTACGCGGTGGCCAACGGCTGCGCGGACGCCTACGCCCGGTACCGGCGGAGGCTGGGCGACGCCGGGTTCCGCGCGGTGCAGTGGCCGGTGTGGAGGGACGGTCCCGCTCCCGCCGAGGCCGCCGGGGCCGCCGCCCGCGCGGGGCTCGGCACCCTCACGAGCGACGACGCCCTGGCCGTGCTGGAGCGCCTGCTGGAGCCCGGTGGGGCACCGGTGGTGCTGGTCGCCCCGCCCGGCGGCGGCAGCGGCGCCGACCGTGGCGCCGACACCGGCGCCACGGGCGGCATCGACCGCGACGGGGGCGCGGGCGTGCCGTCCGCCGACGCGACGCCCGCGGCCGTCGCTCCCGGCCCGGTGCCCGGCGCGGTGCCCGGCGCGGTGCCCTTCGCGGTGCCCTTCGCGGAGGGCCCGGAGGTGCCCGGCTGGCTCGCCGGGCTCCTCGAGGACGTGGCCGGCATCCCGGCCGGGGAGCTGGACCCCGAGCGCTCCTTCACGGAACTGGGGGTGGAGTCCGTGATGCTGGCCGAGCTGGTCACCCGCGTCGAGGCCCACACCGGACGGCCGCTCCAGCCCGCGGCCGTCCTGGACCACCCCACGCCCCGCGCCCTCGCCCGCCATCTGGCGCCCGCCCGAAGCGCGCCGCCGGAACCGGTGGAGGCCCGTGCCCCGGAACCGGTGGAGGCCCGTGCCCCGGAACCGGCGGAGGCACGCGCCCCGGAGGAGACGCCGGTCCCTCCCGCCCCGCCGCGCCCGGGCACCGCACCGGACGGCCCGGCGCTCGCGCCGGAAGCGGCCTTCGCCGGGCACTCCGCGCAGATCGCCGTCATCGGCATGGCCTGCCGCTTCCCCGGCGCACCGGACCTGGACGGCTTCTGGGAGCTGCTCACGGCGGGCCGGCACGCCATCCGCGAGATCCCGCCGGACCGCTGGGACACCGCCGCCCACTACCGCCCCGGCGGGACCGCCGCAGGCGGTGGCAGCGTGAGCAGGTGGGGCGGCTTCCTCGACGGGCTGGAGGAGTTCGACCCCGGCTTCTTCGGCATGACCGACGAGGCGGCCCGCACCACCGACCCCGCCGTCCGGCTCTTCCTGGAAGGCTCCGCGGCCGCGCTGCGGAGCGCCGGATACCGCGACGAGGACGTCGCCGGGCGGGCGGTCGGCATCTTCGCCGGGGCGCGCATGTCCGGCTACCGGCACCGCGCCGGGCCGCCCGGCAGCGTGGCCGGGCTCGGCGGCGACCAGAACTTCATCGCCGCGATGTCCGCCCACCACTTCGACCTGCGCGGCCCCGCCCTCGTGGTGGACAGCGCCTGCTCCTCCGCGCTGCTCGCGGTGCAGTCGGCCTGCCGCAGCCTGCTCGCCGGGGAGTCCGAGCTGGCGCTCGCCGGCGGTGTCGAGGTGCTGCTCGACGAGGAGCCCTACCTGGAGTTCAGCGCGGCCCGCGCGCTCTCCCCCTCCGGCCGGTGCCGGACCTTCGACGAACGCGCCGACGGGTTCGTCCCCGGCGAGGGCTGCGGCGTCCTGCTGCTCAAGCCCCTGGACGCGGCGCTCCGCGACGGGGACCGGATCACCGCGGTCATCGACGCGGTGGCCGCCAACAACGACGGCCGCACCATGGGGCTGACCACCCCCAGCCCCGCCTCCCAGGCGGCGCTGGTGAAGGCGGCGCTCGCGGCGGCCGGTGCGCGACCGGAGCAGATCGGCATGATCGAGGCGCACGGCACGGCCACGCTGATCGGGGACCCGATCGAGCTGCGCGCGCTCCAGGACGTCTTCGCCGGGCGCGCGCCGGACGCGGGCCCGCTGCCGGTCGGCAGCGTGAAGTCCAACATCGGCCATCTCTTCAGCGCGGCGGGGATCGCCGGACTGATCAAGGCGGCCCTCGCCGTCGAACGCGGACTGATCCCGCCCACGGTGGGATGCGAAAGGCCCAACCCGCGCTTCGACTTCGAGAACTCCCCGCTGCGCGTCCAGCGGCAGTCCACCCCGTGGCCGGAGGGCGTACGGCGGCTCGCCGGCGTCAGCGCCTTCGGCCTCGGCGGAACCAACGCCCATGCCGTGCTGGGCGGGCTGCCGGCCGCGTCCCGCGCCCGCTACCGGCCGCTGCGCGCCCCGCTTCCGGCACCCCGGTTCCACCGCCGCAGGTGCTGGCTCGACCGCCCGCCCCGGCCGGGCGAACGTCCCCCGGTGACCTCGCTGCTGCAGCTCGCCTTCGCGGATCCCGGACCCGACCGCCCGTCCCCGGCTCTGCCCGCCGGAAAGGAGAACGCATGACCCAGCGGCAGCCCACGACCGGGGAAGCGCCGATCGTCGCCCGTCTCGAACTCTCGGACGACGACTTCATCATGCGCAACCACCGGGTCCACCAGGTCTCGGTGATGCCCGGAGTGACCTTCCTGGACATCCTCTGGCGGATCCTGCGCGCCCGCGGCCTGGACGACCGGCGGGCGTCGCTGCACCGCGTCCTCTTCCCGGAGGCGGTCGCGACCGCCTCCGGGCGGGGCCGGGAGATCCGCGTCACCCTGGCCGCGCCCGGCCCCGACGGCCGCCGCGCCGTCACCGCCGAGAGCCGCCCGGCCGGGCGGCCGGGGGCCTCCTGGCGGCAGAACATGCGCGCCGAACTCGGTTTCGGCGACGAGCCCCCCACCGCTTCCGGCCCCGGGTCCGTCGACCCCCGGGCGCTGCGGGACGCGGCCCGGCGCAGCTACCCGATGGACGAGCTCTACGCGCGGGCCCGTGCCGAGGACATCCGGCACGGCCCCGCCATGACCTGCCACGGGCCGCTGCACATCGGTGACGGCTATCTGCTCGCCGAGCTCACCCTCGATGCCGCGGCCCCCGCCCCGGACGCCTTCCGGCTGCATCCGGCGCTCCTCGACGCCTCGACGATCGCCGCCTACGGACAGACGGAGGCGGCCTCGCGGGAGCCGTTCATCCCGGTCTACCTCGACCGCTTCCGGGCCTGGGGCCCGATCGGCCCGACCACGCTCGTGCACGTCCCGCACCCCGAGCGGCTGGCCGCGACCGGTGACCTCATCACCAGCGACTACACCCTGTGCGATCCGTCCGGCCGGATCCTGGCCGAGTTCACGGGGCTGTCCTGCAAGCGCATCCGGCGCCCGGACCTGATCACCGCGCTGCTGGACGACGCACCCGACGCCGTCCCCGGCCCGGTGGTCCTGAACGGGGTCCCCGCCGCCCCGGCCGCCGCCCCCGCCGGCTCGACAGCCGTCCCCGCCGACGCCCCGGGCGGCGAGGACACCCCGGCCGGCTCCCCGCGCGAGGCCTACCGGGCGCTGCTGCGCCGCCTGGTCGCGGACGCTCTGCACACCGACCCGCGGAAGGTCGGCACCGACACCGGGTTCTACGAACTGGGCCTGGAGTCCCTGGACCTGCTCTCCATCAGCCGTGCCCTGGAGGACGCCGTCCAGGGCACGCTGTACCCCACGCTGCTCTTCGAGTACCAGAACATCGAGGTGCTCGCCGGGCATCTGGCGGAGACCTACGGGCCGCCGGCGACGGCCCCGGCCGACCCGCCCGGGAGGGGGTCCGGCGCCCCGCCCGAGGGGGAGGCCGGCGACCCGGGGGCGGTCGGCCTGTTCCGGCCCGTCTGGGCCCCCGCCGCAACGGCGGGCACCACCGGGGCCGTTGCTCCGGCACCGGAGGGTCCGGTGCTGGTCCTCCCCGGGCCCGACGCCCCGCACGGTCTGCTGCCCGCGCTGCGCCGGGCGCTGCCCGGGCGCCGGTTCCTGCCGGTGGGCGACCCACCGGTGGACGGCGGGGACGTGGCGGCCGTCGTGGACGGGCTGGACGGCCCGCCCGGCTGTGTGGTGCTCCCGCTGCCGGAGCCGGGCGACGACCCGGTACGACCCGCGCACACCCTGCTGCGCCTGGCCCAGGCCCTCACCCGCCGCTGGCCCGCCCGCACCACGCTGCTCCTGGCCCCGCACCCCGCGCCGCCCGAAGGGGCGGACGCCGCCCGCCCGGCGGTCGGCGCGCTGGCCCGCTGCCTCACCGGCGAGTCCCCGCGGCTGGACTGCCGGGTCCTGGGGGTCGACCGGTGGGAGGCCGGCACCGTGGCCGAGGCCGTGGCCCGGGAGACGCGTGCTCCCGCGGCTCCCCAGGTGCGGTACCGCGCCGGCCGCCGCGAGGCACGCGTCTTCCGCGCGGAGCCCGCCGCGCCCGCCCCGCCCGCCGCGAGCCCGCTGCGTGAGCGCGGCGTCTATGTGGTCTCCGGCGGCGCCGGCCGGCTGGCCGGGCTGCTCGCGGAACATCTGGCCACCCGGTTCCGGGCCCGTATCGCCCTCCTGGTACGCCGCCCGGTGAGCGCCGGGCAGCAGGCCTGGGCCGAAGGGCTGCGCGCCCGGGGCGCCGAGGTGAGCTGGCTGACCGCGGACCTCGGCCGCGAGGACGAGGTGCGCACCGCCCTGGCCCGGGTGCGGAAGGAGTTCGGCCCGGTGAACGGCGTCTTCCACACCGCCGGCACCGTCTCGGACGGGCTGTTCCCCGGCAGGACGCGCGCGGACCTCGACCGGGTGGCCGCTCCCAAGGTGCTGGGCACGCTGCACCTGGACGAGGCCACCCGGGACGACCCGCTGGACCTCTTCGTCCTCTACTCCTCCCTCTCCGCCTCCCAGGCCGTCGCGGGCCAGAGCGACTACGCCTTCGCCAACGCCTTCCTGGAGCACTTCGCCGAGGAGCGCGTCCGCTCCGGCCGTCCCGGCCGCACGGTGGCCGTCGGCTGGCCCATGTGGGCCGACGGCGCCATGCGGCTCAGCGAGGAGGACGTCGCGCACTCCCGCCGCACCCGCGGCACCTGGCCCATGCCGACGGACACCGGGCTCGGCCTGCTGGACACCGCCCTGGCCGGAGCCCCCGGCACCGTCGTCGCCGTGTACGGCGACCCCTCGCGGATCGGTGACGTCCTGCCCGCTCCCCGGGCGGCCGAGGCCGCGACCGCCATCGCGCCCGCCCAGGCCCCGGCGGGCCGCCCGGACCGGGCCGAGGAGCCCGTCGCGGTCATCGGCATCGCGGGCGCGTACCCGCAGGCGCCCGACCTCGACGCGTTCTGGCGCAACCTGTCCGGGGGGCGCGACAGCATCGTGGAGGTCCCGGGCGACCGCTGGGACCACGGCGCCTACTTCACGCCGGGCGACCCCGTGCCCGGCCGCACCTACGGCCGCTGGGGCGGGTTCCTCGACGGCGTGGACCTCTTCGACCGGTCCTTCTTCGGCATCTCCCGCCGTGACGCCGAGCGCATGGACCCCCAGGAGCGGCTCTTCCTGACGACCTGCTGGCGGACCCTCCAGGACGCCGGGTACCCGCCGCATGCGCTCGACGGCGAGTGCGTCGGCGTCTACGCCGGAGTGATGTGGAACCACTACCAGCTGCTCCGGGACCAGGGCGTCGCCCCGGCCGCCATGCACGCGTCGGTGGCCAACCGCGTCTCGTACACCCTGGGACTGACCGGCCCCAGCATGGCGGTGGACACCGCCTGCTCCTCCTCGCTCACCGCGGTGCACCTCGCCATGGAGAGCATCCGCCGCGGCGAGTGCACCCTCGCGCTCGCGGGCGGGGTCAACGTCACCGTGCACCCGCAGAAGTACCTCCAGCTCGCCCAGGGGCAGTTCCTCTCCACCGACGGCCGGTGCCGGAGCTTCGGCGCGGGGGCCACCGGCTATGTGCCGGGGGAGGGGGTGGGGGCGGTGCTGCTCAAGCCGCTGTCCGGCGCGCTGGAGGACGGTGACCGCGTGCTGGGCGTGCTGCGTGGTTCCGCAGCCAACCACACGGGACGGACCAGCGGCTTCACGGTGCCCAACCCGGACGCCCAGGCCGAGCTGATCCGCGCGGCCCTGCGCCGGGCGGGCTGCGACCCGGCCACCGTCGGCTGCATCGAGGCCCACGGCACCGGGACCGCGCTGGGCGATCCGGTGGAGATCCGGGGACTGCGCAAGGCCTTCGCGGACAGCGGGGCCGGCGAGGGCGGCATCGCCGTCGGATCGGTGAAGTCCAACATCGGGCACCTGGAGAGCGCGGCCGGGATCGCCGGGCTGAGCAAGGTGCTGCTCCAGATGCGGCACCGCACCCTGGTGCCCTCGCTGCACTCGGAGGAACTCAACCCCCATCTGGAGCTGGAGGGTTCACCCTTCCGCATACCGCAGCGCGCCACCCCGTGGCACCCGGCGCCCGGGGCGCCCCTGCGCGCGGGCATCAGCGCGTTCGGCGCGGGCGGGGCCAACGTCCATCTGGTCGTGGAGAGCCACGAGGCCCCGGTCGGGGAGCCGGAGGACGGCGGGAGCGGGCCCCAGCTGGTGCTGCTCTCCGCCCGGGACGAGGAGGGGCTGCGGTCCTACGCGGAGGCCGTCGCCGCGTCCCTCGCCCGGAGCGAACCGGGGGGCACCGGCGGCACCGCCGCCGACCGGGCCGGTGCGGAGGCCGCGGTCGCGGTCGCCGCCGAGCTGCTGGGCGTCGACCCCGCCGAGATCGACCCCGCCGCTCCGCTGGCGGAGCTGGGGCTGGACCCGGCCACCGGCCGGGAACTGGCACGCCGGCTGAGCGAATCCCTCGGCGGCGGGGAGCTGCCGCCCCGGGCCCTGGCCCCGGAGGCCACCCTGGCCCGGCTGGCCGCCCGGACGGCCCCGCGCGGCGCCGGCCGGTCCGTCGGTGTCGCCGACGTCGCCTACACCCTCCAGGCCGGGCGCACCCCTCTGGACCACCGGCTCGCCGTGGTGGTGCCGGCCGGCACGGCGGAGGTCCAGCGGCGCGAACTGCTGGCGCTGCTGGAGGGGTTCGCGAGCGGGGAGCCCGAGCAGCCCGCCCGCCGGGTGCGGGGCACCCGGCGTCCCGCCGAGGAGCACCCCGCCCTGTCCGCCGAGGAGGCGGCCCGCTCGCTGCGCGAGGCCCGGCTGTCCGAACTGGCCCGTGTCTGGGCGGACGGCGCCGACGTGCCGTGGGAACGGGCGCGGGCCCTGGCCGGGCTGCCCCGGGGGCGCCGGGTGGCGCTGCCGGTGCCGCCGCTGCGCGAGGAACGCTGCTGGCTGGGCCGCTGGCGTGACGGCGCCCCGGCGGCGGACGAGCCCGTGCGGGCCGCCCCGTCGCCCCGGCCGTCCGCCGCGGTGCCGTCGCCCCGGCCGTCCGCCGCCGTCCCGGTCCCGTCGCCGGAGCACGAGCCGCAGGGGCCCGCGGTGGAGCTGCGGGTGCTGGAGGACGGGGTCGCCCTGGTGGTGATGCGCGGGGGCAGCAACATGTTCACCGAGGAGACGGTGCGCGGCCTGGAGGACGCCTTCGCCCGGATCGGGGACGACGACTCCGTCGGCGCCGTCGCCCTCACCGGCGAGGGGCCGGCGTTCAGCATGGGGGGAACCCCGGAGGCGCTGGAGAAGCTGGCCCGGGGGGAGGGCAGCTTCACCGACGTGCCCTTCCTCTACGAGGGGCTGCAGCGCTGCGACCGCCCGGTGGTCGCAGCGCTCTCCGGCCATGCGTCCGGCGGCGGGCTGGCCTTCGGGCTGCACGCCGACGTGGTGCTGATGGCCCGTGAGGGCATGTACGCGGCCAGCTTCCTCGCCTACGGCTTCACCCCGGGCATGGGGGCGACCCGGGTGCTGGAGCGCCGCTTCGGCGCCTCGGTGGCGGCCGAGATGTGCTACTCGGGCAGGCCGCTCAGCGGGGCGGAGCTGGAACGGCGCGGTGCCGGAGTGTCGGTGCTGCCGCGGTCCGAGGTGCTGCCCGCCGCGCTCACCCTGGCCAGGTCGATCGCCGCCCGCCCCCGCACGGCGGTCCGGGCGCTCAAGCGGGAGCTGGCGCAGCGCACTCTGGAGGAGCTGACGACCGTGGTCGAACGTGAGGCGGAGCTGCACCGGCGGGTGCTGGACGCGGACGCCGTGGCGCGGGTACGCGGCCACGCCGACCGGGTGCGTCACTACGCGGCCGGAGAAGGGCCCGACCGGGCACGGGCTTCCGCCGCGGTTCCGCCGCCGGGAGCGCGCAGGGAGCCGGTGGACGCGGGAGCGGCGGTCACCGTACGGCTGGAGCCCGTTGAGCCCGTTGAGCCCGTTGAGCCCGTTGAGCCCGTTGAGCCGGTGGAGCCGGTGGTGCAGCCCGCCGCCGTGGGTGCCGCCGCGCCGTCTCCCGGGCCGGCTGCGGGGCAGACGGCCTCCCCGGCCCCGTCCGGGATCGGGCGGGAGACCGTCGTGGCCGTGCTGACGGGGACGCTGTGCGGCCATCTGTATCTGGAGGAGGAGGAGATCGACCACGCCCGCACCTTCCAGGAGCTGGGCGTGGACTCGCTCGGTGCGGTGGAGGTCGTGCGCGATCTCAACGAGCACTTCGGGCTCGGGCTGGAGTCCACGGTGGTCTACGACCATCCGACGGTGGACCGGCTCGCCGCCTTCGTCGTGGCGGAGGCCGCGCGGGGCGGTGCCCTGCACACCGCCGCGCTGGCCGCCCCGGACCCCGCCCCGGACCCCGCCCCGGTGGAACCCGGCACGGTGGAAGCCGTCGCCCCCGGGGAAGCCCCGGAGCCCCAGCCCCTTGCCGCCCCGGCGGCCCCGGCGGCTCCTGCCGCCCCGGCCGCCGTGGAGCCGGTGGTGCTGGACCCGGTGCCGGTGCCGGTGCCGGTGCCCGTGCCCGTGCCGGGCCCGGCCCAGGACGCTCCCGCGGCGCCGCGACCCGCCCCGGAACGCCCCGGCGCGACCGACATCGCCGTGATCGGCATGGCCGGGCGCTTCCCCGACGCCCCCGACCTGGACGCCTTCTGGGCCAACCTGCTCGCGGGCCGGGACGGCGTGCGCGAGGTGCCCCCCGAGCGCTGGGACCTCCGGAGCCACTACCACCCGGACCCGTCCACCCCCGGCCGCAGCTACAGCAAGTGGGCCGCGCTCCTCACCGACATCGACCGCTTCGACGCCGCCTTCTTCCGGCTCTCGCCCCGCGAGGCCGAGCGGATGGACCCGCAGCAGCGTCTCTTCCTCCAGGAGGCGTGGACCGCCCTGGAGGACGCCGGATACGCGACCCCCGGCACGCATCGCGCCCGCTGCGGCGTCTTCGTGGGGGCCGGGACGGGCGACTACCTGGAGCGGCTGCGGGCGGCCGGCGAGGACCTCGGCGGCTCCGCCTTCCTCGGCAACTCCCCCTCGATCCTGGCCGCACGGATCGCCTACCACCTCGACCTCGGCGGGCCCACGCTCTGCGTGGACACGGCCTGCTCCTCCTCCCTGGTCGCGATCCACCTGGCCGTGAGCAGCCTGCGCTCGGGCGAGTGCGACATGGCGGTGGCCGGCGGCGTCGCGCTGATGACCGGTCCCCGGATGCACGTGTGGACCAGCGCCGCCGGCATGCTCTCCCCGACCGGCCGCTGCGCGCCCTTCGACGCCACCGCGGACGGCATCGTGCTGGGCGAGGGCGTCGGCGCCGTGGTCCTCAAGCCGCTGGACCGGGCGCTGGCCGACGGGGACCCCGTGCACGCCGTCATCAAGGCGACCGGCGTCAACGGCGACGGCCGCAGCAACGGCATCACCGCCCCCAGCGCCGAGGCGCAGACCGCCCTGCTGCGCGAGGTGCACGCCCGCGCCGGGCTGGGCGACGGCGGGGCCGGGCTCGGCTATCTCGAAACCCACGGCACCGGCACTCCGCTGGGCGACCCCATCGAGGCCCGCGCACTGCGGAACGTCTTCCGGCCCGCTCCCGGTGGCCCCCGGCTGCTCATCGGCTCGGTGAAGTCCAACATCGGCCACACCACGATGGCGGCCGGCATCGCCGGGTTCCTCAAGGTCGTGTGCGCGCTGAAGCACGGCTGCGTCCCGCCCACGCTGCACTTCTCCGGGCTCAATCCGGAGATCGACGCCGAGCGTGCGCCCTTCGAGGTGGTGACCGAGCCGGTGCCCTGGCCCACCGGCCCCGGCGGGCCGCTCGCGGGTGCGGTCAGCAGCTTCGGGTTCAGCGGGACCAACGCCCACGCCGTGCTGACCGCGCCCCCGGAGGCACCGGGAGCGGACCGCGCGCCGGGGAGGGGGACGACGCGGGAGCTTCCCGTCCCCGTGTCGGCGCGCACCCGGGACCAGTTGCGGGACCAGGTGCGGCGGCTTGCCGACGCGGTGACGGACCAGCAGGACGCCGAGGCGGTCGGCCGCGTCCTGGCACTGCACCGCTGGCACTTCCCGCAGCGCGCCCTCTTCGTCGTGCGCACCCCCTCCGAACTGCGCGAGCAGGCCCGCGCCTGGCTGGTCCACGGTGCCGCCGAGCCACCGCGCGCGGCCTCCCCGGCGGTACGGCGGGCGGCCGAGGAGTACCTGGCGGGACGGGACCCGGACTGGTCCGCCGTCTACCCCGCGCAGCCCGCTCCGGCACCCCGGCGGCCCGGCCTGCCGACCTACCCCTTCGGTGGCGTCCGTCACTGGATCACCGGAGAGGAGCCCGGGTCTCCCGCGCCTCCCGCGAAGCCGCTGGAGCAGGTGGAGCCGCTGGAGCCGCTGGAGCAGGTGGAGCAGGTGGAGCAGGTGGAGCCGGTGGAGCCCGTCCCGGCCGGGTCGTCCGCCGCCGGGGAGCTGCTGCTGCGCCGCCCGGTCTGGCGTCCCCTGGCGGCCGGGCCCGCCGCCCCGCCGCCCCCGGCCGGTGGAGCCCGCGTCCTGCTCGCTCACGACCCCGGCGCCGCCGGCCTCGCCGAGGCCCTGGCCGAGCGGCATGAGCGGGCGGGGGACGCCGTGGTACGGCTGCCGCTGGATGCCGCCGTGCGCCCGGATCCGGGCGGCCCCTGCGATGTCCTGTACCTGCTGGCCGGTCCCGCCCGGGAGGCCGACGGTCCCCGGGAGCCGGTGGATCCGCCGACGCTCGCCGCGTTCCGGCTGCTGCGGAGCATGCTGGACGAGGGCCAGGGCCGGCGCCCGCTGAGCCTGCGGGTCGCGGTCCACGGCGTCGTCCCGGTCACCGCGGGGGAGCCGGTCCGGGCCCATGGCGCCGGGCTCGTGGGACTGGCCCGCGCAGCCGCCGCCGAGCACCCCTCCTGGCGGTGCGCCCTCACCGACCTCGGTGCCGAGGAGCCGCCGGTCACCGCGGCGGACCTCGCGGACCGCCTGCTGTCCGCCGGGCCGGGCACCGCGCTGCTCGCCTGGCGTGACGGCCGCCCGTGGACCAGGGAGTTCCTGCCACTGCCACTGCCCGCCACCGGAGCATCCGCCGCGGAGCAGCGGCCCGCGTTCCGGCACCAGGGGTGCTATCTCGTCGTCGGGGGCACGGGAGGCCTGGGCCGGGCGGTGAGCCGCCACCTCGCGGCCGGACACGCCGCCCGCCTGGTCTGGCTGGGCCGTCGGCCCGCGGACGACCCCGAGGTGACGTCCGCGATCGCCGGCCTGGAGTCGCTCGGCGGCCGGGTGCGCTATGTGCCGGGCGATGTCACCGACCCCTCGGCGGTGCGCTCCGCCGTCTCCGAGGCGCACCGGGCCTTCGGCGCCCTGCACGGTGTGGTGCACGCGGCCGGGGTGCTCCGGGACCGTTCGCTGGCCCGGATGACGGAGGCCGAGTTCACCGGGGTCTTCGCCGCCAAGGCCGCGGGGGCCGCCGTCCTCCTGGACGCACTGGCGGAGGAACGCCCGGACTTCTGCGTCTTCTTCTCCTCCGCGGCGTCGTTCGTCGCGGCGGCCGGACAGGGCAACTACGCCGCGGCGGCGACCTATCAGGACGCCGTGGTGCACGCCGCCGCGCCACGCTGCCCGTTCCCCGTCCGGGTGGTCAACTGGGGCTACTGGGGCAGCGTCGGCGCGGTCGCCGGCGAGCGCTACGCCCGCGCGTTCGCCGGGCTCGGCGTGGGGTCGATCGAACCCGCCGAGGGGGCCGTCGCGCTGGCCGAGGTGGTGTCGTCCGGTGCGGGACAGGCCCTGGTGATCAAGGCGGATCCGGCGCGGATGGCCGAGCACGGGATGCCGCTGGGCGGCTCCCCGGCCGCACCGGAGACCGGAGGCACCGCGCCGCTCGGCGACACCGAGGCCCTGCCCCGGGTGCGGGGCTATCTGCGCGGCGCCTTCCGGGACGTCCTGAAGTGCCCCGACGAGGACCTTCCCGACCGGGAGCCCTTCGAGAACGTCGGCATCGACTCCATCACCGGGACGGAGATCCTCGACCGGCTGTCCGAGGATCTCGGTGAACTCCCCGCCACCCTGCTCTTCGAGCACCTGACCATCGAGCGGCTGGCCCGGCACCTGCTCGCGGACCGCCGGGACCCCGTGCTGCGGGCCGCCGGACTCGTGGGCGCGGCGGAACCGCGCCCGGCGTCCGCGCCCGCCGCACCGGAGGCCGCCGCACGGGAGGCCGCCGCACCGGAGGTGGCCGCACCGGAGGCCGGGGCGTCCGCGAAGGCCGCGGCGCCCGCGGGGGCCGGTGCGCAGGACGCCGCCCTGGCGGTGGCCGCCGTGTCCCGGTCGGTGCCCGGGGAGCCGTCCCCCACCGACATCGCCGTGGTCGGCCTCACCGGCCGGTACCCCGGCTCCCCGGACCTCGACGCCTTCTGGCGGAACCTCGCCGCGGGGGCCAACTGCGTCGGGGAGATCCCGCCCGACCGGTGGGACTGGCGCGAGCACTTCGACCCGCGGCGCGGCACCCCCCAGCGCACGTACGGCAAGTGGGCCGGATTCCTCGACGGGGTGGACCGCTTCGACCCGCACCTCTTCGGCATCCTGCCGCGGGAGGCGGCGGCGATCGATCCGCAGGAACGGCTGTTCCTGGAGAGCTGCTGGACCCTGCTGGAGGAGAACGGGTACGCCGGGCCGCGCAGCCGCGTACCGGAGACCGGTGTCTTCGTCGGCGTCATGTACGGCTCCTACGGCAAGCTGGCCGCCGCGCAGGGCTGGCCGCGCGGGGAGCTGGCCGGTGCCCACTCCGCGTACTGGTCGATCGCCAACCGGGTCAGCTACACCTTCGACCTGTCCGGGCCCAGCATGGCGGTGGACTCCGCCTGCTCCTCCTCGCTCACCGCCGTCCAGCTCGCCTGCGAGAGCATCCGGCGCGGCGAGTGCCGCATGGCCGTCGCCGGGGGCGTCAACCTGATCCTGCACCCCGCCCACCTGGTCGCCCTGGCCGGTATGAACATGCTGGCCGGGGGCGACGGCTGCCGCACCTTCGACGCGGCGGCCGACGGATACGTGCCGGGCGAAGGCGTCGGGGCCGTCCTGCTGAAGCCCCTGGCCGACGCCGTCGCCTCCGGCGACCGCATCTGGGGCGTCATCAGGGCGGGGCTGTCCAACGCAGGCGGCAAGACCAGCGGGTACACCGTGCCCAACCCCAACGCGCAGGCGGCCCTGGTGGCCGAGACGCTGCGCCGGGCCGGGGTGGAGCCCCGCACCCTGAGCTATGTGGAGGCCCACGGCACGGGCACCGAACTCGGTGATCCCATCGAGATCGCCGCGCTCACCCGTGCGTTCGGAGCGGACCGGGAGGCGGAGCGACGGGCCTGGCAGGGGCGTCACTGCGCGGTCGGCTCGGTGAAGTCCAACATCGGCCACCTGGAGGGTGCCGCGGGGATCGCGGGCCTGACCAAGGTGCTGCTCCAGCTGGCCCACCGCCGCCTGGTGCCGTCCGCGAACCTGGACCGGGTCAACCCGAAGATCCCCTTCGCCGACTCCCCGTTCCGGCCCCAGACGCAGCTCGCCGAGTGGACCCGGCCGCGGGTGCGCGGCGCGGACGGTGAGGAGCGGGAGTACCCGCTGCGGGCCGGCGTCAGCTCCTTCGGCGCGGGCGGCGCCAACGTGCATCTGGTGGTCGAGGAGTACATGGCGCGGGAGCCCCGCCCCGCCCCGCACCCGGACGCGGCACCACGGGATGCCGAGCAGGTCTTCGTCCTCTCCGCGCGCACCGGGGAGCGACTGCGCGCGTACGCGGGGAGGGTGGCCGCCTTCCTGACCGCGACGGAGCCGGATCCGGCCGACGCCACCGGTGCGGCCACGCTCCGGGAGCTCGCCTGGGCGGCCCAGTACGGCCGCCGGGAGTACGGCCACCGGCTGGCGGTGACCGTCGCCTCGCGGACGGGACTCGCCGCGCTGCTCGCGGCGTACGCCGACGGCGGCCCGACGCCGCCCGGTCTGCGCACCGGGACGGCGACGCGCGGGGGAACGGCCGAGTGGCAGGGTACGGACCCGCAGGAGGCGGTCACCGCGTGGCTCGGCGGGGCCGACGTCGACTGGGCCCGGCTGTGGCGGACGCCCCTGCCGCGCCGCGTCGCGTTCCCGGCCTGCCCGTTCGAGCACGGCGGCTACTGGCTGCCGGGCGACGGGCCACTGGCCCGTGCCCGCACCCGGGCCCCCGCCGAGGACGCCGGAGCGGGCACCGCCGCCGCGGCCCGCACCGCGGCCGACGCGGGAGGGCCCCGGCCGGAGCGCTGCCGGCTGCTGCGGCCGGTCTGGGAGTCCACCGGCGAAGGCGACACGGCAGGGGAGACGGACACGCACCCGGCGGGGGACGACGAGGGCACCGGGACGGTGCTGGTCCTCACCGCGGACACCGAACTGGCGGCGGCGCTGACCGCGCGCTGCGAGGCCGCCGGACACCGGGTCGTCCCCGTGCTCCCGGTGCCGCCCGGCACCGCGGAACCGGCGTCCGGTGCCGGACACCGCCACGTCCTGCGCACCGGCGACCCCGAGGACGCCCGTCGGCTGGTGCGGGAGCTGGCCCGGGCCGGCCGGGTGCCGGACGCGGTGGTCTGCTGCCCGCCGGACGGCCCGGACGAGCTGTCCACCGCAGCCCTGCCCGGGCTGCTGGGCCAGGGCCCGGAGCCGTTCCTCCAGGTGCTAACGGCCCTGCTCGCCACCGCGAGCGGGCCCCGGGACCTGCGGGCCGTCTACGGGTACCGGGCCCCGACGCCCGGCTCCCGGCCCTATGACGCCGCCATGGCGGCGGCCCTGCGCGGACTGGTGCTGGAGCACGGCCGGTTCGGCGCCGCACGGCTGGCCGTCGAGGGCGCGGACGCCTTCCAGGACCCGGACCGCCTGGCCGGCTGGCTGCTGGCCGAGCTGGGACGGTGCCGCCCCGGCGAGGCGGCGCAGCTGCGCCGCCGGGGCGGCCGACGACAGGCGCGGGCGCTCCGCCCCGTCGAGCCCCCCGCCTCCGGCGGCCCGCCGGTGCGGGCGGGCGCCGTCTATCTCATCACCGGCGGAACCGGCGCCCTGGCCCGCCACTTCGCCGCCCATCTGGCGGCCCGGGCCCCGGTCACGGTGATCCTGGCCGGGCGCTCGGAGCCCGGCCCGGCCGCCCGGGAGCGGTTCGCCGCGCTGGCGGCACCGGGCAGCACCGTCCGGTACGAGCGGGCCGACGTGACCCGGCCGGAGAGCCTGCGCGCCCTGGTCGACCGCGTCACCGGCGCCGACGGGCCGCTGCGCGGGGTCGTGCACGCGGCCGGGACCACCCGGGACGCCCGGCTGGTGGACAAGTCTCCCGCGGACTGGTCCGCGGTGCTCGCCCCCAAGGTGCTGGGCACGGTCGCGCTGGACGAGGCGACGCGGGAGCAGCCGCTCGACTTCTTCGCGCTCTTCTCGTCCGTCGTCGCGCACGGCGGAAACCCGGGCCAGGTCGACTACGGCTACGCCAACGCCTTCCTCGACGAGTTCGCCGAGCGCCGGGAGCGGCTCCGCGCGGCGGGCCTGCGGCCGGGCCGGACCGTCTCCCTGGGCTGGCCGCTGTGGGAGGACGGCGGCATGACGGTGGACGAGGCCACCCGCACCCTGCTCGAACGCCGGTGGGGGATGGTGCCGCTGGCCACGGCCGACGGGCTGTGGTCCTTCGACGCCGCGCTGGCCGGCGAGGACGCCTGCCTCGCCGTCACGGCGGTTGCCCCGCAGGAGGCCGCCCCCGCGGCGCCCGTGCCCCCCGCCCCCGTGCCCCCCGCCCCCGCGCCCTCCGCTGCCCCCGCGCCCGTCGCCTCCCTCCCCGTGGCCCCCGGCCCGTCGCCGCGGGCGACGGCCGCCGAGGAGGCCCCCGCGCCGCAGCGGAGGCCGGTGGCGGAGGCCGAACGCGAACTGCGCTCCATGGCCGCGGGCTTCCTGATGGTGGAGCCCGGGGACGTGGACCTCGACCATCCCCTGCTGGACCTCGGCTTCGACTCCATCACGCTCACCGAGCTGATCAACCAGGTCAACGAGACCTATGGCCTCGACCTGCTGCCGACGGTGCTGCTGGAGTGCGCCGACCTCGCCTCCTTCGCCCGCTATCTGGCGGACCACCACGCCGGGGCGCCGGCCCCCGCCGCCGGGGGCCGGGGTGCGGCCGGGCCGGAAGCGGAGGACGCGGCCGCCGGTCCCGCGGAGGCCGACGAGGCCGCCCCCGCCCCCGCCCCTGCAGCCGCCGCCGACGCTCCACACGGCGGCACGGGCGGCGGCACGGGCGGCGGCACGGGCGGCGCACGCACCGCACCGGACCGGATCGCCGTCATCGGCATCGCGGGAGTGCTGCCGGGGTCCGCCGACGTCCGGGAGTTCTGGCGGCACCTGGACGCCGGGCGCCATCTGGTGACCGAGGCGCCCGGCAGCCGTCCCGGGCTCGCCCGGCCCGGGGGCACCCCCTGGCGGGCGGGCTTCATCGACGGAGTGGACCGCTTCGATGCCGCGTTCTTCGGCATCGCCCCCCGCGAGGCCGAGCTGATGGACCCCCAGCAGCGGCTGTTCCTGGAGACGGCCTGGCACGCGATCGCCGACGCCGGGTACCGGCCCTCCGAGCTGGCCGGCACCGACACCGGCCTGTTCGCGGGTGTCTCGACCTCCGACTACGCCGACCTGCTCGCCCGCGGCGGCGTACCGGTGGCCGCGCACTCCGCCACCGGAGTGGCACACGCCGTGCTCGCCAACCGCGTCTCCTACCTCCTCGACCTGCGCGGCCCCAGCGAGTCCGTGGACACCGCCTGCTCCAGCTCCCTGGTGGCGCTGCACCACGCCGCCCGGGCCCTGGCCTCCGGCGAGTGCGGGATGGCCCTGGCGGGCGGCGTCAACGTGCTGCTCAGCCCGGCTCTGTTCAGCGCCTTCCAGCAGTCCGGGATGCTCAGCGCGGACGGACGGTGCAAGACCTTCGACGCGTCGGCGGACGGCTATGTCAGGGGCGAGGGCTGCGGCGTCGTCCTGCTCAAGCCACTGGACCGGGCGCTCGCCGACAAGGACCACGTCTACGGCGTGATCAGCGGCACGGCCGTGGGCCACGGCGGCCGGGCGGGGTCCCTCACCGCGCCCCGGCCCGATGCCCAGGCCGATGTGCTGGTCCGTGCCCATCTCGCCGCCGGGGCCGATCCCGACACCCTCACCTACCTGGAGACGCACGGCACCGGCACCGGCCTCGGCGATCCCGTCGAGACCGAGGGCATCCGCCAGGCCCTGCGTGCCCTGTACGCCGCCCGGGGCCGCGAGGTGCCCGACGGCGGCGGCCGGCTGGCCCTGGGCTCGGTGAAGACCAACATCGGTCATCTGGAGGCGGCGGCGGGCATCGCCGGAGTGCTCAAGGTGCTGCTCTCCTTCGAGCACGGGCGGCTCGCCCCCACCCTGCACCTGGACCGGCTCAACCCGGCCATCCGCTTCGACGGCACCCCGCTGCGGGTCGTCACCGAGCCCGAGCCGTGGGCCCCCGTGCCCGGGCCGGACGGGGAGCCGGTGCGCCGGGCCGGGGTCAGCTCCTTCGGCTTCGGCGGCACCAACGCCCATGTGGTGCTGGAGTCCGCCCCGGCGGCACCGCGCCCCCGGACGCCGCATGCACCCCGGCTCATCGTGCTCTCGGCACCCACCGCCGGGCAGCTCACCGCGTACGCCGGACGCCTGGCCCGGTGGCTCACCGAGCACCGGCCCGGCCTGGACGCGGTGGCGCGGACGCTGCAGACGGGCCGTGACCCGTGGCCCGAGCGCCTGGCGGTGGTCGCGGAGGACCTCGGGAGCCTGGCCCGGACGCTCGCCGACGTGGCGGACGGACCCACACCGGAGGGCGTGTGCCGGGGCCGTGCCTCGGCCGGCGCGCCCCCCGCCGAGGGGTACGGGGACCCCCGGCGCCTGGCCCTGGAGTGGGTGGCGGGCGGGGCGGTGGACTGGCCCGGGCTGTGGGACGGGGCGCTGCCGCCCAGGACCCCGCTGCCGGTCTTCCCGCTGGCCCGGACCCGCCACTGGCTCCCGGAGCCGCCGGACGCGACGGACGCCGGCCCCGCACCGGCCGTCCTCCCCTCGCCCGCACACCCCGCACGCCCCGCACCCACGCCGACGCCGCCGTTCCGCCAGGAGGCCGAGACAGACATGCGCCCCCCGACCCCGTCCCGCTCCGGCCCCCGGGGCCGCAAGGTCAGGCTGGCACCGCTGCCGACGGCACCGGAGCCGGACGACGCCGTGCCGCCTCCCGCCGCCGCCCGGCGGCCCGAGCCCGAGCGCGCGCCCGAAGCGGTCCCCGCGCCGGTGCCCGCCCCGGGCCCGTCCGGCGACGCCGGGATCACCCGCACGGTCCTGGAGGTGCTGTCCGCCGTGCTCGGCATCCCGGCGGACGGGATACCGCACGACCGGCCCTTCGCCGACCTCGGCCTCGACTCGGTCTTCCGGATGGACGTGGCCCAGGCCCTCAACACGGCCTACGGCATCGACCTCAAGGCCGTGGAGCTCTACGAGCAGGACACGGTGGCCCGGCTGACCACGCATGTCCGCGAGGCCCTGGGCGCTCCGCCTCCGGCCCCGGCCGCCGCCCCGGCCGCCGCTCCGGCACCCGCACCCGTGTCACCCGCACCCGTGGACGGCGACGGTGCGGGCACCGGCTCCGAGGAGCTGCTGCGGCTGCTGACGGAGGTCCTCGGCCACCCCGTGGACGGCGGACGCACCTTCTCCGAGCAGGGCTTCACCTCCTTCGACATGCTCCGGGCCGTCAGCGCACTGGAACGGGACTTCGGGGCCCAGCGCAAGACCCTGCTGTTCGACCACCCCACCGTCGCGGACCTCGCCCGGCATCTGGGCGGGCGGGTTCCGGGACGCCGCCGGACGTCACCGGCCCCCGCCTCCCCCACTCCCGCCTCCCCCGGCGATGCCGCACTCCCGGGCGACCCGGGCGGGCCCGGGCCGCTGGTCGTCGCCAAGCGGGACCTGCCCGGGCGGGCAGAGGACGCCGCGCTCGTCGCGGAACTCGACCGGCGGCATGCCAAGGAAGGCGGGCTGCCCGGACGCGACATCGCGCCCTTCCTCTTCCTCGGCTCCCACCGCAGGGCCTACTTCCACTTCTCCCAGCGGAACGGCTCCCTGCTCGCCTGGAGCTATGTGGGCTCCCCGGACGACCTGCCCGAACTGACCCGGGAGTGGTTCGAGCACGCCCGCGCGCACGGGCTGAAGCCCAACCAGCTCTCCATGGTGCGGCTGGAGGACGCACAGGGGGTCCCCTGCACGGCCACACCCTTCGGTGTGGTGCAGCGGCTGGAGGACATCCGGGAGTTCTCCCTGGAGGGCGGCCGGATGCAGCGGCTGCGTCACCTGGTGGGCAGGTTCGGGCGCCGGCCGGGCACCCGCACCGTGGAGTACACGACGGGCGCCGACCCGGACACCGACGCCGAGATCGTGGCCCTGGTCGACCAGTGGCGCGCCCGCAAGGAGGCCGCCGGGAACGCCGTCAACCCCTATGTCACCACGGTGCGCGACGAGCTGCGGCGTGGCGAACTGGGCGAGCGCCACCGTCTCTTCCTCACCTGGGCCGAGGGCACCCTGCACAGCGCGGTGATCATCACCCGGATCCCCTCGGAGCCCGGCCATCTGCTCGACCTGGAGTTCTACGCCGAGTCGATGCCACCGGGCGGGCTGGAGTTCACCCTCGTCCACATCATCCGGCTGCTGGCCGACGAGGGATGGACGCTGTTCAGCTTCGGGGCCAGCTTCGGGGTGCGGCTCGACTCCTCGGCCAACGCGGATCCGGTGGCCGAGCAGGCCCTGGCCGACCTGCGCTCGCGGGGCGTCTTCACGGGCGAGGGCAACTTCCGCTTCAAGAACAAGTTCCGGCCCGTGAACCTGCCGCTGTACCTGTGCCGGCCCGCCGACGCGGACCCCACGGACGTCTCCGAGATCATCCTGATGATCGCCGACCCCGATGTGGCGGATCCGGACGAGGCCCGGCGGACCGACCCGGCGCCGGCGGCCGGCACGGTCCCGCCCGCAGAGCCCGCAGAGCCCGCAGAGCCCCGAGAGGACGAGCACGCCGTCGCCGCCCGGGAGCGACGGCTCGCCGCCGCCGGGTACAACCCCTTGCGCATCCCCTCCCACGAGGCCGAGTTCGACCTGGTCACCGACTCCTGGGCGGAGCTCGACACCCCCGTGGTGGCCGAGGCCGTGGCCGCGCTCCGGCGCCGCGCCGCCACCCGCGTCGCCCCGGCCCCCGGAGAGCTGGCCTACCCGCCGTTCGCGCACGCGGTGGCCACCGGCCAGGGGCGCTCGGCGGAGGCGCTGCTGTGCCGCGCCTGGCCCGGCCCGCGCGGCCTGGTGGCCCGCAACGACCTCTTCCCCACCTGGGGGCTGAACCTGCTGGAGCACGGGTACACCCCGCTGACCGTGCCCACCGCGCCGCCCGCGGACCCCGGTTCGCCGTTCCACGCGGACCTGGACACCGGGGCACTCGGCCGCGAACTGGCCGCGCACGCCGGGGAGGTGTCCTTCCTCTGCGTGGAGGCCAGCCCCAACGCGGCGGGCGGGGCGCCGCTGTCGCTGGCCGGACTGCGCCGGGTGCGGGACACGGCGGACGCGCACGGCGTTCCGCTGGTCCTGGACGCCACCCGGCTGCCGGAGAACGCCGCGGCCGTCGCCGACCACGAGCCGGGGCAGCGCGGACGCCCGCTGTGGGACATCGCGGAGGAGTTCCTGGGCCTGGCCCACGCCGTCACCCTCAGCCTCTCCAAGGACTTCGGGATCGACTGCGGCGGACTGGTGGCCACCAGTGACCCGGAGCTGTTCGCCGCCATCCGCGAGGACATCCGGCTCCGCGGCTCGGAGGCCGGTGCGGCCCAGCGCCGTCTGATCGCCGAGGCGATCGCCGACCGCTCCGGGACCGCCGAGCGGGTGACGGCACGCCGGGAGGCCGTACGGGCCCTGTGGCAGGAGCTGCGGGACGCCGGACTGCCCGTGCCGGAGCACCCCGGCGCCCACGCGGTGTTGCTGGACGTCGCCCGCATGGCCACCACGGGGCCGCTGCGCCACCCGGGGCCCAGCTGGCTCGCCTGGCTGTACCGCACCACCGGCGTCCGGGCGGCCCCGCACCTGGCCGGCGGCTCCGGAGGCGGTGTTCCGCTGCGGCTCGCGGTCCCGGTGGGGCTTCCGGCCGCCGCGGCACGGGAGGCGGGCCGCCGCATCGCCCGGCTGGGGGCCGCCCCGCAGCCCGTCCCCGACCTGGTGCCCGTCGAGCCCTCCGCCGCACCCGGGGACGCCCCCGTCCAGGCGCCGGACGGCAGCTACTACCCGGCGGACCGGCTGCCCGACGACGTGCGGACGGCGATGGAGGAGCGGCACCGGCCCCGGAGCGAGAACCACGCCGTGCTGCGCACCCACCAGCCCGCGGTCGAGCGGCATCTCCTCCCGGCCCCGGGCGGGCAGGTGGAGGCGTTCACCGCGGGGTCCGGGACGCCTCTGGTGCTGCTCCATCTCTTCAACGTCGGGGCCGGCTTCTTCGCGCCGCAGTTCGCCGGACTCGCCGACCGCCACCGGGTGATCTGCGTGCACCACCCCGGGGTGGGGGACACCACCGCGGCATCCGACCTCTCCGTCGAGGGGCTCGCCGACCAGCTGCGCCACGCCCTGGCGGGGCTCGGGGTGGAGGGCCCGGTGCATCTGGCGGGCGCGTCCTTCGGCGCACTGCCGGCGATGTCCTTCGCGCTGCGGAACCCGCAGGAGACCGCCTCGCTCACGCTCGTCGGCGGTTCCTACAAGGTGGGGAACCGGCGCGGGGAGATGAACCGCCTGTCCCTGGTCGCCCGGGAGGACTTCGACCGGCTGCTGGACCAGCCGGGCACGGAGGAGACCGCGGCGGACCGCGAACGGCTGGAGGAACTGCTGCTGCGCTGCGAGAGCCTGGACCCGAAGACCGGGCTGCGCTACCTCGACGAGTTCGAGGCCGCGCCCGATCTGCTGCCCCGCCTGGAGGGGCTGCGCACCCCGACGCTGATCGTGCACGGCCGGCACGACACGGTGGTGCCGCTGAAGACCGCCCATCTCCTCCACGGCCTGCTGCCGGACGTCCGCTTCCACGAGTTCCCGGACGCCGGGCACTTCCCCAGCCTCACCCGGGCCGAGCGCTTCGGCCGGATCCTGACCGAGTTCACGGCCGCACAGGACACCGCGCGGGCCGCCGCACAGGACACCGCGCGGGCCGCCGCCCGTCGCACCGCCGGAGCGAAGGGCGCCGCGTCATGACCCCGGCACCGGCTCCGGTCCCGGCGGCCGGCGACGCGCTGCCGCCCGGGCCGGACCGGGAGCGGGTGGACGCCGCCACGGTACGCCGCCGACGCGTGGTCACCCCGGGCATGTGCGGGCCCTCGGCCCTGCTGCTGGGCCGCATCGGGGACTGGACCTGGGAGACCGTCGCGGACGTGTGCGAGCTGGACGTGCTGCGCGCCCGCAACGAGTCCGGGGACCCCGCCTACCTCTCGTTCTTCTACTACCGGGTGCGCGGCAGCCTCGGCTACCACCTGCGCAGCCCGGGCTTCGGCGACCGGCTGGACATCCTCTCGCGGGTGTTCGGCTTCGGCAGCGAGTCCGTGCACACCGTGCACCGGATCTCCGACGCGTCCCGGGCGCCGGCGCTGCCACCGGCCCTGGAGCCGGACGACTTCTACGCGCCGCCGCCCCCCGGCTGCCTGCACGCCGAGACCTTCAACCGCTGGGTCTCGCGCGGGCGGGCCGGCAGCAACCGCGGGCTGGACAGGGCGTCGCCGCCGGGATTCCGCCACGGCCATCTGCCCCGGCTGCCCGAACGCTACTCGCCGCGTCTCGCCTACGGCCGGGCGCGCTCGCTGCTGACCTTCCTGGACGACCCGGAGCGGAGCTGCCGGGTGGTGGCCGAGGACCTGACCGCCACGCACACCATCGATCCCGTCAGCGACCTCAACGGCGTCGGACTGGTCTACTTCGCGGCCTACTTCACCATCGTCGACCGCGCCCTCCTGGCCGGCTGGCGGGCCCTCGGCCGGGCGGAGCCGGACTTCCTCGCCCGAGCGGTGACCGACCAGCAGATCTGCTACCTCGGCAACGCCGACCCCGGCACCCGCCTGGAGACCGCGGTCCGGGTGCGGGCCGCGGTCTCCGGCCCCCCGGCGGAGGTCTGGGACGCGGTGGTGCGGGACGCCGGCTCCCGGGAACTGATCGCCGTCTGCACCCAGCTGGTGCCCACGAACCCACAGGAGGAACGATGACCGCAGCGGAACGCATGCCCCCGGCGACTCCGCCGGAGCACGCCGCGAGGACCGAGGCCGACCGGGCGCTGCGCGAGGTCATCGCCGGAATCCTGCCGGCGCTGCCGCCGCAGGAGGTGGTCCACACCCGGCACCTGAAGGACCTGGGAGCCGACTCGGTGGACCGGGTGGAGATCATCGCCGGGGTCACCGCACGGCTCGGTCTCGACGTCCCCATGGGGCGGTTCAGCGACATCCCCGACATCGGCGCGCTGGTCGGGTTCCTCGCCGACTGCCTGGACCGGTCGCGGCGGACGGCATGACGGCCGCCGCGCCCGCCGTCGGCATCGAGGCGCTGAACGTCTACGCGGGGCTGGCCGCCATCGAGGTGGCCGACCTGTTCGCCGGACGCGGCCTGGACCCGGCCCGGCAGGGCAACCTCATGCTCGACCGCCGCTCGGTGGGGCTGCCCTGCGAGGACCCGGTGACCAACGCCGTCAACGCCGCCAAACCGCTGCTGGACGCGCTCGCGCCACCGGAGCGGGCCCGTGTGGAGCTGCTGGTCACCTCCACCGAGTCGGGCGTGGACTACAGCAAGTCCGTCGCCTCCTATGTGCACCACTACCTGGGGCTGCCGGCGACCTGCCGCGTCATGGAGGCCAAGCAGGCGTGCTACGCGGCGACCGGCGCACTCCAGCTCGCCGCCGGCTATGTCGCCTCCGGCCTCTCGCCCGGGGCCAAGGCCCTGGTGATCGCCACCGACGTGGCCGTGGTGGACGCCTACGCCCAGTACGCGGAACCGGCCACCGGCCACGGCGCGGTCGCCCTGCTCGTCGGCGACGAACCGCAGGTGCTCACCCTCGACCCCGGGGCGTTCGGGCTGCACAGCTACGAGACCCTGGATTCGGCCCGCCCGGCTCCGGACCAGGACGTCGCGGACGCGGACCGCTCCCTCTTCGCCTATCTGGACTGCCTTGACCGCAGCTTCGCCGACTACGCGGACCGGGTGGAGGGCGCCGACTTCGGCGCCACCTTCGACCGGCTGGCGCTGCACACCCCGTTCGCCGGACTGGTCCGCTCCGCGCACCGGAAGATGACGCGGGACTGGACGTCCCTGAGCCCCCAGGACGCGGGGGCGGACTTCGACCGCCGGGTGGCGCCCTCGCTGGCCTATCCGCGGCAGGTCGGCAACCTGTGCTCCGGATCGGTGTATCTGGCGCTGGCCTCCTCGCTGGACGCCGCGCCCTGCGTCCGTCCGGAACGGGTGGGCCTGTTCTCCTACGGCTCCGGCTGCGCCTCCGAGTTCTTCAGCGGGGTGGTCACCGGGGAGTCGGCCCGGGCGGTGCGCCGGATGCGGATCGGGGAGCGGCTGGCCGCCCGCCGGACCATCGACTTCGCCGAGTACACCCGCCTGCTGAAGGTGACCCGTTCCTGCCTGGTGCCGGAACGGAACCGCGAGGTGACCTGGGAACTCTGGGAGGACTACCTCGATTCCGGGGAGCGCGCCGGGGACCTGCTGGTGCACACCGGGGTGACCGACTACCACCGTACCTACGCCTGGAGTTGAGGGACCGCGCCATGAGCGAGCACACGACCGAGCACACCACCGGGCACACGACCGAGCACACCACCGGGCCCGCGACCGGGCACACGTCCGGGCCGGCGGGCGGGCCCGCGAGCGAGCCCACCGCCCCCGGTCCGCCCGTCCCCGGGGCGGAGGTCTTCGAAGCCGTCCGCCGCAGCATCCTGGAGGTGGTGCCGGAGATCCCGGCCGAGGAGATCACCCCCGAAGCGTCGATGGTGGACCTCGGCTGCAACAGCGTGGACCGGGCCGATGTCGTGACCCTGGTCCTGGAGGAGCTGGACCTGTCCGTCCCGGTGGCCGAGTTCCAGGGCCTGCCGACGATCGGTGCGCTGGTCGCCACCCTGAGCAGGCACCGGTGACCCGACGGCCCGCCCGCCGCGCCCTGGTCACCGGCGCCGGTGTGCGCACCGCGGTGGCCACCGGGCCGGCGCAGTTCGCGGCCGCCCTGCGGGAGGGCCGGTGCGGCATCGCCCTCACCGAAGGCGCCGGGCCCGGTGATCCGGCGGGTCTGGCCCGGCTCCCGGACTCGGCCGAGGACCTGGACCGGCTGCCGGCGGAGCTCCCCGCGGAGCTCGGCCGCCGCGCCCGCCGGGCCGCCGCCCGCGCGCCGCGTGAGGTCCGCGCGGCGGTGCTGACCGCGCTGGAGGCCTGGTGCGGCGCCGGTCTGCACCGCACCCCGGCGCCGGAGGACCGGGTGGCGCTGGTCGTCGCCGGGCACAACCTGACCGGCGGCTACGCCGAGCAGGTCCGGCCCAGGGCGGCGGCCGGACGCGGGCACGTCCCCGCCAGCGCGGCCCTGCGTCTGCTGGACACCGACCATCTGGGCACGCTCAGCGAGGTCCTGGGGACCACCGGCCCCGGCTGCACGGTCGGCGGCGCCTCCGCGAGCGGCACGGTGGGGCTGATCTCCGCCGTACGGATGCTGGCGATGGGAGAGGCGGACGTCTGCCTGGTCGTGGGCGCGCTCAGTCCGCTCACGGCCCTGGAGCGGCAGGCGCTGGTCAACCTCGGGGCCATGGCGACCGGCGCGGTACCCGGGACCGAGCCCCCGGGGCCGCCCTTCGACCGGCGGGCCCGGGGATTCCTGCCCGGAGAAGGCTGCGCCGCCCTGGTGCTGGAGAGCCCCCGGTCCGCGGCCCGGCGCTCGGTGCCGCCCCTGGCCGCCGTCGAGGGATACGGGCTGCGGCTGGGCGCCACCGCGCTCGCCCGCCCGGACGAGCGGATCGCGGCCGCGGTCATGACGGAGGCGCTGCGCACCGCCGGACGGGAGCCCGGGGAGGTCCGCTATGTCAGCGCGCACGCCACCGGGACCCCGCTCGGGGACAGCACCGAGGCGGCGGCGCTGCGCCGGGTGTTCGGGGAGGGTGCGGACGCGCCCTGGGTCAACGCCACCAAGTCCCTCACCGGCCACTGCCTGCATGCCGCCGGGGTGGTGGAGGCGGTCGCCACGGTGGTGCAGATGCGCGAGGGCTTCGTGCACCCGAACCCCGGACTGACCCGGCCGCTCGCCGGCACCGGGCTGCGGCTGTCCGGCGCCGTCGCCGAGACCGCCGACCTTCCCTACGCGGTGTCCAACTCCTTCGGGTTCGGGGGCATCGCCGGCAGCCTGCTGTTCAGCCGGGATCCGCGGTGAGCGGGCCCGTCTCCGGGCACGCACCGGACCTCGACCCCGGCCCGCCGGGCCCCGGAGGTGGACGGACCGTGCGCAGTCCCTGGACGCCGGGACCGCAGGCGGCGCCCGATGCCGCCTTCCGGCTGTTCTGCTTCGCCCACGCCGGGGGCGGGTCGTCCGCCTTCCGGGAGTGGCGCGGCGCCTTCGGCACCGGGGTGGACGTCCGGCCGGTGCTGCTGCCCGGTCGCGAGGCCAGGCTCCGCGAACCCCCCGTCCGGCGGATGGACGAGCTGCTCGGGCCGCTGTGCGCGGGCCTGCTGCCGCTGCTGGACCGCCCGTTCGCCTTCTTCGGCCACAGCCTCGGCGCGGTCGTCGCCTACGAGACGGCCCGGGAGCTGGCGCTGTGCGGCGGCCCCCGGCCGGAGCACCTGCTGGTCTCCGCCCGCCGCGCTCCCCATCTGCCGTCCCGGCAGGCCCCGGTGCACCGGCTCGCCGAGGGCGAGTTCCTGCGGGTGGTCGCGGAGATGGGCGGCACCCCCGCCGATGTGATCGCCCAGCCCGGGCTGCTGCGCGCCTTCCTGCCCGGCCTGCGGGCGGACTTCGAGCTGAACGAGACCTATGTGCCCCGGGCCCGGGGGGTGCTGGACTGCCCGGTCTCGGCCTTCGCCGGGGACCGGGACCCCCAGGTGGCACCGGACGAGATGGCGGCCTGGCGGGACACCACCCGGGGGCCGTTCCGGCTGCGGGTGCTGCCCGGCGGCCACTTCTACCTCCGGGAGGATCCCGCGGCACTGACGGCGCTGATCCGCCCGGTACTCACCGCGGCCCGTCCCTAGCGCCGCACCGCACGACCGCACCGCACGACCGCACGTCGCACCGCACGACGCACCCACCGCCAGGAGAGGAACACCATGTCAGAACTGGACCTGTCGCACTGCCACCCGGTCTTCGTCAGGCAGATCGACTGCCTGCAGCGCGCCGACATCGACGGGCTGATGGAGACGTACCACCCCGAGGCCGAGGTGATCCGCTTCCAGGGGATACTCCGCGGCAGCACCGAGATCAAGGAGACCTTCGGTCGCTATATGCACATCCAGGCCCGCTACGAGCGGCTGCTGGAGTACACCCACACCGACGACACCATCTTCATGCGCGCGGAGATGAGCGTCAGGGGCGAGCAGGAGATCGGCTTCGGCGCCTATGTGCTCAGGGACGGGGTCATCTGGCGGCAGGTGGCCGGAATCGAGGGGGGAATGCGCGAATGGTTCACCCAGGACTCCTAGAACCGGCATGCTGGGTCCGGCTTCGGCGTGGCCTCCGGGTCCCGGCCCGGTACCCCGGGGGCCCTGGCACCCGGCCCCGCCGCCGGCCGTCGAGGCACCGTCAGGACCCGTCCGCGAAAGGGCCAGGAACATGAGCACCATCGCCACCGGAACACGCGTCCTCTCCAGCTGGGACGAGGAGGACTTCGCCAAGGCCGACGGGGTGAAGCTGACCCGTTCCGCCATCGCCTACCGCTACGAGGGCGACATCGAGGGCGAGGCCGTCCAGGAGTACGTGATGTTCTACCGCGCCGACGACACCAACACCTTCGTCGGAATGGAGCAGGTCACCGGCCGTGTCGGGGGGCGCAGCGGAAGCTTCGTCCTCCAGCACACCGGGGAGCTGACCGGTGACACCGCCACCGTCACCTGGCAGGTGGTGAAGGGATCCGGCACCGGTGAACTCGCCGGCCTGACGGGCTCCGGCGGCTTCACCGCCACCCACGAGGAGGCCGGAAACGCCTCCTACCGCCTGGAGTACTCCTTCGAGTGATCCGGCGCGGGCCCGGAAGGGCCCGCACACAATTGAGCAGACCCACCGCGTGTGCGCCGACGACGATGGCTGCGGCCGGGCCCCACCGGCCCGCAGCCGTCGTTGTCGCACACCGGAGGACGCGCCCGTGGAATCCCTCTCGCCACCGGACTCCTACCCCGTACCGCGTACCGACCCGCTGCACCCCGCGCCGCAGTACGCCCGGCTGCGCGAGGCGTGCCCCGTGGCGCCCTCCCGTCTGGACTTCGACGGCAGCGACGTCTGGCTGATCACCCGTCACGCGGACGCCTGCGCGGTGCTGTCCGACCCGCGCTTCAGCTCGGACTTCTCCAGGGAGGGCTTCCCCGCCCGGATGACCGTACGGCCTCCGGGGCCGGGCACCTTCATCCGCATGGACCCGCCGGACCACACCCGGCTGCGCCGCGCCATCGTGGACGAGTTCAAGCGCAGGCCGGTCGAGCGGCTGCGCCCCGCCCTCGAAGGCATCGTGGAGGGGCTGCTGGACGAGATGCTGGGCGGGCCCGCCCCCGCCGACCTGGTCCAGGCCCTCGCCCTCCCGCTGCCCACCCTGGTCGTCTGCGAGCTGCTGGGCGTCCCCTACGGCGACCGGGACTTCTTCCAGCGGTGCACCCAGGTCATCGGCGACCAGTCCGCCGCGCCCGACCGGCGCCAGGTCGTCCGCGACGAACTCCGCGGATATCTGCAGCGGCTGACCGCCGAGCGGGCGGCCCGCCCCGGGGACGACCTGATCAGCCGACTGGTGCTGCGCCGGGACCGGAGCGAGGTCACCGAGGACGAGGTCGTCGGCATCGTCACCCTGCTGATGATCGCCGGCTTCGAGACCATCGCCAACCAGATCGGCATCGGCACGCTGATGCTGCTCCTCGACCCGGGCCTCGCCGAGGGGCTGCGCCGGGATCCGGGAGAGGCGCCCCTCGTCGTCGAGGAGCTGCTGCGGCACCAGACGGTCATCGACTACGGACTGCGCCGTGTCGCCACCGAGGACTGCGAGGTCGGCGGGCGGACCATCCGGGCCGGGGAGGGCGTGGTGGTCGTCGTCTCCTCCGCCAACCGCGACCCCGCGGTCTTCCCCGAGCCCGACCGGCTGGACCCGCACCGCCCGCCGCGCGACCACCTGGCGTTCGGCTACGGGCTGCACCAGTGCCTGGGGCAGCGACTGGCGCGGCTCCAGCTCCAGGTGCTCTGGCCGGCGCTGTTCCGCCGCGCGCCCGGTCTGCGCCTGGCCGTTCCCCTGGGCGAGGTGCCCTTCCGCACGGACATGTTCGTCCACGGCGTGCACCGGCTCCCGGTCGCCTGGTAGCCCGCTCCCGCGCCCACAGGCGCGGCCCGGGGCCACCGGGATCCGCCCACCCGTCCCCATCCGCGAAGGAGTCCCGATGACGCAGACGCCCACCACACCGCCGCCGGAGAGCGGTGCCCCGGGGGCCGGCGTCCCGCCGCCCTTCCCCTTCCCCATCCGTTCCGCGCTCGATCCGTCGCCGGAGTACGCCCTGCTCCGCGCCGACCGCCCGGTCAGCCGCGTCACCCTGCCCAGCGGGGACACCGCCTGGATCGTCACCCGCTTCGAGGACGTGCGCACGGTCTTCCACGACGCCCGGTTCAGCCGCCAGGCGGCCACCCGGGAGGGGGCGCCCCGGCTGATGCCCGGTGTGGAGGCGGACCCGGACTCCATCGTCAGCAAGGACCCGCCGGACCACACGCGCCTGCGCAAGCTCGTCGCCCCGGCCTTCACCGCCCGGCGGATCGCCGGCATGCGGGAGGGCATCCAGCGGACCACCGACGAGCTGCTGGACGCGATGGAGGCCGGCGGGCGTGAGGGCGACCTGGTGTCCGGGCTCTCCGCGCCGCTGCCGATCATCACCATCTGCGATCTGCTCGGGGTCCCCCGGTCGGATCAGGACCGCTTCCGGGAGTGGTCGGACACCATGTTCCGGACCTCGGCCGACGCGCTCGGCGAGGCGATCGCCGCCCGCGAGGCGCTGATCGGCTATCTGGCGGCCATGGTCCAGGGGCGCCGCGCCGCACCCACCGACGACCTGCTCGGCGTGCTGATCGCGGCCCGGGACGAGGACGACCGGCTCACCGAGCGCGAGCTGGTCTCCTTCGCCGGCGGGCTGATCGTCGCCGGCTACGAGACCACCGCCAACCGGCTGGCCAACTCGGTGCTGGTGCTGCTGCGCCACCCGGAGCAGCTGCGGCTGCTGCGCGGGGAGCCGGAGCGGATCGGGGACGCCGTCGAGGAGCTGCTGCGCTACATCCCGGGCGGGGCGGCCGGCGGTCTGATGCGGGTGGCCACCGAGGACGTGGAGCTGGGCGGGGAGCTGATCCGCGCGGGGGAGGGGGTCATCGCCGTCACCAACGCGGCCAACAGGGACCCGGCCCAGTGGGACGACCCGGACCGCTTCGACATCACCCGGAAACCGCAGTCCCACACGACCTTCGGGCACGGGATCCACCACTGCGTCGGAGCGCAGCTGGCCCGGCTGGAGCTGCAGGTGGGCATCGCGACCCTGCTGCGCCGCTTCCCCGGGCTGGCGCTCGGGGCGCCGGAGGACCGGCTGCCGTGGAAGAAGAACGTCGTCATCCACAGCCTGGAGGCCCTTCCGGTCACCTGGTGACGACCGCACCGCCACGACGGCAGGGGCGGGCGGCCGGGACGTTCCTCGTCCCGGCCGCCCGCCCCTGCCGGGAGCGGAGCGACCTCAGGCGGCGTCCCCGGCCTCCTTCAGCCGCTGGCTGAAGAACCACTCGTGCCCCTCGTGGTCCTCGACCTTGCACACCCGCAGGCCCTGCGGGGTGTCCGTCGGCGGGAAGGCCACCGTGGCCCCCGCCTTCCCGGCGCGCGCGAAGACCGCTTCCACGTCCTCGACGTCGATGGAGGCCATGGCGCTGCGATGGCCGGTGGCGCCGGGCGAGCGGTAGTCCCCGCCCGGCCCGGCGAGGTACACCGGGTCGCCCTGCGGGGTCAGCATCTCGGCGTGGAAGACCGCGCCGTCGTCGTGGGCGTAGCGCCGTTCCTCCGTGAACCCGAACGCTGCGGAGAGCCACTCGAGAGCGCGGGCCACATTCTCGTACTTCACATATGGGATGGCTGCCATGCCCGCAGCGTACGGATCGCGCTCCGTCCCGCCTGGCCAAAGTTGCGCAGTCCGGCGCTCAGGGACGGACCAGTTCGAAGGAGAGCGCCGGGCGCCCCCCGAAGCGCTGCCCGATGCCGCCGAAGAGCCCCGACAGCGGGGTGCGCACATCCACCGGCCCCTCGCCGAACAGCGGCTTCAGATAGGCGGCGTGCGCCTCCAGCGATGCCACGGCCAGGTCCACCGTCCCCGACACGTCCACGGCATGGGTGGGCTGCGGCGAGCCCGCCATCGCCACATGGCGCACGCCGCCCCACGCCGCTCCGGCGTCCGGGAAGATCCACTCGTTTCCGGCGTCCCCGACCGCGTCCAGCAGAGCCCGCCCGGCGACCCGGTGGTCCGGGGAGTTCCAGCGCCCGCTGTACGTGGTCTCCCGGCAGTTGAACCCCACCACCAGCTCGGGCCGGTGGCGCCGGATGGCCCCCGCGATGTCCCGGCGCAGCGCCGTCCCGTACTCCAGCACCCCGTCCGGGTGATCGAGGAACTCCACCTCGCGCACCCCGACGATCTCCGCGCTGCGGCGCTGCTCCGCCTCCCGCACCCGGGCCGCCTCCGCGGGCGGCATGCCGGCGATCCCCGCCTCGCCCCGGGTCAGCAGCAGATAGCTCACGGACTTGCCGTCCTTGGTCCAGGCCGCCACCGCGGCGGCGGCGCTGAACTCCATGTCGTCGGGGTGCGCCACCACGCACAGGGCCCGCTCGAAGTCGGTCGGCATCTCGTCGAGATCGCCCTCGGCGCCCGCCGCGTGCTCTCCGGTCCTCGCCTCGCTCATCGGCTCACTCCTCCGTCGGTCGGCCACAGGCAGGGGGCCAGACTCGCGGGCGCCTCCCGGAGCCGTCTGCCCAGAAGTGAGCGGCCCCGGGAAGGAGTTGAGGATGCTCAAAGCTGTGCAGAGCCCTGGCCGGATGTCTTCCTACAGTCGTCGCACCGCTCGCCGCGCGATCAGGAGATGACCATGCGAGAGTTCGAAGGCCGGCCGTCGAGACGGTCCCTGCTGCGGATCACAGCCGGGCTGGGTGCCGGGGTCGCCCTCGGCGGCGCGCTCACGGCCTGCGGCGATGCCGGTGAATCCGGCCCCTCGACCGACGGTGCGGGCAGCGCGACCCCCGGCCCCAAGCGCGGCGGGCGGCTGCGGGCCGCGTTCATCGGTGGCAGCAACGAGACCGACAACGTGCTGATGGCCGCGAACACGCCCATCGACTACGTGCGAGCGCGGGTGGTGTACGACGAGCTGTGCGTGGTGGGCCCGGACGGCCGGGTGCAGATGCAGCTGGCCGAGTCCGTCGAGCCCAGCGCGGACGGCAAGGAGTGGACCATCCGGGTGCGGGACGGCGTCACCTTCCACGACGGCCGTGCGCTGACCGCCGCCGATGTGCTGTTCTCGCTGCGGACCTACGCCGAGGACCAGGCGAACCAGGGCCCGTTGCTGGTCGACGCCGATCTGGCCGCCGGCCGCCAGGTGGACAAGCTCACCTGCACGATCCCCATGCGCCGGGCGCACGGCTTCTTCGACCTGGTGCTCACCCAGGGCTTCTTCGTCATACCGGACGGCACCACCGACTTCACCAAAACCCCGGGCAGCGGCCCCTTCATCCTCAAGGAGCACCGCGTCGGCCAGGGTGCCGTGCTGGAGCGGAACCCGAACTACTGGAGCGACAAGGGGCCCTACCTCGACGAACTGGAGCTGGTCTCCATCGCCGACGGCGAGGCGCGGCTGAACGCGCTCAAGGCCGGCCAGGTCGAGTACGCGGCGAGCATCTCGCTGGTGGCCGGGCAGACCGAACGCGCCAACAAGGCGGTGCAGTTGCTCACCCCGCCCAAGTGGGAATGGCCGAACTTCGGGGCCATGCTCAAGCGCAACCAGGATCCGTTCACCGACGCCCGGGTCGTGCAGGCGCTGAAGTACGCCGTGGACCGCGAGCAGATGGTGGAGCGTGTCACCCTCGGCTTCGGCGAGGTGGGCAACGACCTGTTCGGCAAGCATCTGCCGCACTACGCGCAGGACCTGCCGCAGCGCGCCTACGACCCCGACCGCGCCAAGGCCCTGCTGCGGAAGGCGGGCGTGGACAAGCTCAGCCTCAGCCTGCGCACCAGCGACTACGAGTACGGCCTGACCGAGGGCGCCGTCGTGCTCGCCGAGCAGGTGAAGCGGACCGGGATCGACATCTCCGTGGACAAGGTGCCCGCCGCCGACTTCTTCGCCGATCCCAAGGTGTTCATCGGCGCGCACTTCCAGTCCGCCAACCGCAAGCCCCGCCCACTCCCGCTGGACGTGCTCTTCTTCTACGGCTCGGACGCGCTGCTGCCCTTCACCGGAGTCGGCGGCGACCCCGTCGACGGTCTGGTGGACGCCGTCCGCTCGGCGCTCACCGAGGAGCAGCGGGCCGCCGCGGTCGGCGACATGCAGCACTACCTGTACGACAAGGGCGGCGACCTCGTGTGGGCCAAGGCCCCCGTCCTGGCGGCGGCGACTCCGCAGGTGCGCGGTGTCCAGTCCCTCGGCTATCCGACGTTCCCGAGCTTCCGGGACGCGTATCTGGCATGAGCGAGCCGTCTGTTCGGCCCCCCGCCGCCCGGGACGCGTCCGCCCGGCCCCCTGCCGCCCGGGACGCGTCCGCCCGGCCTTCCGCGGCCGGGGACGCGTCCGCCCGGTCGCTGGCCGCCCTGGTGGCGCGTCGCCTGCTGATGGGCCTGCTGGTGCTCGGTGCCGTCTCGCTGATCGTCTTCACGGCGACCGAACTCGCCCCGGGAGACGCGGCCTCCGCCGCGGTGGGACCGGACGCCGGCCCCGCGGCGGTCGAGGAGAAGCGCCGGGAGCTCGGCCTGGACCGGCCCGCCCCCGTACGCTACGCGAAGTGGCTGTGGGGGGCCGTGCGAGGGGACTTCGGCACCTCGTACGTCTCCGGGGTGCCGGTCTCCGAGATCGTCGCCGCGCGGGCGGGGAACTCGATGATGCTGGCCCTGGTGACGCTGGTGCTCCTGGTGCCGCTCGCGGTCGGGCTGGGCGTCTGGGGCGGGCTGCGGGAGGGCAGCCTCACCGACCGGGCCCTGTCGGCGGGCATCCTGACGATGGTGTCGATCCCGGAGTTCGTGGTGGGCAGCGTGCTCATCCTGATCTTCGCGCTGCACCTGGACGTGCTGCCCGCGGTCTCCTTCCTCGGGCCGGGGGCCTCGGTGCTGGACCATCCGGAGATCCTGGTGCTCCCCGTGGTGACCCTGCTGGCCGGGACCATCGCGCACAACGCCCGCCTGGTGCGGGCCCGTGTGGTGGAGGTGGTCGCGGACGACGCCGTGGCGACCGCCCGGCTCAACGGTGTGCCCGAGCACCGTGTGGTGCTGCGCTATGTGCTGCCCGCCGCACTGCCCCCGGTCATCCCGCTGCTGGCGCGCTATGTGGCGCTGCTGGTCGGCGGCGCCCTGGTGGTGGAGACGCTGTTCGGCTTCCCGGGCCTCGCCTCCGTCCTGGTGCAGGGCTCCGCCGGGCGGGACGTGCCCACGGTGCAGGCCGTCGCGCTGATCGTGGCCGCCGTGACGGTGCTGGTCAATCTGCTGGGTGACCTTCTCGGCATCGCGCTCGACCCCCTGCGGAGGGTGCCGGTATGACGCTGACGACACCGGGCGGCGACGGGACCGGGCCCGCGGCACCGCGGGCCCGCCGTCGCCCCGTGGCCGCGATCGTCTTCGCCGCCCTGGTGGTGCTGGCCGTCGTCGGTCCCTGGATCGCCCCGGGGGACCCGCGTACCGGTGCGGGCATGCCGTACGCACCGGTCAGCTGGGAGCACCCGCTGGGCACCGACTATCTCGGAGCCGATGTGCTCGCCCGGGTGCTGGCCGGAGGCCGGGCCCTGGTACTGGTCTCGCTGTCCGTGCTCGTCGCCGCCTATGCGCTGGGGCTGGCCGCCGGAATGTTCGCGGCCTTCCGCGGCGGGCGGGCCGGCACGGTGGTGATGCGCCTCGCCGACGTGATGATGGGGCTGCCGCCGCTGGTCCTGATCGCCGTGGTGGTCACCGGGACCGGCCCCGGCCTGGTGGGTGTGGCCGTCGCGGTGGTGGCGGTGATGCTGCCGGACGTCACCCGCATCGTGCGCGCCGCGACGCAGCAGGTGCTGGCGCACGACTACGTGGAGGTCGCCGTCGCCCGGGGGGAGCGCACCCGCTCGGTGCTGGTGCGCGAGGTGCTGCCCAACCTGACGGTGACACTGGCCGCCGACGCCGGTGTCCGCTTCGTCGGTGCCGCGTACGCGGTGGCGACGGCCGGGTTCCTGGGGCTGGGGGTGCAGCCGCCGGACCCCGACTGGGGCCTGATGATCCTGGAGAACCGCGGCGGACTGGCACTTCAGCCGCTCGCCGTGCTGGCGCCCAGCCTCATGCTGCTGATCCTGCTGCTCGCCGCCGGCCGGGTGGCCGACGGGGTGCGACCGGGCGCTGCGGCGGGGCCGCGCCGCCGGTCCGGCCCGCCGCGCGCCGGGCGCCTGCCGGTGGCCGCGGCGCCCGGTCCGGACGGGGGCCGCGGGCCGGCGGCGGAGGTGTCCGGGCTGTCCCTCACCGCCGTCGCCACGGGCCAGGACGTGGTGCGCGGTGTCGACCTGACGGTCCCCCGGGGTGCTGTGGTGGCGCTCGTCGGGCCGTCCGGCAGCGGCAAGACCAGCACGGCGCTCGCGCTGCTGGGCCATGTGGGCCCCGGGATCGAGCGGACGGCCGGCGGCGGCACGCTGCTCGGCACCGATCCCGCCGCGCTGACGCCGCGCGGGCTGCGCGCGCTGCGCGCCCGGGCCGCCGCCTATGTGGCGCAGGACGCGCGCACCTCGCTGCCCGCCAACCTGCGGCTGCGCGCGCTGCTGGACGAACAGCTGCGCGCGGCCGGAGTGCCCCGGCAGGAGCGGGCCGAGCGGGCACGCCTCGCGCTCTCCCGGGTGGGGCTGCCCACCGACGCGGCGTTCCTGGCCCGTCGCCCGCACCGGCTGTCCGGAGGGCAGCGGCAGCGCCTGTCGGTGGCCGCGGCGCTCGCCCGCGAGCCGGAGCTGCTGGTGCTCGACGAGCCCACCAGCGCGCTGGACGCGGAGAACACCCGGCGGCTGCTCGCGGAGGTCACCGGTCTGTGCCGGGGCACGGGCACGGCGGTGCTGCTGATCTCCCACGACCTGGAGTCGGTGGCCGCCGTGGCCGACACCGTGGTGACGATGGGCGAGGGCCGGGTGGTGCGTTCGGGTCCGCCCGGGGAGGTGCTCGCCGTCACCGCCGGCGAGCCGGCGGCGGCCGGTACCGCCCCGGCCCCGGCCGGGCGGCCCGATGCCGCCACCGATGCCGCCACCGATGCCGCCACCGATGCCGCCACCGATGCCGCCACCGATGGCGGTCCCGCGCCGGGGGAGTCCTCGGCGGCCGGTCCGGTGCTGCGGGTGTCCGGGATGAGCGTCTCGCTTCCGGGGACCGGACGGGTGCTCGACGACGTCTCGCTGGAGCTGGCCCCGGGGGGGCGGCTGTGTGTGATGGGGCCGTCCGGCAGCGGCAAGACCACCCTGCTGCGGGCGGTCGCCGGACTGGCCGCTCCCGACTCGGGGACGGTGCGGCTCACCGGCGACCGACTGGCCGCGCGCGTCGCCGGGCGTGCTCCGGCCCAGCTGCGCCGCATGCAACTGGTGCCCCAGAACCCCTACGACTCGCTGAACCCCCGGCAGAGCGTGGGACGCATCGTGGGCCGGCCGCTGCACCAGTTCGGCCTGGTGAGGCGGGAGCAGGCCGAGGCCGAGGTGCGGGACCTGCTGGTCCGGGTGGGGCTCTCCCCGGACCGGGCGGCATCCCGTCCGTCCGAGCTCTCGGGCGGCGAGCGGCAGCGGGTCGCCATCGCACGGGCTCTCGCGGCCCGGCCGGACGTGCTGCTGTGCGACGAGATCACCAGCGCCCTGGACCGGTCGACGTCCCTGACCGTGCTCGCGCTCCTGGACGAACTCAGCCGGGGGCTGGGACTGGCGCTGCTGGTGGTGACCCACGACCCGGCGGTTCCGGACCGGCTCGGCGGACGGGTGGTGGAGGTGACCGGCGGGCGGCTGCGTCCCCGGGTGACCGACGGCAGTTCCGCGCACGCCTGAGCGGGCCGACGCGAGGAGCCGGAGGGGGCCCGTGCCCCCTCCGGCTCCACCGGGGACCGGCCCGGCTCAGGGACCGTCGAGCGCCATGCGCTCCTCGACGAAGGAAGCAAGCCGGCTTACGGATCGGATGGTGATGTACCCGCGATTGCACGTGATGAGACCGGCCGCCCGCAGACGTTTGAGAAAGAAGCCGACGCGTGACCGTGTGGTGCCGATCATCTCGGCCAGTTCCTCCTGGGTGAGGCGGGCGGATATGACCACGCCCTGATGGTGCTCCTCCCCGAGGCGGCGACTGAGCTGGAGAAGACGGGAAACAAGTCTCAGCTCACTTTCCATGGTCACCAGATCCGCGATGATGCGTTGCTGTTCCGAGAGTTTCCCAGCAAGGTGTAAGGTGAATGCTTCAAAGAGGTTCTCGGCCTGCAGCGTGGCGAAGAACAGGTCTTGGGAAATGCGTGTGAGGGTGGTATTGGACATTGCCACCGCGGTCTCGTCACGGTAGGACCGGGCCAGGCACATCTCTCCGAAGAGGTCTCCCGGCATGGAGAGGTCCAATAAGCAACGCTTCCCTGATGCGGTGATGGCAACCGTCTTGACCTGCCCGGTCTTCACGAGGTAGAGGTTCCGGTCGCGCTGGGTGCAGTTGTAGACATGCTGCCCCCGGGCGATTGAGACCGTGGGCAGGCTGCCATCCGAGGCGGCGATTCGGTGCGCCACCCGGGTGGAAAAATCGCGCTCTTCTCCCGGAGTGCTCGCCGGAATTCTGGGTATCGCGGGAGAATCATCTGTGCAGGGAATCGCGCCGGATCCGGCTCGGCGCACACTGGCGATCATGCGACATGCCCCCCCTGTCTCGGTTCGCTACTCGAGACGCGAATGCATGCTTTCGGACACTGTGCAACTTGTCAATACTGTGTCACTTCCGTGAACAATAAAGCGGGTGTGGCGGCCTGACCTGGTCCGGGTGGAGCAGAGGCGCAGAGCCGGAAATGCTCAGAAGTCGTCAGTCTGGCGGCCCGCGGGTCTCTACGCTGCCCGCATGCTCTCCGCCAGCCCCGAGCGGGCCCGCCCGCTGATCGCCCTGCTGGGTGCCTCCGGCTTCGTCGGCTCCTGGGTCCTCCGGGAACTGTCGGCGCGTCCCGTGCGGCTGCGGGCCGTGGCACGCCGCCCCGTCCGCCTCCCGAGCGGTCCCGCCCGGGTCGAGAGCCGGTCGCTGGACCTCACCGCGCCCGGGGCCGTCGCCGAGGCGGTCGCGGGCGCCGACGTGGTGATCAGCCTGGTCGTCCACTCCGGCGGCTGGCGCGCCGCCGAGCACGATCCCGCCGCCCGTGCCGTCAACGAGGGCGTCATGGCCTCGGTCCTGGCCGCCCTGCGGGACCGCCCCTCCGGCGGTGCGGCGCCGGTGGTGGTCTACGCCGGTGCCGCCTCGCAGCTCGGCGTCCCGCCCTGCGAACCGATCGACGGCGGTGAGCCCGACCACCCGGAAACCGCCTACGACCGGCAGAAGCTGGCCGCCGAACGGCTGCTGCTGGACGCCACCCGCGAAGGCGCCGTGCGCGGCGTGGCCCTGCGTCTGCCCACGGTGTTCGGGGAGAGCGCCGCTCCCGGCGCCGACGACCGGGGGGTGGTCTCCTTCATGGCGCGGCGGGCCCTGGCGGGGCAGCGGCTCACCATGTGGCACGACGGCACCGTGACCAGGGACCTCGTCCACGCCGAGGACATCGCCCGGGCCTTCGCGACCGCGATCGACCATCCCGACGCACTCTCCGGAGCACACTGGCCGCTCGGCGCCGGGCGAGGCGACCGCCTGGGCGACGTCTTCCGCACCGTCGCCCGGCTGGCCGCCGGCCACCGCGGCGGACCCCCGGTCCCGGTCGTCCCGGTGGAGCCCCCGGCCGGCGCCCCGGCCACCGACTTCCACGGCGTCACGATCGACGCCACCCGCTTCCGGACGGCCACCGGCTGGTCGCCGCGGATACCCCTGCCCGACGCCCTGGCGCGCACCGTCGCCGGGCACGCCACCGCAGAGAAAGGGTCCTGACGCCGTGACAGACGAGACCATCCGGGTATGGGACTACCTCACCGAGTACGAGCAGGAACGCGACGCCCTCATGGGGGCTGTCGACACCGTCTTCCGCTCCGGCCGACTGGTCTTCGGGGACAGCATGCGCGCCTTCGAGGAGGAGTTCGCCGCCTACCACGACGTGCCCCACTGCGTCAGCGTCGACAACGGCACCAACGCCGTCAAGCTCGCGCTCCAGGCCCTGGGCGTCAAGCCGGGCGACGAGGTCATCACCGTCTCCAACACCGCCGCGCCCACCGTGGTGGCCATCGACGCGGTCGGCGCCGTCCCGGTCTTCGTGGACATCGACCCGGACACCTACCTCATGGACACCGCCGCGGTGGAGGCGGCCATCACCCCGCGCACCACCTGCCTGCTGCCCGTCCACCTCTACGGCCAGTGCGTCGACCTGGCCCCGCTGGAGGCGCTGGCCGACGCCCACGGACTGCGGCTGCTGGAGGACTGCGCCCAGGCCCACGGCGCCCGCCGCCACGGCCGGATCGCCGGGTCCGCGGGCCATGCCGCCGCGTTCTCCTTCTACCCCACCAAGGTGCTGGGCGCCTACGGTGACGGCGGGGCCGTCCTCACCCCGGACCCGGAGGTGGCCGAACGGCTGCGCAGACTGCGCTACTACGGCATGGCCGAGCGCTACTACGTGGTGGAGACCCCCGGTCACAACTCCCGGCTGGACGAGGTCCAGGCCGAGATCCTGCGCCACAAGCTGCGCCGCCTCGACGACTACATCGCCGCCCGTCGCGCCATCGCCGCCCGCTACGCCGAGGGCCTGGCCGGCACCGGGCTCACGACGCCCCGCCTCGCCCCCGGAAACGACCATGTGTACTACCTCTATGTGGTCCGGCACCCCCGCCGCGCCGAGATCCTGGGTGCGCTGGCCACGCGCGGAATCGAACTCACTGTGAGCTACCGCTGGCCGGTCCACACCATGAGCGGTTTCCGGCACCTGGGCCGGAAGCCGGGAACGCTCCCGGTCACCGAGGCGATGGCCGAGGAGATCTTCTCGCTGCCGATGTACCCCTCCCTCCCCGTCGCCGCCCAGGGGCGGGTGATCACCGCGTTGCGTGAGCTGCTGGCCGGGTAGCGGGGGCCCACCGCGCCCGCCGCGTGGGCCGTCGGGCCGTGTGGGCCGCCGGCCGAGTACCGGTGACCACCGGCCGCCCGCTCCCCGCCCGCTCGCCGCCCCCCTCCCCGCCCCCCGCCGCCCTTCCCGTCCCTTCCCTTCCCATCCCTTCCCTGTCCGTTTCGAGCGTTCCCGTCATGGATCCGATCGTTCCCGTCATGGAGGTGCCATGGAGTCCCGTGAACTCGCCGTCGGCGGAGCCTGGGTGTTCCGCCCCACGGTGTATCCCGACGACCGGGGCCTGTTCGTCTCCCCGTACCAGGAGGCCGCCTTCACCAAGGCCCTGGGCCACGGGCTCTTCCCCGTCGCCCAGACCAACCACAGCCGTTCGCGGCGGGGGGTGATCCGCGGAGTGCACTACACCACCACCCCGCCGGGCACCGCCAAGTACGTGTACTGCGCGCGCGGCAGGACCGTCGACTTCGTGGTGGACCTCCGGGTCGGCTCGCCCACCTTCGGCCGCTGGGAGTCCGTCCTGCTGGACCAGCGCACCTTCCAGGCCGTCTACCTGCCGGTCGGGGTCGGCCACGCCTTCGTCGCGCTCGGCGACGACACCGTGGTCTCCTATCTGCTCTCCGGCGCCTACGACCCCGCACACGAGCAGTCCGTCTCCGTCTTCGACCCGGACATCGGGCTGGAGTTCCCGGACGGCCTGGACCCGGTCCTGTCCGAACGGGACCGGGCCGCCGTGTCCTTGGCGGAGGCGCGGGCCACGGGCGCGCTGCCCGGGTACCGCGACTGCCTGCGCATCGAGGAGACGCTGTTCGGGGCGGCGGAACTCAGGCAGCGCCGCTGAGCTCCGCCAGCAGCGACACCGCCTCGGCGGGCCCGGGAAGGGCGTGCAACTCCTCGGTCAGCGGCTGGATCCGGGTCCGGTAGCCCGGGTCGTCGAGCACGTCGCGGACCGCCTCCCGGACCGCCGCGGCGGTGACCCGCTCCCGCTCCAGCACCCGGGCGATGCCGAGTTCGGCACAGCGCCGCGCGTTGTCCGGGTGGTCGCCCAGGAAGGGGATGATCACCTGCGGCAGACCGGCGTCGACGGCCCCGACCACGGTGTTGAAGCCGCCGTGGCTGAGTGCCACCGCGCAGCGCGGCAGCAGCAGGCTCTGGGGGACGTACCGCTCCACCCTGATGTGCGGGGGCTGCGGCCCGAGTTCGGCGGGGTCGGCATCCCGGTCGACCGTGGCCACCACGCGGACGGGCTCCTCGGCCAGGCCGGCCAGCACCTCCCGGAACAGGTCCGGGAATGCCCCGGGCACCCAGCGGTTGGTGATGGTGCCGAAGGTGACGTAGACCAGCGGCCGGTCGTCGGCGGACTCCTCGATCCAGCCGGGCAGCCGCTCCTCCGCCATCCGGTCGAAGGGCATCGGCCGCAGCGCCCGGGCGGTCGCCGGCCGCTCGGTGCCGGGCCAGAGGTATCCGGGCGGCGCGCAGCTCAGGGTGAGGTGACGGTGCAGCATCCCCAGCCCGTCGTCCGGCGCCAGGCCCGCCTCGGACCGCGCCCGGGCCAGCTCGGCGGCGATCTGCTCGCGGAGCGGCTCCATCGTGTAGAGCGGGGTGGTGTCCAGCGCCGCGTGCGGTATGCCGAGCCGCTCGGCGGCGACCGCGGCCCCCGCCTCGTAGCTGTCCCTCACCATGATGTCGGGCCGCCACCGCTCGGCGAGGGCGACCAGATCGGGCGCCATCCGACGGGTGCGTACGCCGTACAGCACACCGGCGACGGCGATCCGGTCCATCTCCACGCCGACGGGCGGCAGTCCCCGGGCCGCCTCCTTGAGCTTGCGGAACTCCTCGTCCCCGTCCCCGTCCCGGCCCAGGCCGGCCGGGAACGCCCGGAAGCCCATCGCCTCGACGGCGGGCACCATCGAGGCGCCGGTGGCGAACGCCACCTCGTGCCCGGCCGCCACGGCGGCGTGGGCCAGCGGCACCAGGGGGTGCAGGTGCCCGGGGGCGGGGGTGGTCGTGAACAGCACACGCATCGGGACTCCTCCGCGATCGGGAGCCTCCCTGTCTACCGCCGTACCCGTGCCCGGTACTGCTCACAACTGGCCACTCACCACCGGCCACCGGGGGGTGCCGGTCCGTCCCGGCGGACAGGGCCTGCTCGGCCCCCGCCCCGTGCCGGGTGACGTCCGGCCGGGCGGGTCGCTGCCGGGGTGGTGGACGGGGCCGCGCCCGCCCCGGCCGAGGAGTCAGCCGTCGTCCTGCAGCAGCCGGAGCAGATAGCGCCCGTAGCCGCTGGGCACCAGCGGTTCGGCCAGCGCCCGCAGTTGCCCGTCGTCGATGTGGCCGAGCCGCCAGGCGACCTCCTCGGGGCAGCCGATCTTCAGCCCCTGGCGTTCCTCCACCACACGGACGTACTCGGAGGTGGCGGAGATGCCGCCCACCGTGCCGGCGTCCTGCCAGACCACGCCCCGTTCCAGCACGGTGACCGCCAGCCGGCCCCGGCGCAGGTACTCGCGGTTCACCTCGGTGATCTCCACCTCCCCGCGCGAGCCGGGCCGCACACCCCGGGCGATCTCGGGGGCCTGGCCGTCGTAGAAGTACAGGCCCGGCACCGCGTACCGGGAGCGCGGACGCGCGGGCTTCTCCTCCAGCGACAGCACCCGGCCGTCGGCATCGAACTCCACGACTCCGTAGTCCCGTGGATCGGCCACCTGATGGGCGAAGATCCTGGCCCCGGCGGGCGAGGTGTGGGCCCGCAACCGCTCCCCGAGACCGGTGCCGTGGAAGACGTTGTCCCCCAGCGCCAGGGCCACCGGCTCGCCGCCGATGAACGACTCGCCGATGACGAGGGCCTGGGCGATGCCCCCGGGCGACGGCTGCACGGCGTACTCGACCCGTATCCCCAGTCCGGACCCGTCGCCGAGGAGCCGGCGGAACTGCGCCAGCGCATCGGGCGAGGTGATGATCAGGAAGTCCTGGATGCCCGCCATCATCAGCGTGCTGAGCGGGTAGTACACCATCGGCTTGTCGTGGATCGGCAGTAGTTGCTTGCACACCGCGCGGGTGAGCGGCCACAGCCGGCTTCCGCTCCCGCCGGCCAGGATGATGCCGCGCATCGGCTCCGAGCCTCCCCTCGCGGCGCCGTCGGCGGCAGGGTCGGCCGCGGCGCCTCCCGCCGGGATCCTCGCAGCCGCCGCCGGGCCGGCCTGCTCAGTTTTGAGCAGGTCCGGAGCCCGGGCGCCCCGTAGCCTCGCGGACGGCCGGGCGGTGTTCGCCCGGCGGGCGAGGAGCGCGGATGAGGCTGCTGGTGACGGGCGGCGCCGGTTTCATCGGGTCGCACTTTCTCCGTCTGCTGCTGCCCGGACCCGGACCGGGAGCGGGAGCGGGGCCGGGGCGCCCCGGCCCGGAGGAGCCGGGCGGGTTCCGCGTCACGGTGCTCGACAAGCTGGGCCACGGGAGCAGCGGGGACGCCCTGCGCGCCGTGGAGCGGCTGCCCGGCTTCCGCTTCGTCCGGGGCGCGGTGGAGGACGCCGCGCTGGTGGACCGGTTGATGCCCGGCCACGACGCGGTCGTGCACCTCGCCGCCGAGTCGCATGTGGACCGCTCGATCGAGGGCGCCGTGCCCTTCGCCGTGACCAGCGCCGTCGGCACCCAGGTGCTGCTGGACGCCGCCCGCCGGCATGGCGTGGGCCGCTTCCTGCAGGTGTCCACGGACGAGGTGTACGGGTCCGTCGCCGACGGAGCGTGGACCGAGGAGCAGCCCCTCGCCCCGCGCTCGCCCTACGCGGCGGCGAAGGCGGCCGGCGATCTGCTGGCACTGGCCTGCCACGTCACTCACGGACTCGACGTGGTGATCACCCGGGGGTCCAACACCTACGGCCCGCGCCAGTACCCGGAGAAGATCATCCCGCTCTTCGCCACCCGGCTGCTCGACGGCCTGCCCGTGCCGCTCTACGGCGACGGGCAGCACGTCCGGGACTGGCTGCACGTGGAGGACCACTGCCGCGGCATCCTCGCGGCGCTGACCTCGGGACGCTCCGGTGAGGTCTACCACCTGGGCGGCGGCTGCGAGCTGACCAACCGGGACCTGACCGGCAGGATCCTGCGGGAGTACGGCGCCGGGTGGGAGAGCGTGCGGCGGCATCCCGACCGCAAGGCCCATGACCGGCGGTACGCGCTGGACTGCGCCAAGGCGGACACCGAGCTGGGCTGGCGGCCGCGGATCCCCTTCGCGCGCGGGCTGCGCGACACGCTGCGCTGGTACCGGGAGAACCGCGACTGGTGGGAGCCGCTGACCGGGGCCGCCGACGCCTCCCGTGGCGCCGGGCGGGCGGCCTCGTGAACGGGGCGCGGGAGCGTGCCGCCGCCGGGACCACCGCGCGGCTGATGCGGTCCGCCGCCGCCGCCGACAGCGCCCGCTTCCCGCTCGCGGCCTTCCGGGAGCGGCTCCGGGCCCACGGGCACCGCAGCTTCGCCGTGGAGCGCGTCCCCTTCGCCGACCTGGACCAGTGGCACGCGGAGCCCGGTACCGGGAACCTGCGCCACCGCACCGGACGGTTCTTCACCGTGGAGGGACTGCGCCGCACCGCGTGGGGGGACCCGGGGCCCGGCGCCGTACGGCCGGTGATGGTGCAGCCCGAGATAGGCGTCCTGGGCATCGTCGTCAAGGAGTTCGACGGGGTCCTGCACCTGCTGCTCCAGGCCAAGGCGGAGCCCGGCAACGTCCCCGCGGTGCAGTTGTCGCCGACCGTGCAGGCGACCCGCAGCAACTTCACCCGCTCGCACGGTGGTTCCGCCGTACGGTTCCTGGAGTACTTCACCTCCCCGGCGCGTGGCCGGGTGCTGGCCGACGTCCTGCAGTCCGAGCACGGCGAGTACTTCCTGCACAAGCGGAACCGCCACATGCTGGTGGAGACCGGGGAGGAGGTGCCGGAGCACCCGGACTTCCACTGGCTCACCCTGGGCCAGCTGTACCGGCTGCTGCACGAGGACCGCCTGGTCAACATGGACACGCGCAGCGTGCTCGCCTGCGCCCCGCTGGCTCCGGCGTCCGCGCCGGCGACGGACCGGGACGGCGGCGGTGTGTGGCACTCGCTCGGCGGCGCGTCCCGGCCGCGCCACACCATGGAGGAGGTCGTCCGCTGGCTGACGCGGGCCCGTGCCGGCCAGTCGCACGTCTCCCGCCCGGTGCCCCTGGCGGAGGTGGAGGAGTCCGGCTGGCGGCGGGGCCCCGAGGAGATCTCCCGGGACGGCGGGCCCTTCCGGGTCGTGGCCGTCCGGGTGAGGACGGCCGGCCGTGAGGTGGGGTCCTGGTGCCAGCCCCTGGTGAACCCGCGGGGGGCCGGGGTGAGCGCCTTCGGCGCGACCCGCTTCGACGGGGTCCTGCATGTGCTGGCGCAGGCGAAGGAGGAGCCGGGCCTGATCACGGGCCCCGAGGTCGCCCCCACCGTCCAGTGCCTCCCCGGTGAGTCCGCGCCCTTCGCCGACCGCCTGCTGTCGGCGCCCGCCGAGCGGATCCGCTTCGACACGGTCCTCGCCGAGGAGGGCGGGCGCTTCCTGGCGGCCGACAACCGCTACCTCCTGGTCGAGGACGACACCCTGCCCGCCATCCCGCCGCCCGGGTACCACTGGCTGACCCTACGTCAGCTGGCCCGCCTCACCGCCTGGGGCCACCATGTCTCCGTCCAGGCGCGCACCCTGCTGGTCTGCGCCCTGGCCGCCGCCGCGGACGCGTAGCGGCCCCCGCCTCCGGTCGTCCGCGCCGGACGCTCGGCAGCCCCGCACCGGTTGCGGGTCGGGGCGGAGCCGTGCCGCCGCCGACGCCCGCCCGTGGTGCGCGGTGTGCTCACCACGGCGCCATGCCCGTGTCCCGGGCGACCCAGGTGGCGAAGGACACGGGTCGGCCGGCCCAGGTCAGCGGAAGTATCCGGTCGCAGGTGGCCCGGCCGTCGAACCACATCTCGCCGCGGTGCGGGCCCGTGACGACGAGGAGGGTGGAGAAGCCGCAGCCTCCCGGCCTGATGTACACCGCGCCGGCCGTCTTGAGCTCCTCCAGCACCCCGGCCTCGCAGTCCCACGCCTCCCAGGCGTCCGTGTCCTCGCGGGACGGCTCGCGGGCGTCGAGGTCGTCCTCGTGGGCGCGGTACGTGTCGGGGTGCGGGAACGGCTCGGCCAGCAAGCCGTAGTTGGTGTCGGTGTCGTCGTACCAGCCCCAGCCCCGCGGACCGCGCCACAACTGCCTGAACCCACCGCTGCCGCAGCCGTTGCCGTTGCCGTGCCGCAGAAGATGCTCGCGGTACTCGACCGGAAACGTGATCCCGAGTTCCCCCTCGGCCTCCCGTACCTCCGTCCCGGTCAGCCGCTGCTCCCGCGGAGGCCCGCCCCGCCGCACGGCCTCGGGGTCCGGGAGCCCGGGGCGATGGCCGTTCATGAGGCGGAGGTACTCCGCCTTCCAGTTCCTCTCCATGCCGCGAGGTTGGACACGTGCGCGCGTGGGTGCCCGCCCGCTCACGCGCGCGCAACGGTTCGGGCGGTCGAAGGTCTCCTGGGCGGCCGCGAGCACGCTGGGATGCCCCATGGGGGCCTGTCCGCCCGCGGATGCGCGCCGTGCCTCCCGCACGCCGTCCACGCCGAACCTGCCGGACGTACCGGCGCACCGTGGGCCGCCAGGGGCAGGACGGGGCGGGGCGCCGCCCGGTCGGCCCCGGAGAGGTCCGGGGCCGAGCGCCCCGTCCCGGCCGTGCCGGGAGCCCGGAGCGGAGAGGCGTTCGGTCCCGCGACGGGCCGAACGGCCCCTCACGGTCCTCCGCGGCGGGGCACACACTGGGAGACGGGACCTTTCGAGGAGGTGGGCCAGCGATGTACTGGCACGAGGACGGGGCCTGGGCCTGGATGACCTTCATGCCGCTGCTGTGGATCCTGCTCATCGGCCTCGTGGTGTGGGCGGTGGTCCGCCTCACCCAGCACTCCTCGTCCCGCGCCACCGGGCCGGAGCGCGACGGGCCGCGGGGCGAGACTCCCGAGGACATCCTCGACCGGCGCTTCGCCTCCGGCGAGATCGACGGCGACGCGTACTCCGCGGCCCGCAGGAAGCTCGCCGAGCACCGGCCGAGACCCCGATGACCGGCGTGCTGCGCGGTCGGGTGGTGCCGCTGGCGGTCCTGTTCGCCGCGGTGCCGGCACTGGTCGCGTCGTTGGTGTGGGCGGTCGGCGGCGCCCCCCGGCGGTCGGAGCCCCCACCGCCGGCGGGCGCGGTCTCCGGGCTCGGCCCGGTGCACGATCTCGCCGGCGCCGAACGCGCGGCCGAGCGGTTCGCCGACCGCTGGGACCTGCATGTCGGGGAGGTCATGAGGTTCACCGACGGCTACTACGCCCAGCTCGTCGACGCGAAGGGGAAGGGGGCCACGGAGGTGCTCGTCGAACCGGGGAGCGGCACCGTCCACCCGGAGTTCGGCCCGGCGATGAGCTGGAACACCGAGTACGGCATGATGCCCCGGCGTGTCGAGCCGGGCGCGACGACGCTGGGACCCGGTCAGGCCGTGCGGATCGCCGACCGGTGGCTCCGTGAGCACCGGCCCGCGCTGCGAGCCGCCGACCCCGTGGAGTTCCCCGGCTACTACACGCTGCACACCCTGCGCGGTGACCGGATCGAGGGCATGCTGTCGGTGAACTCGGTCAGCGGCCGGGTGTGGTACCACACCTGGCACGGCCGCTTCCTGGAACTCAGCGGCCATTCCCCCGCCCCCGGGGCGCCGTGACGGCGTGACCCGGGTCTCCTCCCGCCCCCGCGACGGCACCGTGACGCCCAACCCGGCTAACCTCGGCGGCATGCTGATGGCCCGGCCGCACTCCCGGACGCACCGCTCCCGCCCCGCGGCGGGCGCGCTGCGTCCGCTGTGGCTTGCGGCCGTGCTGCTCGCCTTCCTGTGCGCGCACGGAATGGGTGTCCCCGACGGTGGCCGGCACCCCGTGCAGGAGAGCCGGGCCGCGGTGAGCGGCGCTGCGGCCGACCTCGTCCACGGTGCTCCGGCGGAGGAGCGGGACGGCCACGGCCCGGTGCACGACGCGCCGGACTGCGTGCCGGTCCAGCCCTCGCCCGCCCCCGCCCCGCACGCCCCGGGCGAATGCCTCCCCGCCCACGGCGAGGCCCTGCCCGTGCCCGCGGCCGACGCCGCCGCGGGTGGTGCCGCCGTGGTCTCCCACAAGCCGCCGGGGGCCGTGATGAAGGGCGTCGTCCTGAGGATCTAGAAGGGGTGTCACCGCCTTCGGCGGTGGTCGCAGGTTCCCGCCGGTGCGCCGTACCGCCCCGGCCTCCGGGTGCGCGACCCCGCCCCCGGCCCGGGCCAGGGGCGCCGCCCGCGCCGCGGCCCGCCCGGCCACCGTGATCCCTCATCGATCCCTCATCGAACACGACCACGTCAGGACGACGACCATGAACGCAGCGACCCGCACACGGGCCGTCACCACCGCAGCCCTTCTCGCACTCACGCTGTCCGCGTGCTCCGCCGCGACCGGCGGCACCGACACCGGCCGCACCGGCGGCGACGACCCGAGCGCGGCCGCCGGCGCGCGCACCCCGCAGATCAGGCACGTCCACGCACTGGGCGTCGACCCGGCGGACCAGCGGCTCTACGCAGCCACCCACGACGGCATCTTCACCCCCGGCGAGGGAGGTGCGCCGGAACGGGTCGGTGACAGCGAGGACGACTTCATGGGGTTCACGGTCGCCGGGCCGAAGAGGTTCCTGGCCAGCGGGCACCCGGCCCCCGGCTCGGACGGCCCCGCCCATCACGGGCTGATCGAGAGCAGGGACGCGGGACGGACCTGGAAGCCCCTCTCCCTGCGGGGCGAAGCCGACTTCCACGCCCTCGAACACGTCGACGGCACGCTCTACGGCTACGACAGCACCGGTGCCCGGCTGCGTGTCAGCGAGGACGGTGCCGCCTGGGACGACCGCGCCCGGCTGCAGGCCCTGGACATCGCCGTCCACCCGGGTGCACCGGACACCGTCCTCGCCACCACCGCGGACGGCATCGCGAGGAGTACCGACGGCGGCCGGACCTTCGCCGCCGGGGGGCAGCCGGTCATGGCCTTCCTGTCCTGGGCGGTGCCCGGCGCCCTGTACGGGCTCGACGGCTCCGGCGGGCTGCACCGCAGCACCGACGCCGGGGCCACCTGGGAGAAGACGGGAACGGTCCCCGGCGGCCGGCCCCAGGCGCTGACGGCCGTCGACGCGGAGCGCGTCCTCGCCGCCACCGGGGACGGCGTCTACGAGTCGACCGACGGCGGCAGGTCCTTCACCAGGCGCATCGCAGTGGGCGGCGACGGCCACTGACGGGCCCGGCCCGTCCCACCGCCGACCGCGGTCCGACGGGCCCCGGCCGTCCGGCCGACCGGTCCGGGCCGGGAGGGCACTGATTCCCTCCCGGCCCGGGCGGGAATCAGTGCCCGTGCGGCTCGTCGTCGTGGCCCTGCCCGCCGCCCGTCGCCTCTCCGGCCGGTGCGTCCGCGTCCCGCGGAGCGGGTGCCGCCGACGCGGAGGCCCCGCCCTGCGCCGAGCCGTCGCCCGGGGCCGCGGACGGGTGCCCATCCGGCTGCTCGGGGCTTCCGCCGCCGTGCCCGTCCTCCTCGCTGTGACCGTGCGGGGTGCTGCCGTCCGCCGGGCCGTGGCCGTGGCTGTGGCTCAGGGCGCTCTGCACCGCGGGCACCGTCAGCCCCGTGACGAGCGCTCCGGCGGCACCGGCCACTGCCACCGCCGTGAACGGGGAGGCGAAGCCGCGGGAGGCGCTTCCCCGCAGGCCGAACGCCGCGACGAGGCCGACCACCGCCTCGAAGGCGACGGTCGCCGCGTCGGCCCCGGTGACCTCCTCGGGGAGGCCGGCGCCGGGGCCGAAGGGCATGCCCGCGGTCCGGCTGAGCGCCCAGACGGCCATGACGCCCGCGTTGGCGACCAGTCCGGCGGCCATGAGGGCGGGGCCGGGGAAGCGCAGCACGGCGACCGCCCAGAGTGCCTGGAAGGCGCCGACCGCGTAGAAGAACACACCCGCCGCCCACCACTCGGCGAAGTGGTCGGGGGCCGCCGCGACATGGACGGCGGCGGCGCCCAGCGAGGCGAACGAGGCGATGACGGGCCCCGCTCCCGGGTCCGCCGCGCCCCGTGTTTCCTTTCTGCCACGTGCTCCCATGAGTGATGTACGTCCTTTCCGTGTGAGGAGATTGCGAACCCGGGTCCGCCCGCCTCGGCACGAGCGGCGGCGGGCGGCGGACTCTCCTAGATGCGCAACACGGACAGGACGATCGGGGACGGCTCCGGAGGCGACCGGGACGGCGCGGCTCCGCCGAGCGGCAGGAGGACGGGGGGCTCGGTGCCCAGGGGGCACACGGGGACACCGGCGGCCGGACCTGAGGAGCCCGGTGCGCTGCCGGTGACGATGTCGCAGGCGGGGCCGACGTGCCCGTCGCCGTGCGCCCGGCCGTGGGGCTCCGTCGCGTCCTCGGTCCAGGCGGAGGGCGCTCCGGCCGCCGGTACGGGAGACAGCGGCGGATGGTGGGCGACATGCGTGGCCGCCCCGGCGAAGCCGTGCCCCAGGGCGACCGCGCACAGGCAGAGCAGCACCAGGCGGTGGACCGTCGCGCGCCCGAGCATCCGCGGTGACTCCCTCCGCCTCTCGCTGCCGGTGGGCCACCGTACAGTCCGCGGATCACGGACGGGCAACGCGGTCGAGGCGGGCGTCGAAGCCGCTGCACCGGCCACCGGGGCCGGTGCGGCGCCGGCCGGTGCGCGTCGCGCGTCCGCCCCGGCGCCGTCGGGCCGGGCGCTGCTTCTCCCCGAAGGCGTACCGCCGGCCCACCGCGCCGTGCCACACTGCCGCCCGTGACCTCCTGCCGAAAGGGCCGTGCCGCGTAGGCGCCCCGGGGACCTCCGCCACGAGCGGTGGAGACCGCACGGCTACGTCGCGGTACGCCGTGTCCCGCATGTCTCCGCCCGGACCGGGGCGGCCGTCCGCCGGGTCGAGGAGCAGCGCCTGGGACCGGGTCTCGTCGCCGAGGCCCTGGACCGGTTCGCGGCGGCCTTCAGCCGGTCGGGGCGGTACCTGGACGCCTCGGAGGTGTGGCAGCCGGGACTGGAGATCGAGGACGCCCGGGACGACCTGGACGACGTCATGCGCCACCTCCCCGGGGGAGCCAGGGCCGACCTCGGCCGACTGGTCGCGCGCATCGACGCCGAGTTCGAGCGCTGCACCCTCCCGCATCCCGGCCGGGTGCCCGTGTCGACGGCAGGCCGTTGGTGGTGGTGGCGCCTGCGGGAGCGGTAGCCGTGGTCGCCCCTCGCACCCCCGCCGGGTGGTGGACCGCGGCGGGCCCGTCCCACCCGGTCGGGTCCGTGCTCCCGCGCGGCCGGTACGGGACGGCCGACGCCCTCGGGCCCGGGCGCGGCCGGCGCTCAGGGCGCGTCGGTGGTCCGCGCGTTCCCCGAGGGACCGGTGGCGGGACGGCCGCGCGGCCGCCTCCGCCGGTCGGGAGACGGCCGCGGGCGCGCGCCGGTGACGTGCCGCCGCCGGGCCCGGTCAGCTCGCGGCCGGCAGGGCCGCCCGGTCGGCAACCCCGTAGCCGGCCTCGGTGATGGCCCTCCGCAGGGCGGTGTCGTCCAGCTCCGTGCCGCGCACCAGCACGGCTCCACCCGCCAGTTCGACCTCCACGGCCGTCACCCCCGCCACGCCCGACAGCTCCTCGGTGATCGACGCGACGCAGTGGCCGCAGCTCATGCCGGTGACCGTGTAGTGCCGTTCGTCCATGCTCTGCTCCTCGTGTCGGCGGCCGCCTGCTCGCCGCGCTCTCCGCTCGGGCTGCCCTCTCGGTACGGATGGCGGGAGGGCGGTGTTCAGTCGTGCCGCGGGTCCGGGTCCGTGAACCGGGTCCGGTGGTCCGCCTGTCGCACCAGGAGTCGGGGCGGGGGGCCGGGGTGATCCCGGTGTCACCCGGGAGGGTGAGGGGCGGTGGGCGTCCCGGCTCCCGCCCCGCCCCCGGGGCACGGGCCGGGGAGGCACCGCGGCGCGTGCTGTGACGTACGCCACGTCATGACGCGGAAACCGGAGGGCGCCCGGCTGCGACTCCTGGTCCGCCACATCCGTCGTCCCGCGCGCACGTCCGTCGTCCCGCGCACCGCACCGAGACCGTGGAGGCCGCTCCGTGGAACAGACGCCCGCCCCCCGAGACCGGACGGCACTCCTCCGGTACCTGCCGCCTCCGGCGGTCTACGGATTCCTCCTGCTCCTCGTGCTGATCTTCGCCGGGGCGTACGGTGCGGGCGCGGTCATGGGGCCGGTGGCCCCGGGACTGGTCGGGCCCGCCGCCACCGGCGACCCGGGCGACGGGGACGACGGAGCGGGCACCGGCCACTCGGGAGGGCACGGATGACCGCCGCAGCGTCCACGGAGGCCGTGACCGACCTCAGCGTCGGGGGGATGACCTGCGCCGCCTGCGTCCGCCGGGTGGAACGCAGGCTCGCCCGGCTCGACGGCGTCACGGCCGTGGTCAACCTGGCGACGGAGCGGGCCCGGGTGACCCACCCGCAGGACGTCGGCCCCGAGGCACTCGTCGCGGCCGTCGAGTCCGCCGGCTACACCGCCCGGGCGCTCGTCCCCGAGCCCGCCCGGAAGGCACCCGGGGCCGGGGCCGGTGAGGACGGCCGGGACGAGGGAGGCGGCGGCGCGGCGGACGGAGCCCCGGACGGCGGCGAGGCCTCCGCCGAGGAGCGCCGACGGCTCCTGGTCACCGCCCTGCTGTCGGCACCGGTGCTGGTGCTGTCCATGGTGCCCGCCCTGCAGTTCCGCAACTGGCAGTGGCTGTGCTTCACCCTGGCCGCTCCGGTGGCCTTCTGGGGCGCCTGGCCCTTCCATCTGCGGGCGCTGCGCGGACTGCGGCACTCCGCGGCGACCATGGACACCCTGGTCTCCCTCGGGGTGGCGGCCTCCTTCGGCTGGTCCGCCTACGCCCTGTTCCTGGGCGGTGCGGGCGATCCGGACATGCGGATGCCGTTCACCCTGGTCCCGGCCGCCGACGACGGCATGGCGCACGTGTACCTGGAAGCGGCCGTCGGCGTACCGCTGTTCGTCCTGGTGGGGAGGTTCCTGGAGGCCCGCGCCCGGCGCGGGACGGGGGCCGCGCTGCGCTCGCTCGCCCGGCTCGCGGTGAAGGACGTCACCGTGCGCCGCGGGGAGGGGGAGGTCCTGCTGCCGGTGGAGCGGCTGCGGATCGGCGACCTGTTCACCGTGCGGCCCGGCGAGCGGGTGGCCGCCGACGGGGAGGTCGCCGAGGGGAGTTCGGCCGTGGACCTCTCCCTGGTGACCGGCGAGTCGGACCCCGTCGAGGTCTCCCCCGGCAGCCCGGTGACCGGCGGAGCGGTCAACGTCGGGGGCCTGCTGCTCGTGCGCGCCACGGCGGTCGGGTCCGACACCCGGCTGGCGCGCATCACACAGCTGGTCACCGACGCCCAGGCGGGCAAGGCGCGCGCCCAGCGGCTGGCCGACGCGGTCGCGGGGCACTTCGTCCCCGCGGTCCTCGCCGTCGCGGTCACGGTGCTCGGCTTCTGGCTCGGCGCGGGCGCCGACGCCCAGTCCGCGGTCACCGCGGCCGTGGCCGTGCTGGTGGTCGCCTGCCCGTGCGCCCTCGGCCTGGCCACGCCCACGGCGCTCATGGCGGCCACGGGACGCGGCGCCCGGCTCGGTGTGCTGGTCAGCGGCCCGCAGGCGCTGGAGGGCCTCCGGCACGTCGACACCGTGGTCCTCGACAAGACGGGCACCCTCACCTCGGGGCGGATGAGCGTCGGGAGGGTCGCGGACGTGCCCGGGGGGCTCGGTGCCCGTGAGGCCCTGCGGCTGGCGGGCGCCGTCGAGGCGGGTTCGGAGCATCCGCTGGGGCGGGCGATCGCCGCGTATGCCCGCAGGGCCGCCGGGGACGTCGGGCTCCCGCCGGTGCACGACTTCCGTGCGCGGACGGGCCGGGGTGTCAGCGGTCGCGTCGACGGGCGGCTGGTGGAGGTCGTCGCGCCGGACCTGGCCCGCGGTCTCGCGGAGGGTCCGGCCGGGGACGGTCTCGCGGAGGAGTCCGGACGGGCGGGCGCGACGGGGGTGGAGGAGCTGCCGGCCTCGCTGGCGATCGCGCTGGGGCGGGCCGAGGAGGCCTCGCGCTCGGCGGTGCTCGTCCGGGTGGACGGCGTCCCGGAGGCGCTCGTCGAGGTGGCCGACCTGGTCCGCCCCGACAGCTACCGGGCCGTCGACCGGCTGCGGCGCCTCGGCGTCCGGCCGGTCCTGGCCACCGGGGACCGGGCGCCGGTCGCGGAGGCGGTCGCCCGCGACCTCGGGATCTCCGAGGTCCATGCCCGCTGCTCGCCCGAGGACAAGGCCGAACTGGTGGCCCGGCTCCGGGCCGAGGGGCGCCGTGTCGCGGTCGTCGGCGACGGGGTCAACGACGCCGCGGCCCTCGCGGGGGCGGACCTCGGCATCGCGATGGGCACCGGGACCGACGTCGCCATCGGCGCGGCGGACGTGACCCTGGTGCGGGGGGACATCGACGCGCTGGCCGACGCGGTGCTGCTGGCCCGACGGACCCTGGGCACCATCCGCGCCAACCTGGTCTGGGCCTTCGGCTACAACGCGGTCACCATGCCGCTGGCCATGGTGGGTCTGCTCAATCCGATGGTGGCGGCGGTCGCGATGTCCGCCAGCTCGGTGCTGGTGGTGGCGAACAGCCTCCGGCTGCGGACCTGGCGGCCGGACGGGGGGCGCCCGCCCGGGGCGCGGCACCCCGGGCTCCGCCTCCCCGGCGCGGGGGGTGCGCGATGAGCCGCGCGGAACGGGACGGGACGGCGGATCCGGTGGCGGATCCGGTGGCGGATCCGGGTGCGGCGGAGTCCGGCAGCGGGCGTCCGGCGGCGTTCGGCCCCTGGTGGCCGGACGCGCGGCGCCTGGCGGACGCCCTGCGCACGGCGGCCGTCACGGTGCTGGCCGCCGCGGTGGCGGCCTGCGGGCTCATCGTCTGGGCGGGTTCGGGCAAGGCGGGCACCCCGGCGAGGATCGAGGTCGGCCAGGGGCGGGTGCTGCAGCCGGTGGTGCCCGGGCGGACCACCAGCGCCTACTTCCGCATCGTCAACAGCGGTGGCTCCCCGGACCGCCTCCGCGAGGTGACGTGGTCGGAGCGCAACACCCCCGCGGAGCTGACGCAGCACCGGATGACCGCGGAGGGCGGGGGGTACCGGGAGCGCGCGGACTCGTTCACCGTCCCGGCCGGGGCGGAGTTCGGCATGTCCCGGTTCGGTCCGGCCGTCGCCGTGACGGGCTCCGGGGACTGGCGTCCCGGCGACCGGATCGCGTTCACCCTCGACTTCGAGCGGAGCGGACCGGTCACCGTCGAGGCGGTCGTCACGCCCCTGGCGGCGGGCGAGGAGGAGGCGGCCGGGGAGTGATCCCGGCGGGCGGGGAGGACGGGGCCGGGGCGCGACCGGTCGCCCGTCGGGCGGGCCGTCCCGGGGGTCGGGAAAAACCACTGGAGCCGGGCGGGGGGCCTGGCTACCGTGGGTCTCACACCCCGTCGTCGCACCGGGCCCGTCGGCCCTGGAAGGCTGTGTTCATGCCCCGCACCGTGCCGAGCGCGCCTCACCGCACCGCGTTCTAGGCCGTACCGTCCCCGGCTGCCGTGCCGCCGCACCCGTGCGGCGACGACCGGCCGGCTGTCCGGTACCCCGCCGCCCGCAGGCATGCCCGCCCGATCCCGGGCGCAGCCGTGCCGCGGTGCGTTCCCCGAGGACCCGCTCGGCCTGCTCTTGCTGTCATCGTCTCGTCATCAGCAAGGAGCACACCGGGTGTCCACCCGTCACAGCCCCACCGCAGACGCTCACCGCAGCGCCTCCGACACCAGCCCGCACATCCCCGGCTCCCCCGGGGTCCCGCACACGCCGGACCCCTCGCAGGGGGGCGCCTTCGACTGCGCGTGGTGCGGTGCGACCGCGCGTGCCCTCGATTCCCGGGGCGCCCGCCGCACGCACTGCCCCTCCTGCCTGAACGCCCCTCACCTGGACGACGGTGCGGGGGGAACCGGCCGCTGCCGGGGCCGGACGGCCCCGATCGCCGTCGCCGTCCTGGACTCCGGCGAGCGGATCACCGTCCACCGCTGCCTGCGCTGCGACGCGCTCGCCTCCCACCCCGTCCACCCGGACGACAACCGGCTCGTGCTCCTGCGCACCGCGGTGCGGCCGCTGGCCGATCCGCCGTTCCCGCTCGAAGTGCTGGGACGGCTGTGAGCCGGCGGAACGGGAGGGCATCGGACATGCCGCGACGTACCCGCACGGGCGGACGGGACCGGAAGGACCGGCGGCCGCAGCGGAGCAAGGACGTGCTGCACGGCGGCGGCGGCCACCGCGCACGGGACTTCCGCTGCGCGGGCTGCCGCCTGGACGTGTCCACGAGCGCCCCCGGCACCGCGCACCGCAACCACTGCCCGCACTGCCTCACCAGCCTGCACGTGGACGGCCGCCTGCCCGGCGACCGGTCGGCGGGCTGCCGGGGGCGGATGGACGCCGTGGCGGTGTCCGCACGGGCGGACGGGGAGTGGATGCTGGTCCACCGGTGCCGCTCCTGCGGAGCACTCGGCACCAACCGCATCGCCGGTGACGACAGCGCCCTGGCGCTGGTCCGGCTGGCCCTCCGCCCGCTCCGGGGGGCCTTCGGGGCGGAGCCGGAGCCGGGCGCGCCGTGAGCGGCGCCGGCTGAGGTCCTTCGGGGCGGGGTCCGGCCGGGCCCCGCCCCCCCGGGCCGGGGTGCCCGTCCGGCCGGGGTGCCCGCGGGGCGTCCGGGCGAGCGGACGCCCCACGGGCCTGCGGCGGCCGGGGCCGGAAGTCCGCGGCCGCCGCCGGTGGCGGACCGGCGCCGTCCGGTGCCGCCCGAGCCCGGGCGCTCCCTCCAGGACGCCCGGGCTCGTCCGGCATTCGCCGCGGCCCGGCCCGTGGATGGGTCCCGCGCCGACCTATCCCTCGAACGGAGTACCCAGGGCCCCGGACCAGGGTCGTTCGGCTGTGGGCCGTCCCACCCGAGGGGCCGTCATCACTCTTTCGGAGGACGGACCAATCCACCCCGGCGCGGGCCCCGAATAGAGGGCGTGACGATCAGAGCAGCGGGACACGCGCAGCGCCGGCCGGTCGACCCCGGACGGCGGCATGTTCCACCGGAGGCGCCACCCGTGTGAGGCGCCACCCGTGTGAGGCCCCACCCGTGTGAGGCGCCCCGCGCAGCCCGCCCCGTCCGCCGGCCGGGGCGCCGACCGCCCCCCGATCGTCACCCTGAGTGACCGACCCACTACCTTGGAGAGCTCCATGAACGCCTTCCGCTTCCGCCGTGCCGCCGTCGCCGTCACCGCCGCCGCGGTGCTCCCGCTGGCCCTGACCGCGTGCGGAGGTGAGGACACTTCCACCGATGCGGCGGCCGGTGAGAGCGCCGGCTCCGCCCCCGCCGGGAACGACTCCGGCACGGCGGACGACGCGGCTCCCGTGGACGGCCCGTTCGGCCCCGCCTGCGCCTCGGTGCCCGCGGAGGGCGCCGGGTCCTTCGACGGCATGGCCCAGGACCCGGTGGCCACCGCGGCCTCCAACAACCCGGCCCTGTCCACCCTGGTCACCGCGGTGAAGAAGGCGGGCCTGGTGGACACCCTCAACACCGCCGAGAACATCACGGTGTTCGCGCCCACCAACGACGCCTTCGCCAAGATCCCCCAGGCCGACCTGGACAAGGTGCTGGCCGACAAGCAGATGCTCACCGACATCCTCACGTACCACGTGGTCGGCGAGAAGCTGACGCCGGAGCAGCTGGAGGACGGCACCTACGAGACGCTCCAGAAGTCGACCCTGACCACCGTGGGTTCGGGCGAGGCGTACACCGTCAACGACTCCTCCGAGGTCGTCTGCGGCAACGTGCCCACCGCCAACGCCACGGTCTACATCGTCGACACCGTCCTGATGCCGAAGTCCTGAACGGGCGGACCGCCCGTGGCGCACGCGTGGCACGGCGCGCCCCCGCCCCCGTTCCCCCGGGGGCGCGCCGTCGCCCGCCCCGCCGCGCCGGACCCGAAGGCCGCCCATGCCGTCCGAGCCCCCCACCGCCCCCGCCGCGTCCGGCGCCGCCCCCTCCGGCGCCGGACGCGGCGGTCGGCGCCGCATCGGACTGCGGGCGCTCGGGGAGGGCGGCTGGGTTCCGGCACCCGCCCCGCCGTGGTCGCGGGCGGCCGTGCCCGCGCTGTGCTCCCACGGCGGCCGCCTGTACGCCGCGGTCGCGGACCCGGCGGACGGGACCCTGCTGTGGAGCACGCTCGGCGCACCCGGCACGGCATGGGGGGCACCGGTCCGGCTGCGCCCCCGCGGCGGGCCGCCCTCGGGCGGCCTCCGTCCGGCGCTGGTACCGGTGGGCGCGGTCCTGTGGTGCCTGTACGCCGAGGCGGGCGGTGGCGCGGTGCACGCCTGCCCCCTCGCGGCCGGCCGCCCCGGTGCGGCGGTGCGCCTCCCCCACCAGCACGCGTACGCGGACCTGGACGCCCTGGCCGCGGACGGCCGCAGACGGGTGCGCACCGCCGTGCGCCGGGGGCCCGGGGACGCGGTACTGGCCGAGTGGCGCCTCCCGTACCGTGCCGCGCGCCCCTGGTCCCACCGCGACCAGGGGTGGCTGACGGACGGGGACTGCCCGGGCGGACTCAGCCTCGCCCGGCTGGGCGGCACGACCTGGGCGGCCCACCGCCGCGACGACGGCACCCTCAGCGCGCTGGCCTGGTCGCCCGAGCGGTTCGGCCCGGTCTGGGACCTGTCCGGGCCGCTCACCGGGCACGCCCCCGCCCTCACCGCACACGGCGGCGGTCTGTGGCTGGCCCACCGGGAGCAGGGCACCGGTCTGCTCCTCGCCTGCTCCTCGCCCGACGGGCACCGCTGGTCCCCGCTGTCGCCGGTGCTCCCGGACCCGGTGGCCCCCGCGGCGCCGGTGCTCGCCTCGCACGCCGGGCGGCTCTACGCGGCGTACGCGGTCGGCGGCCGGTGACACGGGGGCGGCCGGTCCGGGGATGCCCCGGACCGGCCGCCCCCTGGTGCCGGGGTCAGCGCTGGTCGAGCGGGAGGGCGACGTCGACGACCTGGTGGCCGGCCGGGAAGGTGCCGGCGAAGGTGGTCTCGCCGTCGAGGATGTTCACCCGGTAGAACCGCTGCCGGCCGCCGGTCGAGAGGGCGGCGAAGCCGTGGTTGGAGCCGTCGGAGGACCGGTAGTAGACGTCGAAGCCCGCGGACGGGCCCGCGTCGACGCCCAGGGCGCCCGTGGCGGCCAGCGTTCCCGAGTTGGCGGGGGACTGCAGGACGACGCGGTCGTTCAGGGTGTCGATGTCGAACAGGGTGGTCGAGGTGGCGGCGTTGAGGTCGTTGTTGGTGTAGCCCGCGCCCGTGACGCCGCGGGCGGTGGTGGGCGGGGTGCCCGGGACGGTGAGCGTGCCGTCCACCGTGGTGGTGAGCGGGGTCGCCGGGTCGTCGATGTTGTGGCGGAGGTTCTGGCCGGTGTCGCTGATCACCCGCAGCCGGTTGGCGGCCGGGTTGAAGTCGACCCCGAAGCGCGTGCCGTCGAGGGCGACGGTGAGCCGGGAGACCTTCACCGCCCGGGCCCGGTCGTCGAGGGTGTAGACGCCGCCCCGGTCGCCGACTCCGTAGAGCTTGCCGTTCTGGACGCGGAAGTCGATGCCGACCAGCTCGGTGTCGCCCGTGAGGCCCTTGACGCGGCCGAAGGACCAGGTGTCGCCCGGCTCGGCGACGGAGAAGCCGACCAGCTGCTGGTCCGCGGTGAGCCCCACGCTGACGAGCCCGGCGTGTGCGGCCCCGCCGCGGGGAGCGAAGGGGGTGGGGGCGGAGGGGTCCGACGAGGCCGTGGCGGGGACGGTGAAGGACGCGGCGACGGCGGCTGCCGCCGCGACGGCGGCGGCGATGCGGATGCGCATGAAAGCTCTCCGGTGGTGGACGGCCCGTCACCCCGATGGGACGGGTCCGTGGGTCGTTCGTCGCCGCCGGCGCACCGGGTGGGCCGTGGAGCGGGGATTCCCCCCGATGGCCGACATAAGTGCGATCGCCGCTGGTCCGGTCGGGTGCACCGGTCCGGCGGCGGCCCTCCGGGGGCGGCCTTCCGCCCCGGGAGCGCGGCCGGCGGCCGCACACCCGCCCCGGCCCCGGGCAGGCCCCGGACCCGGACCCGCACAGGCCCCGGGCGGGCCCGCCGCGCCGGACACGGCGGGGCGGCCGGGCCACCCGGGCCCGACCGCCCCACGCCCTCAGGCGGGCACGCCCATCAGCCGTGCGATCAGGTCGTCGAGGCTGATCAGCCCCGTCAGCCGGCCGTGCTCGTCACGGATCACGGCGAGGGAGGCGCGGCTGCGGCGCAGCTGCTCGACCGCGTGGGAGACGCTGTCCGCGGCGCTCAGCTCGGGCACCGGCCGGGCCAGGCGCCGGGCGGTGACGGCGCGGCCGCCGCTCCGGGCGACCAGGGCGTCGCGGGTGTGCACCGATCCGAGGATCCGGTCGCCGTCGTGGACCAGCAGCCGGGAGCGGTCGGCGGCCGTGGCCGCGGCCAGCACCTCCTCGGCACCGGCCCCGGCCGGGACCATGGCGATGTCCGCGGCGGGCGTCTGCAGCGCGCCCACGGGGGTCTGCGGCTCCGTGAGCGAGCGGGTGATCAGTTCGGAGTCGGTCTTGTTGATCAGGCCCAGACGCTCGGACTCGGCGACCAGGTGGGTCAGCTGCTCCCGGTTGTGGACGGCGGCGAGCTCCTCGCGCGGTTCCACCCGGCACAGCCTCACCAGGGCGTTGCTGGCCAGGTTGAGCACCCGGATCACCGGGCGCACGACCCTGACCAGCGCCCGGAAGGGGGGAGTCAGCAGCATCGCCGAGCGCTCGGGGTGGGCGATCGCCCAGGACTTGGGGGCCATCTCCCCGACCACCATGTGGAGGAAGACGACCACCACCATGGCCACGGCGAAGGCGATGCCGTAGCTCAGCTGGGTGGGCAGTCCGAGCCCCCGGAGCAGCGGGTCGAGGTGGTGGGAGATCGCGGGCTTGGAGATCGAGCCCAGGCCCAGCGTGCAGACGGTGATGCCGAGCTGCGCGCCCGCCAGCATCAGCGACAGCTCGCGCATGCCGGCGAGGGCGGCCCTGGCGCCCCGCCGCCCCTCCTCCACGGCCTTCTCCATACGGTGCCGCCTGGCGGCGACGAGGCCGAACTCGGCCGCCACGAAGAAGCCGCTGCCGACGAGCAGCAGGACGGTGACCAGCAGTGCTGTGGGCAGGCTCATGACCGTGCCTCCTCGGCGGAGTGCGGGGCGGCGGTGGCGCCGGCCGCGGGCGCCGGGGGTGCGGACCCGTCAGGCCGGAGGGCTCCGGGCCCGGAGCCGGGGGCGTCGTGAGCCGCCGCCGGGCACCGCTCCAGGCGCACCCGCTCGGGCACATGGCGGTCCAGGGTCAGGACCCGGATGTCGACGCCGTCGACCGTGAGGCGGTCGCCCACGGCGGGGAAGCGGCCGAGCCGGTCGATGACCAGGCCCGCCACGGTGTCGTAGTCCTCCTCCTCGGGCAGGGCCAGGCCGGTGGCGTCCTCGACCTCGTCCAGGCGGCGTCCGGCGTCGACCAGCCAGCCCGCGCCGTCGGCCACCGCGAGTTCGACGACCCGGTCGCTCTCGTCGGCGATGTCGCCGACGAGCTCCTCGGCGATGTCCTCGTAGGTGACGACCCCCGCGACACCGCCGTGCTCGTCGAGGACGACGCCGAAGTCGTCGTCGCGCTCCCGCATGCGGGCCACCGCGTCGGGCAGCGGCAGTGTCTCGGGCAGCAGCAGCGGGGGGCGGGCCGCCGCCCCCGCCGTGGTGGCGTGGAGGCGGTCGGCGGGGACGCGCGTCAGCTCGCGCACTCCGAGGACGCCGGCCACGTCGTCGGGGTGGTCGCCGAAGACCGGGTAGTTGGAGTGCCCGTGCTCGGCGATCACCTCCACCGCGGCTGCCGCCGTGGTCGCCTGGTGGACGAAGACGGCGTCCGCGCGGGGCACCATGACCTCGCCCAGCGTCCGCTCGGAGAACTCGACCGCGTGGTCGAGGAGCTCGGCGGTGTCGGCGGGCAGGTGCCCCTGCTCGTGCGAGGCGCCGATCAGGTGGCCCAGCTCTTCGAGGGTGGCGCCGTGGTGCAGCTCCTCCACCGGCTCGATGCCGACGGCGCGCAGCAGCCGGTTCGCGGCGCCGTCGAAGACGCGCACCACGGGCCCCACGATCTTCAGGTAGACGAGGGTGGAGGGGGCGAGTGCCTTGGCGAGCCGCTCGGGCACGGCCAGGGCCAGGTTCTTGGGGGCGAGTTCTCCGAGGACCATCTGCAGGACGGTGGCCAGCACGAAGGCGAGCACCACGGAGACGGCGGACACGGCGCCGGCGCCGAGGCCGAGGCCCGTGAGGGCGGGCCGGAGCAGCGCCGAGACCGAGGGCTCGGCGAGGAAGCCGACGACCAGGCCGGTGACGGTGATGCCGAGCTGTGCGCCGGAGAGCATGAAGGACAGCCGCTCCAGCACGCGCAGGGCGCGGGCGGCCCGTTTGTCGCCCGCCTCCGCCTCGCGGGTGAGGGCGAGGCGGTCGGCGGCGACGTAGGCGAACTCCTGGGCGACGAAGTAGCCGGTGCCCGCGGTGAGCACCAGGACCGCCAGCAGGCCGAGGACGGCACTCATCGGACACCGCCCCGCCGCGTGCCGTGTTCAGGGCGGGGTGGTCGGGGACTGTGTCCCGGGGGGTCCGACGGTCTGGCGGACAAGGTGCTCTCCTTCGTGGTGCCTGGATCGTGGTCAACGCGGTGGTGTGCCGCCGGGTTCCCCTCCGGGCCGCGAAGCCGCCGGGCTCCGGGCCGGGTTCCACCCGGGAGGAGGAGCGGCTGCTCCTCCGCCGGGGTGCCGGCGAGGGGGGTGTGCGGGGCGCGGGGCACCCGCGGCCGGGGGCCTCAGGCGCCCCGGCAGGGCGCCCTCCGCCGCGGCCGGGAGCCGCCGGTGCGGGGCGGGTGCGCGGCCGTGGCGCGGGAGCGGCCGCCGGAGGCGGCCGGGGGGAGCGCAGGGCCCGCCGCGAGGGGCGGGAGCCTGCGGGGCAGGGGGCCGGTCACCGTGCCGCTCCGCGTTCCGGCGCCCGGGGGGCGCACGCGCGGGGGCACGGGCGGGTACTGGGAGGTTCACCCATCGGGGGTCCGCTGCTCCTTGTGTCTGCGGGGCGTGGAGGGCGCGGCGGGCGCGCCTCCGCATCCACTGTAAAGGAATGGCAAAGCACACGGACAGGGGCGGCGGCCCGGCATCCGCGAGGGCGATTTCCGGCCTTGTTGGCGGAAGACCGGAAAACGCCCGCCCGGGAGGGCGCCCGGTCCTATGCTCTACATGCTTGTAGAGCATAGGACCGGTCCACAGGAGGCTGCCGTGACATCGACGGATCTGAGCGGGGTTCTGGACAAGGCGTGGGCGGACAAGCCGCTGGGCGAGGTGCTGGCCGCGCCCGTCGCCGCCCTGAAGGGCGTCTCGGAGCGGGACGGCGAACTCCTCAAGGAGGCGTTCGGCGTGGAGAGCGTCGCCGACCTCGCCGAGCTGAAGTACGCCCGCTGGGCGCAGGCGCTGGCCGCGCTGCACGCCGCCTCGTGACATCCGGGCGGTGGCCCCCCCCCGGCGGCGGGGCCCCCCCCCCCCCCCCCCCCCCAAACACCCCCCCCCCCAAAACAAGGAAATAAACCCCCCCAGGGGGTAAAAAAACAGATAGGCACGCACGGGGGGGGCGGCCCCTGCCACGCCAC
>NZ_JBIDBN010000007.1:0-226653 GCF_043203115.1 Streptomyces sp. NPDC048001
GCCGATGGTACTGCAGGGGGGACCCTGTGGGAGAGTAGGACGCCGCCGAACTATTGTTGGGGAGAGCCCCGGAACACCGTGTGTGTTCCGGGGCTTTTTCGTGTTTCCGGACCGTTTTCCGAGGAGGTTCCGGTGCCCCTGTCCGGGGGAGGTTTCCGCCGGTCTCGCCGGGATTCGGCGGCCCGCCTCCACACCGGAGCGCACGACCCCTGCCGCCGGGAAGCGGGAGCCGCCCGGGTAAGGTCGGGGGGCATCGTCAGCACGTTCCCCACAGGAGGCCCTCGGGTGGAGGTCCAGGAGACCCGCGTTCAGACCGACCGGGTGCTCACCATCCCCAACATTCTCAGCATGGCGCGACTCCTCGGAGTGCCGCTCTTCCTGTGGCTGATCCTTCTCCCCGAGTTCGGCGGTCCGAAGAGCGACGGCTGGGCCCTGCTCGTCCTGATGCTCAGCGGAGTCAGCGACTACCTCGACGGAAAACTGGCCCGCCGCTGGAACCAGATCAGCAGTCTGGGCCGCATCCTCGACCCCGCCGCCGACCGGCTGTACATCCTGTCCACCCTGGTGGGGCTCACCTGGCGAGAGATTCTCCCTCTCTGGCTCACCGTCGCGCTCCTCGCAAGAGAGCTGATGCTGCTGGTCATGGTCGGGATCCTGCGGCGCCACGGATATCCGCCCCCGCAGGTCAACTTCCTCGGCAAGGCGGCCACCTTCAACCTCATGTACGCCTTCCCCTTGCTGCTCCTGAGTGACGGGTCCGGCTGGCTGGCGTCACTGGCGGCGATTTTCGGATGGGCGTTCGCCGGATGGGGTACAACACTGTATTGGTGGGCAGGGATCCTCTACGTGGTCCAGGTCCGCCGCCTCGTCAAGGCGGACGCAGCGGCCGATTGACCCCTCCAGAAGCGCAGCCGTGCAGAGTGGCCGGCCGCGGACGCCACCACAGGGTCCTTTCGGACGGGTGCCGTCGGCTGAACCGTCATCTCTTCAAGGAGGACGCTTCCGACATGAAGGCCGTCGTGATGGCCGGTGGCGAAGGAACCCGGCTTCGCCCCATGACCTCGAGCATGCCCAAGCCGCTCCTGCCGGTTGCCAACCGGCCGATCATGGAGCACGTGCTCCGGCTGCTCAAGCGGCACGGACTCACCGAGACCGTGGTGACCGTCCAGTTCCTCGCCTCGCTCGTCAAGAACTACTTCGGTGACGGCGAGGAACTGGGAATGGAGCTCACCTATGCCAACGAGGAGAAGCCGCTCGGTACCGCGGGGAGTGTGAAGAACGCAGAGGAGGCGCTGAAGGACGACGCCTTCCTCGTCATCTCCGGTGACGCGCTCACGGATTTCGACCTCAGCGACCTGATCGCCTTCCACAAGGAGAAGGGCGCTCTCGTCACCGTCTGCCTCACGAGGGTCCCCAACCCCCTGGAATTCGGCATCACCATCGTCGACGAGGAGGGAAAGGTCGAGCGCTTCCTGGAGAAGCCCACCTGGGGCCAGGTGTTCTCGGACACGGTGAACACCGGAATCTACGTGATGGAGCCCGAGGTCTTCGACTACGTCGAACCGGATGTCCCCGTGGACTGGTCCGGTGACGTGTTCCCCCAGCTGATGAAGGAGGGCAAGCCGATCTTCGGCTATGTCGCCGAGGGCTACTGGGAGGACGTGGGCACCCACGAGAGCTATGTGAAGGCCCAGGCGGACGTCCTGGAACGCAAGGTCGACGTCGAACTCGACGGCTTCGAGATCTCCCCGGGCGTCTGGGTCGCCGAGGGCGCGGACGTCCACCCCGACGCCGTCCTGCGGGGACCGCTCTACATCGGTGACTACGCCAAGATCGAGCCGGGTGCGGAGATCAGGGAGCACACCGTCGTCGGATCCAACGTCGTCGTGAAGTCGGGGGCCTTCCTCCACAAGGCCGTCGTCCACGACAACGTCTACCTCGGGCAGCAGAGCAATCTGCGCGGCTGCGTGATCGGCAAGAACACCGACATCATGCGCGCCGCCCGCATCGAGGACGGCGCGGTCATCGGCGACGAGTGCCTGATCGGCGAGGAGTCGATCGTCCAGGGCAACGTGCGGGTGTACCCGTTCAAGACCATCGAGGCCGGCGCCTTCGTCAACACCTCGGTGATCTGGGAGTCGCGCGGCCAGGCGCACCTCTTCGGCGCGCGCGGGGTGTCCGGCATCCTCAACGTCGAGATCACCCCCGAGGTGGTCGTCCGCCTCGCCGGCGCCTACGCCACCACCCTGAAGAAGGGGGCCACGGTCACCACCGCCCGTGACCACTCGCGCGGCGCGCGCGCCCTCAAGCGCGCCGTGATCTCCGCCCTCCAGGCGAGCGCCATCGACGTGCGCGACCTGGAGAACGTACCGCTGCCCGTGGCCCGTCAGCAGACCGCCAGGGGCAGCGCCGGCGGCATCATGATCCGGACCTCGCCCGGTGTCCCGGACTCCGTGGACATCATGTTCCTCGACGAGCGCGGAGCGGACCTCTCGCAGGCCCGGCAGCGCAAGCTGGACCGCGTCTACGCCCGCCAGGAGTACCGGCGCGCCTTCCCGGGCGAGATCGGGGACCTGCGCTTCCCGTCGAGCGTCTTCGACTCCTACACCGGCTCCGTCCTGCGGAGCGTGGACGTCAGCGGCATCGCCGAGTCGGGGCTGAAGGTCGTCATCGACGCCTCCAACGGCAGTGCCGGCCTCGTCCTGCCGAGCCTTCTCGGCCGGCTCGGCGTGGACGCCCTGACGATCAACCCCGGCCTCGACGAGTCCCGGCCCACGGAGTCGGCCGACACCCGGCGCTCCGGACTGGTGCGGCTCGGCGAGATCGTCGCCTCGGCACGGGCCGCCTTCGGCGTCCGCTTCGACCCCGTCGGCGAGCGCCTCTCCCTCGTCGACGAGCAGGGGCGGATCGTCGAGGACGACCGGGCCCTGCTGGTGCTGCTCGACCTCGTGGCGGCGGAGCGGCGCAGCGGCCGGGTGGCCCTGCCCGTCACCACCACACGGATCGCCGAGCAGGTCGCCGCCTACCACGGCACCCAGGTGGAGTGGACCACGACCTCGCCCGACGACCTGACCCGGGTGGGCCGCGAGGAGTCCACGATCTTCGGCGGTGACGGGCGGGGCGGCTTCATCGTCCCGGAGTTCAGCTCGGTCTTCGACGGGTCCGCCGCCTTCGTCCGCCTCGTGGGCCTGGTGGCGAGGACCCAGCTCACCCTGAGCCAGATCGACGCCCGGATCCCGCGCGCCCATGTGCTGCGGCGCGACCTGGCCACCCCGTGGGCGGTCAAGGGCCTGGTGATGAGGCGGGTCGTCGAGGCCGCGGGCGACCGCCGGGTCGACACCACCGACGGCGTGCGGGTCGTGGAGGCCGACGGGCGCTGGGTGATGGTGCTGCCCGACCCGGCCGAGGCCGTGACCCACCTGTGGGCCGAGGGGCCCGACGACGCGTCGGCGGAGGCGCTGCTCGACGAGTGGACCGCGGTGGTGGACAGCGCCGGCACCTGACGGGAGGCCTCCTGTGCCGGGCGGGGCGCCAGGTGCCCCGCCCGGCACTCCACGGGGGCCGTTCGGCGCCGGCGACCGCGACGTGCGACGATGTGCGGCATGTCCCAGCAGCCCCCCGTTCGGAGCAGTGGTCCCGCGCCGCCCGCGCGCCCCGACGCGTCCATGTCGCTGCTGACCAACGTCATGGAGCACAGCCTCGACGACGGCTACGCCGAGGCGGCCGCGCGACGCTCGGAGGGCGGCGGTGTCCCCCGTACCCTCAGGGCCCGTCTCGGGCTGGCCCTGGGCCTGGTGCTGACCGGCGCCGTCGTCACCGTCGGCGCCGCGGAGACGCGGCTGGCGGCCCCCGTGCTCGCCAAGGAACGCGAGGAGCTGATCGACCGGGTCCAGGCGCAGACGCGTTCCGTGGGTGAGCTGGAGCGCACGGTTGAGTCGCTGCGCGAGGACGTCCACGAGCGGCAGCGCAGGGCCCTCAGCTCCTACGACTCCGGTGCCAGCAACCCGGCCGGGCTGCTGGCGGGCGCGACCGCGGTGGAGGGCCCCGGGGTCACCCTGGTGGTCGACGATGCCAAGGGCACGGGACAGGGGGGCGACGGCCCCCGGGAGAGCAGCGGCTTCTCCGACACCGGGCGGGTCCGCGACCGGGACCTCCAGCGCGTGGTGAACGGCCTGTGGGAGTCGGGCGCGGAGGCGGTCTCCATCAACGGGCACCGCCTCACGGCGCTCTCCGCGATCCGCGCGGCGGGGGACGCGGTGCTCGTGGACAACCGGCCCATGGTGCCGCCCTACACGGTGCTCGCGGTGGGCGACGGGGAGAACCTGGCCTCCGCCTTCCAGGACAGCGCCGACGGGCAGTACCTGCAGCTGCTCAAGGAGGACTTCGGCATCCGCACCCGGATCACCGCCGAAGAGCGGGTCCGGCTGCCTGCCGCGCCGAGCCTGATCGTACGTACAGCCGAGCCGCGGACCACCGGTGCCGATGAGGGCAGCCGGACGGGCGCGGCCGACACAGAGAAGGACGCATCGTGATCGCCGTACTGGGCCTCGTCGTGGGAGTCGTGGTCGGTCTGCTGGTCCGGCCGGAGGTGCCGGCGGTGGTCGAGCCCTACCTCCCGATCGCCGTGGTGGCCGCCCTGGACGCCGTCTTCGGCGGACTGCGCGCCATGCTGGACGGCATCTTCGTGGACAAGGTCTTCGTGGTGTCCTTCCTGTCCAACGTCGTGGTCGCCGCGCTGATCGTCTTCCTGGGCGACAAACTCGGGGTGGGCGCCCAGCTGTCCACCGGCGTGGTGGTCGTCCTGGGCATCCGCATCTTCTCCAACGCCGCGGCCATCCGCCGCCATGTCTTCCGGGCGTGAGGCACATGAACAGCGACGACCGGCCGAACGAGGGCACGCCGGAGCCCCGTCGGGAACCCGCACCGGAGCCCCGTCGGGAACCCGCACCGGAATCCCGGCGGGAACCGCTGCCGCCCCTGGCCCCGCCCCCGCCGCCGAGCGCGGAACCGGAGGACGGCCGGGCCGCCGCGGAGGCGGAGGAGCGCAGCACCGGACGCCGGAGGCTGCGTGAGGCCCTGTGGCCGCCGCGCGTGACGCGTGCCCAACTCATCGTCGCCGTGCTGCTGTTCGTGCTGGGCCTGGGCCTGGCCATCCAGGTACGCTCCAACAGCGACGAGAGCGCGCTGCGCGGGGCCCGCCAGGAGGACCTGGTGCGCATCCTCGACGAGCTCGACAACCGCACCCAGCGCCTCCAGGACGAGAAGCAGAGCCTGGAGGAGCAGCGCACCGAGCTGGAGAACAGCTCGGACCAGGCAGAGGAGGCGCGCAAGCAGCTCCGGCAGAAGGAGCAGCAGCTCGGCATCCTGGCCGGTACGGTGGCGGCCCAGGGGCCGGGCATCACGCTCACGATCGGCGACCCCTCGGGGACGGTGGAGCCCGACAGGCTGCTGGACACCGTGCAGGAGCTGCGTGCGGCCGGGGCGGAGGCGATCCAGGTCAACGGGGTCCGGGTGGTGGCGGAGACCTACTTCTCCGGCACCGCGGGCGCCGTCGAGGTGGACGGCGAGCGGGTCAGCGCGCCGTACACCTTCCGGGCCATCGGCAAGCCGGAGGACCTGGAGCCGGCGCTCAACATCCCCGGCGGTGTGGTGCAGACCTTGGAGAAGGAGCAGGCCACGGCTACCGTGGCTCGTTCGGAGAAGATCGTCGTGGACGCCTTGCGACCGGCGGAACCGCCTGACTACGCTCGGTCGTCATCGCAGTGAAGCGGGGGAACATGGGGGCTGCCGGGCCAGGGCAGGGGAGTTCAGGGGGGTGGCGCGCCGGATCGGCGGCGCGTGGTGGAAACTGTCGGGTGGTCACGGACGTTGAGAGGGTGTCCGGGTCGGCAGGTGTGGTTGTTCAGGGTTCGTCCTGCCCCACGGGCGGGTCTATTTCGGTCAAGGGGAAACGCCCGTGAAGTTGTTTGGGAAGTTGTTCGGCAAGAGCGCGCGCGAGGACGGCGACGCCCGCCACCGCGCGCCGCGTCACGGCCAGGCCGAGGAGCAGGGCGGTGACCGTCCGCTGTTCCGCGACGAGGTCGCCACCGGCGACCATTCCGGTGGACGGGGCGCGTCGTCTGTTGACCCTGCCGGTGCAGGCCGCATAGGTTTCGGGGAACCATCACGTACGGGTGGAGGGTTCGCCCCGGACCCGTACGCGACCGACCCCCACGCGGGGCAGCCGCGGCAGGAGGAACCGTCCATGGCGGGCTTGCCGGTTTGTACGAGGTGCGGCCACCAGAACACCGAGGCCGCCCGGTTCTGCTCCCAGTGCGGTGCGCCGCTGCGCGGCGGGGTGCCTGCCGAGCGGGCCTCGGAGACCACGTCGACGATCTCGATCTCCGGGATCGAGGCGTACGACTCGGAGACCACCGGCCAGACCGCGCTGCCCGCGCTCTCCCCGGAGGCCCAGGCCGCGGTGGACGCGCTGCCGCAGGGCTCGGCCCTCCTGGTGGTGCGCCGCGGCCCGAACTCGGGCAGCCGCTTCCTCCTGGACGGCGAGCTGACGACGGCCGGGCGCCACCCGCAGAGCGACATCTTCCTTGACGACGTGACGGTGTCCCGTCGCCATGTGGAGTTCCGCCGCGGTGCCGACGGCCACTTCACCGTCTCCGACGTCGGCAGCCTCAACGGCACCTACGTCAACCGCGAGCGGATCGACTCCGTCCCGCTGTCCAGCGGCGACGAGGTCCAGATCGGCAAGTACCGGCTGGTCTTCTACGGGAGCCAGCGGGGCGTCTGACCCGTCAAGGGGAAGGTAATGCTGCGCACACCCCCAGGCGGTGCCGGCCACGGCACCGCCGCACCGGGCGACCGGCCGATGAGCATCGGAGCGGTGCTCACCCGGCTGCGGGACGAGTTCCCCGAGGTGACGATCTCCAAGATCCGCTTCCTGGAGGCTGAGGGGCTCGTGGAGCCCAGCAGGTCCCCGTCCGGGTACCGCAAGTTCAGCCCCCAGGACGTGGAGCGGCTGGCGCTGGTCCTGCGGATGCAGCGGGACCACTACCTTCCCCTGCGGGTGATCCGCGAGCAGCTCGACGCCCTGGAACGCGGCGAGCAGCCGCAGCTGCCGCCGGGCGCCGCCCCGGGCGAGTCCGCGGAGGAGCTGTGGGAGCCGGGGGCCGAGGAGCCCACCGTGCGCAGGGTCGGCCGGGCCGAGCTGCTGGCCGCGTCGGGCGCGGGCGAGGAGGAGCTGGCCGAGTGGGAGTCCTACGGCCTGGTGGCGCCGGACGGGGACGGCGGCTATCCCGCCGAGGCCGTCACCGTCGCCCGGCTCGTGGCCGATCTCGGCAGGTTCGGGCTGGAGCCCCGCCACCTGAGGGCCATGCGGGCGTCGGCGGAGCGTGACGCCGGACTGGTGGAGCAGGTCGTCGCGCCGCTGCGCCGACACCGCAATCCGCAGACCAGAGCCCATGCGGAGGCCACCACCAGGGAGCTCGCGGCCCTGTCCGTACGGCTGCACGCGGCCCTGGTGCGCAGTGCCCTCGGGATCCGCTCGACCTGATCTTGACCCGGCCCGACTACCCAAACCCGGCGCGGACGTCCTAGGGTTGCTGTGTGAATGAGCTCGACGTTGTGGGTGTCCGGGTCGAAATGCCCTCGAACCAGCCGATCGTGCTCCTGCGCGAAGTGGGAGGCGACCGGTACCTCCCCATCTGGATCGGTCCGGGTGAGGCCACGGCCATCGCCTTCGCGCAGCAGGGCATGGCCCCCGCCAGGCCGCTTACCCATGATCTCTTCAAGGACGTGCTCGAGGCCGTGGGTCAGGAGCTGTCCGAGGTCCGCATCACCGACCTGCGTGAAGGGGTCTTCTACGCGGAGCTGGTCTTCGCCAGCGGTGTCGAGGTCAGTGCCCGTCCCTCCGACGCCATAGCGCTCGCCCTGCGCACCGGGACGCCGATCTACGGCAGCGACGGTGTCCTCGACGACGCGGGAATCGCCATCCCGGACGAGCAGGAGGACGAGGTCGAGAAGTTCCGCGAGTTCCTCGACCAGATCTCGCCCGAGGACTTCGGCAGCAGCAACCAGTGACCCCGGCGACGCGCCCGTACGGACGGCCGGCGGGCGTGCCCCGGACGGCGGCCGGGACCGGGGCCCGTGCTCACGCGGGGTGACGACGGTGCGGGGTCGTCTCGACGGTCGGTGACGGGAGTGGTGGGGGCCCGTGACCATTCGGCCAGCCTTTCCCGGTCCCGGGTCACGGCAAACCACTCTCAGGGTGACTATCACCCGGCGTGGCGAGTGCGGCGATCGTTGACGGGCCCCGGGCGACTCCCTACCGTCGAGGTGGCAGGTCAAGGACGGAGGTCGGCGTGAGAAGCAGCGGCGGCAGTGCGGCTGGGGGCGGCCCCGGAATCAGTCCGGTGGGCGGTGTGCCGTATCCGCCGTGCGGGGGCACGGGCGAACCCGAGCAGGACACCATCGGCTACCGCGGGCCGACGGCCTGCGCGGCGGCCGGTATCACCTACCGCCAGCTGGACTACTGGGCGCGCACCGGGCTCGTCGAGCCGAGTGTCCGCGCCGCCTACGGATCGGGCACCCAGCGCCTCTACAGCTTCCGGGACGTCGTCGTCCTCAAGATCGTCAAGCGCTTCCTCGACACCGGTGTCGCCCTCCAGAACATCCGCGCGGCCGTGCAGCACCTGCGCGCCCGGGGGTTCCGGGACCTGGAGCGCATGACGCTGATGAGCGACGGGGCCACGGTCTACGAGTGCTCCTCGCCCGACGAGGTCGTCAGTCTGCTCCAGGGCGGCCAGGGCGTCTTCGGGATCGCCGTGGGCGTCGTGTGGAGGGACGTGGAGACCGCGCTCTCCCAGCTCCACGGGGAGCGCGTCGACACGGGGGAGACGCTCATCGGCAACAACCCCGGCGACGAGCTGGCCCGGCGCCGCCGCGACCGCGCCGTCTGAGGCCCTTCCGGCACCCCCGTCTCCGGCCCGGCCGCTCGGCGCAGCGGCCCGGCGGCACCCTCTGTCACCCGTCCGGCGGTACGCGGCCGGTTCCGTGCCCGGCGCCGCGGATACCGCGGCGCCGCTGTCGGTGGGGTAGGGCAGCATCGGGGGTGTGAGATCCGCCCCGACCGTCCTGCACCTGGACATGGACGCCTTCTTCGCCGCCGTCGAGCAGGCCGCGAAGCCCTCGCTGCGCGGGAAGGCGGTCGTCGTGGGCGGCCTCGGGCCCCGGGGCGTCGTCGCCACGGCCTCCTACGAGGCCCGGCGTTTCGGCGTCCACTCCGCCATGCCGACGGCCCAGGCCCGGCGCCTCGCCCCGAACGCCGCCTACCTGGTGCCCCGGTTCGCCCTCTACCGGGCGGTCAGCGACCAGGTCATGGCTCTGCTCCGGGAGCTGTCGCCGCTGGTGGAGCCCCTGTCGCTGGACGAGGCATTCGTCGATCTGGAGGCCGGGGGAGCGGCGGAGGACTCCGCCTCCGCGCGGGCCGCCGGCCTGCGGCTGAGGGCCGACATCCGTGCGCTGACGGGGCTGAGCGGCTCGGTGGGCCTCGCCGGTTCCAAGATGCTCGCCAAGATCGGATCCGAGCAGGCCAAGCCCGACGGGCTCCTGCTCATCGAGCCCGGCACCGAGCGCGAGCTGCTGGCCCCCATGCCGGTGCGCATCCTGCCGGGGGTCGGCCCGGCCACCGGGGAGCATCTGCGCCGGGCGGGGACGGCCACGGTGGGCGACCTGGTCGAGGCCGGGGAGGACGAGCTGGTGCGCCTGCTCGGCAGGACGCACGGCACGGCCCTGTTCCGGATGGCCCTCGGGCGCGACGACCGCCCGGTCGTGGCCGAGCGGGACGCCAAGTCCGTCTCCGTCGAGGACACCTTCGACACCGACCTCCACGACAGGCTGCGGGTGCGGACGGAGGTGGACCGGCTGGCCGAGCGGTGCGTGCGGCGCCTGAGGGCGGGCGGGCACTCGGGGCGCACCATCGTGCTGAAGGTGCGGCGCTACGACTTCTCCACCCTCACCCGCTCCGAGACCCTGCGCGGCCCCACCGACGATCCCGCGGTCGTCCGCGAGGCCGCGGGGCGCCTGCTGGAGTCGGTCGACACCACGGGCGGCGTGCGGCTGCTCGGCGTGGGGGTCACCGGGCTGGCGGACTACACCCAGGAGGACCTGTTCGCCCAGGCCGCCGCCGGGGCGGGCCCGGAACCGCCGGGCCACGCGGCACCCGGCGGCGCGGCGGCCGGGGACGGGGCCGCCCCGGGCAGGCCGGCCGGGGCCGGGGAGCAGCCCCCCGCGCCGTCGGCCCGGGAGCAGCCAGGGAGCCCCGCGGAGCCCCGGCACTGGGCGGCCGGGCAGGACGTCCGGCACGCGGTGCACGGCCCCGGCTGGGTCCAGGGCAGCGGCGTCGGCCGGGTCACCGTGCGGTTCGAGCAGCCCGGGTCCGAGCCCGGGCGGGTACGGACCTTCCCCGTGGACGACCCCGAGCTGGAGCCCTCCGACCCCCTGCCCCTGGTCGGGGGAGGCGGGCCGCCCCCCTCCCGCGCGGGCGGCCCGGAGGCGGCCCGCGGCTGAGCGCACCGGCCCCCGCCGCTCCGGACGTCCGGACGGCGGGGGCCGGTGCGCTCAGCCGCCGCGGGTGCAGCGCCTGTCCGAGACGGCCGGCCCTCAGTCCTCCTCGCCCGCGATCCGGCCGAAGGACCGGTCCCCGGACGCCGGAGCCGGCGTCGTCGGCGGGGGAGGGGCCAGATGGAGCCCGTAGTGGTGGTAGAGCTGGAGCTCCTGCTCGGGCGAGAGATGGCGGCCGACACCGAAGTCCGGGGCGTTCCTGATCAGGGAGCGCTCGTAGGGCACCCGCAGCATCCCGCCGACGAGCTCACTCGGCTCCAGGGGGACGAACGCGTCCCGGCTGAAGAGACCCGTGCGCACGGCCGCCCACTCCGGGACCCCCGTCGCATCGTCCAGGTACACCTCGTCGACGGTCCCGATCTTGTGGCCGTCGCGGTCGAAGGCCTTGCGGCCGATCAGGCTGCGCGGATCGATGTCGGTCTGCACGGTCCCTCCAACTGATCGCGGCTGCTCCCCCTCCTACGAAAGGCCACATCGGCGGTGTCGGCCACTCGGGGGACCGCGCGGAACACGCTGGTACCCTGGCAGACGGCTGTCGACCCCGTGCGGGAGAGTCCACCGGTGAAACCCCGCCGGTGGCGCCGAAGGAGCAAATCCTCCCCGGAATCTCTCAGGCCCCTGTACCGCACGGACGAGGTCACTCTGGAAAGCAGGGCGGGCGTCGGACGGCATCCGCTCTCACCGACGGTGAAAGCCGGTGCGTGCCACACGCGCCCGGTGAAGCTCTCAGGTCGAGATGACAGAGGGGGAGGCCGTCCGGGCATCCGCGTCGTGATGCCCCTCGCAGGTCGTACCAGACCAGGAGGCCTCCCACATGACCGACAACCGCATCCCGCTCTCGGAGCTCGAACGCGGCATCCCCTTCGAGCACCGCCACATCGGCCCCGACACCGCCGCGCAGGCCAAGATGCTGGCCCAGGTGGGCTACGGCTCGCTCGACGAGCTGACCGCCGCCGCGGTCCCGGACGTCATCAGGAGCGCGGAGGCCCTGGACCTTCCCGAGGCCCGCAGCGAGGCCGACGTCCTCGCCGAGCTCGGCGCCCTCGCCCGCCGCAACAGCGTGCTCGCGCCCATGATCGGCCTGGGCTACCACGGCACCTTCACGCCCCCCGTCATCCTCCGCAACGTCATGGAGAACCCGGCCTGGTACACGGCCTACACGCCGTACCAGCCGGAGATCTCCCAGGGGCGCCTGGAGGCCCTGCTCAACTTCCAGACCGTGGTGGCGGACCTCACCGGACTGCCGACCTCCGGCGCGTCGCTGCTCGACGAGGGCACCGCGGCCGCCGAGGCCATGTCCCTCTCCCGCCGGGTGGGCAAGGTCAAGGGCGGTGTCTTCCTCGTCGACGCCGACGCGCTGCCCCAGACGATCGCCGTCATAGAGACCCGGGCGGAGCCCACCGGCGTGGAGGTCGTCACCGCCGACCTGTCCGACGGCATCCCCGCCGAGATCGCGGAGCGCGGTGTCTTCGGCGTGCTGCTGCAGTACCCGGGCGCCTCCGGCCAGGTGCGGGACCTCAAGCCCGTCATCGAGCAGGCGCACGGGCTCGGGGCCGTGGTGACCGTCGCCGCCGACCTCCTCGCCCTCACGCTGCTCACCCCGCCCGGGGAGCTGGGCGCCGACATCGCGGTGGGCACCACCCAGCGCTTCGGCGTGCCGATGGGCTTCGGCGGCCCGCACGCCGGCTACATGGCCGTCCGCGACGCCCACGCCCGCAGCCTTCCCGGCCGTCTGGTCGGCGTCTCCGTGGACGCGGACGGGAACAAGGCCTACCGCCTCGCCCTCCAGACCCGCGAGCAGCACATCCGCCGCGAGAAGGCGACCAGCAACATCTGCACCGCCCAGGTGCTCCTCGCCGTCATGGCGGGCATGTACGCGGTCTACCACGGCCCCGACGGCCTGCGGGCCATCGCGGAGCGGACCCACCGCTACGCCGCGCTCCTCGCCGACGGGCTGCGCGCCGGGGGCGTCGAGGTGGTGCACGGCTCCTTCTTCGACACCGTCACCCTCCGGGTGCCCGGCCGGGCAGCCGAGGTCGTCGCGGCCGCCCGCGAGGGCGGGGTCAACCTGCGCCTCGTCGACGCCGACCATGTCTCCGCCGCCTGCGACGAGACCACCGGCCGCGAGCAGCTCGCCGCCGTGTGGGCCGCCTTCGGGGTGAGCGGGGACGTCGAGGCGCTGGACGCCGCCGGTGCCGACGCGCTGCCCGCGTCGCTGCTGCGCAGCGACGACTACCTGGCCCACCCGGTCTTCCACCAGTACCGCTCCGAGACCGCGATGCTGCGCTACCTGCGCCGCCTCGCCGACCGGGACTACGCCCTGGACCGGGGCATGATCCCGCTCGGCTCCTGCACCATGAAGCTGAACGCGACGACCGAGATGGAGCCGGTCACCTGGCCGGAGTTCGGCCAGATGCACCCGTTCGCGCCGGTCGAGCAGGCCGCGGGCTATCTGACGCTCATCACCGAGCTGGAGGAGCGGCTCGCCGAGGTCACCGGCTACGACAAGGTCTCCATCCAGCCCAACGCGGGCTCCCAGGGCGAGCTGGCCGGCCTGCTCGCGGTGCGCGCCTACCACCGGGCGAACGGCGACGAGCAGCGCACCGTCTGCCTGATCCCGTCCTCGGCCCACGGCACCAACGCGGCCAGCGCCGTCATGGCCGGGATGAAGGTGGTCGTCGTCAGGACCGCCGACGACGGCGAGATCGACGTCGAGGACCTGCGGGCCAAGATCGAGCAGCACCGCGAGCAGCTGGCCGTCCTGATGATCACCTACCCGTCGACCCACGGCGTGTTCGAGGAGCACGTGGCCGACATCTGCGCCCGGGTCCACGACGCGGGCGGCCAGGTGTACGTCGACGGGGCCAACCTCAACGCCCTGGTGGGTCTGGCCAAGCCGGGCCGCTTCGGCGGGGACGTCTCGCACCTCAACCTGCACAAGACCTTCTGCATCCCGCACGGCGGCGGCGGTCCGGGCGTCGGCCCGGTCGGCGTCCGCGCCCATCTGGCGCCGTACCTGCCCAACCACCCGCTCCAGCCGACCGCCGGCCCGGAGACGGGCGTCGGGCCGATCTCGGCGGCCCCGTGGGGCTCCGCGGGCATCCTGCCGATCTCCTGGGCCTATGTGCGCCTGATGGGCGGCGAGGGCCTGAAGCGGGCCACCCAGGTGGCGGTGCTGGCCGCCAACTACATCGCCAAGCGCCTGGAGCCGCACTACCCGGTCCTCTACACCGGCCCCGGCGGGCTGGTGGCCCACGAGTGCATCATCGACCTGCGGCCGCTGTCCAAGGCGACGGGAGTCAGCGTCGACGACATCGCCAAGCGGCTGATCGACTACGGCTTCCACGCGCCGACCATGTCGTTCCCGGTGGCCGGCACGCTGATGATCGAGCCGACCGAGAGCGAGGACCTGGCCGAGCTGGACCGGTTCTGCGACACCATGATCGCCATCCGGGCGGAGATCGAGAAGGTCGCCTCCGGCGACTGGCCGGCGGAGGACAACCCGCTGCGCAACGCCCCGCACACCGCGGCGGCGCTGGGCGGCGAGTGGCAGCACGCCTACAGCCGCGAGGAGGCCGTCTTCCCGGCCGGGGTGAGCGCCGCCGACAAGTACTGGCCGCCGGTCCGCCGTATCGACGGTGCGTTCGGTGACCGCAACCTGGTCTGCTCCTGCCCGCCGCTGGACGAGTACGACGCCTGACCGGACCGCCCCCCGGGGCGGAAGACCCGCAGGGGCCGCGCGAGGACACCGTCCTCGCGCGGCCCCTGCGCCGTTCGGTGGCGCCTCCCCTTCGGAGGGAACAACCGACGGCCCGCGGTCAGGCCGCGGTCACCACCTGGCCGGTGCCCAGGGCGCGCCGGGGCGCGATGACCCGGCCGTCGGGCAGCAGCTCACCGGTGTCCTCGAAGAGCAGGACGCCGTTGCACAGCAGGCTCCAGCCCTGCTCCGGATGGTGCGCCACCAGGCGGGCCGCCTCCCGGTCGGCGGAGTCGGACGTCGGGCAGACAGGCTGGTGCTGGCACATGGGCGGGTTCTTTCCCTGCGATGTGGTGTGATTCCTGCGGCTCGATGAGCTGTTCATGGCCGCCCCCCGTATCGTGTCGGTCCGGTGCCAGTCTTCCGCTGCGGAGCGCGATCCGCAGGGATTTCACGGCAGCTCTTCCTACTGATGGATGACGCATCACCCGCCGGAGCGGTTCAGGACACCCGGGCCGTCACTTCGGAGGGTTCTGCATGGTCCCAGCGGGCTAGTCACTCCGGGCGGGGCGCGTCCGGGGGCGGACACGGGTACGCCCCGTGCCCGTGGGGGCGCGGGGCGTACGGAGCGGTGCGGGTGCCGTCAGGCGGCCGGGTCGAGCAGCGGAGCCGGCGCCAGCCGGAGGGTCATCAGCGGCAGCAGGTCGGCCGCCGGGTGCGGGCGGTGCGCCGCGATCCCGGGGGGCGCCGGGGCCAGGGGGACCAGGAGGTCGCCCGGCTGGAGCGAGCCCCGTGCCGGATCGGCCTCGGTGTCCGCGTGCAGCCACAGGGTGAGCATGTAGAGCTCGGGCACCGACAGCAGCCGGGCCTGGCCGTGGGCACCGGTGGACTCCGCCTGGTGCAGGGCGAGTTCGGTGGAGGCCAGGTAGGGCCCCTCGAAGAAGTGGGAGAACGCCCAGCCGTCGGCGCTGGGCACGCTGTCGGCCGCCGCCACGGCGCGATCACCGCTGCGGACCAGGAAGCGCCAGCCGGCGAGCCGGGTCGCCGGCTGGCCGCCACCGGTCACGACCCGATCGAGGACGTGCAGCGGGAGCGGCAGCTCGGCGCTCAGTGGTCCCTGGACGGACCGCAGGGCCGGGGTCGGAGCCTCGCGGACCGCCGCGGGGGATCCGAGTGCTGCGAGAACGCTGCGCAGGGCGGACGCGGGGGCCGGGGGGAAAAGCAGCGGCATGATGGGTCGCCTCTCACTCAGGAGACACGGTGATGCGGGGAGGTGCGGACGACGCTGTCGGCAGGGGGCCGCGCGGGGCCGGAGGACCACCGGGCGCCGACTGTCGGCCCGTTCGCGGAGTTTATACGACACTTGTTCGCCCGATGTTTCCGCTAGTCGTCGCCCGTATTTCGCGCAAGGCGAATACCGGACCCCGTCGACGGGCCTTCCCCGCTGTTCGGGTGAGAGATGCGGACCGTGGCCAGCGGATTCACCGGCCGCGCGGTAGGCCGAATCCGGTCGGTGGTTCTCGCCACGTCACCCCGGTGAATATCCCTCCGGCATATCCTCTGGTATGTGCCTCCGGTATGTGCCGCGCACAGGGGCTGACTCCAGCCTATCGGGAGCGCGCCTGCGCCGGGGGCGTTACGGATCAAAGAGTCTGGGCATTATCGTCCGTGTCACGAGCCGCCCTGGCTGAGTGGCTTCCAGTCGAGGAAGGAACCGCCGATGGGGGAGAAGGTCGTGGCAGGCGGGTTCGACCTGTCCGATCGGCAGCGGTACCGGCGCAAGCTCCAGCAGTGCCTCGCCGGACTGGGGAGGCTCCTGGCCGAGAAGCGGTTCGACAGGCCGAGGAATCTCATGGGCCTGGAGATAGAGCTGAATCTCGCCGGCGGGGACGGTATGCCGCGCATGATGAACGGAGAAGTCCTCTCGCGCATCGCCAGCCCGGATTTCCAGACCGAACTCGGAATGTTCAATCTCGAAGTGAACATCGTTCCGCACCGGCTGGAGGGCCATGTTCTCGACCAGCTCGCCGAGGAGTTGCGCACCGGCCTCGGATATGCGGACCGGAAGGCGGGCGAGGCGGGTGCCGGCATTGTGATGATCGGGATTCTGCCCACGCTCGCCCAGCAGGACCTGGTGACCGCCAACCTCTCCGCCGTCGACCGCTACACCCTGCTCAACGACCAGATCGTCGCGGCCCGCGGGGAGGACTTCGCCCTCGACATCTCCGGTGTCGAGGATCTGCACTGCACCTCCTCCTCCATCGCCCCCGAGGCGGCCTGCACCTCGGTGCAGCTGCACCTCCAGGTCACCCCCTCCCGCTTCGCCGACGTCTGGAACGCCGCGCAGTCCGTCGCCGCCCTGCAGGTCGCGGTCGGCGCCAACTCGCCCTTCCTCTTCGGCAAGGAGCTGTGGCGGGAGTCCCGGCCGCCGCTGTTCCAGCAGGCCACCGACACCCGCCCGCCCGAACTCCAGGCCCAGGGGGTACGCCCGCGGACCTGGTTCGGGGAGCGCTGGGTGACCTCCGCCTACGACCTCTTCGAGGAGAACCTGCGCTACTTCCCCGCGCTGCTGCCGATATGCGACGACGAGGACCCCCTGCGCGTCCTCGACGACGGCGGTGTGCCCAGGCTCCAGGAGCTCGTGCTGCACAACGGCACCGTGTACCGCTGGAACCGCCCCGTGTACGGCGTCGTCGACGGAGTGCCGCACCTGCGCGTGGAGAACCGCGTCCTGCCCGCGGGGCCCACGGTCACGGACGTCATCGCCAACACCGCCTTCTACTACGGGCTGGTGCGGGCGCTGGCGGAGGACGCCCGGCCGGTGTGGAGCCGCATGCCCTTCGAGACGGCCCACGAGAACTTCGCGGCGGCCTGCCGGCACGGCATCGACGCCGAGGTGCGCTGGCCCCGCTCCGGCCGGGGCGGCGGGCTGGTCACCGTGCCGGTGGTCGACCTGGTCCGCGACGAGCTGCTGCCGCTCGCGGAGGCCGGGCTGGACGCGTGGAACATCGAGCCGGCCGACCGGGACCGCTACCTCGGCGTGATCGAGGAGCGCTGCCGGCAGCGGGCCAACGGCGCCTCCTGGCAGGTGCGGACCTACCACCGGGCGCTCGGGGCGGGTCTCGGGCGCGAGGCGGCGCTCGCCGCGACGACCCGGCGCTACATGGAGCTGATGCGGGAGGGCGAGCCGGTGCACACCTGGCCCGTCGGGTTCCCCGGGCCGGGCCGCGCCTGACCGACCCCCGCAGCCACCGCCGGGGGGCCTCCGCCCGCTGCCGGGCTCCGGGCCGGGAGGCGCCGGACGGGGGCCCGGGTGCCTCGGGGCGGACCCGGCTGGGACGGCGGCACCCGCATCGGGCAAGCTGTGATCCCCCATGCGGTGGGCCCCCTCACCGGTGCGCCGGGAGGGGCCCGGGCCCTGCGCGGGTGCGGGGCCCGGGCCCGCCGCACGCGGCCCCGCACCCGTGCCCCCCAGGGCGAGGGAGCGTGGTCGTCCACCGAACCTGGAGGCACGTGTGCAGGCAGAGGCCGTCGGCGGGAGCCACCCCCGCCCTCCCGCAGGACTGTCGGTCGGGCTGCTGCGGTCCGAGACCGTGCTGGTGCTGGCCCTGTCGCTCGGGGCCAGCGCGGTCTCCTCGCTGATCAGCTTCATCGGGTCGCTCACCAGGCCCGGTGGGCTCAAGGACCAGGCCGCCACCCTCAACGGCTCCTACGCGCCCGGGCGGCCCTGGCTCGACCTCGCCTGGCAGCTGTTCGGCATCGCCACCGCCCTGGTGCCGGTGGCGCTGGTGGCGCATCTTCTCATCAGGGAGCGCGCGGGGCTGGGCGCGATCGGCTTCGACCGGAGCCGCCCCTGGTCCGACCTCGGCCGCGGAGCGCTGGTCGCGGCGGGGATCGGCAGCGCCGGGCTGGCCTTCTACCTCCTCGCGCGGGCGGCGGGATTCAACCTCACCGTGGTGCCCGAGTCCCTGCCGGACGTCTGGTGGAAGTACCCGGTGCTGGTGCTCTCCGCCCTGCAGAACTCCGTCGTCGAGGAGGTCATCGTCGTCGGCTACCTGCTGCGCAGGCTGGACCAGTTGGGGTGGTCGCCGAGGGCGTCGCTCGCGGCGAGCGCCGTGCTGCGGGGCCTGTACCACCTCTACCAGGGCGTCGGCGGCTTCGTCGGGAACATGGTGATGGGCGTGGTGTTCGTGCTGCTCTACCGGCGCTGGGGGAGGGTCGGGCCGCTGGTCGCGGCGCACGCCTTCCTGGACATCGTGGCCTTCGTCGGGTACGGGCTGCTCGCCGGCCGGGTCGACTGGCTGCCGACACCCTGAGGCGGCGCCGGGGCCGCGCGACTGCCCGGCCCCGGGCCGGCTCAGGGGGACGTGAGCAGCTCTCCGTCGATGACGGTGACGGCCCCTCCGGACAGCAGGGTGCGCTCCCCGCGCAGCTCGGTGCGCACCAGACCGGAGCGCGCGGACGCCTGGAGGCCCGTCAGCACCGGACGCCCCAGCCGGGCGGACCAGAAGGGGGCGAGGGCGGTGTGGGCGCTGCCCGTGACGGGGTCCTCGTCGATGCCGAGCCGGGGGAAGAAGCAGCGTGAGACGTAGTCGTGGCCTCCGGCCGGGTCCCCGGCCGGAGCGGTGGCGATGACTCCCCGGTCCGACAGTGCGGCCAGCGCGGCCGTGTCGGGGCGCAGACCGCGCACGGCGCGTTCGTCGGCCAGCTCCACGAGCAGGTCGCCGATGTGCTCGCCCGTGTCGTGCACCGACAGGGGTGTGGCCCCGAGGGCCTCCGCCAGGCCGTCGGGCGCGGCGACGGGGGCGAGCGGCGAGGTGGGGAAGTCCAGGGTGACCGTTCCGTCGTCCCCGGCGGTGGCGGTCAGGATCCCGCACCGGGCCGCGAAGCGTACGGTCCCCTCCGTCCTGCCGTCTCCGTGCAGGACGTGCGCCGTGGCCAGCGTCGCGTGCCCGCACATGTCCACCTCCGCCGCGGGGGTGAACCAGCGCAGGGCGAAGTCCGCCTCCGACCCCGGGGGAAGGGGGTGGGCGAAGGCCGTCTCGGAGAGGTTGACCTCCGCGGCCACGTTCTGGAGCCACGCGTCGCCGGGGAAGCCGGGGGAGTCCAGGACCAGGACGCCGGCCGGGTTTCCGGTGAAGGGACGGTGGGCGAAGGCGTCGACGATTCGAATCCGCATGCCGCGACCGTAGAGGGCACGAGGCCCGGCGGGACAAGGCCAATCCGCACCCACTGGACCCTTCGGCGGCCTGCCCCGCGGCGTACTCCCGGTCGGTGCCCGGCAGGGCGGGCCCCCGCGTCGGGACCCGGGGGACGACTGGGACCGGGCCGGCCACTGCGCACGGCGGCGGCGGAGGGCCTCCACCGGTCGACGTCCCGGCGACGGGGAGGCCGCCGTCGGGCGGCGGGGGTCCTCGCCGCTGCCGACCGGTGGTGCCGGGTGGGCGGGGCCGGTCGGGTCATCGGCCGGCGGGTGACCTGCGACAGCGATGTCGGGTGAGTTGTCATCGGATTTGGGTCAACGCTGTTTTGTGACATCGAAGTTGGCCTTGTTCGAGTCATGCCAGGTGGGGCTCCTGCCCGTGCGTTCGATCAGGGCCCTGACCCAGCTCGGCCTGGCCCACGAACTCCAGGACCGCCGCCGTCACCCGGCCAGGCCGAACGAATACCGGTCATCTACATCACCGTCCCGCGGAGCCGCCGCCGACGCCGTCCAAAGAAGCGGACACACAGCTCCATCCGACAGACCTCGACATCCCGCGCCCTCATAGCAGGAAAGCCTGCCGGGGCTGCGAGCAGCGCTACCGGCCACCCCGGACCAACCCCTCCTCGATGGCCCACCGAAAGCCGGTCCCCATCCGTAAATGGTGCTCGGGAACCTGCCAGCAAAGAGGATTCCGCTGGCGAGTGGAACTCCGCGACCGCACCGCTCAGATTTCGCGGGAAATGCCTTGAGCTGGGTCGAACGAGATCCAGACGTCGGGCGGCAGGTCTGGTCGACGGCTCACTGGCCTGCGCTCCTCTGTCCATGCGTCACCAGCGACCTCCCTGGCGACGCGTCGCCAGAAGTGGACTGCTCCCACGTTGGCGTCTTGAAAGGCGATTTCCCAGGGGCCGTGGTGCCTGGCCATCACCTGCTGAGCAGCGTTTAGACCGATTCCCGCTCTGCGGGCTCCACGAACGACGAAGAAGCTGTTCAGCACGCGCTTCGGACCGGCCAGACCCCGAACGAAGGCAAGACCAGCTGGGCGGGCGTCAATCGTCACGAGGTAGGCCGCCCAGTCGGTGTCAGTGAGAACGATGTCGGGCCGATCGGCATAGAAGGTCCCGTCGATATCGGGAAGGGCCTCATCGAATTCCGACAGATCATGGCGGAACATCAGCCATAGTCGCTTCACCACGGGGCTGTCGGCAGCATCAGCCAAACGCACGGATACCTCTGGCATGGGGCTCCATTCAACGAGAATCCCGGACGTTCCGGATTTGAACACAAAAAAGAGCCTTTCCGTCGGGGGTCTACCCGGCTGGAAAGGCTCAGCTAATGCCGTGGAGCATAGCAGGCGCGATCGTCTGTGACGCCGGCGGCGGCGCAAGGGAAGAGGGCGATGCTGCCGCCGGACGCGCGTTCATCGACCGCCGCCTGCCCGTGGAGTGGGCTGCCGACTGGGCGTGGTGCCGTGAGGCGATCGTCCTCCGCGGGGTCGCCTTCACCGAGGGGCGCGACCTCTTCAGGCCGCGATACCGGTCCGACTTCCCTGTCACAGGGCAGCGGGCGTCGACCGGGAGCATTGTCATCCGACAGGTTCCGATATATCGTTGACGCATCGCGACAGATCAACGAGGGAAGGAGTGCGCGATGAGCGCGGAACAGTACGGCGGATACGGACGGGGTCGTGGACACTGCGGGCCCGGTCATCGCGGCGGTGGGGAACGGGAGGGGCACAGGGCGGCCTTCGGGCCGTTCGGTCCCGGCTTCGGCGGCCCCTTCGGCGGGGGGCGGGGTCGCGGCGGAGGCCGTGGCAGGGCTCGCCGCGGCGATGTGCGCGCCTCGATCCTGGCGCTGCTCAAGGACCGGCCCATGCACGGCTACGAGATGATCCAGGAGATCGCCGAACGCAGCGGCGGGGCGTGGAAGCCCAGCCCCGGATCGGTCTACCCCACCCTCCAGCTGCTGGAGGACGAGGGTCTGATCACGAGTGCCAGCGAGGGCGGCAAGAAGCTGTTCACCCTGACCGGCGCGGGGCGCACCGAGGCCGAGTCGGGTCCCGAGGCTCCCTGGGAGGAGGCCGGCCGCGGTGTCGACTGGGACACCGTCAACGAGATCCGGCAGGCCGGCTTCGGTCTGATGGAGGCTTTCGGGCAGGTCTGGAAGACCGGCTCCCCGGAGCAGCGGCAGAAGGCCGTCGCCGTGATCAACGAGGCGCGCAAGAAGCTCTACCTCATCCTCGCCGACGACTGACGACTGAGGCTGAAGCCCGACGAGCAGGCGGCAGGTGCCGAGGACGGGGCACGGCCCCGGACCCGCGACCGCGGGCCCGGGGCCACGCCCGCATCCGGGGCCGGGCGGGCAAGGCGGCGCGCGGCCCGTGGGGGGCGATCTCCTCCGCAGGGATGAGGCACCCGGGGCGCGTGCCCGACCTGCGTCGGATGGGTGGATGCTCCCCGGCGGGGAGGTTTTGGTGCCGGATGCCTGGTGAAGTGGGAGGGTGCACAGCTCCGCCCCGCCGACACGGCCCTGCCGCGCCTCCGCCGACCGCCCCGCCGCCCCGGGCGTCGGCCCCGCCGCCGTCCTCTCGGGCGCGCGCCGCAGGGCCCTGCGCGGTGGCGACCGGCACACCGACACCGCCCACCTCCTGCACTCCCTGCTGGAGAGCGACGACCGGGCGCGCGAGGCCGTCGGAGACCCCGCGCGGGCGGCCCGGGTGCTCGGCTACCTCGTGCAGCGCAGCATCGGGTACGGGCTGCACTGGCAGCACACGGTGGAGGGGGCGCACCCGAGGCCGGGCCACGCCGCACGGCGCGGGGGCGGGTCCCACGCCTCCGCCTCCGCCCCGCTGTCCCCCTCGGCGGCGGGCGCCGTGGCCGCCGCGGCTGCCCGCGCCCGCCGCCGGGGCGGCGAGGAGGCGACAGGACTCGACCTGCTCGTCTGTCTGGCCGCGGACCCCACGTGCCGCGCCGTGGAGGTGCTGCGGCGGGCGGGTACCGACCCGGCGGCCCTGGCGGGCCGGGTCGCGAGCCGTCTCGACATGTGTCACAGGGGTGACGGTCCTGACGGGCCCTGACATCATGGCCCGATGCACGTGTCCTCGGGAAGAAGCGCCGGGCTGGGCCTCGCCCTGGCCTCGGCCTTCGCGTTCGGCGGTTCGGGAGTCGCGGCCAAGCCGCTGATCGAGGCGGGGCTCGACCCGCTGCATGTGGTGTGGCTGCGGGTGGCCGGGGCGGCGCTGGTGATGCTGCCCGTCGCCTGGCGCCACCGCGACCTCGTCCGGCGGCGCCCCGCGCTGCTCGCGGGGTTCGGCCTGCTCGCCGTCGCGGGCGTGCAGGCCTGCTACTTCGCCGCCATCTCCCGCATCCCGGTCGGAGTGGCGCTGCTCATCGAGTACCTGGGCCCCGCCCTCCTGCTCGGCTGGGTGCGCTTCGTCCAGCGCCGCCCCGTGACCCGCGCGGCCGCCTTCGGTGTGGCCCTGGCCGTCGTCGGCCTCGCCTGCGTCGTCGAGGCCTGGGCCGGGCTCCGCTTCGACCTGCTCGGGATGCTGCTGGCGCTGGGCGCGGCCTGCTGCCAGGTCGGCTACTTCGTCCTCGCCGACCAGGGCGGGGACGCGGAGGACCCGCCCGCCCCGCTCGGTGTCATCGCCTACGGGCTGCTCGTCGGGGCGGCCGTGCTGACCCTGGTCGCGCGGCCCTGGGGCATGGACTGGGCCGTACTGGCAGGCGGGGCCTCGATGGACGGCAGCCCGGTGCCGGCCGCCCTTCTCCTGGGCTGGGTGGTCCTGGTGGCCACGGTGCTCGCCTACACCACCGGGGTCCTCGCCGTGCGGCGGCTCTCCCCGCAGGTGGCGGGGGTGGTCGCCTGCCTGGAGGCGGTGGTCGCCACCGCCTTCGCCTGGTTCCTGCTCGGCGAGCACCTCTCGCTGCCGCAGGTCCTCGGTGGCGCGGTCGTCCTGCTCGGCGCCTTCATCGCCCAGTCCCAGGCCCCGCGCCCGCCCTCCGGGCCGGTGGCGGCGGGCGGCCCGGAAGGGGCGTCCGTCGCGGACGGCCGGGGCGCCCCGGCCGCGGCGGCGGGGAGCGGACCGGCCTGAGGCCGGGGCGCGGCTCCGCGCACCCCCGGGCGGGGGCGCCCGCCGGGGATGGCGGGACAGCCCTTAGGGTGGGGCGCATGCATTCGACCGTGCTTCCGCCTCCCGCCGCCTGAGGCGGGCGGCAGTCAGCAGACAAGGACCGGGCCCGGGGTGACCCCGGGCGGACGGGTGCTGCCCGCACGACCTCCCGCAGGCAGACCCCTCTCCCGTTCCTCGTTCGGAGCCACACGTGTCGCATCCCTCCACCGCTCCCGTCGGCGTGCCCGTCGGCCGGAGTCTCGTCTACCTGGTCTTCGCAGGCGTCGCCTGGGGCACCGCGGGTGCCGCCGCCTCGCTCGTCTTCGCCGCCGCCGACCTCGGCCCGCTGGCCCTGTCCTTCTGGCGCTGTGTCGGCGGACTCCTGCTGCTCCTGCCCGTGCTCGCCCTGCGGGCCCGCAGGAGGCCCGTCCGCACGTCCGAGCCGCGGCGCCGGCGGCTGGTGCGGATCCTGGGCACCGGCATCGGACTGACGCTCTTCCAGAGTGCCTACTTCGCCGCGGTGGAGGCGACCGGGCTGGCCGTGGCCACCGTGGTCACCCTCGGCGCCGGCCCCGTGCTGATCGCCCTGGGGGCGCGCCTGGCGATGGGCGAGCGCCTGGGCCGCGGCGGGGTGCTCGCCGTCGCGGGGGCCCTGACGGGGCTCGCGGTGCTCGTGCTGGGCGGAGAGCGCGCCCTGGTGCGGCCGCCCGGGATCGCCCTCGCCCTGCTCTCGGCGGCGGGCTACGCGGCCATCACGCTGCTGACCCGCCACCTCGGCCGGACGGGCGGCGGCGGCGACTCCCTGTCGACCACGGCATGGGCCTTCGCGATCGGGTCCGCCGGGCTGCTTCCCCTGGCCCTGTCCGAGGGCGTGCTGCCGCACACGGCCGAACCCGCCCGGGTCGTGCTGCTCCTCATGTACGTGGCCGCGGTCCCGACGGCGCTGGCCTACGCGCTGTACTTCGCGGGCGCCGCCCGCGTCCGGGCCGCCACCGTTTCCGTGATCATGCTGCTCGAACCCGTCAGCGCCGCGGTGATCGCCGTGGCCCTCCTGGGGGAGCGGCTGTCGGCCGCCACCGTGGCCGGAACCCTTCTGCTGCTCTCCGCCGTGGCAGGGCTGTCGGCCGCCGAGGCCAGGGGCGCGGCCGCGCGGCGCCGCACGGTGGCGCCCGCCTAGAGGGACGCCTGGCGGCGTGCGGTGCGCGAGAGGGTTCTGGTCCGCCGGTGGGCGGACCAGAACCTGCGGCTGGTGCGGGAGGTGTCAGCCGAAGGCGACGGAGCGGAACTGCAGGCGGTGGCCCAGGTTCTGGCCCGGGTTCATGACGAAGTAGGTGTCCCCCTCGCAGCCGGCTTCGAGGAACACGGTGGCGGTGGCGTCCGTGCGGTTACGGGGAGCGAAGGCGGGGACGTCGTTGCCGACCGTCTCGGGGACGTCGATGCACACCCCGCTCTCCGGGTCCGCCAGGGTCCCGTTCAGGTTGATGCCGCCGGGACCGGCATAGGCGTACGCGAAGTCCCCTGTGGCGGCCGAGGCCGGCGACGCGGGCAGGGCGACAAGGAGAGCGAGCGCGCCGAGACCGGCGGCCAGGGTGCTGCGCACGTGCATGGGATGTACTCCAAGGGGGAGCGCGATGCGGGACACCTCACGATCCCCCACGTCCGGTCCGTGGTGAGAGCGTCGTGCTCGCAGGAAGGTTCTGCTTCACCCGTTCGGACCGGCGCCCACCGCTTGGGCCCGTAGCTCCGGCAGGGCGCGATCACGACCGGGTGCGGCCCCCGGCCGCAGGGCGGGCGGGAGGCGAGGCTCCCGCCCGCGCCGGGCCCTTCAGGCGCGGGGGGCCAGGTAGGGCGGCAGGGCGATGGCGGCGTCCAGGTCCGCTGACGGCACCGGCTCGCCATGGGTGCGGGACACCGGCAGCACCCCTGCCCAGTGGGGAAGCGCCAGGTCCTCGGCGTCGTCGTTCGGGCCGCCCGCACGGGACTTGGCGGACACCTCGGCGAGGTCCAGCCGCAGGACGGCCGTCGCCGCCAGCTCCCTGGCGTCGGCGGGGCGGGAGTCGGCCGAGCGGCCCGCCACCACCTGGTCCACCAGCGCGTCCAGCGCGGTGCGCTTCTCCTGCGGGTCCGTCACCTGGTGCGCGGTTCCGTGCACCACGACCGAGCGGTAGTTGACCGAGTGGTGGAAGGCGGAGCGGGCCAGCACCAGTCCGTCGACATGGGTGACCGTCAGGCACACCGCCAGTCCCGGGTCCGGCTCCCCGGCCATCCGCAGCGGCCTGGAGCCCGTCGACCCGTGCACGTAGAGTGCCTCGCCGATCCGGGTGTAGAGCGTGGGCAGGACGACGGGCGCACCGTCGCGGACGAACCCGAGGTGGCACAGGTAGCCCTCGTCGAGTATCGCGTGGACGGTCCCGCGGTCGTAGGAGGCACGGTCCCGGGAGCGGGTCGGCACGGTGCGTCCGGTCTGCGGGTAGGCGTCCGTCCCGGTGGGCGGGATGGTCCCGGTGGTCTCCGGCATTGCGGTCTCCATTGCACTAGTGCATAATCATGTTTGTGCTAGGAGAGTATCGGATCAGTGGGCGGCGCGCATCGGAGATCGCCGCGAGCGTCGAGCAGGCGGTGGGCTCCGGTGCGCTCGACCCGGGGCAACTGCTGCCCCCCATGCGGGCCTTGGCCGTCGAGTTGGGCGTCAACCCCAACACCGTCGCCGCCGCCTACCGCACCCTGCGCGAGCGCGGGGTGATCGAGACGGACGGCCGTCGGGGCAGCCGCATCCGCCCGCGCCCGGCCACCACCCCGCGCCACGCCGTCCGGGTGGAGGCACCGCCCGGCGTGCGCGACGTGGGCCAGGGCAACCCCGACACGGCCCTGCTGCCGCCCCTGCACGAGGCGTTCGCCGAGGCCACCCGCGTCCTGGACCGGCAGCCCGTGCTCTACGGGGAGGAGCCGCTGGACCCGGAGTTCGCGCGCCTGGCCCGCGCCTCGCTCGACGCCGAAGGGGTCCCCCCGGGGCCGCTGGCCGCGACCTCCGGTGCGCTGGACGCGATCGAGCGGGTGCTCGCCGCCCATCTGCGGCCCGGCGACGGCGTCGCGGTGGAGGACCCGGGGTGGGGCAGCCTGCTGGAACTGGTCACCGCCCGGGGCTTCCGCGCCGTACCGGTCGGCGTCGACGACGACGGGCCCCTCGCGGCCGACGTGGAGCGGGCCCTCGCGGGAGGGGCCCGTGCTCTCATCGCCACCTGCCGCGCGCAGAACCCCACCGGCGCGGCGATCACCGCGGAGCGCGCCACCGCGCTCAGGGCGGTACTGGGGCGGCACCCCGGCGTCCTGCTCGTGGAGGACGACCACGGCCACGCGATCGTCGACGAGCCCCTCAGGCCGCTCGCCGGGGCCACGGCGCACTGGGCGTTCGTCCGGTCGGTGGCCAAGGCGTACGGCCCCGACCTGCGGGTGGCGGTGCTCACCGGCGACGCGCTCACCGTGGACCGCGTCCAGGGCCGCCTCGGCCTCGGCCCCGGCTGGGTCAGCCGCATCCTGCAGCGGGCCGTCGCCCACCTGTGGGAGACGGGCGGCGTGGACGTGCCGGCCGTGGCCCGGGCGTACGGGGAGCGCAGGGAGGCCCTGCTGGAGGGCCTGGCCAGGCGCGGTGTCCCGGCCCGGGGTCGCAGCGGCATGAACGTGTGGGTCCCGGTCGCCGACGAGACGGGCGTGGTGACCCGGCTGCTCCACGCGGGCTGGGCGGTCGCACCGGGGGCCCGCTTCCGGCTGTCGACCCCGCCCGCCGTCCGGATCACCGTCTCCGGGCTGGACCTCACCGAGATCGAGGAACTGGCCGGTGCCGTGGCCGAGGCGGTGCGGGGCCCCTCCCGGGTGCGGCGCTACGGCTGACCGCTCCCGCGCGGCAGGGCGGGCCGCCGCCCCTCGGGGTCCCGTGCCCCGGCCCCGAGAACGGCGCCGCGGGCGGCCCCCGGCCCGAGGCCCGCAGTTCCGGCTGCGGACCTCGGGGCGCGGCGGCCGCCCGCAGCGCAGGACGGACCGTCCGGGGCGCTGCCGACCCGCGCACCCCGGACGGTTCCGTCGGCCGGGCGCATGCACGCACCACCCTGCGCGCCGCATGCCCCGGCCCTTCGCGTGAGAACGGCGCCCGGATCCGCCCGCTGACCCCGACGGGCGGATCCGGGCCCGCGTCACGCGAGCCTGATGGTGTCCCCCTCGACCGTGATCGACGCGGGCGGCAGCGGCGCGGTCGCCGGACCGCCCTTGACGCTGCCGTCGTTGGCGTCGAACAGGCTGTTGTGGCACGGGCAGGTGATGACGCCCTCGGAGACGTCCTTGACCGCGCACCCCTGGTGGGTGCACTTCGAGGAGAACGCCTTGAACGTGCCGGGCTCGGGCTGCGTCACCACCACGTCGCCGACGACCATGCCGCCGCCCTCGGGGATGTCCGCGGTCTTGGCGAGCACCGTGCCGCCCCCCGCGGCGGGCTCGCCGCCTCCCGTGCCCGCCCCGCCGCCCGCGGGCGGTGCCTCGGCCGACTGCGCGGGGTCGTCCGTCCCGCAGGCGGTCAGGGCGACGGTGAGACCGGCTCCGCCCACCGCGGCCACGACGGTGCGGCGCGTCACGGTGCGTGCGGTCCCCTGCGATCCGGTCATGCTTGCTCCCTCGTCACGGCCGGCCCCGTGCCGGCCCGTTCACCCGGGAGTACGCGCCCGCGGCGGCGGGTGTTCAACCGGCCGCGGAAATCGCCCGCCTCCGTGCGGGCCCCGCCGGGAGGCCCGCACGGCGAAGGCCCTCAGCGGCCGTCGCCGAAGACGGCCGGGCGCTTCTCCAGGAAGGCGCGCATCCCCTCCTTCTGGTCCGCACCGGCGAACAGCGCGTGGAAGACCCGCCGTTCGAAGCGCACCCCCTCGCTCAGCGGGGACTCCAGCGCCCGGTCCACCGCCTCGCGCGCGGCCCGCACGGCGGGGGTGCTGAACGAGGCGATCGCGCGGGCCATCCCGGCGGCCTCCTCCTGGAGCCGGTCGGCGGGCACCACACGGGCGACCAGACCGGAGCGCTCGGCCTCGGCCGCGTCCATGGTGCGGCCCGTCAGGACGAGGTCCATGGCCTTGGCCTTGCCGACCAGCCCCGTCAGCCGCTGGGTACCGCCGATCCCGGGGATCACGCCGAGCCGTATCTCCGGCTGGCCGAAGACGGCCGTGTCGGCGGCGACCACGGTGTCGCACATCATGGCCAGCTCGCACCCGCCCCCCAGCGCATAGCCCGCGACCGCGGCGATCCGGGGCGTGCGCAGCCGGGCGAACCGCTCCCAGCGGCCGAAGTAGTCCTCCGCGAACATCTCCGGTGCGGTCTTCTCCGCCATCTCCCGGATGTCCGCCCCGGCGGCGAACACCTTCTCCGAACCGGTGACGACGATGCAGCCGGTCCCCGGATCGTCGTCCAGGGGCTCCAGCAGGGCGAGCAGTTCGTCCAGCAGCGGGGTGCCGAGGGCGTTGAGCGCCTCGGGGCGGTGCAGCGTGACGGTCAGGACCCTGCCGTCGCGTTCGGTCCTCAGGTACACGGGTGTCCCTTCTGTGCAGGAGTGCGGTCGTGGTGCGGAGCGGGTGCGGGATGCCGCGGTGCGGCCCGCTGCCCGCCCCTTGGTCCCCGGTGGATCGGCGTGCGGCGTCGGCTGCGGTGCATCACGGCCGAGGGCCGCCTTCCCACCGGGTGCAGGCGGGCGGTGCGGCAACGCGGGCGCGGCGCCGCGGGTGCCGTCGCGCCCACCGGGGAGTGCGGGGCGGAGCTCAGGAGTCCCAGATGGCGCCGTAGGCCGGGACGCCGCGGCGCTCCAGGCCGTGGACCACCTGCCAGGTCAGCTTCTTGTTGGAGATGCAGATGACGGCCTCGGCCCCGAACTCCCGGTACACGGACCAGGCCAGCGCCACCATGTCCGGCTTGCCGTGCTCGGCGGTGTCCCACACCACCGCCTCCGGCTGCACCCCGAGGATCTCGTCCACCAGCGCGTCCCCGTAGGTGGCCCGGGGGCTGCGGGTGGCCCACACCAGCCGCGCCGGCACCTCACCGGCCAGCAGGTGCGGCAGACAGGGGCCGATGCCGCTGCCGGTGGCCACGTAGACGACCTTGCGGAACAGCGTCTCCACGTTGGCCACCCCGGCGGTGGTGATGCCCTTGACCCACACCGTCCCGGGCCGGTCGTCGATGAACCGGCCCGTCCAGTCGCCCGCCCGGGAGACGGTCAGCCGGAAGCCGCTGCGCCCGGGCTCGGGGACGTTGGCGAAGGAGTGCCACTGCCCGAGCGGGCTGCGGCTGATCGCGGTGGAGGAGCCCGCGAAGGGCGTCACCCCGTGGTCGAAGCGGGCCAGGGCGACGTGCGGGGACGGCGTCTCCACCGCCACGGGCACCCTGCGCAGGCGCAGCCACGGCAGCGCGACGCTGGCGGTGACCACGGCGAGCAGCCAGAACGCGGGCTCGGCCGGCGGGAACGCGCCCCGCGCCCGCGCGACCAGGAGCGTGTGGGCCCAGAGCAGGGCGAGGGCCGCCCAGCCGCCGTAGCGGTGGATCCGCTCGAAGTGGTCGTGGAAGCGCGCCCGGAAGGGAGGGAGCGCGGTCGCGACGATCACCACGCACAGCACCGCCAGCGCGTACCCGGCGGCCAGCACGGCCGCCGGTGCGCCCTGTGCGGTGGTGACGGCGACGAGGGCCAGGAACCACAGGGTTCCGGCGAGGGCGCCGCCGACGTGCAGTCCGCCGAAGTGGTAGACCTTCGCCAGTGTCCAGCGGACCTTCAGCGGCCAGTGCACGGGTGCGGAGGTCGCGATCCGGAACAGCGCGTTGACCACGTACTGCTGACGGACCACCACCGCCAGCGCCAGGTTGCCGAGTGCCGCGTGGGACAGGCTCCGCGCCCCGACGGCGCCGTCGTCCGCCAGCCCGTACCAGAGCAGTACGAGGTTCCCGGCCAGGACGAGTGCGATCAGCCGGTTGTAGTGCATGAGCCGCGGATGCTTCCAGGCCCGCCGCAGGAGACCGGTGGGCGGCGGCAGTTCGACGGAGCCGGGGGCGGCCCCAGGGCGGACGGCGGTGCTCACGAGGCCACGTCCAGCCCGGCCGTGCGCCGCCGCACCGCCAGCTCCAGCAGCGCCGCCTTGTCGATCTTCCCGCGACCGGTCTGCGGCAGCTCGGCCAGGGCGTGCACCGCCTCGGGCACGCAGTAGTACGGCAGGGCCTCCGCGACCGACCGCCGGGCCGCTCCGGGCGCGACGTCCTCGGGCGTGACGAAGGAGACCAGCGTCCGGTCGTCCACCCTGACCGTGGCGGCCCGCACGCACCCGGGGGTGGTCTCCAGGGCGGCGGAGACCGCGTCCAGCTCCACCCGGAAGCCGCGCACCTTCACCTGGTCGTCGGTCCGCCCCAGGTGCTCCAGCTCGCCCTCCGGGGTCCAGCGGCCCAGGTCGCGGGTGCGGAACATCATGTGCCCCGGCCCGAGGAAGGGGTCGGGCCGGTAGCGCTCGGCGTTCAGACGCGGGGCGGCCAGGTAGCCCGCCGTCACCCCGGCGCCCCCCGCCCACAGCTCGCCCGTCGCCCCGATCCGCACCGGGCGCTGCCGCGCGTCCAGCACGTAGACCGTGTTGTTGGGCGTCGGCCGCCCGATGGTGAGCCGGGCCGAACCGGTGCCGTAGCGCTGCACGGTGTTGACGATGGTGGTCTCGGTCGGGCCGCAGCCGTTGTGGAAGGCGCACACGGACGCCCAGCGGTCCGCGAGCGGCCGGGGGCAGGGCTCCCCGGCCACGGCCACGGTCCGGATCCTCGGGCAGTGGTCCGGGTCCAGGCCGGCCAGGACGCTCGGGGTGGCGATCACCACGTCCGCGGTCCGGGCGGCCTCGGCGAGGTCCCGGCCGCGGATCACCAGTGTCGCCCCGTGGCACAGCGCCCCCAGGATCTCCCAGGCGGCCATGTCGAAGGCGATGTTGAGCAGCTGGGCCACCCGCTGCCCGGGGCCGATGCCCAGGTTCCCGGGAGCGGTGAGCAGCAGGTTGCAGACGTTGGCGTGGGTCACGGCCACGCCGTTGGGGCGGCCCGTCGTCCCGGAGGTGAACAGCACGTAGCACAGGTCGGAGCCCTGCGGCCCGCGGACCGGCCGGAAGCGCGCCGGGCGGTCCGGCAGCGGTTCCGCCATGAGCCTGTCCACGCACAGGACGGGCCGGTCCGGCCGGTCCGCGACCCGGTCCGCGTAGGCGGCGAGGGTGAGCACCGCCGTCGCCCCGGACGCCTCCAGCACATGGGCCAGCTGGGCGGGCGGGGTGAGCGCCGCGTCCTGCGGCACATAGGCCGCCCCCGCCTTCAGGACCCCGAGGAGGGACACCAGCATCGGCAGGCCCCGCCGGGTGAGGACGGCCACCCGGTCACCGGGGCGCACGCCCGAGGCGGCCAGACGGGCGGCGAGCCGGTCCGCCTGGCGGTCCAGCTCGCCGTAGCCGATGCTCCGGCCCAGGTGCTCCGCCGCGACGGCGTGCGGCCGGGCCGCGGCCTGCTCCTCGAAGGCCCGGTGCACCAGGGAGTGGGGCACCGGTACGCGGGGACCCTGGCCGTAGCGCCGGAACAGGGCCCGCTCCGGGGGCGGGAGGGCGTCGAGCACCGGGCCCGACCAGGGGGGTGGGGCGGCCGGTGCCGGTCGTTCCGCCGTCGGATTCACACGCACGTCTGCGGACCTCCTCGAAGGGGAGACGGGTTCCGACGGGAACTCAACTACCGCCTGCGACAAAGCTCCAGAGGTCTACTCCATGCGTCACGGAGTCGTAAGACCTCGCCCCCGCACCCGCCCCCGGGCACCCGGTCCCGCCCTCCGCTCACGGCGCCCGCCCGACGCTCAGGGCACCCGCCCGCCGCTCACGGCACCGGACGCGCCTCCCGCTGCGGCAGGCGCGCGAACCGGTCGAGCACCGCGGCCGCCGCCGCGGCGATCGCGGGCCGCAGCGCGCTGCCGACATGGGGGGCGAAGTACGGCGAGTGGTTGGTGACCGGCGGCGACCCGGCGTCGGGACCCCCGGGGGCCGTCCGGCGCCACTCCTCGGGGCCCACCACCCCGAGCATCCAGTACGCCAGGGGCACCCCCCGCTCCCCGTGCAGCGCCTCACCGGCGTCCCCGAACAGCGGGAAGTCCTCCGCGGCCATCGAGCCGGGCCAGGCCAGCACCCGACCGGACCCCAGCAGCTCCGCGTGGACCCGCCGCACCTCCTCGGTGGTCACCGGGTCGCACCGCAGCGCGGCGGACCGGGAGACCACGGTGATCTCGGGCTCCCGGGGCGCCCCCACCGCGGCGCTCTCGGCCAGCACGATGCGGCGCACCCCGGCCACGGCCCGCTCCAGCGCGGCCCCGCTGGAGGCGCGCACGCCGATGCCGAGCGCCGCGCTCTCGGGGACGACGTTCGCGGCCGTGCCCGCCCGCAGCGTCCCCACGGTCAGCGTCACCTGCTCCGCGGGCGGCGCCCCCCGGGAGACGAGGTCCTGGAGCCGGGTGACCGCGGCGGCCGCCGCCAGCACCGGATCCGCGGTCAGGTGCGGGGTGGCGGCGTGGCCGCCGCGTCCGTGCACCACCACGTCCAGCACCGCGGCGGCCGCCGCCATGGGGGTGCCGCCCGTGCCGTGGGCCACCGTTCCGGACGGCAGCGGCGCGGCGTGCTGGGCGAGCACCGCGCCCGGCCTGCCGAAGCGCTCGTACAGCCCGTCGCGCAGCATGGCCTCGGCACCGGCGAGCGTCTCCTCGGCGGGCTGGCCCACCACCAGCAGCGTGCCCCGCCACCGGTCGCGCAGGCGCGCCAGCAGGTCCGCGGCCCCGGCCGCCGCGGCCAGATGGAGATCGTGCCCGCAGGCGTGCATGGCCTCGCCGCGGGCGGCGTAGGGCAGCCCCGTCCGCTCCCGGACCGGGAGCGCGTCGAGCTCCGCGCGCAGCCAGACGCGCGGCCCCGCGCCGTTGCGCAGCACCCCCACCACCCCGTGGCCGCCCACCCCTTGCGTGACCGCGCAGCCCGCGTCCGCCAGCCGCCGCGCGAAGCGGTCCGCGGTAGCGGCCTCCCGGCCGGAGAGTTCCGGGCGGGCGTGCACCTCCAGATACAGGTCGAGCGCCGGCCGCAGCACGGGCCCGGCCAGCGCGAGCAGGCTCCTCGCCCCCACAGGCGCGGCGCCCTCGGCGGTCTCCGGCGGCCCGGCGGTGCGGGGCGGTGTGCGGGGGGCCTCGTTCGGCGAGGGGGGCATCGGGCGGCTCCGGAGGGACGGCCCGGGCCGTGCCGTACGGGGAGGCACGGCCCGGGGAGGGTGCGGGAAGAGGGGTCAGGGGAACGGGTGCGGGGCCCGCAGGAGCTCCGCCTCGGCGAGGTCCGCGTCGCGGTGGCCGCCGCGGCGCAGCGCGGTGCGCAGCCGGGGCATCAGCAGGGCCCGCTGCCGGTTCCAGCCGAAGTCGATCGGCAGCAGCCCCGGCACCACGGCCGAGACCGTGCGCAGGCCCATCCGCTCCTGTTCGGGCGAGGTCTGGTCGACCACGATCACGTCGTGGCCCGCCCGGACCAGCTCGTCCCCGACCGCCGCGACATCGTCGCGCAGATCGCCGGTGCGCGGGCGCCCGCGGCTCTCCCACCCCTCGTAGAGCTCCCCGAAGGGCCGTGCCTCGGACGGCTCCAGATACGCGCGCGCGTACCGGGCCATCCGGGGCAGCCCGTAGAGCTGGGGATGGTCCTTCAGATGGCGCACCAGCCGGAAGTCGTCGGCCATGGCCTCCAGCTCCGCCCGGCGCTCGGCCGTCTGCCGGGCGAGGTGCGGGATGTAGCTGAGCACCTCCGAGAGCGCCCCCTCCACGGCGGACCGCGGGTCCAGCGAGGCGGCCGCCGCGAAGGACAGGGTGCCCGGGCCGCCGTCCCGCCGCACGCCCACCACCGTCACCGCCGGGACCGCCAGGTCGATCCGGTTGTCGAAGGCCAGCACGTCGTAGCCCTGGAGCGCGGCCCGCTCCACCATGGCCGGGGCCGTCGGACCGCCCACCGTCCCCAGGTCGATGCGCGGCAGCCGGGCGGCCCCGTACCACCCGTTCAGGAAGGCGTCCCGCTCGACCAGTTCCAGCAGTCCGCCCAGGACGGCCTCCTCCAGGCAGCCGCCGATGGCGCAGCCGTTGGAGCACTCGAAGACGAAGGCGTCTCCCGCCACGGGGGCGCTGTAGTACACCAGTCGCGACGGGACCAGCACCTCCCGCCCGTCCCGCAGCGACCAGCCCCGCTCCCAGGGGATGGGCCGCGCGGGGTCGAAGGGCTCGACCGCCGGGTCGTCGCGGTAGGTCTCCGGCGCGTACAGACCGCACTCCGCCGGGTCGACCGCCTTCTCGCCGAGCGCGTCGTAGGAGGCGACCACCGGGGCGGCGCCGCCGCGCCGCCGTGTCCCCGCGTACCGTTCGAGGCCCTCCAGGAAGGCCAGCCGGCGGCTGGCGGCGAAGGAGTTCTCCTGCCCGCTCCAGGTGACGTCGTGCAGTCCCGCGTAGCCGCGCACGAACACGCTCCCGGCCACCGGGGCGGTGGTGGAGGAGGTGACGTCGTTCCACGTGCCCGCCCCCAGGGCGCCGCAGACCGGGTTGGCCAGGGCCTCGGTCGGCAGCGGGTAGGCGGAGGCCGGGCGCAGCCGGTACCCGCCGGGATCGGGCTTGGGGCGCGACGCGAGGACGAGCGGCGGGGTGCCGTCCGGCTCCTCGGACCCGGGCCGTGTGCCGCAGTGCGGGCAGAGCGGGTCGGCGAGCAGCGGATACGTCCGGACCAGCAGGGTGGCCAGGTCCAGCCGGGTCACCTGCGGCAGCGCCCGGTCCGCCGGGTGCTCGGCGGGGGGCGCCGCGCCCGGCCCGTGCAGCAGCGCCTCGCAGAGCGCGTGCACCGTGTCGCGGACGTGGCCGGTGAGGAGGGGCCACGCACCGGCCGGGCGGGGCCCGTCGGGGCCGCCGGTCTCCAGGGCGTCGCGCTCGCTGCGGCTGCGCAGCCGCTGCCAGCGCACCGCCAGGCAGCGGCCGCAGGCGGGTGCGCCGCCGTCGCCGCCCCAGGGGCCCAGCAGCACGGCCGAGGCGGTGAGGTGGACCCGGGCCGCGGGGCGGACCGCAGCCCAAGGGTCCGGGGCACCCCCCGCGTCCGCACCGGCTGCGCCGACCGGTACGACCCGGGGGGCGGCCCCGGCTCCGAAGCGGGCCTCCAGGCCCGCCTGGAGAAGCGCGCGGGCCTCCTCCATGGGCTGCGGCAGCAGCCCGGGCGCGGCGCTCACGAGCTCTTCGTCCATCGGAAGGCGCGTGCCGCGAGGGCCGCGAAGACCAGGGCGAACACGAGCAGTCCGGCGCACCCGGTGCCGATGTCCCCCAGGTCGCCCCGGCCGACCAGTGCCGAGGACACCGCGTCGTTGAGGTAGCGCAGCGGCAGGACGAGCGAGAGGTTCTGCAGCCACCCGGGCATGGCGTCCAGGGGGAAGAAGGAGCCGGAGAGGAAGGCCATGGGCAGCATCAGGAAGTTGGCGATGCCGGCGACCGACTCCGGGGTGTCGGCGATGCTGCCGATGACCACCCCGAGCAGCATGAAGGTGGTGACGCCGAGGGCGAGCACCGGCACCAGCAGGGGCCAGCGGCCCGCGGGCACCAGGTCGAAGCCGGGGAGCATCGCCACCCCGACGAACAGCAGCGACTGCACCAGCCCCACGCCCAGCGCGAGGACGTAGCGGGAGCCGATGACGGCGGACAGCGGCGCGGGCGACATCCGGATCATCCGCAGGATGTCGTCCGCCCGCCACTGCATGAGGGTGAAGCCGATGCCGAAGACCGCGGCGTTGGCGACACCCCAGGACAGCACGCCCGAGGCGGTGTAGGAGAGATACGAGAACCCGCTCTCCTCCACGTCGCGGCCGCGGAAGACGAGCCCGAAGACGACGAGGAAGACCAGCGGGAAGGCGAAGGTGAAGAAGAGGGTGGTCCGGTCCCGGACCTGGGCGCGGTAGCCTGCCGCGGTCAGCGCGGTGTAGGCGCTCATGCCTGCTGCTCCTGGTTGTCCGTGCCCGGTGCGACGGAGGTGTGCCGGGCGGTGAGTTCGAGGTAGACGTCCTCCAGGCTGGGCGTGCGGGTCTGCACGCCGTCCAGGCCGGTCAGGGCGTCGAGGGCGGCGAGCACCCGGCCCGTGGCCCGGGTTTCCAGCACGAGGTGGCCGCCTCGCACGGCGACGGCATCGACCCCGGGGAGGTCCGCGGCCTGCTGCTCGTCGATCCGCCCGAGCGGGACCAGCAGCCGGCTGGTGGCGCCGAAGGTGCCGATCAGGTGCTGCGGCGCGTCGGTGACGACGAGCCGGCCCGCGACCAGGATGCCCACGCGGTCGCAGAGCGCCTCGGCCTCGTCCAGGTGGTGGGTGGTGTAGACGATGGTCCGGCCCGCGGCCTTCAGGCCCCGCAGGACCTCCCACAGGTCGCGGCGGCCCTCGGTGTCGAGCGCCGCGGTCGGCTCGTCGAGGAAGATCAGCTCGGGGCCGTGGACCAGTGCGGAGGCGATGGCGAGCCGCTGCCGCTGTCCCCCGGACAGGTCGTCGACGCGCACGTTCCGGCGTTCCGACAGGCCCACTGAGTGGAGTGTGGCGTCGACGGCCGAGGGGGCCGCGCCGAACAGCGCCGCGACGGTGCGCAGGTGCTCGTGGACGGTCTGCCGCACGAAGAAGGCGGAGGACTGGGTCTGCACGCCCATGCGCGGCAGCAGCTCGGTGTTGCGAGGCCAGGGCGACTCGCCGAACACCGCGACCGACCCGGAGTCGGCCCTGCGCAGTCCCTCCATGATCTCCACCAGGGTGGATTTGCCCGCCCCGTTGGGGCCGAGCAGCCCGAAGAATTCGCCGCGTCGGATGTCCAGCGTGATCCCGTCCACGGCCCGCCGCCCGCTATAGCTCTTGGTGACGTCGGCGACCGCGACGGCCGGCGGGGCCTCGCCGTCCGGGCTGGGGTGGGTGGTGCTCATCGGTGTTACCTCATTCATCGGTGTGCGGGTCGTTTCCGGGGCCGGTGGCGGGCGGACGGGGAGGGGTCAGCGGAGCAGCAGCAGGACGGTGACCGAGGCGAGCCCACCGGCCGCGAGCAGCACCAGGGCGGTGGCCGCGGCGGCGTAGCCGGCGTACAGCCGCCGTGCGCGCGGGGAGTAGGCGGCGACGGCCCGGCGCCCTTTGCGCCGCAGGGACAGGTAGGTCCGGGTCTCCGGGGCGAGGCGGGCGGCGCCCGCGGCATGGCCGAGCATCCGGTAGCCGTCCAGGGGAGGCAGCGGCACCAGGTTGCTCAGGGCCTGCACGACGCCGATCCACAGCACTCCCGCGAGCACCGGGCGGGCGGCCCCGTCCGGGTCGAGCAGGGCCCACCACACGGCGAAGGGCAGCAGGAGCAGCAGGTTGACGTAGGCCCCGGCCGCGGCGACCACCAGCTTCGCCCGCAGACCCGGCAGGAACAGGTAGTCGTCGACCCGGCAGTACATGATCACGGCGGGGAACCGCCAGCGCACCCCGATCTCGGAGACCGTCCCGCCGTAGTGCCGGGCGGCCACCCCGTGGGCGAGTTCGTGGAGGCCGATGCTGCACCACAGGAAGAGGGCGAACGGCAGCAGTGCCCAGGGCCGGGAGGCCAGCTCCGGCACGCCGTCGAGCAGCGCGGACGGGGTGGCGAGTACGGCGGCGGACATCACGGCGACGGCCGCGACCAGCGGCAGCTGGACCCACGGGCGCAGCAGCGGGCGCAGCGTCCGGTGCAGGCGGCCCGTGGTCGCGTGCGCGTCGGCGACGGTCCTCCTGCTGCCCTTGAGGAAGGTGCCGGTGCGGGCGGGCGGCGGCTCCGGGGGCTCCGGGTCGGGGGAGCCGTCCAGCAGCCCGCGGCTGCCCAGCAGACCCAGCAGCCGGGTCCACTGCTCCTCGGGGAGCCGCAGGCGGAAGCGCTCCGCGTACGCGGCGACGACGTCGTCGAGTGTCCGGGTGCCGTCGAGCCGGCTGATGACGAAGTGCTCCTTCGGCCCGACCTCGAAGGCGGCCCCGCTGACCGGGTGGCGGATGAGGTGGACGGTGCGCGGACCGCGCAGCAGCGGCGGGCCGATCCGCACACCGGCGCGCAGGGCGGGGCGGTAGGCGCGGGCGGCGCCGGACAGCCCGGCCGCGGCCCGTCCCGGGGGCCGGTTCCCGGACGGCGCGCCCGGGTGGGGGGCTTCGGCCGCGCTCACGGGGCCTCCTGCCGTCCGCCCGCCGTCTCGCGCAGCACCCTTCCCAGCATGAAGGCCAGGTAGGCCTCGTCCCGGATCGTCACATGCAGCCGGTTGTTGGTCATGTGCATGTACGGCGACAGCAGGCGGGGGAGGACCGCGGGCACATGGGTCGCGGTCACCAGGGGTGCCGCGTCCCGCTCCTCGGGGCGCTCCTGGCCGGTGTCCTCCCGGGGCGGCCCGTCCCAGGCGGGGAAGGCGAGCGCGCCGCGCTCGGTCAACTCGACCACGCGGTCCCTCAGTTCGAGGCAGTGCTCCGCCCAGCCGCGGAGGAAGGGCGGCAGCCGGGCCGGCTCGCCGTCGGCCAGGGCCCCTCTGATCCGGGTGAAGCGGGCCCCCAGGTCGGGCGCCATGCGCGCGTAGGCGCGCTCGTACTCGGTCGAGCCGATGAAGCCGGTGCCGGGGAACAGCCGGTGCCAGAAGGCGTAGTAGGAGTCGAGGTAGTCGGCGAGCCGCCGCTCCTCGGGCAGGAAGCAGGCCGCCATCACCATCATCAGCTGCGCCGAGGTCCCGAGCAGCACCGTCCGCAGATGGAGGTTCATGCTGCGGTACGCCTCCAGGACCAGGTCGCTGGAGTGGCGGAAGTGCCACTCGGCCAGCTCCACCCCCGCCGGCCCCCCGTACTTGGCGTACTCGGGGGCGTAGGGCTCGTAGGAGAAGGAGTTGTTGGGCCGGAGGTTCATCCGGCCGTCCTCGCCCATGTAGCGGGCCCGGTCCTCGCCGGGGAACTCGATGTCGAACAGCGCGTTGTAGAAGTCCTTCAGGAAGCCCGAGTCCACCTCGTACAGGGCGGGGCGGGTCTTCAGGAAGTCCGTGACGGCCTCCTCGGCGCGCCGCCGGACCTCGGCCTCCGCCCCGGGCCCGCTGGGGCGCAGGCGCAGCCTGACGTGCGGGCCCTCCAGCCAGTAGGTGATGAAGAAGTAGCCGGAGAGCAGGCCGTCCCCGGTGAGCCGGTCCACCAGCGGGCGGACGCAGCGGACCAGCAGCGGCTGCGGGTTGGCGGCGTAGTAGATGTGCAGGGCCAGCCAGGGCGAGGGCCCGTCGCCCTCGGGCGCGGGCCGGAACGCCGCGGGTTCGGTCAGTTCGGGCATGAGGGTGCGACCTCCGGAGGGGACGGCGGCAGAGGGCGGGTGGTGAAGGTCTCGACGGCGAGTTCGGCGACGTGCCGGCCGTGCCGGGAGACGAGGTGGAGCCCGTCCTCGGCGGGGAGCATCTCCCGGAAGACCACCCGGGTCCCCGGGGTCCGCTCCACCTGGGCGTCGAGGGCGGTCAGGGACAGCGGGCTGTCGAAGTCCACGTAGACGGGCTTGGCCCCCGCGGGCCCCCCGCCCGCGGGGGAGGCCGTGGCGAAGCACCGGTCGGGCAGCCCGTGGGCGCGCTGCCAGCGCCGCCACGCCAGGTAGCCCTCCTCCTCCCGGGCGTCGCTCCGCCGGGCGGGAAGCGACTTGGCCTCCGCGGTCCAGCTGCGCCGGGACACCACCACGTCCCCGTGCCGGACCCGGGGCCTGCGGGTGACCCCGCCGACGGCTTCGCCCTCGGGGACCCCGGCCCACACGTCGAAGGGGGCCATGGTGCTGGGGGAGAGCAGCAGCAGGGTGCGGGGGATCTCGGGGAGGGCGATGGGCACGAGGTAGCCCAGGTAGACCGGGACGACCTCGCGTCCCAGGCGTCGCGAGCGAAGCACCAGGCGCCCGGCGGCCGGATCGTGCTCGACGTAGAGGTCGTCGAGGTGGATCCGGGCCTCCTCGGGGCCGGACGCCGTCTCCCCGGGGCAGACGATCCGGTGGTCGGTCAGGCGGCCGTGCAGGTTGAGGTTGCTGCTGACGGGCCCTCCGGTGACCTCGGCGAAGACCGCGCCGTCCGGCTGCCGGGCGGCCGTCTCGGCGCGCAGGGCGCCGGAGAACGGGCCGTCCGCCCCGTCCGGGGCGGCGGCCTCCGCGCCCGCGGTGTCGAAGAGGTGGGTGAACCGGCTGAAGGGGAAGGCCAGTCCGCCGTAGGACTTGTTGAGGACGATCCGGCCCGGGCCCCCGGGCGGCCGGGACAGCTGAAGGTGGTGGCACTGCGGCACGAACGGGCCCGCCAGGGTCGCGAGTCGGCCGGCGGTGGCCTCCAGCAGCGGCGCGGGGAGTTCGATCTCCTCCGCCGTGCCGGCCCCGCCGGCACTCCACAGGGCGCGCATGCCCGCGTGGAAGTGGGCTCGCGCCCCGTCCAGGGCCCGCATCTCGTCCTGCCCGAGCCAGTTCTCCTCGGGCCGGTAGTCGCCGTTGCCGTCGAAGGGCGCCCGCTTGGCCGTGAAGGACACGTACTGGTCGAAGAAGTCCTCGTGGAAGTCGTGCACCAGGCCGAGCAGGTCGTCGCAGCGGCCGCCGGGGCCGTACCGGGCGAGGAAGAAGCCCAGCAGGGTGATGCGCTGGGGGAGCGTCAGGTCGAACAGCGGCAGGATGCCCTCGACGGCGCGCAGGGACCGGCCCGCCTCCCCGCCCAGCACGCCCGGGCCGCAGCGCAGCTCCCCGCCCGCGGCGGCGTCCTCGTACACCAGGGTCTGCGGCAGCGCCGGCTTCTCGGCGCCCAGCTCGCGCTGGGCGCCGAGAAGCCCCTCGCGCAGGGCCGACAGCAGGGCGCGGCGTTCGCCGACCCCCGCCGCCGGGTAGCGGGCCAGGCAGTCCGCGGGGCCCTCCAGCAGGGCGGCCAGCCGCTCGGCCCAGGGCACCGACAGGGAGCGCAGGGCGTCCTGGTAGCCGCGCAGCGGGTCGGGTGAGTGGACGTCCGTCACCAGCAGCGGCACCTGCACCATGCCCAGGTCCAGCAGCGCCGAGGCGTACCGCTCGCACGCCTCGCGCCCCGCGTCGTGCTCGGAGGCCAGCCAGTCCACCAGCTCCCCGTGCCGGACGCCCCGGTCACGGCCGCCCAGCCATTCCAGCAGGCGGTCCAGGGTGCCGCTGCGGCGCAGGAAGAACAGCCGGTCGCGGACCGCGTCGAAGGTGACGGCGGCGGTGTCGTCGCCCGCGGTCGTCACATGGCGCACATAGCGGATCCGGTCCGCGTCGTGCACCCAGCCGGGGGAGAGGACCACCGGCAGGTCCCGGCGGCGGGCGGGGTCGGCGGTGATCAGCTCGGTCAGCCGGGTCAGCGCCACCACGTTCAGCCGTACCCGGCTGACCCACTCGCCGTCGATGCGCAGCGCGGCCCCGTCGTCCTCCGGCCCGCCCTCGAAGGAGCCGAGGCCGATGCCGGTGAAGGTGCTGAAGGGGCTCGTCTTGCAGGCCGTACGGTACACGTACGCCAGCGCGGAGCGCTCGATCTTGCGGAGCCGGTTGCCCGGCCGGTCGGCCGTGTCGCGCAGGTAGGCGTCCAGGCGTGCGTCGAGTGCGGGCGAGGCCAGCAGCAGGCCGCCGCGCAGCCGGCGGTCGGCGAGCAGCTCGCGCAGCGCACGGCGGTTCCGGCGCAGTCCGCCGGCGAGCAGCTCCGCTCCCTCGGCGCGCAGCCGCTCCAGGCGGGCCCGGTCCTCCAGCCAGCGGGCCGTGTGCCGTCCGGCCTCCTCGTCCAGCCCCGCGACCAGCGCGGCGGCGGCACCCGGGTCGGCCGGGAGCCGGCTGTTGAAGACCTGGCGGCGCAGGGCCAGCAGGGCGCGGCGCGCGGCGGCGGCGTCCGGGCCCCCGTCCGGTGCGGTGGTCGACTTGACCAGGGTGTGCAGCCGGTCGCTCAGAGCCGCTCCTGCCGCGGCCAGCCTCTCCTCCTCGGCCAGCACGGTCCCCGACCAGCGGCCCGCCTCGGGGCAGCGCAGGGCGTGCACGGACTCGACGGGCAGGCCGGCCGCGCGGAGGACGAAGCGCCTGCCGGGCTCCCAGCGGGTCCCGGCCCCTTCGGTGGCGCCCGGGGCGGTGCCGCCGGGCTCTGCGGGTGTCATGGGGAAACCTCCGGTGCCGTCAGGCGATCTCGTAGCGGAAGTCGGCGGACCCGGGCCGCTCGTGGCCGAGCGCCATGATCAGCAGCGGGGCCTCGTCGCCGCCGTCGAGGCCGAGCCGCTCGGCGAACGACACGTTGTCGAAGCCCAGGGCCACCCCGGCGCCCAGCCCCAGGGCGGCGGCCGCCGTGTAGAAGGTCTGGGCGACGGCCCCGGCCGTGCCGACGGCGAGCCGGTAGCCGCGCTCGCCGAGGGCGTCGAGGACGGCCGTGGTCCGCACGGTGGGGACCAGGACCGCTCCGGCCTGCTCCAGGTTGTAGTTGGACAGGAAGTAGTTCCGCTGGAGGAACGAGCCCTGCGGGCCCGCGGCCAGCAGGCGCAGCTCCCCGGCCTCCGGGTCGTAGGCGTACGCCCCCGGAGCCAGCCCGTCCACATGGTCGGCGAGCACGTACAGCCCGGCCGGGCGGACCGCGCCGGAGGGGTCGGTGTCACCGGCCAGCCGGGTCCCGGCGCAGGCGGCCAGTACCGCCGACAGGTCGCCGCCCCCGAGCGGGCGCCTGGCGTCGAACCTGCCGAAACTGGAGCGCCGCAGCCTCAGGGCCCGGCGGACACCGGTGTCCGGGAAGCGCGGCGCGGGCAGCGGGACCCGCTCGCCGCCGCCCGGTACGGGCCTGGCCGCGGCGGCGGCCAGGGCGCCGGGGGCGGGGCGGCGGTCCGAACCCTGGAGCGTCGCCCCGTGCATCGCCTCCAGCGCCGCGAAGTCCAGCAGACGGCGCGAGCGTTCGCGGTCCCGGTGGCGGACGGCGGGCCGGTGGTCCGGGGCCGCCGGGCCGGGCGCGGGCGTCCGGGGCGCGGGGCCGTCCCAGTGCAGCGGGACGACGGCGAAGACGGCCTCCTCGCCGTCCGGCGCGCCGAGCAGCCGGCCGAGCCGGGGCTCGTCGAACCACAGCACCGGCGCGAGCCGCAGCCCCCGGGCGGCGGCCCAGATCCGCCAGGTCTGCACCAGGGTGCCGAGGTCCGTGCAGACCACGTGGAAGGAGAAGCTGTTGTACTTGAAGGAGTTCTGCCAGTACTTGACGCTCAGCACCAGGTACTGGTCCGTCGCCAGGGCCTCGGCGGGCGCGTCGGGGCCGAGCGCCTCGCGGACCTGGTCCGTCACGTCCCCGGCCAGCAGCCGCTGCAGGGCGTGGCGGTGCACGTCGTAGTAGTGGAGCCCGGGGGTCAGCGGCCCGGAGGGGCCGCAGGCCCAGTGGATGCCCACCGGGTACAGGCCCCCGCCGCCCGCCGTGCCGCGCGACCAGTTCGCATGGGTGTAGAACGGCAGCCCCGGCAGGTCGGTGTTGGCCTGGATGCCCAGCCGGCGGCCCGTCAGCCCGTAGGAGTCCTTCAGCATCGCCGCCAGCAGGGGCAGGCTGAACCCCCGCGCGGTGCCGCCGCCGGGGCCCGCGGCGTCCGGGGCCGCGTCCGGCAGCAGTCCCGGCGCGACGGGCACGTCCGGGAGGTCCGCGGTGCCGGGCAGGGCGAAGGCCTCGGCGTGCGGGTAGTACTTGCCCTTGCGCGGGCCGTCGGCCCAGTCCACCACGTGGTCGGTGGGCTCCATCGGGACGCGGCCGCGGTGCAGGACGGCGTGCGCGTACTCATGGGCGTACCCCACGGGCTCCCCCTCTCTCGGGTCGTCTCTCCGGCCGTCCGGCCGGTCTTCCTCGGGTCGGTGGCGCGCCGGCCGCGTGGCCGGACGCGTGGCGGTCGTGCGGGCGGTGGCCGGACGCGTGGCGGTCGTGCGGGCGGTGACCGGACGTGCGGCGGTCGTGCGGGCGGTGGCCGGACGCGCGGCGGTCGTGCGGGCCGCCGGTCACGGGAACGGGTGGGGGCCGGGGTTCAGGTCGCCCTCGGCGAGGTCGTCCGGCCGCAGGCCCGCCTCGCGCAGCGCCGTGCGCATCCGCGGCATGTGCCGGGCCCGCTGCCGGGTCCAGCCGAAGTCCAGCGGCAGCAGCCCGGGCACCAGCACCTTCACCGTGTGCAGCCCGAGCGCCCGCTGCTCGGGTGCGGTCTGGTCGACGGCGACCACGTCGAACCCGGCGGCGGTCACCGCCTCCACCGCGGCGCGCAGGTCCTCCCGCACGTCCGGGCCGGAGCCGTCGGCGCGCGACCAGCGCAGGTCGCCCACGCCCAGCGGCTCGGGGGGCGAAGGACGGCGCAGCAGGAAGTCGGCGTGGCGGCCCATCTCCGGCACCGCGTAGACCAGCGGGTGGTCGTGCAGGCTGGTGATCCTCCCGAAGTCCTCCGCCATGGCCCGGTACCCGGCCTCGCCGCGCCGGAAGCGCTGGAGCAGCTGCACCGAGTCGGTGGCGATCTCGCACAGGGCGGCGGCCAGCGCCGCCTCCGGGTCGAGCGAGGCGCCCGCCCCGAAGCACATCCGGCCGGGGCCGCCGTCGTGGCGCTCGGCGACCGCGGTGACCACGGGCACGGGGAAGGTGATCCGGGTGTCGAAGAACCGGGCCCGGTACCCGTACAGGGCCAGCCGCTCGACCATGACCCGGGTCCGCGGGTCCGTGCTGCTGGCCGGGTCGATCTCGGGCAGCGGCTGCATCCCGTGCCAGGCGAGCAGGAAGGCGTCCCGCTCCAGCACCTCCATCAGCCCGCCGAGCAGGGCCTCCGCCAGACTCCCGCCGGACGCGCAGCCGTTGGAGCTCTCCTGGACGAACCGGTGCTCGATCCCGGGCTTGTGGTAGTAGGCGAGGACCTCGGGGACCGGACGGGGGACGCCGTCGCGCAGCGACCAGCCCCACACCCAGGGGATCGGGCGGTCGGGGGTGAACGGCGGCACCCAGGGCTGGGACCGGTGGAACGCCTCGGTGTACAGGCCCGTCTCGCGCGGGTCGACGGCGGCCGGTCCCAGTTCGCTGAGCGGGGCCGTGAGGGTGAGGGCGCGGCCGCGGGCCCGCATCCCGGCGAACCGCTCCATGCCCTCCAGCACCCCGATCAGGGTGCTGGCCCGGTAGGACGCGGCGTGCCCGCCCCAGAAGGTCTCCCGGAGGTACTCCCCCGAGCGGCTGGAGAAGCACCCCACCGTGGCCGCCGTCGTGGGGGAGGTGACGTCGCACACCACCGAGGGGCCGACCGCCCCCCAGTGCGGGTTGGCGAAGGCGTCCACCGGCAGGCCGTACGCCTCCACCGGCCGGACCCGGGCGGTCCCCGGACGGTGCTTGGGAGCGGGCCCGATGTCCAGGGCGGCCGCCGCGGCGGTCATCGGCTCGGGCACGGCGCACCGGGGGCAGTCGGGCTCCGGGACCAGCGGATGGTGACGGACCGTCAGGTCCTCCAGGTCCACCAGCCACACGTCGGGAAAGGGCCCGGTGCGCTCCGCCTGCCCGGCGCCCGACCGGGCCCCCGGGCCGTCGTCCCGCGCCGCGCCGATCCGGGCGATCAGGGCCGCCACGGCCTGCGCGGCGAACGGCACCCGGTAGGGCCAGGCGCCCGCCTCGCGGGTGCCGCCGCGCAGCTCGACGCCCTCCCGCAGGCCGACCGAGCGCACGGCCTGCCACCGGCGCCGCAGGCAGGTGCCGCACCCGGTGCGCCCCGGCACCGGCCAGGGGCCGACCAGCGCCTGCCTGCCGTAGAGGTGGACGGGCAGGGCGGTGTCGGGGACCGGCGGCTCCACGCCCTGCGGGCCCCCCGGGGCGAAGGCGTCCCGTACGCCGAGCGCGGCGACGGCGACCTCCGGGAGCCCCGGCGCCGACCCGGCCAGAGCGGCGCGCAGGTCCCGGGCGAACAGGCGGCACGCCTCGTGCCTCGGGCCCCCGGCGGCCTCGCGGAGGTCAGCGGTCATCGTCCGCCGCCCTGGTCAGCAGGACCCGCACGGTGTGGACACCGGCCGCGGGCAGGTCCTCCGCGTGCGTCGGGACGACCAGGGCGTCCCGCCCCGCGGCGGCCAGCCGCCCCAGGACGTCCGACCAGGAGGCCGCGGCCTGCCCGGCCGCCTCCTGCCCCGCCGTGACCGGGACGAGGGCCGCGTCGAGGTCGGCCAGCAGCGGATCACCGGTGTCGGGTGCCCCCAGCACCCCCTCGGCGGCGAGCTGGACCACGCCCAGCAGGTCGCGGAGGGCGTCGGTGGCCGCGGCCGCCCGCCCGAGGGCCGCCCCGACCGCCCAGCGCCCCTCCTCGCCCGCCGCGGACGGCCGCGCCCGGGCGAGGACCACCGTGACCGCCGTGCGCTCGGCCTCCCCGAGGTCGAGCAGCTCCACCTCCAGGCCCAGATGCGCCGCGGAGCGCAGCAGGAAGGCCGCCTCCGGATCGTCGGCGAGCACCGCCGGGGGGATCACCGAGGTGCGCCCGGTGCCCCGCACAGCGCGCAGCAGCGCCTCGTGGGAGAGCGCCGACAGCAGCCCCGCGGCCGCGGCCTCCGGCAGGCCGCCGCCCGCCCCCGCCCCGGCCCGGGACGGCTCGAAGCGGCGGTCCGCGTTGTCCGGACCGAAGGGCCGCACGGCCCCGGACGGCACCCGGACCTGCTCCTTGGTCAGCAGGGACACCGCAAGGCTCCAGGAGGCGACGGGATCGCCCCCCGCCCCCGTGGCCGTGGTCAGCGCCTCGGGGGCCGTCCGCACCGCGCCGTCCGCGCCACCGGGCGCGGGGACGGCCGGCACCACGTGCTCGGCGTAGACCTCGGCCGCGGCGTTCAGGGCCCGCAGCCGCGCCCCCGCGGTGTGGTGCACGTCGAACGCGGCGACGGTCCTGGTCCCCGCCGGCCCCAGTCCCACCTCCACGGCGCCGACCTTCAGCGGGGTCTGGGTGACGGGCTCGTCCGCGTACCGGGTGAAGACGCCCACCGAGGGGCGGACGGCCACCGCGCGCCGGTCGAGTTCGGCCAGCGGCCCCTCGGTCGCGCCGTCGTCCGGGGCGGCGGCCACGACCGGCCGGAAGGCGGGCCGCCCGGGCGCCGCGGCCAGGTCGACCGGTTCCGGGGCCCCCCGCCCGGTCCGGCACAGCGGACAGCGCGGATGGGGCAGCAGCCGCTCGGCCAGGACGTCGAAGGAGGCCATGTCCTGGAGCAGTACCCGGTCCCGGGTCTCGGCGGGAAGCGCCTCGGTGACCAGCCGGAACACCTCGTAGCCGAGGAGGTTGCCGAGCATCGCGGCGAGCGGCCCGCGCGGCGCGGCCGCCCGCCCGGCCCCCAGCGCCACCCCGCTCCAGAGCTCCGCCGCGACGGCCGCGTCCCCCGTCGCACCCAGCCGCAGGGCGGCGCAGGCCACGCATCCGGCCGCCCCCGGGGCGCCGGCCGGACCGACCACGGCCCGGCCGCCGAAGGTCCAGGCGGGCACCAGCAGGCACCCCTCCGGCACGCCCTGCCCGAGCAGCGCCAGCGAGGTCGCGAAGGCGTCGTCGCCGCATGCGGCGACGACCACCTCGTACCCCTCGTAGGCCGCCCAGTCGCCCGCGCCGCCGGGCCCCGGGGGAGGCAGCACCGCCACCTCGGCGGGACTCCCCTGCCCGGTGAGTTCGACCGCCTCCGCGCGGAGCCGGTCGAACTCCGCCGCGGTGGCGGGCCCTTCGGCCAGTGCGGTCTGCACGCCGACGCGGGCGCAGCCGTTGCGCACCAGGGACAGGGCGCACCAGCGGGCGACGTCACCGTCGCCGAGGACGGCGACCCGCGTGCCGCGGAAGCGGGCGAACCTCCCCTCCGCGCCGTCGGCGTAGTGGTCGAGGTAGGCGATCTGCTCCGCGAAGCGCTCGGCCACCGCGGGCTCCACCCGGGCTCCTTCCGCCGCCGCGGAGGGGTCGGGCACCGGCCGGGCGAAGCCGCGTGCGTAGAGGGCCTTGACCAGGCCGCCCACCATGGCCATCTGCGGATCCCCGAACCCCGCGCAGATCTCCGCCACGGTCCGGTTCCCGTCCAGGTGCGGGACGAGGAGGGTGGCGAACCGGTAGGCCGAGGGCGAGCTGAACTGGAAGCCGCCGTCCGCGTTGTGGAAGACCACACCCTTGGGGGTCTCGGTGAACAGCACGTCGCGGCGCACCCTGGGGCGGGTGTCCGCGGTCTCCTCGTACGGCGTCATGGGCATGCGGGCGTGGCACCTCCGGGTCGGGGCCTGGGCGGCCGCTCGGGTCTGTACGGGTGGGGGGCGGGCGCAGCACGGAGCGGACCGTGCGCACGGCCGCTCGTCAGGGGGCGGGCGAGGGCAGTGCGCGCCGGGCCGCCGCCGACGACCGGGAGGGCCCGGCGGCGGTCCGGGCGGTGCGGCGCAGCGCATGGGCGCGGAACAGCGGGTTCATCCGGAAGGCGCCGGGCTGCTCCTCTTCCAGCAGCCCCGTGTCGAGGAGGCGCTCCAGCAGCTCCTCGGCGTCGGTCTCGGCCAGCGACAGCGCCGAGCCCGCGGCCGCCGCCGTGATCCGCCCCTCGCAGCGGGCCAGCCTCAACTGGGCCTCGGCCAGGGGCGCGGGCAGCCGCCCGAGGGCCTCGTCGAGCGCCAGCGGCACCGACATCCGCGGATCGTCGGGCAGGGCGAGTCGGGCGGGCAGGTCCCGGTGCAGCCATGCGGCGTAGTCCGCCAGGCGCAGCTTCGGGCGGGTCAGCAGCCGGGCCGCGGCGATCCTCAGCGCCAGCGGGACGTGCCCGCACGTCTGCGCCAGCTCCCGTGCGGCGGAGGCCTCGGCCCCCACCCGCTCCGCTCCCAGGACCGCGGTGAGCAGCGCCTCGGACTCGGGGGCCGTCAGCGCGCCCAGCTGCAGCACCCCCGGGGCGTGGGTGGCGACCAGGGCGGCCAGCCCCATCCGGCTGGTGGCGACGACGGCACCGCAGCCGGGCACGTCGAGCAGTTCCCGTACCTGGTCCGGGTGCACCACGTCGTCGAGCACCACCAGGCAGGGCCCCTGCCCGGGGCGGGGGAGCGCGGCGCGCAGGGCCGCGGCCGCCTCCCCGCCGGGCCGCGGCATGCCGTCGGGCCCGGTCAGCGGCACCAGCACGCCGCCCCCGGGGTAGCGGTCGGCCACCAGCTGCGCGGTGTGCAGGGCCAGGGCGGTCTTGCCCATGCCGGGGCCGCCGGAGACCACCGCCAGCACCGGGGCGGCCTCGGCGTGACGGCTCCCGTGGGCGCTGCCCAGCAGCTCCGCCAGGGCGGCGGTCTCGCGGGAGCGCCCCGTGAAGCCGGGGACGGCCGGGAGCCGGGGCACCGGGGCGGCCGTGCCGCCGGGGGCGGGGAGCGCCCCGGCGGGCGGGCGGGCGCCGGAGGGGAGCGCGCCGGGGGAGGGGAGCGCGTCGGCGGGCTCGCGTACCGCCGCGGCCGCGGGAGTCCGCGGGGCGGCCCCGGGTGCCGCGGGGGACGCGTGGGGTGCGCGGGTGAGCGTCGCCGTCAGGGCCGGGCCGCCGGGTTCGTCGCCCCGCAGGATGGCCAGCTCCAGGGCCTGCAGCTCGGCACCCGGGTCGACGCCGAGCTCCTCGCGGAGCCGTGTCCTGATCCTGCGGTACTCCGCCAGCGCCTCGATCTGCCGGCCCACCCGGTACAGGGCCCGCATCAGCTGGGCGGCGAAACCCTCGTGCTGGGGGTGGGTGCGGGTGGCCTCCCACAGGTCCACCAGGACCTCCCGGCCGCGGCCCCGGGCCAGTTGGATCTCGCAGACCCGCTCCAGGACGCGCAGGCGCTCCTCCACCAGCCGGGGCACCTCGTCGCGGTGCAGCAGCTCCGAGGGGACGTTGGCGAGCAGCGGACCCTGCCAGAGCCCCAGAGCCTCGCGCAGCAGGGGGAGTTCGGACTCGCCCGCGGAGGCGGCCCGGTCCGCCAGCCGACGGAAGTGGAGCAGGTCCAGGGTGTCGCCGTCGGCCGGCACCCGGTAGCCTCCCGCGACCGCCACCACCGCCTGCTCCTCGATGTCGTACTTCGCGAAGAGGCGGCGCAGGCGCAGGACGCAGCTCTGCAGGGCGGCCTTGGCCGTCGCGGGCTGGTCCTCGCCCCAGACGGCCTGGCGCAGCCGCTGGGCGGGCACCACCTCCCCGGGCCGGACCAGCAGGGCCGCCAGCAGCGAGGTCGGTTTGGACGGGGGCAGGACGACCACGTCGCGCCCGTCGGTGATGCTGAGCGGGCCGAGTAGTTGAAAGCGCAATGGAGTTCCCCCGTCGGTCGACGACTGCCGCACCGGTGCCTTACGGCACCAGGGAGCGCGCTCCTGCCTCCGCGGGCCCCCGCCAGGGTGCCGCGGCGCATGTCGGAACTCGGCCTCCCCTCTGGCCAGGGCAGGCCGAAACGCGTGTGGCGTCGTCCTCACGCAGTCGCTCGGTCGTGCGACAGGGGTGAGTTTCTACCGGCGTAGAACGGGGGTCAAGGGGGGTCGGGCAAACACACAGAGAGGGCCGGACGTACCGGATCGTGCGGCCCAACTCGACTGGAAACGACCGGAGTCAGGGCAAGGGGCGCGGCCCGCGAACGGTCCCCCGCGACCCCCGCGACCGCCCCGTCCCGGGCATGGCGAAGGCCCGGTCGGCGCCCCTCCCGGCGAGGGGAGCGGAGCCGACCGGGTGCTGCCGCACCGGACGCGGTGTCAGGCGGAGCAGGAGGTGGTGCTGCAGGTGGAGCTGGAGGTCGAGGTGGAGCTGGTGCTGGTGCAGCCGGCCAGCACGACCTCGCTGGCGTCCGAGTAGTCGGAGATCTCGAAGGTCTCCGCCTCCAGCTCCAGGATCTCGTCCGCGAGGGTGCTCAGGTCCTTGCTCATGGTGCCTCCCGATGCGTCGGGGCGGAGCGCCGCCGGCCGGCGGCTTCCGCCGTGTGCCTTGCGGCCATTCCAGCCCACCCCGCTCACCGTTCGGCAGCCGTTCCGCTGGCATCCCGCTGGCATCCCGCTGACGCGGCGTGCCTGCGGAGGGCTCCACCGGTCCCGGCCCGGTACGGCAGCGGGGCGCGGTGCTTCCCGGGGGCGGGGCCGGCGTCCGGTGCGGCCGCCGGGCGGGCGGCCGCACCGGCCTCCGGGCCGGTGTCCGCCAGCAGGCCGGCCAGTTGGCTGCGGGCCCGGGAGACGCGCGAGCGGATGGTGCCGACGGGACAGCCGACCGCGCTCGCGGCCTCCGCGTACTCCAGGCCGAGCACCTGCGTGAGCAGGAAGGCCTCCCGCCGCTCGACGGGCAGCAGCGCCAGCAGCTCCGCCAGCGCGACACCCTCCTCGAAGCCGGGCACGCCCGGCGGCCGGCTCCGCTCCGCGGCGGCCTGCCAGTCGCGGTCCGAGAGCCGGGGGCGGGCCGCCGCCCGCCGGAGGCTGTCCACGACCGTGCGCCGCGCGATGGTCAGCAGCCATGTCCGCGCCGAGGAGCGGCCCTCGAACCGGGGCAGCGACGCCAGCGCGCGCACGAACACGTCCTGGGTCAGATCGTCGGCGGACTGCGGGTCGGCGCTGAGGTGCACCACGTACCTGCGCACGTCGTGCTGGAAGGCGCGGACGAAGCGGTCGGTGCCGGCCGGGTCGCCGTCCCTGGCGCGCAGGGCCAGTCCGGTGGCCTCCGCGTCGGATTCGGGGGTGTGCCGGGACGGCCTCCGGCCGTCGGGACGGCAGGGGCCGGGCAGGGCAGGGGTCATTGCCGTGTGGTCCTCACGGGTGAAGGTGCCGGTCCCGCCCAGCGGGACCGGTGACGGGGGCGGCCCGGCCGGAGGGCGGGGCCGATGCCCGAGGAGCGGCGGACGGGTCGTCAGCGTGCTCTCGGGGAACCTGCTGTCACAGGACAGCGGGCTCCACGGGCGGACCCCGTGAGGTGAGGGAGTGGGCGAGGAGGCGTCCGCGCAGGACGCGTGCGCCCGTGCCGGGGCGCGGCCGGACCCCGGACCGGTGCGGCGTCCGCACGGGCAGGCCGAGCAGGACCCGCAGCGGGGCCCACACCCAGTGCGCGAGGGCGCGCAGCAGCCGGAAGACGCCCCGCTCGGTGTAGGCGAGCCAGAGCCCCGCGAGGACGGCCGCCAGCAGATGGGCGGCGAGCATCCCCGAGGCGGACATCCCGGCCATCTCGTGCCCCGCGCCCGCCCATGCCGACCCCGCGCCGTGCACCGTGTGCCCGGCGTGCGGGTCCGCCACCGGCGCACCGGGCGGCGGCCGGGACACCATCGCCCCGAGCCCCGCCCCGTCGACGATCCGCATCGCCTCCCGCAGCGGCATCGACCCGGCCGGACCGGAGCCGCACATCAGGAAGTCGGCCCACTCGCGGGCGAACGAACCGCCCGCCGGCGCGGGCGGCCGCCCGGCCGCCTGGACCAGGGAGAAGGCCGTGTGCAGGGCGGCCTGGACGGCCACGGCCGCCCCGGTCACCGTGGGCAGCCCCCGCTCCCGGCCCGCCAGGCACCAGGCCGCGCCGACCGTCCCCGCGAACGCGGACAGCAGCGCCCACCCGGGCAGGTCGGTGCCCGACATCAGCACATGGCCGACGGCCGCGAGCACCACGCAGACGGCCGCGAACATCGCGGCCCGGGCTGCTCGGGACAGACGGCCTGGGGTCATGGCGGGGCCCATCCTCGCACTCCCGCGAAGCGCCTCGGGACACCGGTGCCCGGGCGCACGGACCCCTGCCGATGTGGCGCACGGCACACCGGCGGGGTGGAACCCGGCGGCGCCTCCGGCCGACTGACTCCCCGAGTGCACCCACCCTTTCAGCAACTCGGCGACGCCGGAAACGGAGACGACGACCGTGGCGCCACCCGGGACCGCAGCGTCCGCCCCGACCGCCGACCGGGGGGACCGACGGCTCGTCGTCCTGCTCACCGGCGCGATGGCCTTCTCCATGCTCCAGCTCTTCCTGCTGGGGGCGCTCGGCCCCCGCCTGGTGGCCGACCTGGGGGTGTCGCCGACGGTCCTCGGGCTGACGACGACCGTCGGCTTCGGCACCGCGGCACTGCTGTCCCCGATCGGGGGCCGGATCGTGGACCTGACGGGGCCCCGGCGCTCCCTGGTGCTGCTGCTCACGGCCTCGGCCGCGGCCCTCGCCGCGATCGGGGCGGCGCCCGGCGCGACCGTGCTGCTCTGCGCGGTGGCCCTGGGCGGGCTGCCGCAGGCGCTGGCCAACCCCGCCACCAACAAGGCCGTGCTCGCGGCCGTGGCCCCCGAACGGCGCGGCGCGGTGACCGGGTTGAAGCAGTCGGGCGTGCAACTGGGCGCCTTCGCGGCGGGCCTGCCGCTCGCCGCGCTCGCGGCGGGCCTGGGCTGGCGCGCCGCCGTCTGGACCGCCGCGGCGGCCGCGCTGCTCGCCGCGGGCTGGGCCCACCGGGTGCTGCCCGCCGACCCGGTGCGCCCGGCGGCCCCGGCGCCCGCACTCCGCGCGCCGCGCGGCATGACGGCGTGGCTCTGCGCCTACTCGCTCCTCCTCGGCGCGGGCATCGCCTCCGTCAACACCTATCTGGCGCTGTACGGGGTGCGCGAACTCGGTCTCGGAAGCACCGTCGCCGCGGCCCTGGTGGCCGTCCTCGGTCTCACCGGGATCGCGGGCCGGGTCTGCTGGTCACGGGCCGCCCGGCCGGGGCGGGCGGAGCGGTTGCCCGCCCTGCTCGCGGGCGGGGCGCTGCTGGCCGCCGCCCTGCTGGCGACCGCGCAGTGGGCCGTACCGCTGGTGTGGGCGGGAGCGGTCGCCGTGGGCGTGTTCGCCGTCTCGGCGAACGCCGTGTCCATGGTGCTGGTGATGCAGCGGGCGACACCGGGCCGGGCAGGGCAGGACTCCGCCCTGGTCGCCGCGGGGTTCTTCGGGGGCTTCGCGGTGGGTCCCGCGGTGTTCGCGCCGTTCGCCGAGAGCGGTCACTACGGCGCCGGCTGGCTGCTGGTCGGCGCCGAGTTCGCCCTGGCCGCGGTGGTCGGGTACACCTGGGCCCGCCGCGACGCACGCGGGGAGCCCGCGTGAGCGCGGGGGACTGGGCGGACCAGGCGCTGGCCGGAGTGATGGAGCGGGTACGCACCACTCAGGACCAGGTCGGCGACCGCTTCCCGCTGTACGCGGGCCCCGAGGACGGGGTCTGGCGGACGACCGGACGCGGTTCCTGGACGGGAGGCTTCTGGGCGGGCCTGCTGTGGCTGCGGGCCCGCCGCACCGGGGCCCCCGCGGACCGGAAGGCGGCGGCCGACCGCACGGCCCGCCTCGCCCCCTGGGCCGAGGCGGACACCGCCGCACGCGGACTGATCCTGTGGTACCCGACGGCCCTCGCCGGGGACGACCCGGCGGCCGCCGCGCTCCGGGAGCGCGCGGCACGGGCCGCCCTGCGGGACCGCGACCGCGGACTCGGCATCGTGCCCTGGGGGGACGCCTTCGGCGGCCCCCGGCTGCGCGCCCGCGCGGACGGCGTCCCCGGCATGGTCCCGCTGCTTGCCGCCGCCGACCCCGCCGCCGCCGCGGGCCACCTCCACCGCCATCTCGACCTGTGCCTCGCCGGAGGCGGGGAGCCCCGGCCCGCCTGGCGCTTCGACGAGGCCCGGACGCGGTGGCTTCCCTGCGAGGACCCGCGGCCCGGCTGGAGCCGCGGCCGGGCCTGGCTGCTGCTGGCCGTCGCCGACGCCCTGCTCCGCCCCGAGGTCGCCGCCCAGGAGCCGGGCCGCCTCACGGCGGCGGCCCGCCACCTGCTCGCGCTCGACGGCGTGCTCGCCGGGCCGCTCGTCCCGCCGGACGGCGTGGACGCCCCCCGCGGCCCGCTGGACACCTCCGCCGCCGCCATCACCGCGGTGGCCCTCCTCAAGCTCGCCCGGCTGCCCGAGGACTGGTCGCGCGCCTGCGCGTACCGGGGAGTGGCGATCCTGAGCAGGCTGGCCGAGGGGCACCTGACACAGGGCGGGGACGGCCGCCCCGCGGGCATGCTGCTGGACGGCTGCTACGACGCCGCCGAGGGCCTGGCCGAGCGGCACGAGCTGATCTGGGGCGACTTCTTCCTCGCCCTCGGCCTGGCCTCGCTGAACGGCCTGGTGGACCTGACACGGGTGTAGGGCGCGCAACCGGGGTCCCGGCGGCGCCCGATCCGCCGGGCGCCCCGATCCGTCTGACGTGCCGATCCGCCGGGCGCCCCGATCCGTCTGACGTGCCGATCCGCCGGGCGCCCCGATCCGTCTGACGCCCCGGGGCGTTCGCCGCCGCCGGGGCCGCCGCCCGGCCGTGCGCGGTCCGGATCGCCGGGCGGGGGCGGCCTCGGCAGCGCCCCGGGACGGGCCGGGGCGCGGCTTCGCCGCTTCGGCCGGCGGGGCGGGAGCACGGGAGGGCGCCCGGGGGCGGGCTCCCACCGTCCTCCCCGCTCCCTCCCCGCCCTGGAGCGCGCCCGCACAGACCCGTCCGCCCCGCCCCCGCCTCTGTCCCGCACCGTCCCGCACCGTCCCGCACCGCGCAGGCGCGCAGGCCCCCGCAGGCCCACCCGGGAGCCGCCCGGTGCCCGGTATCCGCGGCCTCCCCGGGACACCGGCCGCTCCGCCCCGGAAGGCCCCGCCCCCGCCCCGCCCGGCCGGGCGGCCCCCGGAGCGCCTCCTCGCCTCCGCGGGGAACTCCCGGGAACGCGTGTCCGACTGACTGACCGTGGAGCCGCTCGGGACGCGCACGTACCCCGGCTCCCACCTTCCGTACGACCTGGGCGCCGGCCACCGCCGCGCGCCGGGAGAGGAGAGGCATGGCGTCACCAGCAACCACGGCGGCCCTGCGACCGCTCGACGCGATGGACACCACCGTCTCGGGGCCCGCGGAGATCGCCACCGTCGTCGCCGCACACCTGCACCTGCTCGGCGCCCGTCCGGCCCGCACCGCGGAGGCGGAGCCCACCCCACCGCGGGCCGGCACCGGCCGGTTCACCGTGGGCGGCGGGGACTTCGCCCCCGTGGACGCGACCGCCGCCTGGGGAGCGCCCGGCACCGGTGTCGCCGACGAGGCCACCGCACAGGCCGCCACCGGCGTCATGGCCGTCCACGGGCGCCGCGACGGTGCCCCGGCCGGCCTGGCCGCCGACTACACCGCCACCGCCACCGCGGTGCTCACCGTCCAGGGACTGCTCGCCGCCCTCCTCGGGCAGGCACGCGGAACCGGGACGCGCCGCCCGCACACGGGTGCCGACCGGGCCGGACTGCTCGCCGTCTCCCAGTACCTGGCCGCGGCCGGCGCGGACGAGGGCGAAGCGGCCGACATCGCCCCCGGCGGACCGCCGTTCACCTCCGCCGACGGGGTCCTGTTCGAGCTGGAGACCCTCGACCCGGGCGCCTGGGCCGCCTTCTGGCGGGCCCTGGACGCCCCGGCCGCCGCGGTCCGGGCCGGCTGGCGCCCCTTCCAGTTCCGCTACGCCACCGCCTGCGCACCCTTCCCGGCCGCACTCCACGAGGTCACCCGCAGACGGACGCTGGCGGTGATCCGCCGGGCCGCGGAGACCTCCGGCGCCGAGGTGTGCGTCCTGCGCACGCTGGCCGAGCGGTACGCCGAGGCGGACGGCGCGCCTCCCTGGTCCTTCCGCCCGTTCGGCGGCGAAGCGTTCGCCCGGACGCCCGGGCACCCCCTCCCGGCCGCCCCGCCCGCCGCCGGCGGGCCCCTGTCGGGCCTGACCGTGCTGGAGGCCGGACGGCGCATCCAGGCCCCCCTCGCCGCCCACCTCCTGGGCCTGCTGGGTGCCGAGGTCGTCCGCATCGAACCGCCCGGCGGGGACCCCCTGCGGGGGATGCCGCCCACCTGCTCCGGCGTCTCGGCACGCTGGCTCGCCCTCAACCGGGGCAAGCAGGCGGTGGAGATCGACATCAAGTCCGCGGCCGACCGCGGCCGGCTGCGGGACCTGGCCGCGACCGCGGACGTCTTCCTGCACAACTGGGCCCCCGGCAAGGCCGCCGAACTCGGCCTCGACGCCGAGGACCTGGCCCGCGCCAACCCCGCCCTCGTCTACGCCTACACCGGCGGCTGGGCCGACCGCATCGAGGGCGCCCCGATGGGCACCGACTTCATGGTCCAGGCCCGCACCGGCGTCGGGGAAGCCGTACGCCCCGACGGAGAGCCGCCGGCGCCCTCCCTGATGACCCTGCTCGACGTGCTCGGCGGCCTGCACGGCACGGAGGCCGTGCTGGCCGGACTGCTGCTCAGGACGCGCACCGGGCGCGGCGTCCGGGTCGACTCCTCCCTCCTGGGGGCGGCCGACACCCTCACCGCCGCCGCCCTGGCCCGGGTCGGACGCGGACAGAACCCGCGCCGTGCGGCGGGCTTCCGCCGTCCCCTGCGCACCGCGGACGGCTGGATCGCCCCCGCGGACGCCGACGCCCCCGCCGCCGCGGCCCTCGACGTCTCCGCGCTGCCCACCCCCGAGGCGCTGGCCCTGCTGGCCGGCCGCGGGCTGGCCGCCACGGCGGTCACCACCGACCTCGCCGACCTCCACCGCGACCCGCGCTTCGCGGGCTCGATCCACCGTGACGCGCACGGCGCGCCCGCCGTCACCGATCCCTGGAGCTTCGCATGACCGACGGCCCCGCCCTGAAGGACCTGCTGCCCGCCGGACTCCGCCGCTCCTGGGCGGCCGACGGCAGCTGCCCCGACCTCGACCTCTACAGCCTCTTCAGAGCCCGCCGGATCGCCGAGCCGCATGCCCCCGCCGTCCTCGACGCCAAGGGCACGCTCTGCTACACGGCCCTGGACCGCAAGGTCCGATGTCTGGCCGCCGGCCTGCGGGACCTCGGCATAGGCCCCGGCGACGTGGTCGGCGTCCAGCTCCCCAACCACCGCAACGCCGTCATCGCCGACCTGGCCCTGGCCGCCCTGGGGGCCGTCGCCCTCCCCTTCCCGGTGGGACGCGGCGTCCTGGAGGCCGAATGCCTGCTGCGACGGGCCCGGGCCGTCGCCGTGATCGCCTCCGTCCGGCACCGGGACTTCCACCACGCGGCCGACCTCCTCGCCCTCGCGCGGTCCCTGCCGGACCTGCGGCACGTCGTCGCGGTCGGCCCCGGGGCCGTGCCCGAGGGCACGACGGCCTGGTCCGCGCTGATGCGCGGTGACGCCCGGGACTTCGCCCCGGCCCGCCCCGACCCGGACGGTGCGGCCCGCATCCTCGTCTCCTCCGGCTCCGAGGCCGAGCCCAAGATGATCGCCTACTCGCACAACGCGCTCGCCGGCGGGCGCGGCAACTTCCTCGCCTCCCTCATACCCGACCGGACGCCGCCCCGCTGCCTCTTCCTGGTGCCGCTCGCCTCCGCCTTCGGCTCCAACGGCACCGCCGTCACCCTCGCCCGGCACGGTGGCACCCTGGTCCTGCTCGACGGCTTCACCCCCGAGGCGGCCCTCGCCGCGCTGCGGGAACACCGGCCGACGCACGTCCTCGGCGTGCCCACCATGGTCCGCATGATGCTTGAGCACCTGGACACCACGGGGGAGCGGGTGCCCGCGCCCACCGCCCTGGTCCTCGGCGGGGCGCCGCTCGACGAGACCACCGCCGCGGCGGCCTCGGCCGCCTTCGGCTGCCCCGTCGTCAACCTCTACGGCTCCGCCGACGGGGTGAACTGCCACACCGGCCTCGCCCACGCGGTCCCGCCGACCGACGGCACGGGGGTGGTGGCCGGCCGCCCCGACCCCCGCGTCACCGAGATCCGCATCGCCGACCCGGACAGCCACCGGGCACTGGCCGACGGCACCATCGGCGAGATCGTCTCCCGCGGCCCGATGTCCCCGCTGTGCTACGTCGGCGCCCCCGAACTCGACGCCCGCTACCGCACCCCCGACGGCTGGGTCCGCACCGGTGACCTGGGCTACCTCGACGCCGATGGGGTCCTGCACGTCGTCGGGCGGCTGAAGGACATCGTCATCCGCGGCGGTGCCAACATCAGCCCGGCCGAGGTGGAACGCGGACTCGCCTCCCATCCGCAGGTCCGGGACGTCGTCTGCGTCGGCGTCCCCGACCCCCTGATGGGCGAGCGGCTCGCGGCCTGCGTGGTGCCCCGGGGGGAGCGGGCCCCCACCCTGGAGGCGCTCGGCGGCCACCTGGCGGCCGGGGGCATGGAGCGGCGCAAGCACCCCGAACGGCTCCTGGTCGTCGCGCGGATGCCGCTGACACCGGCCGGGAAGCCCGACCGGGCGGCGCTGCGGGAGCGCCTGACCGCGGCCCCGGGCGCGCAGGGCGCGCCGGGGGACCGGCCCCCGCTGGCCCAGGCGGGCTGACGGACCCGACGCCCGGACCGGGGCCGGCCCGGCGCGCACGCACCGGGCCGGCCCCCTGCCTCATGCGCCCCGGGTCCGGCGCACCAGCCCGACGGCCGCGTCCACGGCGAGGAACGCCGCCAGGGTGACCCCCAGCACGGGCAGCGCCCAGCCGAGGGCGGCCACGGCCGGCACGCCCACGACCAGGAAGGGCAGCGGCACCCCGCGCCATGCGCCCCGGGCGGGGGCCCGCCCCGCGAGCGCGGTGCGGTCCTCGCGTACGGGACGGCGCTGCCACCACATCCGGTAGCCCCAGAGCACCACGGCGACCAGCCCGGCGGCGACCAGGGCCAGCACGATCTGGTTGGCGACCCCGAACAGCACACCCATGTGGCCCTGGACGCCGAGCCTGGTCAGCTTCGCGGGCACGGGGTGGTCAGCCCACCGCACCGTCGCCGTGACCTCGCCCTCGACCGGGTCGACGGCGACCCGGTCGTAGTGGACCGGCCACACGTTGTCGGACTGGGCCACGACCCAGGCGCTCGTGGCGTCGGCGGCCGGGGTCACCGTGACGGTGCCGCCCAGTCCGGCCTCGCGGGCCACCGCGAGCGCCGTGTCGAAGGACGCCGGGTCCACCGGCGGGGCCTCCGTCCGCGTGCCGTGCCCGCCGTGCCCGGCGTGCGCGTCCCCGGCCTCCTCCGCCGCCGGCTCGGCGCCGGGGAGCAGCGTGTCCAGCTGGGGCGCGTGGCCCCGGGTGGCGTCCAGCACCCTGCCGAAGCGCTCGCCCGCGTACTGGGACCAGGTCAGACCGGTGGCGCTGAGGAACAGCAGGCCGAGGGCGAGCCACACGCCGGTCGCCGCGTGGAGGCCGCGGGTACGGCGCACACCGCGGGCCTTGAGGTCGGGCAGCAGCACGCCGCGCGCCGACGGCGCACGCTGCCCGCGGCTGCGGCCGGTCCACAGCAGCAGGCCCCCGGCGACGACCACCCAGAGCCAGCTCGCGGCGACCTCGGAGTAGAGCCGCCCGAACTCCCCGAGGTGCAGGTTGCGGTGCAGGTCGTCCAGCCAGGTGGTGGCCGGGGTCGAGCCGAACCAGGTGGTCAGCTCGCCCTGCACCTCGGCGGTGTAGGGGTCGACGAACACGGTCCGCTGCTTCTCGCCGAGTTCGGGCACGGACAGCACCACCCGGGTGGTGTCCTCGGGGCCGGCCGGGGTGACGACGGACGCCAGGGTCCCCTCGGGGTGGGCGGCCCGTGCGGCGGCCACCTGCTCGGACAGCGGCAGGACCCGCTCGCCGACCTCCTCGACGCGCAGCCGGTCGCCGTAGAGCGCCTGGTCGAGCTGGGGGGTGAAGGTGTAGGCCAGGCCGGTCAGGGCGGCGACGAGCAGGAACGGTGCGACGAACACGCCGGCGTAGAAGTGGAGCCGGACGAGCAGGGCGCGCACGCCCTGCCGGGAGCGGCCCGCGGGGGCCGTCCCGGCGGGAGCGGGCTGCTCTCTCCGCCCGGTCGGTTCGGTGGTGGAAGACATGGGTGTGCTCCAAGGTGACGTACGGGAAACCGCACCGGGCGCCGGGGCGCCGCCGGTGCGGGAAGGGGACCCGCCGGACGGGGCGGGGTGGTGGTCAGGCGTACGTCGCCCGCGGAGGGCCGCGCCGAGGGTGGACGCGGGAGTGGAGGACTCCGTGCGGGGCCGCCGCGGCCGGGCCGGGGCCCGGCCCGGGCCGTCCGGGCGGCACCGGCACGGCGGGTGCCGCGGGGATGCGCAGCAGCGGGCGGAGCAGCAGTCCGGCCAGCCGGCCCAGGACGCGCTCGCCGTGGATCAGGCAGACCGCCGCGCAGAGCGCCGCGAGCGTGTGGGCCAGCGTCATCCCGGGGTCCACGGCGTGCCCTGAGGTCCCCGCCGGGGCCGCGTCCGCGCCGTGGGACGGCATGCCGTGGTGCCCGTGCCCCGGGTGGGCCCCGCCCGCGCCGGGTTGCGCGGCCGGGGCGCCGTGGCCGCCGGTCATGGCGTGGAAGACCAGGTGGAGCACGCTCTGGACGGCGCCGAGGAACAGCGCCGTCGCGGCGAAGCGGTGGCGGCGGAGCCCGCCGAGCGCTGTGCACACCAGTGCCAGCACGGCGAAGACGCCCGCCAGGCCGACGGCGCCGGGCAGCCGGCCGCCCGCGGCCACATGGCCGACCGCTCCCGGCAGCAGGCACGCCGAGGCACCCAGCAGACCCGTCCGGGTCCGCCTCGGCCAGTTCCCGGGTCCGTGCACGGCCAGAAAATAACCCCGCCGCCCGGGGACGCCGGGCCGGGCCCCCGGAGGCCGCCGGGGCGCTTCCCGGCCGACACCCCGTCAGCCTGCCCACCGCGCGGGATGCTTGGCGGGGAGGTGCGGCCTCGGGGGTGCAGCGCTGCCGGCGGCCGGTGACGCGACTCACAGGGCGCAGAAGACGGGCGGAAGCCGCGTACGGGGGCAGTCGACGCACAACGCCCCCGCACGCGGCCGCCGGGTCCACCCGGCGGAGGGTCAGGACCCGCCCATGGCCTTCTTGATCCCGGCCGCCGCGTCGCGGTAGACCGCCAGCAGATCGAGGTCCTCGCCGGGGTAGTTGACGATCTTCACCTGTTCGGCACCGGAGTCGGGCAGCACGGTCCCGGTGGACATGTGGGCGTTGTCCAGGACCAGTGCGGGCTTCTTCGCCGACAGCTCCGCCAGCTGCGCCGGGGTCACCGGCTCCGGCCCGTACGTCCCGGCCGGGGACACCCCGGCCAGCTTCGCCGCCCACACGGTGAAGAGCTGGGTGACCACCACCGGGCTCCGGTCGCCGGGCCACGCGGCCCGGACGTCCTTGTTGAGCTTCCCGTACTCGGTGTCGAACGTCTTCTTCCACCGCGTCGCCGCGTCCGCCGTGCCGAACAGCGCGGCCAGCTTGTCCACCTCGGCCTTGACCTTGTCCGGGTCGTTGTCGAGGTTCACCTCCACCAGCTTCGCCGAGGAGCCCGCCGACTCCTTGATCTTCTCGGCGTACGGCTCGAACGGGGCGTAGAGGACGAAGTCGGCCTGGGCGACGGCGGTCAGGTCGGAGGGCTTGGGGTCGTAGTCGGGGGCGTGGTGCACCGACTGGGGGACGATGACCGTCACGTCCTCGGCACCCGCCGCCTTGGCGAACGCCCCCTCCCAGGTGGTGGTGACGACGACCGCGGGCTTCTCCTTGCCCTCGGAGGCGGCCTCGGAGGCGGTCGCCCCCGCCGCGGGCGCCGAGGCGCCGGAGGGGGAGGCGGTGTCGCCGCCGCCGCAGCCGGTGACGAGGGCCAGGCCGACCGCGCTCAGTGCGAGGAGGGAAGGGATGCGGACGCTGGTGCGCGCCATGGGCTGGTTCTCCGTTCGGATACGAGATGCACGGCGAGGACGACCGCCCCCGCCATCAGGACCAGGACCGGGCCTGGGGGCCAGTCCAGCCACAGGGCCAGCAGGAACCCGCTCAGGTTCACCACGACCCCGATACCGATCGCCCAGAGGGTGATCGACTTCAGTGAGCTGCCCAGGCGGCGTGCCGCCAGGGCGGGCAGCAGGGTCAGGGCGTCGACGAGCAGCGCCCCGGTCAGCTTGATCGCTCCCGCCACGGCCACCGCGACCAGTACCAGCAGCGCCGCCGTCAGCGCCCGCACCGGTACCCCGGAGCACTGGGCCAGCTCCCGGTCGTACAGCAGCAGTCCGATGTCCCGGCGCCGCCACCAGAACAGCGCCGGGACGACGACGGCGAGGGCGCCGAGCACCACGAGGTCGGGGGAGCCCACCGACAGGATCGAGCCCCACAGCAGGGCGAAGGCGCCGGAGGCGTTGACCCCGGAGACGGCCAGGAGCAGCAGCGCCGCGGCGATGGCCAGGCTCATCAGCAGCCCCATGGCGCCGGACAGGCCGTCCGGGGTGCGGGCCAGCGGCGCCACGCCCGCCCCGGCCAGGGCGCAGGCCACCAGCGCGCACAGCATGGGGTCGAGCCCGGTCAGCAGCCCGACGGCGATGCCCAGCAGGGCGACGTGCATCATCGCGAACCGGACCGGCATGATGTCCAGCCCCACGATGATCACCCCGATGACCGGCAGGCCGACCGCCGCCAGCAGCAGGGCGAGCCCGGCCCGCTGCACCGGCACCAGCTGGAGCAGCGCACCGACGTCGGCCGTCGCGAGGGCGTTCACCGGACCTCCCGCAGCCGCCCTGCGGCCATCTCCAGCACCCGGTCGCACCGTTCGGCGAGGGCCCGGTCGTGGGTGACCACGACCAGGGTCACCGGCAGGGAGGCCAGTACGTCCGCCGCCTCCGCCTGCCCCTCGAAGTCCAGGGCGGCGGTCGGCTCGTCCGCGAGCAGCACCTCGGCCCCCGCGGCGACGCAGCCGATCGCCCGGGCCAGGTACATCCGCTGGAGCTGCCCGCCGGAGAGCGTGTGCAGGGGCCGGCCGACGAGCGTGCCGACCCCGAGGCGTTCCGCCGCCTCGGCGGCCTCCGCCGGGGCGTGGCTGCTGTCCAGCAGTTCGGCGCCGAGCAGCGGGAACCGTCCGGCGGCCGGCTTCTGCGGAATCCAGGCGCAACTGCGGCGCCGCCAGGCCCACTCGGCGGCCGTGCGCGTGCCGCGGCCCCCGACGAGGATGGAGCCCCCCGCCTGGCGGTGCAGCCCGAGCACGGCGCGCAGCAGGGTGGTCTTGCCCGACCCGTTGGTCCCCGTCAGGGCCACGCGGTCGCCGGCGGCGACCTCCAGGTCCACCCCCGAGACGGCCTCCACCCGGCCGTGCCGGCATGTGACCCCGCGCATGCGCACGTCCAACCCGCCCATCCCACACCCTTCACCGCAGCACGACGCGGGGGCGGTTCACCCCCGGACACCGCAGTAGTCGGGAGGAAGGGTCCCCTGGTTCCGGAGCCGGGGAACATCGCGCCCCACCGCGCGCCCCCGCCCTGCCTGGTGCCCACCCGCTGTCGGACGCGGGGCGGCGCCTCGGCGTCAGGAGTCGCCGACGACCACCGCGTAGCCGCCCACCCCGACCAGGTCGTCGCCGGAGAACTGCTCCTCCGCGGTCAGCAGCCGGCTCACCCGCCCCGTCTGCTCGTCGAACTCGATGTCGAGCACGGTGCCCCGGGCCACGCCCGCCTCGGTGAGCACCGGCTTGCCGATCGGGTCGTGGTCGGGATGGGTCTGCTGCCCGGCCTCGATCTCCTTCTCCCTGTGGAGGCGGGAGGCGTCCCGCACGGTCACCGCGTCCGGGCCGAACGACTCCACGTCCTTCCAGGCGAGCATGTGGCGGCCGCCCCGGCCGCGGGTCTTCAGCCGCAGTCCGGAGATGCGGGCGGGGGACGGTGCGAGGGTGCACGCCGTGACGGTCCCGAGCGTCGCCGCACTGGACAGTTCGACGACGTCCTCGCCCTGGGCCCGGGTGAACAGCATCGCTCAGTCCTCCTGCTCCCCCTGCGCGTCCTGCTCCAGGCGCCGGCGCAGCCCCTCGGCCGCGGTGCCGAAGCTCTCCAGGGTGCCGGCGCTGTGCTCGGCGGTCTCGTCGGGCACCAGCACCCGCTCACTGGAGACGGTGACGGGCCCGGCCACGGGCACCAGCACGCTGCCGTGCTCGGGGCTCTCCAGCTCGTAGCCGGCGACGACCGGGGTCGTGCCCGTCTCGATGATCGCGTCCGTGATCGTCCCCAGCCGGGTGCCGCTGCGGGTCGTCATGGCGACACCCAGCACGTTCCCGCCGCCGGGCCCCTCCACCGCGCTCTGCGCGGTGGTGTCGTCGTCCTCCAGGGCGTTCGCGGTGCGGACCATCACGGCGTCGGGCCCGAGCCGGTGGACGTTCCTCCACAGCAGCTCCCGGTGCAGCGGGCCCGACAGCAGGCCGCGGCCGGTGAGGGTGAAGCCCCGGATCCGGCCCTGCGCGGCGTCGAAGAGGATGTCCTTGACCTGGGCCACGTCCTCGCCGCCCAGGGTGACCACCGGCTTCTTGATGATCTCGCTCGCCCGCAGATAGGTGGTCACGACCCGGCCCTCTTCCTGCGGGGCCGCCGCCCCTGCGCGATCACCCCGCCGGACCGCCGCCGTGCCTGGAGGGCCACGAGCGCCGCGGCGGCCGCGGCGAGCACGGCGACCACGATGACGAGCCAGATCCACCAGTCCATCTCCGAGCCCCTTCGTCGAGGCGGCACCGCTGTACTCCTTCAAGCATCGTCCCGGGACCGGCGGCTGTCGACCGCCGGCGGCGCCCCCGGGGGGCACGGGGCGGTACGGCTAGCGCTCCGCCGGCACCACGGCGACGGTGCACTCCGCCGCGTGCAGCACCTCCCCGCTCACCGAACCGAGGAGCAGCCGCTTCAGCCCGGTCCGCCCGTGCGTCCCGACCACGAGCAGCTCGGCACGGCGCGCGGCGTCGACCAGGACGCGGGCGGGGTGCCCGTGCTCGGCGCGCACCCGCACCTCCAGGTCCGGGTACGCGGCCCGGAAGGGGGCGACCACCTCCTCCAGCGGGTCCTGCTCCGCGTCGACGGCCGTCTCGTGGCCGACGCGCAGCGGCCCGGCGGGGCCGGTGGCGAGCAGGCTCGGCGCCGTGGAGGCGTGGAGCACGTCGAGCGCGGCCCCGCGGATCGCCGCCGCGTGGAGGGCGAAGTCCAGCACGGCCGGCCTGACATCGTGCACGTCCACGCCCACCACCACGCGGTTGTCCCGCTCCGCCCGGCCGCCGGGCCGGGCCACCACCACCGGGCAGGCGGCGTGCGTGGCCACCTGGAGGCTCACCGACCCCAGCGGCAGGCGGGCGAACCCTCCGGTGCCGCGGTGCCCCAGCACGATCAGCGCGGCCTCCTCCGACCGGTCCACCAGCGCGGCCGTGGGGGAGCCGGTCACCAGCTCCACCGCCACGCTCAGCTGCGGGAACTCCCGCATCACCGTGGCGGCGAACGGTGCCGTCACCCGTTCCGCCCGGTTCACGTACGTCTCGTCCGCGGCCCCCTCCCCGGAGGAGCCCGACGGCAGCGGCCACTCGACCGCGTGCAGGATCCGCAGGCCGGTGCCCCGGCGCTCCGCCTCCTCGGCCGCGAGGCGTACGACCCTGTGCTGCCCCTCGGCGTCGACCACGCCGACCACGACCGTGCCCGCCACCCGGTCATCCGCCACGGGGCACCTCCCTCGTCTCGCCGCCCGGACGGGGCCCACCGGACACGCCCGGTGCCCGCCCACGTCCTCCCTTCATGACACGGGACCCGCTGCCCGTCGGCAACAGCTGATCCCCGCCGGCCCCGCAGGCATCGGTCCCGCAGGCATCGGTCCAGCAGGCATCGGTCCCGCGCGGCCCGGTCCCGCGCGAGGACCGGGGAATCGTGCTAGTCAGGGGCTATGGCGACAGAGGGGCCGGAATCGTTCGCACGACTCCGGGCACGGGTGGACGGCGAGCTCGAGGAGATCTCCGTCAGGCTCCGGTCCCTCGCACGGGCCCAGGACCACTTCCACGGCCTGCTGGGCGCCTTCCACGCGCTGACCGGCGAGCTGGAGCTGCCCGTCCTGCTGCAGACGCTCCTGAGGACGGCCCAGGATCTGGTGGGGGCCCGCTACGGTGCCATCGGGGTGCTGGACGCCTCGGGGGACGCCCTGTCGGACTTCATCCCCGTCGGCCTGGACGAGGACGAGCGCCGGGCCCTCGCGCACGTCGAGCTCCCCCGGGGCCGGGGACTGCTCGGCCACCTCATCCGCGACCCGGAGCCGCTGCGCGTGGACGCCATCTCCGAGCACCCCGAGTCCGTGGGGTTCCCGTCCGGCCATCCGGACATGACCCGCCTGCTGGGGGTGTCGATCCGCGGGCGCCACGGCGTCTACGGCAACCTCTACCTCGCCGACCGCACCGACGGGCTGGCCTTCGACGAGCACGACGAGGCCGTCCTGACCGCCCTCGCGAGCGCCGCGGCCGTCGCCATCGACAACGCACGGCTGTTCCAGTCGGTGCGGGAGGGGGCCGAGCGGTTCCAGCGCCTGCTGGTGCCCCGCCTGCCGGACCTCAGCCCCTACGAGGCGCACGCCCTCTACCGCCCGGCAGGCAGCCTGGGGCACCACGTCGGCGGGGACTGGTACGACGCGATGCGGCTCCCCGACGGGTCCTGCGCCATGATGATCGGCGACGTCGTGGGGCACGACCTCCACGCCGCCGCGGCCATGGCCCAGACCCGGAACATGCTGCGGGCCCTGCTGTACGAGCTGCGCGGCCCGCCCAGCTCCGCGCTGTGGCGCATGGACCGCATCCAGCAGGCGATCACCGACCTCCCGGTGGCCACCGCGTGCCTGGTCCGCATCCACCGCGCGGGCGAGGGCCGCTACCGCATGCACTGGACCTCGGCCGGCCACCTGCCGCCCCTGGTGGTCGACCCGGGCGGCTCCGCCCGGGTGCTGAGCGGCGAGCCCGGACTGCCGATCGGCGTCGACCCCGGGCACCCCCGCCCGGACCACGGCCTGGACCTCGCACCCGGCAGCACGGTCGTCCTCTACACCGACGGGCTCGTCGAGAGCCGGGGCGAGGCACTGGACACGGGGATGACGGCGCTGGAGCGCGCCGCGGCCCCGCTCGCCCGGGCCCCGCTGGGCCGCTTCTGCGACGCCCTCGCGGACCTGCGCCCCGCGCCGGGGGGCGACGACACCGCGATCCTCGCCCTCCGCGTCCCGCCCGGGTAGCGGCGGCCCCGGCGCACTGCGCCGGGGCCGCGGCGTCAGATGCCCGAAGGGGCGTCGACGGCCGTGCTCCGGCCGGCCGTCGACGCGCCAGCCATCGGCCTGACGGGCCATCACCCGGAGCGTCGCTCCCGGCGGGCCGCCGGGGCGGCGGCTCAGTCGCGCCGGTACTGGGCCGGGGAGTTCCTCGTCGCCGGGTCCTCGTAGGAACCCGCCCGGCCCCGGTCCACGTGGAAGGTGGTCAGCGTGGTGACCGGTGAGGCGGGGTCGCGGCGGTCGGCGACGACCCGCATACGGGCGCTGAAGCGCTCCGGGGTGACGTGGTAGACGTCGTAGCCGTACCGGTTGCCCTCGAAGTACTTCAGGTGCGGATTGGCCGCACCCATGACGGGCCCGTTGTGCGCGTTCCAGTCGGCCGAGTAGGCACCCGAGGTCACCGAGTGGGCGGTGAACTCCGTCCCGATCACCGGTGACGAGGGGTCGTCGAAGTCCGGCCGGATGTCGTCGACGAAGGCCGAGTGCCAGTCGCCGGTGACCACGACGAGGTCCTCCATACCGGACCGGTGCACATGCCCGAGGACCTCCGTGCGCTCGGCGAGGAAGCCGTCCCACTGGTCGGTGAACATGTACGGGCCGCCGGGGCGCCCGCGCAACTGGCTGAGCATGATGGAGTTGGCCCACACGTGCCAGGAGTCCGGGGCCCGGTCGACGGTGCGCTTCAGCCACGCCTTCTGGGCGGCTCCGAGGATCGTCCCGTCGGGCAGGTTCTGCGCCGAGCGGTGCGAGCGAAGGTCGAGCACGGTCAGTTCCAGCAGGTCGCCCCAGCGGCGCACCCGGTGGATCTCCGGGTCCGGGAGGGCGAGGGCGGCTCCGCCGGCGTCGCGGTGCGGCATGTTCTCGTACCACGCCTGGTACGCGGCGGCCCGCCGCCGGACGAAGGGCGCGGCCCCGGCCGTTCCCGAGTAGTCGTTCACGACCTCGTGGTCGTCCCAGGTCAGGAACCACGGGTGTGCCGCGTGCGCCTCGCGCAGGGAGCGGTCGCCCTTGTAGAGCGCGTGGCGCCGCCGGTAGTCGGCGACGGTGAAGGCCGCGGGCCCCTCGTGGTCGCGGACGTGGTCGGCGGGGACGCCGCCCACCTGCCCGTGCTCGTAGATGTAGTCGCCGAGGTGGACGACGAAGTCGACGTCCTCGCGCGCGATGCCCCGGTGGGCGGCGTAGAAGCCGTCGTGGAAGGCCTGGCAGTTGGCGGCCGCGAACCGGACGGAGGAGACGCGGCCGACCGGCGCGGTCCTGGTCCGGCCGACCCTGCTGCGCCTGCCCAGCGCGCGGAAGGCGTACCAGTAACGGGTTCCCGGGCGTAGCCCGGAGACCGGGACATGGACGCTGTGGCCGAGGGTCGCGGAGGCCGTGGTGGTCCCGCGGGCCACGATCCGGCGCAGTCCCCGGTCGGCCGCCACCGTCCAGTCCACCTCGACGACCTCGGGCAGCTGCTGCTCCGCCGCCAGCGGCTCGGGGGCGAGCCGGGTCCACAGCAGCACGCTCCCGGGACGGGGGTCGCCGGAGGCCACCCCGAGGGTGAACGGGGCCGGGTCGTAGTCCGCCCCGAGCGCCTCGGCGGCCTGAAGGGCCCGGGCGGGCGACAGGCCGGCGGCCAGGGGCCAGACGGCTCCCAGGGCACCGGCGGCACCGGCCGCCTTCAGCAGTCCGCGTCGGTCGAGCCGGGTCATGCGTGTCCTCCGGTGGCCAGGGTGAGCGAGAGGGCGTCGGCGTAGCCGTCGTTGGACGTTCCGCCCGCGCGGGTCAGGACCAGCAGCACCCGCGCGCTGCGGGCCCCCGGCGGCACGGCGGCGGTCGCCGCGCACTCCACGAGCGCGGTCCGCGAGGAGCGTTCGGCGGCCGTCACGGGGCCGAGCACGGACAGCGCGACCGGGGTGCCGCGCGCGTCCCGGAACTCCACGGACAGGCGGGCGCCGTCCTCCTGGCCGGCGTAGCCGCCGAGCCATCCGGCCAGCGTGTACCGCACCAGGCCGGCGTCGACGGCGCGGCGTCCGGTGCGGCCGCGCTCGGGCAGGGCGATGTCCTGGACCAGCACGGTCCGGGGGCTGCTGCCGCCGGAGAAGAAGCGGCTGCCGCGCGCCGCCGGGCCGGGGTCGCCGGGCCCGGGGTAGCCGCCCCCGAGCGCGTACGGGACGAGCGCGGGCGCCCCGTCCCGCACCTCCCAGCCGGCCACCTCGGCGACGGGCTCGGCGGAGCCTCCGGGGCCGCTCTCGGCGTCGCCGTTGACTACGAGATTCACACGGTGCTCCTCGATCGGGGGTGAGGGGGAACCATGTGCGCATCCCAGCAGCCGGGGGTGAACCCCGGGCGTCGGCCACGGGAACCGGGAGCGCCGCCGGGCCCGGGCGCCGGTGCGCGGTGCGGTCGTGCGGTCCGCGCCACCGGGGAGGCCCGGCGCCGACCGCGGCCGGTCGGGCCGGAACCGGGGGAGGGGCCCGTGTGCCCTGCCCACCCGGTCCGAGGGGCCCGTGTGTTCCGCCTACCCGGTCCGAGGGGCCCGTGTGTTCCGCCCACCCGGTCCGAGGGGGGCGGGCAGGGTGGCGGGACGGACGGCCGGGGAGACTGGACGGAGCCCGGACGAGCACCGCCGAACAAGGGGAGGAACAGGGAATCATGGCGCGTTGGCGTCCACTGCCTGCGGACCTGCCGCCCGAACACCGGCGCCTGGTACTGCGGTTGCGCGTACTCAAGGACCGGGCCGGGGCCAGCCTCACGGCGCTGGCGCACCGGACGTCCCGGAGCCCCTCCTCCTGGCAGCGCTACCTCAACGGTCTCGCGTTCCCCCCGTGGGACGCCGCCGAGGCGCTCGCCGGGCTGACCGGAGTCGACGACGCGGACCGGGTGCGGCTCCGGGTGCTGTGGGAGGCGGCCGAAGCGGTCCGGGCGTCGCCGCCCGCCGCGGAGCGGGAAACACCGGAGCGGGAGACGCCGGAGCCGGAGCCCGGGGTGCCGGAGGCCGTCGCCCCGCCTGCCGGCGGTCCGCAGCCGCACCGCACGCGAGGCGGGCTCGGGGGGATTCCGCTGCGCCTGTGGGCGGGTGTGCTCGTGGCGCTGCTGCTCGCCGCGGCGCTGGCCTCCGTCGCGCCCGAGGGGAGACGCGCGGGCGGGGCATGGCCGGTGGACGTGCGCGCCGAGGCCGCCTCCTCGTGCCGCGGGGACTCCTGCGCGGGGCTCGACGCCCGCCGCACCGGGTGCGTGGAGGACCGGCGCACCCTGGGACGCTACGAGTGGGGGGAGCACCGGGTGGAACTCCTCCACAGTCCGGCGTGCGCCACCGTCTGGGGGGAGGCGGCACCGCCGGCCGGGGTCCGCGGGATCGCCCTGAGCGTGCCCGGAGCGGGGCAGCGGTGGGAGCGCGAGGGGAGCGGGCGTTCCCGGATGCTGCCCGCGCCCGACAGGCTCGGTTCCGGCGTGCAGTTCTGCGCGGTGTTCGACGACGTCCAGACGTGTGTGGACGCGGGAAACCGGGTGCACTCCGGGCCCCTCGGGTAGCGCCGGGCCCGCGGTCACGACCCGGCTGCCTCCTCGCAGCTGCTGAGCGTGGGACGGTCCCTGCGGAGCGGCTTGTGCGTACCGCCGTCCAGGACGCTGTACCGGCCGTCCTGGTCGCGCCGGAACCGCACGGTGTGCTCCGCGCCCTCGTAGTGGATCGCACCGTCCCTGGCGAGGAGCTGCCGGCCGGCGCGGCCGAAGGTCTTCGGGCCGACGATCCCGTCGGCGGCGAGTCCCCGGTTGCTCTGCCAGACACGGGTGGCCTCCACGGTCCTTCCGGCGTAGTGGCAGTCGACGTCGGAGCGCCGCAGGTATCCGTCCGCCCACAGCACCGACTGCCACATCGCCGCCAGGTCGCTGCGGACCGGCAGGTTCTCCCCGAGCAGGCCCTCGTCCTCCCAGTCGTCGCCGGGGTGGCCCTCCCCGGTGACGTGCACCCGGCCGTCGGGGAGGTCCGCGGACGGGGGCGGCGGGGCGGCGGGGGAACAGGCGGTGCCCAGCACCGCCACGCTCGCGACCAGGATCAGGTGCCGTCGGGAAGCAGTCATGCATGCCGTTCTACCGGCGGACCCGCGCACCGCGCAGGTGGCTGTTTTCCGCCAGAGCGCGGCCGCGCGGCGTTCGCCCCCGGGGTGCTGCCCCGCGGCATGGGAGAGTGGGAGGCAGGCCGAGGGACGCGACAGGCCCATGGGGGTGGGGACATGACGGCGCGCAAGGCCGTGCCCGGTGATCTGGAACCCGACGTCCTGCGCTTCGTCGAGGAAGTGCGGCGGACGAAGGAAGCGCTGGGGTGGAGTTTCGCCGCGCTCGCCCGGGCGACCGCGTACAGCAGCAGCTCCTGGGAGCGCTGTCTGAACGGCGGTCATCTGCCGCCGAGATCCGCGGTGGTGGCGCTGGCGCGGCACGCGGGGGACGGCTCCGCGCGGCTGCTGGCACTGTGGGAGCTGGCGGAGCAGGCGGCCAGCGGACGGGGCCGGACGACACCGGCCTCCCCGCCCGCCGCCTCCGGGCCTGAAGCCCCCGCGCCGCCCGCCACCTCCGCACCACCCGCCTCCGCGCCGGTCACGGAAGCGGGCGGGGCCGCCCCGGTGCGCCCCGGGAACCGGCCCCGTGCGCTCGCGGCCGTTCTGCCGGGCGCGGTGGCCGCGGCCGCGGCCGCACTGGTGCTGGCGCTCTGGACGCCGTGGGGGACGGGGGACGGGCAGGGCGAGGGCGCCGCCGTCCGCGAGACCGAGGGCCCCCTGCAGGGGATGGTCGCCCACTGCCACGGTGCTGCCTGCGAAGGACTCGACCCCGTCGAGCAGGGCTGCGGCGGCGACGCCTGGACGGCCGCGGCCGGCCGGGTCGGTCGGGCCCATGTGGAGGTCCGCTACAGCAGCGTGTGCCGCGCGGCATGGGCCAGGATGACCTGGGCCGCACCCGGTGACGAGGTGACGGCCGTGTCCGGGGGCCGCACCCACGCGGCCACGGTGCCCGGGGACCGCACCCGCGCCGCCTTCACGGCGATGCTCGGCGTGCCCACCCCCTCCGAGGTGCGGGCCTGCTGGCGGACGGCGGACGGCGAGGAGGGCTGCACCGGCGCCGGGGGCGACGAACCCCTGCCCGAACCCTCGCCGGTCCCGGGGTGAGCGGCCGGCGCGGCCGGAACCGGGTGCCCGCGGCGCGCTCGCGGCCCGGCGACCGGCCCCGCCGCCGGGACCGGTCGCCGGGCTCCGCGGACGACCCGGGGTCACCTGCCGGTCACCTGCGGAGCATCCGGGCGCTCACGGCCGGACGTGCCCGTAGATCCCGGCGGTGGCGGGGTCGATCGTGCGGCGCGTCACCGCGTCCCGGACGTTTCCGCCGATCACGGTGAGCCTCCCGTCCGCGTGGACCTTCTCGACCAGGTCCACGTGGGTGCTGGTCGACACGGAGGACGGGCCGCTGCCGTACAGGACGGCGTCCCCCGCGCGGACCCCGTCGTAGCCCCAGGAGGAGTGGCCGTTGCCCAGGCCCCAGTTGAACCAGGCACCGGTGAACGCGTAGGTGGGGACGTCCACTCCGGCCTTCTGCCACACCCAGGTGCCGAACATGGCGCACCAGGCGTCGCACCAGCCGTAGGGGTTGCAGTTGGCGCCCCATTCGCGCACGCCGAGCTGGCTGCGGGCGGTGTCGACGATCCTCTCGCGCGTGGAGCCCGCCGCCGGGGGGAGCGGGTCGGCGCCCGCGTCCCCGCCGCCGCAGGACATGGTCCGGTCGATGCCCATGGCGCGCATGGTCACCGGGCCCGCCGCCCCGTCCGCGGCCAGCCCGTTGGCCCGCTGGTACCGCTCCACGGCGGATCGGGTGCCGGGGCCGTAGGCCCCGTCCGCGGCGGCGCCCGCCTTCTGCTGGACGCGGCGCACCTGCCGTGCCATGCGCGAGTCGGTGACGGGCCCGGCGACGCCGTCCACGGCGATGCAGGCGTCGCGCTGGAAGGCGCGCAGGGAGTCCCGGGTCTGCGGGCCGCTGATGCCGTCCACACCGGACCAGGGCAGGTAGCCCATGCCCGCCAGGTTCCACTGGACCTGGAGCGCATGCGAGGACGGGTAGGGCAGCCCGCCGCCTCCTTCTCCGTCCCCGCCGCCTCCGCAGTCCCCTCGGGCGATGCCCATGGCGGCCATGGTCCTCGGCCCGGCGATCCCGTCCTCCAGCAGGCCCTGGGCGCGCTGGTAGGCGAGCACCGCCGACCGCGTCGCGCCCCCGTAGAGCCCGTCCGCCGCGGCTCCGGCCGCGCGCTGCACCGCGGTGACCTTCCCCGTCAGCGCGGATCCGGTCCGCGGTCCGGCGATTCCGTCCACGGGCAGGCAGTTCTCCGTCTGAAAGGCCCGCACCGCCGCCGCGGTGACCGGGCCGGCGATGCCGTCCACCCCGTTCGCGGGCAGGTAGCCCAGACCGGCGAGGTTCATCTGCACATGGCGCACCGTGGACGACGGCGCGGCCGCGGCCGGGGCCGCGGCGGCGACCAGACCGGTCAGGAGCAGCAGCAGGGCCAGCAGCGCCGAGCCCCCGCGGGCTCGCGGCCGGGCCGGCCCCGGCACGGCCCCCGCCGTGTGCCGTGGCCTCGTGTGCCGTGCCGCCGTGTGCCGGGCGCCGTCCGGCGCGGAGGGGGCGGACCTGTGGGTGCCGCGCCCGGGGGCGCGCCGCGTGCCCCGGGGCCGCATCGCGTTCGCTCGCACTGCGTGGGTTCCTTCCGACGGGATCCTTGGACCCGACGCAGCGTGCCACCGGCCCCCGGGCGCACGGCAGTTCCCCGGCACAGGGCGGGACGTCCCGGGACGCCGACCGGCCTGGCCTGCGGTGATCCGCCGCACCCCGGTGACGGGCGGGACGCGGGAACCGCCCCGGGCCCGGGGCCGCCGAGGACACGACCGTGCTCGTCCCCTCCCCGCCGCCCCGCCCGCCGGGGCGACGACCGCCCTGCCCGGAGCGGGGCCTATCCCGCCGTGCGGGCACCGGCGGTGGCGGCCACCGCCCGCTGCTTCATGCCCCGGAACCGCTCCAACCGGCCGGCCAGCCCGGGATCCCGCTGCAACTCGGCCTGCTCGGCGCGCCGCTGGGCCTGCTCGGCGGCGTCGTGCAGGCGGACCTCCCGCTCGCACGCCCAGTCCCGGGACGCGGTCTCGATCTCGGTCCGTCCCAGTGCGGTCAGTTCCGAGGCCGTCTCCGCCCGCTCGGCACGACGTGCCAGCGCGGCCCTGGGCGCCTGCAGATCGGGGTAGTCGTACCCCCGGCCGGCCATGCAGTCGGACCACTCGGCCACCGCCCTGCGGTAACCCGCGTCCTTCCGGACGGAGTCGACCACCCGGTTCGTGGCGGCCTCGGCACCCAGCAGGGCCTCCTCCCAGCCCCGGCCGTACACCTCCGCGCGCCCCCGTGCGGCACAGGAGTCCGGGTCGTACCGGACGGCGGGAGCGTCGGGAACGGTGATCTGCCGCATCGTCTCCGGGCGGCCGAGAAGGGCTCCGCGCCACCGGTCCGCCTGGTCCGCGCCCATCGACGCCAGCAGCCCGGCGTTGGCGTCGGGGGGCGGCCCGGTCCCGCCCGAGAGGATCTCGCCGACGATGCCGTACCCGTCGCTGCGCGCCCTCGCCCCGGTCAGCAGCCCGTAGGGGCTGGCCGAGGCTTCCCTCCGGGTGTCGGCGGCCGGTTGCGGCAGGTACTCCAACCGGCGGGTGCGCATGCACGCGGCCACTTCCCGCTGGACCGCCTCGTGGAGGCGGGCCTGCTCGTCCGCCGTGAACCGAGCGGCTCCCGACCAGGGCCGGACCCCGGAGTCGTCCCGCTGGTGGTCGGCCGCGCCGCCGGCGCAGCCGACCACCAGCAGGGACAGGGCCAGGCCGGTGAGAACGGCCGGCCGGAGCCGCTCGGGCGTCAGACGCACCACTTGTTGGAGTGGATGCCGTTCTTCAGCTGGCCGTAGTCGTTGAGGTCGTAGAGCGCCGCACCCCGGTTGATCGTCCAGTAGGAACCGGTGTAGTTGCGCTCGCTGAAGACGCGCACGTTGCAGCTGTTGCCGTTGTTCCACGCGGAGTCCGCGTACCGGAACTTGGTGTACTGGGTGGTGTTGGTGTTGTCGCCGGCCACCTTGCCCGGGCTTCCGCCGGTGCCGTTCGTGCCCAGGTAGGCGCACAGGTAGCCCTTCGGGCAGTCGGACCAGGCCGCGTTCGCCGGTGCGGCCGTGCCCAGCAGCACTCCTGCCGCCAGCGCGGTGCCTCCCAGGGTGGCAACTGCCTTGCCGATCATGCGGTTCACAGACACTCCTTCGCGGTTTCGCGAGCCTGCCCGAGGGGCGGGCCGCGGACGGGCGCACCGGCGCGGCGCCCCGGCCGGTGACCGCAGCGAGCGGTCCTCGCTCGCTGCCGGACGGCAACGCTGCCTGCGCGCTCCGCCTCCCACCAGAGCGGTGGGACGTCCCGGGACGTCCCGGGGGAACGCCTCTGCCCGGCCTGCGGCGAGGGGGTGCGTGGCGGCACTCCCCGGGACGGCGGCGGGCGACGGGCGCACCGACGGCCCCGGCGGCCCCGGCGGCCCCGACGGCGCCCGGTGCCGCCGGTCCGCCTCGGGCGCGCCCCGCCGGGGCCGTGCCGGCGGGGGCGGCGGCCCGGTGCCGTGCCCCGCGGCCGCCCGCTCCGGACCGGCGCCGGGGGCGGCGGCGTTCCGCGCACCGCTCAGGCCGTGGCCTCCGGGGCGATCTCCTCGATCAGGTCCTCGACGAGCTTCCTGATCGCGTCGCGGATCGGGCGGACGGCCTCGACGCCCTGGCCCGCCGGGTCCTCCAGGACCCAGTCGAGGTAGCGCTTGCCGGGGAAGACCGGGCAGGTGTCGCCGCAGCCCATGGTGATGCAGACATCGGACGCCTTGACGGCGTCGACCGTGAGGATCTTGGGCGTCTCGGCGGTGATGTCGATGCCGACCTCGTGCATCGCCTCGACCGCGGCCGGGTTGACCCGGTCGGCGGGGGCGGAGCCGGCGGAGCGGACCTCGACGCGGTCCCCGGCCAGGTGGGACAGCCACGCGGCGGCCATCTGGGAGCGGCCCGCGTTGTGGACGCAGACGAACAGGACGGAGGGCTTCTGGGGCACGGCGGGTCTCTCTCCACTCGCGGCGGCATCAGGCGCCACGGAAACCAGCACCTGGTGGTGTCATCCACCACTGATGTGACAGTATCAGTCCATGCTGACGTCAGTCGACACTGAGTTGATGCGGGTGCTGGGCGACCCCCTGCGCCTGCGCATCGTGACCCTGCTCGCCCGCGAGACGCTGTGCACCACCCATCTGGTGGAGGAGACCGGGGCCCGGCAGACCAACCTCTCCAACCACCTGAGGGTCCTGCGCGAGGCGGGCGTGGTGGAGACTGAGCCCTGCGGGCGCTTCACCTACTACAAGCTCCGCCCCGACGTCATCGCCTCCCTCGCAGGCCAGTTCGCCGAGCTGGCCGCGTCCGCCCGTACCGCAGCCGAGAACAAGAGGGCCTGCCCGTGACCCCCACCCAAGCGCCCGCCCCGACCGGGGAGACCTCGGTCGTCGCGAGACTCTCGACGCTCGACCGCTTCCTCGCCGCCTGGATCCTCCTGGCCATGGGCCTCGGTCTGGGTCTGGGCCGCCTCGTCCCCGGGCTGAACGACGCGCTCGCCGAGGTCGAGATCGGCGGCATCTCCCTGCCCATCGCCGCCGGCCTGCTGATCATGATGTACCCGGTGCTGGCCAAGGTGCGCTACGACAGGCTCGACGCGGTCACCGGCGACCGCAAGCTGATGATCTCCTCGCTGGTCGTCAACTGGGTCCTCGGCCCGGCGATCATGTTCGCGCTCGCCTGGATCTTCCTGCCGGACCTGCCCGAGTACCGCACCGGCCTGATCATCGTCGGCCTGGCCCGCTGCATCGCCATGGTCATCATCTGGAACGACCTGGCCTGCGGCGACCGCGAGGCCGCCGCCGTCCTCGTCGCCCTCAACTCCGTCTTCCAGGTCATCGCCTTCGGCCTGCTGGGCTGGTTCTACCTCGACCTCCTCCCGGGCTGGCTGGGGCTGGGCGCGGGCGAGGCGCTGGACATCTCGATGTGGCAGATCGCGCTCAACGTCGTCATCTTCCTCGGCGTCCCGCTCCTGGCCGGCTTCCTGACCCGCCGCATCGGTGAGAAGAGGATGGGCCGCGAGTCGTACGAGACGGCGTTCCTGCCGAGGATCGGGCCGTGGGCGCTGTACGGCCTGCTGTTCACGATCGTCATCCTCTTCGCCCTGCAGGGGAAGACCATCACCTCCCAGCCCCTGGACGTGGCCCGGATCGCGCTCCCGCTGCTCGTGTACTTCGCGGTCATGTGGTTCGGCACGTTCCTGCTCGGCAAGGCCATCGGCCTGACCTACGACCGCACGGCCACGCTGGCCTTCACCGCGGCGGGCAACAACTTCGAACTCGCCATCGCGGTCGCCATCGCCACCTTCGGCGTCACCTCCGGCCAGGCACTCTCCGGCGTCGTCGGCCCGCTGATCGAGGTCCCCGTCCTCGTGGCACTGGTGTACGTCTCGCTGGCCTGGCGGAAGAAGTTCCCCGCCCCGGCGCCCACCACCCCCCAGGGGACGTAGGCCCTCGCACGGCACCGGCCGCCCCGCCCCTCCCGGGCGGGGCGGCCCCGGAGGAAGGGATCACGGGAGCCATGGGAAGGCACCTCGACGTGGTCGTCATCGGCGGCGGCCAGGCCGGACTCGCGGCGGGCTACCACCTGCGCCGCCTCGGCCTGGACTTCGTCGTTCTGGACGCCCAGGCCGCCCCCGGCGGGGCCTGGCAGCACACCTGGGACTCCCTCCGCCTCTTCTCCCCGGCCGCCCACTCCTCCCTGCCGGGCCGGATCATGCCGCCGCAGCCCGGGGCGGCCTACCCCGACGCCGCCCATGTCGTCGACTACCTGGCCGACTACGAGCAGCGCTACGACCTGCCCGTCGTCCGCCCCGTCCGGGTCGAGGCGGTCCACCGCCACGGCGACGTCCTGCGCCTGGAGAGCACGAGCGGGACCTGGCACGCCCGCACCGTCATCAGCGCCACCGGCACCTGGCGGCGCCCCTTCGTGCCCGCCGTCCCCGGACGGGCGCGGTTCCGGGGCACCCAGCTCCACACCGTCGGCCACCGCCGCCCCGCCGACCTCGCCGGACGGCGCGTGATCGTCGTCGGCGGCGGGAACTCCGGCGCCCAGATCGCCGCCGACCTCGCGTACGGCACCGACCTCACCTGGGTCACCCGGCGCCCGCCCCGCTTCCTCGCCGACGAGATCGACGGCCGCGCCCTCTTCGACGCGGCGACCGCCCGGCGCCGCGCCCTCGACGAAGGGCGTGCGGACACCGGCGGCGTCGCCTCCCTCGGCGACATCGTCGCCGTACCGCCCGTCCGCGAAGCCCGCGACCGCGGACTTCTCCAAGCCCGGCCGATGTTCGCCCGCCTCACCGCCACCGGTGCCGAGTGGGCCGACGGAACCCGGGCCGAGGCGGACGCGATCGTCTGGTGCACCGGCTTCCGCCCCGCGCTCTCCCCTCTCGCCCCGCTCGGCCTGCGCGGACCCCGTGGCCGGATCGCCACCGCCGGTACGCAGGCGCTGGCCGAACCGCGGCTCCACCTCCTCGGCTACGGCGACTGGACCGGCCCCGCCTCCGCCACCCTCGTCGGCGTCGGACGCCCCGCCCGCGAAGCCGCCCGTGCGATCGCGGAACGGCTCGACGTACGCCGACCGGCCGGAACCCGCCCCCGGCGGACCGCCGCGGCGGCCCGGCCCGGCCGCTGAGCGGTCCCCGGGCACCGGCGCGCGCGGCGGCCCGGCACATCGGGCCCGGCCCTCCGGCAGCCTGCGCCGAGGCCGCAGCCCTCCGTCAGATCTCCACCATCACCTGGTCCAGCGCCTTCCGCCGCAGGTCCGGCACCTGGCAGTCCTCCGCCGGGTAGCCCACCGGGATCACCGCGAAGGCCTTCTCGTTCTCCGGTCGCTCCAGCGCCTGGGAGAGGAAGCGCATCGGGCTCGGCGTGTGGACCAGCGCGGCGAGGCCCGACAGGTGCAGGGCGGACAGCAGCATGCCGACCGCTATGCCCACGGACTCGTCCACGTAGTAGTGCTTCCGCTTCTCGCCGTCCTCGCCCAGCCAGTACCGCTGCTGGAAGACCACGATCAGCGCCGGGGCGTCCGTGAGATGCGTCTTCACCGCGTCCGTGCCCAGCGGGCGCAGGGCGGCGAGCCACTCCTCGCCGAGTCTGCCGTCGTAGGAGGTCCGCTCCTCGCGCTCGGCCTCCTCCCGGATGCGACTGCGGATCCGCGGGTCCCTGACCAGGACGAAGGTCCAGGGCTGCTGGTGGGCGCCGGAGGGCGCCGTGGCCGCGCAGGCGATCGCGTCCCGTACGACCTGGTCCGGCACGGGGTCGGACGAGAACCGGCGTACCGTGCGCCGCTGCCGCATCCGGTCGCGCAGCTCCGCCGAGCGGGTCAGGGACTCCGCGGGCTCCATACGCTCCGGGCGGTAGGGGACCGGCCGGTAGGGGGCGCCGTGGGTGGGCTCCCAGCGCTCTTCGATGGTGGCTGTCATGAGGGAGAGTCTGGTGTCAGCGGCCCCGGGTTCCAAGGGTGCGGACGGACCGGAAGCGGCAGCCGCGCCTCCGCGCCTCCGCGCCTCCGCGCCTCCGTGCCTCCGCGTCCCGCCGGGCCCCGGGCGGACGCGGGAACCCCGGCGGCTGCGGGAGCCGGGCCCCGGGCCGCCGCACCGGTCGACGCGCCGCGCCCCGTCTCACGGCGCGCCCGCCCCGCACCCGGGCCGCGCCGCCCCGGACGTCTGCGGGGGCATCGCCCGCCCGGCGGGCTTCGCCCCTTCCGGTGCCGGTGGCGGTGCCGGTGGCGGTGGCGGAGACGGCCGCGCGCCGCCGCGTCCCCTTCCGGTCGGCCGCCGTCCTCCGTCGCCTTATCACCTCGCGGGCGGCCACGCGACCGAGACCTCGAACATGATCATCATATTGAGGTAATGCCCTCGGAATCTCTGGACCTGCCCGACTGACGGGCCGTTACTGTTCCCCCGGATCTGGACGCGAGGTCCAGGCACCTTCCTCCTTTCCTCCTCTTTGGCAGGCCGGCCGTCCCGTGCCGTCCGCACACCCCCGAAGGAGAGCTCGCCCCGATGACCGTCGAAACCAGCCCGGAAGCCCAGCCTCCCGCCCAGGCGGCGCCCCCGCAGCAGTCCCTCGGCACCGCAGCCGCCCGCAAGCTCGCCAGTACGACCAAGTCCGCGCCGCAGATGCAGGAGATCACCTCCCGCTGGCTGCTGCGCATGCTCCCCTGGGTGGAGACCAAGGGCGGCACGTACCGGGTCAACCGCAGGCTCAGCTACACCGTCGGCGACGGGCGCGTCGAGTTCGTCCAGGACGGCGCCCGGGTCCGCGTCATCCCCCGCGAGCTCGGCGAACTCGCCCTGCTGCGGGGCTTCGAGGACGATGCCGCCCTCGCCGCCCTCGCCGACCGCTGCACGCAGCGCGACTTCACCGCAGGCGAGGTGCTCGCCGAACGCGGTGCCCCCGCAGGGGAGATCCACCTGATCGCCCACGGCCGCGTCAGCCAGTCCTCCGAGGGCCCGTACGGCGACGGCATCAGGATCGCGGTCCTCGCCGACGGCGACCGCTTCGGCGAGAACGCCCTCCTCGACGCCGACGCCACCTGGGACTACACCGCGAAGGCGGAGACCTCCGGCACCCTCCTCACCCTCTCCCGCGCGGACTTCGCCGCCGTCCAGGCCTCCTCGCCCGCCCTCCAGGCCCACATCGAGGCCTTCAGCTCACTGCCGAACCAGCGTCAGAACCGGCACGGCGAGGCCGAGATCGCCATGTCGGCCGGCCATGTCGGCGAGGCCGTGCTCCCCGGTGCCTTCGTGGACTACGAGGTCAACCCGCGCGAGTACGAACTCTCCGTCGCCCAGACCGTCCTGAGGATCCACACCCGGGTCGCCGACCTCTACAACGGGCCGATGAACCAGACGGAGGAGCAGCTCCGGCTCACCATCGAGGCGCTGCGCGAGCGCCAGGAGCACGAACTGGTCAACAACCGCGAGTTCGGGCTGCTGCACAACGCCGACTTCAAGCAGCGGATCCAGACCCACTCCGGCCCGCCCACCCCGGACGACATGGACGAGCTGCTCTGCCGGCGCCGCGGCACGAAGCTCTTCCTCGCCCACCCGCGGACGATCGCCGCGATCGGGCGCGAGTTCAACGCCCGCGGTCTGTACCCGGACCACGTCGACCTCGGCGGCCAGCAGGTCCCGGCCTGGCGCGGTGTCCCGATCCTGCCCTGCAACAAGATCCCGATCACCAGGGAGCAGACCAGCTCCATCATCGCCATGCGCACCGGCGAGGAGAACCAGGGCGTCATCGGACTGCGCCAGACCGGCCTGCCCGAGGAGTACGAACCCGGCCTCTCCGTCCGCTTCATGGGCATCAGCGAGCAGGCGATCATGTCGTACCTGGTCACCACGTACTACTCGGCCGCCGTCCTCGTGCCCGACGCGCTCGGCGTGATGGAGAACGTGCAGATCGCCCGCAGGCGCGACTGAGAGCCGCCCCGTCGTCCCCGGCGGGCGCACGACGACGGCCGCGGCGTGTTCCCCGGCGTCCTCGCGTCGCCCGTGCGCACCCGGCGCCAAGGCGGCCCGGCGCGGTGCGACGCACCGCGTCCGGGGCCGCGCGCCGGTCCTCCGGGGATGACGGGGCAGCCCCAGGGCCCGGCGCCGGGTCACCCCCCGCCGCCCCCGCGCCCGGCACGCACGCCTCGCCCCGTCCGGTCCCACCGCGGGGACGGGCGGCACGTCGACGACTCACCCCGGAGGAAGCGCCGGACGGCTCCGGCAGCCCGGGTCCACCCGACGGGGCGCGTTCGCCTCCGGCTCCGGCCACCCCCACCCGCACAAGGAGCTACGGATGCCCGATCCTGACCTCTCCCCACCGCAGTCGAGCGTGCCCGCGGCGGCGGCCCGCCTCGGCTCCCGCTCCCCGGCAGGGAGCCCCGCCCCCTCCGGAGGCGCACCGGGCGGGGCGCTCCCCGCCGAGGCGCCTGCGACGGCTCCTCCGGCGCCGTACGCCCTTCCGACAGGGGGGCAGCCGCTGGTGTCCGCGGCGGCAGCGGCGCCCCCGGCCGCGCCGGAGGACGCGGCCGCCGCGACCGCCCCGGCGCCGGTCGCCGCCCCGGCAGCGGTCGCCGCTCCTGCGGGGGCCGCGCTCGAACGGATCCTGCGCGGACCCAGCGGCCTGGGGACGGCCGCTCTCTCCCTCGCCCGGAGCGCGGGGGCACCGGCCTCCCCCGCACCGGCCTCCCTCGCACCGGGCGCGGCAGGAGCCGCAGGAGCGGAGGCCGCGGGACGGCCGATCCCCGGCCTCTACTTCCACTCCGTCCCCGATCCCGACCCCGCCCGGGTGGCCGAGGTCAGCCGCCGGGTCAAGGACTGGGCGGTGGACGAGGTCCAGCTGTTCCCCGAGGAGTGGGAGGGCCAGTTCGACGGCTTCTCCGTCGGGCGCTACATGGTGGCCTGCCACCCCGACGCGCCGACGGTCGACCACCTGATGCTCGCCACCCGGCTCATGATCGCGGAGAACGCGGTCGACGACTGCTACTGCGAGGACCACGGCGGCTCGCCCGTCGGTCTCGGCGGACGCCTGCTCCTCGCGCACACCGCCCTCGACCCCCTGCACACCACCGCCGAGTACGCCCCGGCGTGGACGGAGTCACTGGCCTCGGACGCGCCCCGGCGGGCGTACCGCAGCGCCATGGACCACTTCGTGCGCTCCTCCACCCCCTCCCAGGCGGACCGCTACCGGCACGACATGGCCCGCCTCCACCTGGGCTACCTCGCCGAGGCGGCCTGGGCCGAGACCGGCCACACCCCGCAGGTGTGGGAGTACCTGGCGATGCGCCAGTTCAACAACTTCCGCCCCTGCCCGACCATCACCGACTCCGTCGGGGGCTACGAACTCCCGGCGGACCTGCACGCACGCCCCGACATGCAGCGGGTCATCGCGCTCGCCGGCAATGCGACCACCCTCGTCAACGACCTGTACTCCTACACCAAGGAGCTCGCCGCCCCCGGTCGGCACCTCAACCTGCCGGTCGTGCTCGCCGAACGGGAGAAGCTCTCCGAGCGCGACGCCTACCTGAAGGCCGTCGAGGTCCACAACGACCTCATGCACGCCTTCGAAGCCTCCGCGGCGGAGCTGGCAGCCGCCTGCCCCGTCCCCACCGTGCTGCGCTTCCTCAAGGGCGTGGCCGCCTGGGTCGACGGCAACCACTACTGGCACCAGACCAACACCTACCGATACAGCCTGCCCGACTTCTGGTGAGAAATGGATTCCTCAGTGACTACCGAGCTGACCTCCGCCGACGCCCCTTCCGTGTTCATCCCGGGCCCGGCCACCCCCTACCAGGGAGACATCGCCCGCTACTGGAACAACGAGGCCCGGCCGGTGAACCTGCGCCTCGGAGACGTGGACGGGCTGTACCACCACCACTACGGCATCGGCGCCGTCGACCACGCCGCGCTCGGCGACCCCCAGGCCCCGGGGTACGAGCAGCGACTGATCGCCGAGCTGCACCGGCTGGAGTCGGCGCAGGCCGAGACCCTCCTGGACCACCTCGGCCCCGTCACCCCCGCCGACACACTCGTCGACGCCGGCTGCGGCCGCGGCGGCACGAGCGTCATGGCCCACCAGCGCTTCGGCTGCCGGGTCGAGGGCGTCACCCTCTCCTCCGCACAGGCCGACTTCGGCAACCGCCGGGCGAAGGAGCTCGGCATCGAGGACCAGGTACGCGCCCGGGTCTGCAACATGCTCGACACCCCCTTCGACAAGGGCAGCATCGCGGCGTCGTGGAACAACGAGTCCACCATGTACGTCGACCTGGACGACCTCTTCGCCGAGCACGCGCGCCTGCTCAGGCCCGGCGGACGGTACGTGACGGTCACCGGCTGCTGGAACCCGCGCTACGGCCAGCCCTCGAAGTGGGTCTCACAGATCAACGCCCACTTCGAGTGCAACATCCACTCCCGCCGGGAGTACCTGCGGGCCATGGCCGACAACCGCCTCGTCCCGCAGGCCGTCGTCGACCTGACCCCGGACACGCTGCCCTACTGGGAGCTCCGCGCCACGTCCTCGCTGGTCACGGGTATCGAGGAGGCGTTCATCGAGTCGTACCGGGACGGCTCCTTCCAGTACGTCCTGATCGCGGCCGACCGCGTCTGACCCCTTCGGTCCCCCACGCGCCCCGGGGTCCGGGCCCGCCCGCGGCGGCGGACCCGGACCTCCCGCCCGCGCGAGCCCCCCGCGGTGGCCGGCGGGAGGCGGCGCGTCCGCCGCCTCCCGCCCACCCGGCCCCGGCCGCGGGGGAGGGGCTCGCCGGGGGAGCGGCGGCGAGGACGACGCGCGGACCATGCCGCTCCCGGCGCCGCCGCGGGGCTCGGAGCAGCCGCACAGGGTGCCCGGCCGTTTCCCCTTCCGGCCCTCGGGGGCCGGCGCTTGTGGTCGGGCCCTCGGGGTCCGGCTCACGCCCGGACCCACCGGCGGTGCCGCACCCACGCCCGTGCTGGGCTTCCGCGCCACCCTCCCCCCGACCGCACCGCGCGCGGCGTCCCCCGCGGCCCCCCGCCTCCCTCTGCCCGCCCCGCCGCACAGACGCCCCCGCCGCCCTGCCGACCGGCCCGCCCCTTCGCCCCCACCCCCCGCGCGCGTTGCCTCCCGTCCTGCGTCTCCCCAGGCCGGACGCGGTTTCCCGGCCACGCGCCCGGGAGGCAACGGGAAACCCGTCCACCTCGGAGGGCAACCGGGCAACGCTGGATGCATCAGCCCACGGCACGACGCAGCCGCGAGCCCGAACGGGGGGACCCATGAAACGCAGACTCCTGCCGCTGTGCGCGCTCGCCGTGGCCGTGGCGGCCACCGCGAGCGGCTGCACCGACGGCACCGGTGCGCACGGTCCCGGCCCTGCCGCCGCGGCCGACCGCCAGGTCCGGCAGCAGCAGCTGACCTGGCGGCAGGAGGTGCGCATCGCGGACGCCCGGCAGCGTCTGACGAAGCAGTGCATGAACCGCCACGGCTTCGACTACTGGGAGGACCGCACCCTGACCCTGCGCGAGAGCCGGCCGGTGCGCTACGTCCAGGACGACGTGGCGTGGGCCCGTGCCCACGGCTACGGCGGCCGGATCGCCGCCAAACACGCCCGCGTCCGCGAGCGCAACCCCATCGGCACCTACCGGCAGAGCCTTTCCGCACCCCGTCGCGCCGCCTTCGACACCGCGCTCGACGGCGGTGACGACGCCCGCATGCTCGCGGCACCCCTGCCCGGAGGCGGCGAGATCCGCAAGCGCCTCGGCGGCTGCACCGAGGAGGCCGAGCGCACGCTCTACGGCGACCCGGAGGAATGGTTCCGCACCGGCAAGGTGGTCTCCGGCCTGCGCGCCCTCTACGGCGGGGAGCTGATGGCGGACTCCCGGCTCACCTCGGCGATCCGGGCGTGGTCCCGGTGCATGAAGCGGGCCGGACACCCCTACGGGGACCCCCCGGCGGCCCGGGAGGCCGTCAGGACCCACACCGTCCGGCTGGGCGCGGCCCGCGCGGACGAGGCGTTCACCGCCGAGCGGAGGACCGCCGTGGCGGACGCGCTCTGCGCCCGCGAGACGTCCCTGCGGGCCGTGGCCTCGGCCCGGGAGACGTACTACGAAGACCGCCTGCGCGACCGGTTCGGGCCGGACGTCGACACCCACCGCGACCTCGCTCGGCAGGCCTACGACCGGGCGGTGCGCATCGTCCCGGAGCGCGACTGACCGGCTCGCGCCCCGGGCGTGCATCGCCCACCGGTGGGAGCGGGGCCACCGCCCGGCGCACCACCACCACTCATGCACCACCGACGAAACGAGGGAATCACCATGCGCATGTTCACCGCCGCGGCAGCGCTCGCCGGGCTCACCGCCCTGGGCGTCACCGTCCCCGCCACCACCGCGCAGGCCGCCGGGAGCGTTGCCGCCGGCCCCGTCTGCAACAGCAAGTGGGGCCCCCGCAACGGCCACATGTACGCCTGGCAGGACCTGGACTGCACGGGCACCCTGCTGATCAGCACGGCGGGCAACAGCAGTTGGTGGGGGGCCGGCAACGACAAGGCCACGTCCGTCATGAACCGCGGCTACGTCGGCAGCCTGGACCACGTCAAGTTCTACGAGCACATCAACCACGGCGGCGGCTACTCCTGTCTCGCACCGGGCGAGCTGTACGCGGACAACCTGACCGACAACCGGCTGAGCAACGGTGTCGGCGCGAACGACACCATCACCTCCCACAAGTGGGTGAACGGCGGCGACTGCAACGGTCACTTCCTGACCTGAACCCATCGCCCGGCGCGGGCGGCCCGGGCCGCCCCGGCCGTCCCGCGCCCGGAGGAAGGGACCTGCCGTCCCGACCCGGGACGCACCGGGCACCGGGACCACGCCCGGCGCACGAGCGGCGGCCGCGACCACCGCTGAGCCGACACCGCAGGGAACGCCCGGACCGCCGACGCGCGGTTCCGGGCGTTCGTCGTTTTTCGCCCCTACGAGTGAACGGCTTGGCCGCCCCGACAACCCCCGCAGTAGCCTGGAACTCCGCCGTCTCGCGGCCCGTACCGCCTTGGGGGACGTCATGGGGGACCCGCAGCCCGGAGATGCAGCAGACCGCACCGACGACCGGGACGGGAGTCCGCCGCCCCCTCCCCGTCGGCCTTCCTTCCCCGCACAACTGAGGAGAACACGGCAGGAACGCGGGCTCTCCCTCGCCGACCTGGCCCGCAGGACGCACTACAGCAAGGGCTACCTCAGCAAGATCGAGACCGGCGCCAAGCGCGCCACGCCCGATGTCGCCCGCCTGTGCGACCAGGTGCTGAACGCCCGAGGCGCCCTGCTGCGGCTGGTGGAACCGGCGCCGGGGGACGGCGAGCCCCCTCGGGCAGCGGAGGACGCCGCACCGCATCCCGACGACGCGTGCCCCTACCGCGGTCTGTCCCCGTTCACCGCGCAGGACGCGGAGTGGTTCTTCGGGCGGGAGCGTGCGACGGCCGCACTCGTCGAGCGAGTCTTCCAACGGGTCGGGTGCGGACCGCTGATGCTGGTCGCACCCTCCGGCGCGGGCAAGTCGTCCCTGCTCAACGCCGGTCTCGTCACCGCGCTCCGGCGCGGGGACCTCCCCATGCCCGGCGCCGACCGCTGGCCGGTGGTGACCCTCACGCCGACCTCGCGACCGCTGGACGAGCTGCTGGAGCGCGCCGCGAAGGCCCTGGGCGGGGACCTGGGCGTCACCGTGGCAGAGGTGCGGGAACGCCCCGAGGCGCTGCTCGGCGCCGTACGCGCCGCGGTGGACGACGCGCCGCCCGCGCCGCCCGGGGAACGGCGGCCCCCGCCGCCCCGACCCGTCCTGATCGTGGACCAGTTCGAGGAGCTGTTCACCGTCTGCACCGACGAGGAGGAGCGGCGCTCCCTCGTCCGCGTGCTCTGCGCGCTCGCGACCGCGCGGCCGACGGAGCCCGCGTACGACCCCGCGGTGGTGGTCCTCGGCATGCGGGCCGACTTCACCGGCAACTGCCTGGACCATCCCGAGCTGACCACGGTCCTGACCGACGGGCTCTTCGTCCTGTCCCCGATGTCCGTGGCCGAGTTGGTGGAGTCGATCACCCGTCCGGCCGAACGCGCCGGAATCACCCTCGACCCGGGGCTCGTCCCCCTCGTGCTCCGCGACGCCGGTCTCCGTGACGAGCCCGGCACGGCGGCTCCCGGCAGCGGCGCCGACACGCCCGCCGGCGTTCTGCCCCTCGTCTCCCACGCCCTGCTCTCCACCTGGCAGCGACGCGAGGAGTCCCGGCTGACCGTCGCCGGCTACGAGCGGGCCAGCGGCATCCGGGGCGCGATCGCGCGCTCCGCCGAAAGCGTCTTCGCCCGGCTGCACCCGGCCGAGCAGAGGACGATCCGCCGCATCCTCTCCCGGCTCGTCCATGTCGCCGACGGCACCGGGGCGACCCGCCGCCGGATGGGCCGGGCCGCCCTGATGGAGCAGTTCGCCGACGCGGACGGGGCCGCCGCAGCGCTCGACGCCTTCGTCCGGGCCCGGCTCGTCACCCTGGACAGCGACACGGTCGAGATCACCCACGAGGCCCTGCTGCACGCCTGGCCCCGACTGCGCGACTGGATCCACGCCGACCGCGCCGGGCTCCTGCTCCACCAGCAACTCGCCTACGCCACCGCCGAATGGGAGCGCGAGGACCGCGACCCGTCCGCCCTCTACCGGGGCACCCGTCTGGACACCGCCTGCGCCTGGGCCGACGAACTGGACGGCTGGAGCCGACTCGGCCCGGGCGAGGAGGAGTTCCTGCGGGCCGGACAGGCCGAGGAGGACGGGCGCAGGGCCCAGGCCAGGCGCCAGGTCCGGCTGCGCCAGGGCATGCTCGCCACGCTCGCCGTCCTGCTGGGCCTCGCCCTGACCGCCGGCGCCCTCGCCTACACCCAGCGCGAGAGCGCCCTGGCCCAGGAGCGCATCGCCCGCTCCCAGGCGCTGGCCGTGCGGTCGGCGTCCCTCGCCGGGGGACGGCCGGAGGCGTCGATGCTGCTCGCCGAGGAGGCCTACCGCGCCGGTGCCACCGCCGAGGCGCGCGGGGCGCTGCTCAGCACCCAGGCCCAGCCCTTCTCCGCCCGGCTCACGGGCCACCGCGGACCGGTGAACGCCGTGGCCTTCGCACCGGACGGGCAGTCGCTGGCGACGGCCAGTTCGGACGGCACGGTGACCCTGCGCAGCGCGGCCGGCGGCCACCGGACGCTCGCCATCTTCACCGTCCCCGGACGGGTGCGCTCGGTCGCCTTCGGCCCCGGCGGCCGTACCCTCGCGGCGACGTCGACGGACGGACCCGTGAGTCTCTGGGACGCCGCCGACGAGCGCCGGACGGCCCTGCTCTCCTCCCGGACGAAGGGCGCCCGGGCCGTGTCCTTCGACCCGCGCGGGCGTGCGCTCGCCGTCGCGACGGCCGACGGGACCGTACAGCTGTGGGACCTCGGGCGAGGCCCCCGGCTCACCGCCTCGCTCCCCGGGCACGAGGGCGCCGTCAACGCCCTGGCGTACGCCCCCGACGGCCGGACCCTGGTCTCGGCCGGAGCCGACGGGACCCTGCGGCTCTGGGACACCGACCGGGCCCGGCCGCTGGGCGTCCTGGAGGGGCACACCGACGCGGTGCTGGGTGCGGCCTTCGCCCCCGGGGGGCGCGAGGTGGCGTCCGCCGGTGTCGACCGGACCGTACGGCTGTGGGACCCGCGGACCGGCCGGCAGACCGCGACGTTCACCGGGAGCAGCGACGACATCAACGCCGTCACGTACATGCCCGACGGCGCCACGGTCGTCGGCGCGGTCGGCGACGGCACGACCCGGCTGTGGGACGTGCGCAGCGGCCGCCAGACCGCGACGCTCGCCGGGCACACCGACTACGTCCTGGGAGTGGCCGTGACCTCCGACGGGGCCCTCCTGGCCACGGCGGGTTTCGACCAGTCCGTGGTCCTGTGGAACCTGGGCGGCCCGGTGCTGACGGCCCGTCCGTTCACGGAGGTCTGGCAGGTCGAGTACAGCCCCGACGGGAAGCTGCTGGCCACCGCGGACACCGATCACACCGTGCGGCTCTGGGACGTGGCGGAGCGCACCGTGGTGCGCAAGCTGGACGGCCACAGCGAGACGGTCTTCTCCGTGGCCTTCTCGCCCGACGGCCGGACTCTCGCCTCGGCGGGCTCCGACGGCACGGTCCGGCTGTGGGACGTGGCCGGGCGCGGGCATCCGACGACGCTGACGGGCCACACGGGGGAGGTCTTCTCCGTGGCCTTCTCGCCCGACGGCCGGACCCTCGCCTCGGCGGGCTCCGACCGCACGGTCCGCCTGTGGGACGTGGCCGCGCGCACCCGTCTGACGACGCTGACCGGCCACAAGGACTACGTCAACGACGTGGCCTTCAGCCCCGACGGCCGCACCCTGGCGAGCGTGAGCGACGATCTGACCGTGCGGCTCTGGGACCCCTCCGGGCGCCGCGGCCCGGCCACGCTCCGGGGGCATACCGGCGCGGTACGGGGCGTCGCCTTCAGCCCGGGCGGCCGCACCCTCGCCACCAGCGGCAACGACGGCACGGTCCGCCTGTGGGACACCCGCGCACACCGCTTCGAGGCGGCCCTGACCGGCCACACCGGCTCCGCGCGCGGCATCGCGTTCTCCCCGGACGGCCGCACCCTCGCCAGCAGCGGCAACGACCGCACGGTCCGCCTGTGGGACGTGCCCCGGCAGCGGCCGTGGGCCACGCTGACGGGGCACACCAACGCGGTGTGGGGCGTCGCCTTCGCGCCCGACGGCCGCACGGTCGCCAGCAGCAGCACCGACGGCACGGTGCAGCTGTGGAACCTGGACCTCGGGGCGCGGCTGGCGGAGGTCTGCCGGCTGCGGTCCGGTATGGAGCAACGCCGACGCGAGGCGCTCCTGCCCGAGCTGAGGGTCTCCCGGAAGGCGCCCTGCGCCCGGAGCTGAACGGCCCCGTACCGGACCTGCCCGCGTCCACGCCGCCCACCGTCGCGGCGTTCACGATGCCCGGCCACGGCGTCGGGTACGCGCGGGCCGCGGCCCGCCGCTGACGCGGGGGCGGGCGACCCGGGGCGGCGCGCCGGGCGGAGCCCGTTCCGCGGCCCGGTGCCGGGTGCCCGCCCGCGTGGCCCCGACCGGCGGGCACCTCGAGCCGGCGGGCCACCGGGCCCTGCGCACACTTCTCGCCCCGGTGGACTCGCCCCGGTGGACTCGTCCCGGTGGACTCGCCCCGGTCGCGGCCGCCCGTCTGCACGACCCTCGCGGCGGGTCCTTCCTCAGGGACGGGGGCGGGGCACCGCCGGTTCACCGTCCGGGTGCCGGTGCGTCGTGCGGCGCCGCCGGGCGCCCAACGGGCTGATCTCGAAGACCAGCCGCCCCAGCGCGACGAGGACGCCCTGCCCGAGCACGAGGACCAGCCACCATCCGTCGCTCCAGTACCAGTCCTCGGTCCAGGGGCGTGCGACCGCCGACGTCACGACGAGATGGGAGAGGGCGACGACGATGCCGACCCGCCGGCGCCCCGGGCAGACGAGCGGCAGGATCGTCCAGAGCGTGGCGACGGGAACCAGCCACGGGACGGCGAAGGCCAGGCCGGACACGGCGCACCTCGTATCGGTGGAGAGTGCCGCCACTGTCGCACCGGCGGGCCCGCAGGACCAGCCCGGCGGGATCTCGCGCGGATCACGATGCGGCCTCGGCGCCCCGCCGAGGCCCGGTGCGCCCGCCCGGGGCGGCGCCTCGGCCCCGTCCCGGGCCGGCATGTCCCGCGCGCCCGGCTGACTGTCCGTCATCGTGCCATGTCGCAGGGGGTGTCCGTCGACGGCGGTCGTACGACTTGGTCCAGACCTCTTGTCAAAATCCTATGCCTATAAGAATCTTTCGGTGGCGGCACGCCGCCGGCGACGCACCGACCCCACCCGTACGTCGTCGTGTACCCGCACCTCACCTGCGCGCCCCCACCCCCACAGGCGCACCGGTGACGTGAGGAACCCCCCCCGCGACGGCGGGGGCTCGTCCCACCCGGCGTCGGCGCACCGGTCTCCGGCAGGCCGTGGTCCACCGCGGCCGGTCCCGATGCGCAGGGCGTCCCGGTCCGGCGCACCGGGACACCGCTCCCCGCCACCAGGCGTCTCCGCACGACCGGACGCCTCGACACCGGCGCGGTGCGTGCACGCCCGCCGCCGGTGCGACGTCCCCGTCGGCACCCGCACCGGCCACGCACCGGCACCCGCCCCGGCCACGCACCGGAGCGGCGCACCACGCTCTCCCCTCCGCCGCGGAACCATGCTCAAGACGGCCGCGCGCCGCCGCACCGACGCCGCGCCCCCGCCGCACCGGCGCCCGTGTCCCGCCGAGGTGGCCTGCCCGTCCGCCACCGCGGCGCACCGCTCCGCCGCCCGGCCACCCGGCCGGGCGCCCCACGACCAAGGAGCCAGCAGTGGTACAGGAAAGTCCAGGAATCGACCGCCGCGCCATCCTGCGCGCCGCCGTCGCCGGCGGTGGCGGCCTCGCCTTCGCCGGGACCCTGTGGCAGGGCGCCGCGCTGGCCGCACCGGCCCAGAACGGCCCCGGCCCGTACGGCGCCCTGCGGGCCGCCGACGCCAACGGCATCCGGCTGCCGAACGGGTTCACCAGCCGGGTGGTGGCGCGCTCGGGCCGGATCGTCCCCGGCACCGGCTTCGTCTGGCACGGGGCCCCGGACGGCGGTGCCTGCTTCCCTGACGGGCAGGGATGGATCTACGTCTCCAACGCCGAACTCCCGGGCGGCAACGGGGGCGTCGGCGCGCTGCGCTTCGACGCGAACGGGGACGTCACCGGCGCCTACGCGATCCTGACCGGCACCAGCCGCAACTGCGCCGGCGGCCCCACTCCGTGGCACACCTGGCTCTCCTGCGAGGAGGTGGAGCACGGCTACGTCTTCGAGACCGACCCGTACGGCGTCGCCCCGCCCGCCCGCCGGGACGCGATGGGCCGCTTCACCCACGAAGCCGCCGCCTGCGACCCCGACCGGCAGGTCGTCTACCTCACCGAGGACGAGCGCGACGGCTGCTTCTACCGCTTCGTCCCCCACGCCTGGGGCAACCTCTCCCAGGGCGGCACCCTTCAGGTCCTGGTCGCCGGGGGCGGCACCAGCGGCTCCGCCACCTGGCAGACCGTGCCGAACCCCACCCCCTCCCCGGGCCAGACCCCCACCCGCAGCCAGGTCGGCGGTGCCAAGCGCTTCGTCGGCGGAGAAGGCGCCTACTACGCCGACGGCCACTGCTGGTTCACCACGAAGGGCGACAACCGGGTCTGGCGCTTCAACGCCGCGGACGACACCTACGAACTCGCCTACGACGACGACCTGGTGAACAACGGCCCGGCCCCCCTCACCAACGTGGACAACATCACCGGCTCCGCGCTCTCCGGGGACCTCTTCATCGCCGAGGACGGCGCCGACATGGAGATCAACCTCATCACCCCGGACGAGGTCGTCACCCCCTTCCTGCGCATCGAGGGACACGGCTCCTCCGAGATCACCGGCCCCTGGTTCACCCCGGCCGGCGACCGCTTCTACTTCTCCTCCCAGCGCGGCACCAGCGGCTCCTCCTCCGGCGGCATCACCTACGAGGTCACCGGGCCCTTCCGGACCCGCGGCGGCGGCCCCGGCGACACCACCCCGCCCACCGCCCCGTCCGCCCTCACCGCCGACGGCATCACCGAGACCACCGTCACCCTGGCGTGGACGGCCTCGACCGACGACACCGGAGTGCACCGCTACGCGGCGGACCTGGACGGCACCGTGGTGAACCCGGCCGTCACGGGCACCGGCCACACCTACACGGGCCTGTCGGCCGGGACCACCTACGTCCTCGGGGTCACCGCCTACGACGCCGCCGGCAACGCCTCGCCCCGCGCCACCGCCACCGTCACCACCGCCGGCGACCCGCCCGGCGGCGGGGAGTTCGGCAACCACACCGACGTCCCGATCCGGGACCGGTCCACCGCCACCTCGACCATCGCGGTCCGCGGCGTCGGCGCGGCGGCGAGCTTCGAGGTGGACCTCGTGGTCCTGCACACCTGGGTCGGCGATCTGACGATCGACGTGATCGCCCCCGGCGGCCGGGAATGGCGGCTGTGGAACCGCTCCGGCGGCAGCGCCGACGACATCCGCCAGACCTTCACCCTGAACGGCGCGGGCGTCGCCGCCGACGGCACCTGGACCCTCCGCATCCACGACCACGCCAACCGCGACCAGGGACACCTGGACTCCTGGACCCTGCGCTTCTGACCTCCGGGGCCGTCCCCTCCGGCGCGGACCCCCACCGCCGCCGGAAGGGACGGCCCCGCATCACCCGGGGCCCCGCACCACCCGGGCCGCGCATCACCCTCCCGGGCGTATCGCAGCCGAAGCAGGCGACGGACCCCACGGCGTCCACCCCCTCCGTCCCCTGCGCGGCAGGCCGCCCACCCCGCCCCGCCAGGCCCCGGCCCGGCGGCGCGCGCATGCGCCGCGACCGCTGCGGCCAGGCCGGACACCGGAGGAAGGCGCCTCTCGCGACGGGCCGGACCCGGCCTCCCGGCCCGGGGCCTCACGTATCACCCCCCACGGCCGGCTCCGCCCCGGGGCGCCCCCGTCCGAGTTCGTGCGGCTCGGTGGACTCCGCCGTCCGGGCCGTGGATCATACTGGTCGCGCCCCGACCACCCACCGAACGGTTCCATGGCCAAGAAGAGCACTCCACCGGCTGCCGCCCCCGACACCGTCTGGCTCGGGCGGGGGCAGTACCTCGGCCCCGAGGCCGAGCTGGACGTCCGACGCAACCTGATCGCGCTCAAGGCGGCCGGGGTCGTCGACGACTTCCTGGACCTCGACCCCGCGGAGGCGGCCCGTTCCACGGACCTGTTCCCCCGGGACGGGTCCGCGGACCCGGGACCGTCCGCCCGGCGCGTCTTCGAGGCGCGCTGGCGCGTGGCCGACGGTGTCACGGTCCGGGCGCAGCTGACCACCTACGAGCCCGAGCCCCGCGCGGCGCAGACCGGGGGCGCCGTCTGGGTGCTCGCGGCCGAGGCGGAGCGGGCCTGGGAAGCGGGCTGGCCGTCGCCCGCCACCGTCTTCTGGCCCGACAGCGACCGGGTCCCCTGGGACCACGACACGGTGCCGGGTCTGCGTCTGCGCACGACGAACCACCTGCCCCAGGACGAATCCGAGCTGCGGCGCCGACTGCGTGACTGCACCCGGCAGAGCTGGTTCGTCCATGTCGTGGTGCACGAGGCCATGACACCCGGAACGCCCGGCCGGCAGCCGATCACGGACTTCCTGCCCCCGGGGCTGCGGCACTGCGTGGTCGAGCACCGCGCCAGGCCGGAGCAGGCGCTCGTCGTCGACTTCGTGACGAAGCGGGAGCTGGGTGTGGGAGTGCCCCGCGGCGGCGCCGTCGTCCTGCCTCCCCAGCCCTCGGCCCCGGACCATGACGCGGAGGCGTTCACGGTCCGCAACGTCTTCCTCGACGGCACCGAACCCGTCGAGCTGGTGGCCAGGATCGTGGAGTTCGCCTCACGCCCGCGCCCGCTGCCGGAGGGCGCCGAGCAGGCCCTGGCCCGGCTGCGCGGGGGCTGGCACCTGCTCACCGTGGACGAGGAACTGGTCCACGCCCGCGCCATGGTCACCCGGTACGCCAAGGCACTCGAAGCCATGACGGCCTCCTGCGACCTGTACCGGGAGGCGGCCGAGTCGGCGCTTGCCGCGGTCGCCGAGGCCACCGGTGGCGACGGCGCGCCCCGGACCCGCACCTCGGCGGCGGCGAAGCCGGACGCCTCGCCGCTGAGGACCCTCGCACAGCGGCTCGGCCAGCTGCGGGGCCCGAACCGCTGAGGAGGAGCCCGCGGGCTCCGGCGCCGTCCGGAACCCGGTCGCGGTTCACCGGCGCCGAGGGGTCGCCGAGCCGGGCCGCCCCGAACAGGGCCTTGTCCTGACGGCCGTTGTCGAATGCGGTCGTTCCCTTGCCCCACCCGGAGGCAGATCACGGCCGTTCCCGAGCGGAAGACGTCCCGCGGCGACCGCGTCACCGCCGACGGGCCCGAACCGGTGCCTGTCGGCTTCGCCGCTCGGGGGCGCCCGCCGTCGTCCCGGCTCCGGCGGAGGACGTCCCCGTACACTCGACGCGTGCGCGTGACACCCTTCGTTCGGCTCGGTCTGCTCGTCGCGATCCTCGCGGCGGCGGCCGGTTCCCTTCTTCTGTGGAGCCCCCGACGCCTGCTGTCGCAGCAGCTCGCCTCGGATGTTCCGCCGCTCTGGGGAGGACTCGCCTTCGTGATCGTGTTCGCGTTGGCCACCCTGGCGTTCTTCCCGAAGCCCGTGCTCAACATCGCGGCCGGAGTCCTTTTCGGCGGTCCCGAGGGGCTGCTGCTCGCCGTGGCGGGGACGACGCTCGGCGGAGTCCTGGCCTTCGGGCTGGGACGGGGGCTCGGTCGTGAGGCGCTGCGGCCTTTCCTGAAGGGGAAGGCGGCGGCTGCACTGGACCGGCTGCTCACCGAGCAGGGCTTCCGCAGCGTGTTCCTGCTGCGGGTCATCCCCGGTGTTCCCTTCCCCGCGGTCAACTTCGCCGCAGCCTTCTCCGGAGTGCGGCTGCGCTCCTTCGCCGCCGCCACAGCGCTGGGCGTGCTGCCCGGCACAGCCGCCTACGTGGTCGCCGGGGCCTCTGCCGCGTCGCCGGCCTCGCCGGCGTTCCTGATCTCCGTCGCGGTCATGGTCGCGCTGACGGCACTCACCGCCGTCTCGATGCGGCGGGCCCGGAGGTCGGCCACCGCCACGCCCGCCCACGGCGCGGCCTGAAGGGTGGATCGGCCGGTGGCCTCGTCATCCCTCGAAGCCGCTCCGCGGATCCGGCAGCGGCCTGCCGGTGGACGACGGCCACCCGGCGGCCGCCCGCTGCCCCTCGCGTGCTGACAGGCGGCGGCGAACAGCGCACGGCAGGAGCGGATCCGGGGCGCGGCCGTCGGCGGGACGGTGCTTCGAGGCGGGACGGGGAGCAGTGCTCCGGGCAGCGGCGGACGCGACGGCGGGGGCCAGGGGGAGGGCGCGGCGCCTGCTCGGCGCTCCGGGGCCGTGACCGCGTCGCGAGGACGATCCAGCCTGCCCGGTCCGGGGCGTGCCGCCGGGGCAGGAGGCCGCCCGGCACGACGGCGGGCGGCTGCCGTGGCCGGACGCGTCAGACACCGGGAGGGCAGGCGACCAGCAAGGGAAGCAGTGGGACGGCCAGGGCGATCGAGGCCACCGAACCGCGGAGTGCCGGGTGGGGGGCACGGCGTGGGCCGAGGATGCGCCGGATGCGGAGGAGGGCCGTCGCGCCACCGGCGCCGAACGCGCCCTTCGGGGTCCCGGCCGCTGCCATCGCGTACATCGCGGTCGCCAGGGCCTCGTGCGAGTGGCTCCGCAGCGTGCGGTCGTCCGCGATCATCTCCAGCAGCACAGCCGTCTCCTCCCGCGTGCGGCGTGCGAGCGGCAGCCAGGGGAAGACGGTGGCGAACGCCTCCGCTGCGGCGATCACCAGATGGTGGCGGCCGGCGATGTGCGCCCGCTCGTGCGCGAGGACGGCGTCGAGCTGTTCCTCCGTGAGCAGCCGCACGGCCGCGTCGCTGACCACGATGCGGGAGCGGAGACCCGGCAGGCAGTACGCCGCGGGGGTGCCGTGCGCCAGGACGGTGGCCCGCAGGCGGTCGGAGCGCACCCCCACCTTGTCGAGCCGGTCACGGTGCCGAGCGCGTGCCAGCCCTGCCCGCGCGAGGTGGAAGAGGAAGGCGCCGACGACCGCGGTGACGACGGAGAGGGGCATCGCCAGGGCCGGCCCGCCGGCCGTGGCTCCCGTGCCGAGGCCGCAGGCGTGCAGCAGCCCCACGAGGCCGGCGTGCAGATGCCCGGTCGGAGCGGCGAGTTCGGAGACCGCGAGCACGGTCGCGAGCGTGAACGACACCATGAGGGCGAACCACACGGCTGCTCCGAGAGCCGGTACCCGGTGGGGCCAGGCGCCGCGCACCATCAGGCGTGGGGCGGCGACGCCCACGACGGCCGCGTACCCCAGAAGCGCGGGGGCCGCGTTCACTGCTTCGCCCGTCGTCCGACGTCCCGCAGGGCCTTCCGGAGCGCCGCGATCTCGTCCTCGTCGAGGTTCTCCACGAACCGCATGAGAGCGGCGGGCCGGTCCTCGCTGGCTTCGAGGCCGTCCTCCATGAGCGCGGCCGAGTACGCCTCACGGGATGCGGCGGCCTTGTACAGCCAGATCCGGCCGTTCCTGGCCCGTGTGAGATGGCCCTTGTGGAAGAGGATCGTCGTTACCGTGGTCACGGTGGTGTAGGCGGCGTCCCGGTGCAGGTTGATGTCGTCGACGACCTCGCGCACGGTGGCGGGGCGGTTCCATCTCCAGAAGCGGTCCATGATCTCCGCTTCGAGTTCCCCCAGCCGGCGCATCGCCCGTTCCTCTCCGCTGATCCGCACTCGGTTTCATACTACGGGCTGTCCCGCAGCGGCCGGTGGGCCGGCGTGCGGCGTCAGATGCGCTGCATCGCACGGCGGAGGGTCGTCCTCATACCGGGCGTATTCGGGCGATTCGACAACGCAGCGGGGCGCCGTGGCGCCGGGTCCGGGAGGACACGTGCCCGGGACGGTGGCCGGGCGTCGCGCGGACGCCGTCGAGCTGTGCGTGCGGGGCACGGCCGGCCCCGGCCGCCGTGCCCCGCTACCGCCCTAGTCAGGTGCGTGCCGCGGCAGGACCCTCATGACCAGCCCGACGGCGGGCTTCGGGCCGAACGAGGTGGACTTGCGGGGCAGCAGAACGCCCTGCTCGGCGAGGTCGCGTATCCCGTTCTCGGTGGGAGTCGGCAGGAGCACGGCGGTGCCCGCGCCCTGACGGGCCACGGCTGCGACGGCCCGGTCGGCGTCGTGCACGTGGACCACTGCGCCGGGCAGGTCGGGAACGGACCAGCAGCTCGTGATGAGGAGGCGGTCGGTGACGGCTGCGGGTTCCCCGCGCCACTGCTCCGGCAGGCCCGCCATCGCTTCGGACAGCGCCGATGGCTGCGGGTCCGTCACACTCCAGGCACCTCCGTCTCCGGCGAGCACCAGCTCGCCGGGCCGGGGCGGCCGCGGCCCGGACGGTAGCGACCGGACGCGTGCGACACCGGACGCCGCTCGCGCGGCCTTCGCCGCCTCCAGACCCGGCAGGAGCCGGTGGATCGGCCTCAGCCGCAGCGGGGTGGAGGCCGAGTCCACGAGCAGCGCCAGGTTGCGCATCCATGGGAGGCCCCCGCGCCGGCGGCTGAGCCGTCGGGACGCCGCGAGGCGGTGGTGGCCGTCGGCGAGGAGCGGGATCCGGCGTGCGCCGAGGCCGGAGGTCAGGAACTCCTGTTCGGCGGGGTCGGTGCACCGCCACAGGTGGTGTGTGACGCCATCCAGCCGGGCGGCGGCGACGCGGGGGTGTTCGGAGGCCCACTCCTCGAGACGGCGACCGGCGGCCCCGCCGGAGCGGTGGGTGAGCAGCAGCGGCTCCAGTTGGGCCCGCAGGCCGTTCAGGTGGGCGGCGCGCTGCCGTACGACGTGCTCCTGCACGTCCTCGTGGGGGAGGACGGGACCGGCATCAGCCCCGGTGACGGCGAGTTCGCCGATGATGCCGCGCTGCAGGAGGCGCGGGCCGAGCCGCTGCTCGTAGACGTACAGCGAGGGCTCGGGGTCCCGGCGCAGGACTCCGCGCTCCAGCCAGCGGGCCAGCTGTCCGGCGGCGTCCCGGGGGGCGGGGGAGTAGAGCAGGCGGGCTATGTGGTGGGGCCGGGCTCGCTGCGCGCGGGCGTACGCGGGACTCATGTCGTCGTGCGGAGGACTGAGCACGGCGGACAACTGGCCAGCCTGCGCCGGGTCGTAGCGGACGGCGCGGAACGGAAGGAGCCGCACGCAGGCACGGGCCTTCCGCGAGGGGACGGTCGTCAAGTTCACTCCTGAAAGTGGGCACGGCGGTACGGGGGCGGGCGCCTCCGGGCGCCCGCCCCTGCCGCGGGTGTCAGGTCAGACGGTCACGGGCTTCGGCCGGGCTCCGGTGTGCGGTGCGGCGAGCCGTCCGGTCCGGTGCAGCCCGTAGAGGGCAGCGGTGCACACCAGGCCGAGCGCGGTCAGCGCCAGCCAGGGCAGCGCGGACAGCCCCGCTCTGCGGGCGGCGTCGAGAGCCGCGCCGGTCAGCAGGTTGCCGAGGGTGATGCCGACTCCGCAGACGGTGTTGTAGAGGCCGTAGTGCGTGGCCACGAGCCGGTCGCCGGAGAGCCGGACGATGGTGTCCATCTCGAACGGGTAGGCGATCATGGTGCCGATCGCGAGGAGGAGCGCGGAGAGCGCCGGCGGTGCGCAGGCACGCAGCCACAGGCCGATGCCCTCGTCGGGTACGGGAACCGCTGCCGCGAGGAGCAGGGGCACGAAGGCCGTCCCCATCGTGAGCAGACCCCAGGTGAGGGCGCGCCCCGGCTCCATACGGGCCTTGCACCACGCGGTCACCCGCGTCTGGAACAGGATCGTGCTCAGCCCGGACACGGCGAACAGGACGGCGACGCCTGCCGTGCCGGACGCGTCCTCGCCGCCGAGTCGCCGCACTTCCAGGGGGAGCGCCAGGTAGACCTGGAAGGACATGACGTACGAGCCGATCATGGCCACGGAGAAGAGCAGGAACGGGCGGTTGGCGAGGATGCCGCGCCACTCGGCAAGCACGCTCCGTCCCTCCCTCCCCTTCGTCTCCTCGGCCCGGCGGGGCGGGAGGGCGCGGATCTGCACCGCGCTCAGGACGGCGAACGTGCCGGCCGCGACCAGGCACGTGACGCGGAAGTCGACCCCCGTCAGCACCATGCCCACCAGCGGCCCGAGCAGGATGCCCGCCTGGTAGAAGACGTTGAACAGCGCGAACGCCTCCACCCGGCGCTCGCCGGCGTCGGTGGCGAGGTAGGCGCGGGTGGCCGGGTTGAACAGGGCGCCGGCGAGGCCCGTGGCCGCGGAGGCGGCGATCAGCGCGGGTACGGAGTCCACCAGTCCCAGGGTGGCGAACCCGACCGTGCGCAGGACGAGACCGGCGATGATCAGGGGCTTGTAGCCGAGCCGGTCCGCGAGCGTGCCACCGACGAGGAACATGCCCTGCTGGCTGAAGTTGCGTACCCCGAGGATGAGCCCGACCAGCCAGCCGGCAAGCCCGAGGGGGCCCGCCAGATGGGTGGCGAGGTAGGGCATGAGCATGTAGAAGCCGAGGTTGATGGTGAACTGGTTCACCATCAGCAGCCGTACACTGCGATCGTAGGAGCGGAACTCGGAGAAAGTACCCTTCATCAGGCCCGCTCCTCCGCCGCCTCCGCCGGCTCGGCGGCGTCGGACCGGTCCTCCCGGCTCAGGGTGAGGGGGTCGACGACGCTGGTGCAACGGGTCCAGCGGAGCGCCTCCTTCTCGTCCAGGCGGCCGATGACCTCCGGTTCGGGCGCGGGCGGGTCGTCGAGGAGGCCGTGCGCGGCGCAGTAGTCGTCGTCGTACACGGTGCCGAGGTAGCGCTGCGGTCCGTCGGGGAAGATCGTCGCGATCCGGGTCTCCCTGGGGAGCGAGCGGGCGAGCCAGCCGGAGACGAGGGCGACGGCGCCGACGCTCCACCCGCCCGTGGCGTAGTGCGAGGTGGCGAGCTGCCGGCAGGTCCACACCGCCTCGCTCGGCGCGACCCAGTGCACCTCGTCGAACCGGTCGTAGGCGACGTTGCGCGGGTAGATGCTGGATCCGAGTCCGCGCATCAGCCGCGGCCGTGCCGGCTGGCCGAAGATCGTCGAGCCGACGGTGTCGACGCCGACCAGGGTCAGGTCCGGATAGAGCTGCCTCAGGACGCGGGAGACGCCCGCCGAGTGCCCACCGGTTCCCACGCTGCACACCAGCACGTCGATGTGGCCCATGTCGGCGGCCAGTTCGAGGGCGAGCGGGGTGTACGCGGTGGTGTTGTCGGGGTTGTTGTACTGGTCCGGGCACCAGGAGCCGGGGTGCTGTTCCAGGAGCTGGGCGACCCGGTCCCGGCGGGCCTGCTGCCAGCCCCCGGTGGGGTGCGGCTCGGAGACCACGTTGACCCGGACTCCGTACGCGGACAGCAGCCGCGTCATGGACCCCTCCAGTCCCGGGTCGGTGACCAGGGTGACGGGGTGCCCGTAGACCATGCCGGCGAGGGCGAGGCCGAGGCCGAGCGTGCCGCTGGTGGACTCGATGATCCGTGCGCCGGGGCGCAGGTCGCCGCGGGCGCGGGCCCGTTCGACCATGTGGAGGCCCGGGCGGTCCTTGATGCCGCCGGGGTTGAAGCCCTCCAGTTTCGCCCAGAACCCGCGGCCGGCCGGGGCGAGCGGCTCCGAGACGTGGAGGAGGGGGGTGTTGCCCACCAGCCCGGGCAGGGCGGATCGGGTGGGGGGTGTGACATCGGTGGTCGGGGAGTGCATGGTCCGCTCTCGTTTCGGTAGGGCGTGTCGGGTACTCGTTCGGGAGGCGGCCGCGCCGTGCGCCGCAGGGGAGCCGAACGGGTCTACACGCGCCACCGGCAGACGCGGATCTGCGTCGAGCGGCCGGATTCCGCCGCGGGTGCCCGGCCGTTGGGCGGACTCAGGGCCCGGGGCACGGGGGTGGCCGGGCCGTCCTCGTAGGACGCGACGAGCCCGGTGGCGTCGGGCGCCTGCCTCGTCGCCAGGTGGGTGTCGGCGGTGAGGCCCGGGGTGGTGCAGGAGCCGGTGTGACCGTGGTGAGGGTGCTGGTGCCGAGGGGACCGGCCTTCGGAGTGGCCGATCCCGAAGGAGGCCGCGGCGGCGGTCTGTGCGTCGGCGTGGCCGCGCGCGGCCTCGCCGAGGGGGGTGAAGCACAGTACCGCCGCGAGCAGAAGGGCGTGGGCGACGGCGGCGAGCAGAGGGATACGAGGACGGCGGGGCATGGTTCCTCCGGGTGGCACGACTCCTCGGCTCCGTAGAGGAGCAAGAGGGACGGGCGACCGCGATGGCTCGCGGGCGTGGGGACGTGCGGGCCCCTTTCCGCCGCGCACGGGCGCGGGTGCGCCTCGGCGGCCGGTCCGGGGTGGGGCGTCCTACACCCGAAGGGCTGCCGAGGTTCTGGAGAAGGTCGAACCCGAGGCGGTGGCCGCGGTCGTTTCGGTGCCGGTCGCGTGGCGGAGTCCGGCGCCCCACGGCGCGTGGGACTGCGGGGAGGCACCCGGTGCACCGGGCGCCGGTGCCCCTTCCGGGGTCCGTGGGGAGCATTCGTGTGCCGGGATTTCCGGATCGTGCTCGCCGTCGATTCCGCTCAGGGTGTGGGCCGTGAAGGACATGGCGGCAGGCGCGGAAACTGATGGTCCGTGCGGGTCTGCCCCGTGACCGGCCAGAAGGGCGAACAGTAGCCCGGCCAGGCCGAGTAGACGCCGTAGCCCCGCCGAAACGCGGGACTGCGACGCACGCGGGCGCGGCTGGACTGTAATCACGCCGTTATGTTAGCCGCCTTTTGGAGTGGATTCGAGTTATCTCCGCAACATGGCGCGAATAAGTCGTGGAGACACTCGGTCGATTGTCTGGTTTGGAAGGGTCGGTCATAGTGTTTACTAAGAAGCTAAAAAATAAATAACCTCTCAACCGCGCCCCGCGCGGCAAGGGCCGGGGGCGGCCCCGGACCCGCTGTCCGGTCCGCGGGTCGGCCGGCGTCACAGCGGCGCTGGTGGCGGCCGTCGGCAGTTCCGCGGCTCCGCTTTCGGCCTTCGGGGTGCCGGTCGGGCGGATTCGGCCTCGGGGTGCCGGTCGGGCGGCCGTTGCGGACGCAGGGGGACGGGGGCCGGGGGTGGTCGCGTCGTCTCCGGCGCGGCGTCGGGGAAGAGGGCGCCGTACCCGAGCGGCCCTCCCCCTCCGTCGCGTGGCGTCAGCCGATGCGCACGCCCCACATGAAGGGCATGCCGCTGCGGGCGATCGACTCGTAGCGGACCTGCGCGCCGGGCTTGGGTGCGTGGAGGATCTGCCCGTTGCCCGCGTAGAAGCCGACATGGCTCAGGTCGCTGCGCATGATGACGAGGTCGCCGGGCTTCAGTGCGTCGAGGGAGCCGATGCGCGTGCCGGCGCCGGCCTGCCCCTGGGAGGTGCGCGGTATCGTCACGCCGGCCTGTCGGTACGCCCAGGAGGTCAGGCCGGAGCAGTCGAACGAGGACGGGCCGCTCGCGCCCCAGACGTAGGGCATGCCGACCCGGCTCTTGGCGGCGGCGAACGCGGCGGCGGCCCGCTCGGAGGTGCTCGCCTCGTTCCCCAGGTCCACCCGCTCGCTCGCGCGGTTGGCGCGGTCCTCCTCTTCGGCGATCCGGGCCCGCTCCTTCGCGGACAGGGTGTTGAGGAGGCGCTGCGCCTCGCGCAGTGTGCCCTGGATCTCGCTCTTCCGCCTGCCCAGCTCCTTCTGCAGGGAGTCGAGTTCGCGCAGTTGCCCCGACGCCTCCCTGCGCTGCTGCCGGAGCCCGCGCTGCTGGGAGAGGAAGTGCTGCAGGGCGGCGGTCTGCCGCTCGCCCGCGCGGTCCAGGGCGGATGCGGTCTCCAGGTAGGTGTCGGGGTCCCCGGAGAGCAGGAGCTGGAGTGCCGGGTCGAGCCCGCCCGAGCGGTACTGGCCGGCGGCCGCGGCGCCGATCCGGTCGCGGAGCTCGTTCAGCTCGCCCTGCTTGCGGGCGGCCGCGTCCTGCAGCGTCGCCACGTGCTTCCTCAGTGCGTCGGCCTTCTCCCTGGCCCCGTTGTACTTCTCCGTGGCCTGGGTCGCCTGTTCGTACAGGCGGTCGACCTGCGCCTTGACGCCCTTCTTGTTCGGGTCGGGCAAGGGGTCGGCCGAGGCCGCCTGGGGGGACAGGGCCACAGCCGCCGCGGCGGTGGCGGTGAGGACGCCGGTGTAGCGCGGTCCGGGCTGCTTCGGGCGGCGGTGGGAGGCCACTGCGGAGCTCCTTCTTCCTCGGCCGCCGACAGGCTGGTCGTCCCGTCGGTGCGGCGGGGCCTTCGCCGCCGCCCTGTCTGGGCGGCCGGCTGCACGAAGGCTTTGAATATTCTAAGCGGATTAGATGTGTGGGATTCACGAGGGCCCGGACTCGGTGCCCGCGGCGCCGTGGCGGGCACCGGGCCGGCCGCTGGGTCGTGCCGCGCTGCGGCCCGCGCCGCATGGTGTCGAGGTCCGGCCGGAGCCCCGTGCGGACGGGCTCGGGCTCAGGTCACCGGTCGTCTCCCGGTGCCGCGCCGAGATCGGCCGGCAGGTCGCGGATGCCGCGGCGCAGATGCTCGACGTGGTGGAGCGCCTGGTCGAGGAGTTCGGCGACGTGGTTGTCGTACAGCGCGTAGACGATCGACCGCCCCTGCCGCTCGCCGGTGACCAGGCCGAGGTTGCGCAGCAGGCGGAGCTGGTGGGAGCAGGCCGAGGCCTCCATGTCGACGGCGGCTGCGAGATCGCCGACCGAGGCGGGCCCCTGTCGGAGCCGGGCCAGGATGTACAGCCGCGACGGCGTGGCCAGGGCCTGGAGGGTCGCGGCGACTTCCGCTGCGCCCACCGTGTCGAGCCGTTCGCGCGTACTGCTGTCGGCGTTCGTTCCGTGGCCCATGGGGCCATGATACGGACGCAATGCATGAAGAACTGTTCAGGTATTCAGGTAACGTGGCCGTGTCGTCCGTCCGCCCGTGAAGGGTTGCGCTGTCATGTCTCCTGTCCTGGAACGGCCCTCGCCGGCCGTTGCCGGCACGCCGTCCGCCGTCCCCCGTCGGCGCACCCGCATCCTGGCCCTGCCGGAGGCCCGGTGGGCTCTCGCGGCGCTCGTGCTGTTCCTGGCCGCTCTCCCGCTGTACCTGCTGGACGCACCGGCATGGCTGTGGGGCCCGCTGTTCGCGGCCACATACGTCGCCGGCGGCTGGGAGCCGGGCCGGGAGGGACTGAAGGCTCTCAGGGAGAAGTCGCTGGACGTGGACCTGCTGATGGTGGTCGCGGCCCTCGGCGCCGCCGCGATCGGCCAGGTCCTCGACGGCGCGCTGCTCGTCGTCATCTTCGCCACCTCCGGCGCTCTTGAGGCCATCGCCACCGCCCGTACCGCCGACTCCGTGCGCGGCCTGCTCGACCTGGCCCCGGAGACCGCGACGCGGATCGCGGACGACGGCACCGAGGAGTCCGTACCGGCGGACTCCCTCGCCGTGGGCGATGTCGTCCTCGTGCGGCCCGGGGAGCGGATCGGTGCCGACGGCCGCGTACTCGACGGCGCGAGCGACGTCGACCAGGCCACCATCACCGGTGAGCCGCTGCCCGCGGCCAAGCAGCCCGGCGACGAGGTGTTCGCCGGCACCCTGAACGGCTCCGGGGCGCTGCGGGTGAAGGTCGGGCGCGACCCGTCCGAGTCGGTGATCGCCCGGATCGTCGCCATGGTCGAGGAGGCCGCCGAGACCAAGGCGCCGACGCAGCTGTTCATCGAGAAGGTCGAGCAGCGCTACAGCCTCGGCATGGTCGCCGCCACCCTGCTGATCTTCACGATCCCGCTGCTCATGGGCTCGGATCTGCAGTCCACGCTGCTGCGCGCGATGACCTTCATGATCGTCGCCTCTCCGTGCGCCGTCGTTCTCGCCACCATGCCGCCGCTGCTCTCGGCGATGGCCAACGCGGGCCGCCACGGCGTCCTGGTGAAGTCCGCCGTCGTCATGGAACGCCTCGGCCAGATCGACACGGTCGCGCTCGACAAGACCGGCACCCTCACCGAGGGCACCCCGCGCCTGACCGACCTGCGCCCGCTCGACGGGTCCGGCCTGGACGAGGACGTGCTCCTGCGCCTCGCGGCGTCGGCCGAGCACCCCAGCGAGCACCCCCTCGCTCGCGCAGTGGTGGAGGCGGCCCGGGCCCGTGGGCTGGACCCGGTGCCGGCGGTCGGCTTCTCATCCACCCCCGGCACCGGTGTCACCGCCACGGTCGACGGCCGTGCCGTCGCGGTCGGCAGCCCTGCCCGCCTCCTCGACGACCCCGCCCACCCGGCCGCCGTCCTGGCCGCCGCACTGGAGGAGGAGGGCCGCACCGCCGTCGTCGTCACCCTCGACGGCCGCCCGGCCGGTGTGCTCGGGATCGCCGACCGCCTCCGCCCCGAGGCCGCCACCGCCACCCGCGCCCTGGCCGAACTGACCGGCCGCACCCCGGTCCTGGTCACCGGCGACAACCCGCGCGCCGCCGCCCGCCTCGCCGCCGAGGTCGGCATCACCGACGTACGCGCCGGACTGCTGCCCCAGGACAAGGTCGCCGCCGTCCGCGGACTCCAGGACCGCGGCGCCAAGGTCCTGGCCGTCGGCGACGGCGTCAACGACGCCCCGGCACTGGCCGCCGCCCACACCGGCATCGCCATGGGCCGAGCCGGATCCGACCTCGCCCTGGAGACCGCCGACGCCGTCGTCGTCCGCGACGAGCTCGCCACCATCCCCACCGTGGTGAACCTCTCCCGCCGCGCCCGCACGCTCGTCGTCCAGAACCTCGTCATCGCGGGCACCTTCATCGCCGTCCTGGTGGCCTGGGACCTCGTCGGCACCCTGCCCCTGCCGCTCGGCGTCGCCGGACACGAGGGCTCCACCGTCCTCGTCGGCCTCAACGGCCTGCGCCTGCTCGCCGACGGCGCCTGGCACCGCGCCCGCCCCTCGGCTCACCCGGACGCGCCATGAGCCGCCCCCGAGCCTGTGGCAGGGGGACCGCCCCCGCCCGGGCGGGCGCGGTCCCCTCGAACGCCGGTGGGGAGCGGGCCCCGGCCGGTCCGCCTGGCCGACGGCCCCACCCGCCCTGGCAGGCACGTCGTGAGTGCGTCCGCCGCTCCGGCCGGCCTCCGGCGCGGTCGCCGCGCCGGAGGACGGCGCCGTGGCCCTGACGTCGGGACGGCGGGCGGCCGGGCGTACCCGCCCAGGCGTACCCGCTCAGGCTCTGCCGTGCGCCTTCTGGGCCTGCCGCACCAGGGAGTCGACGACCACGGCGGCCAGCAGCACCCCTCCCGTGATCATGAACTGCACGGCCGCCTGGATGCCCAGCAGGGCCATGCCGGAGGCGATCGACTGGATGACCAGGATGCCGAGGAAGGCGGACCAGGTCGTGCCGTGCCCGCCGAACAGGCTGACGCCGCCGATGACGGCCGCGGCGATGGCGTTGAGCAGCAGCAGGCCGGTGCCCGAGGTCTGGCTGGCCGAGGTGATGCGCGAGGCCAGGAACAGTCCGCCGACCACCGCCATGGACGCGGAGACCGCGAACACCGAGATCCGCACCCGCACGATGTTGACGCCGACCCGCCGCGCCGCCTCGGCACCGCCGCCGACGGCGTAGACCCGCCGTCCGTACGGTGTGCGGCGCAGCAGGAGGTCCAGCCCCGCGACGACGACGAGGAAGATCAGGAGGGCGAGCGGCAGGCCCCGGAACTGGTTGAGCACATAGGCGGCCGCGAAGACGATCACCCCCACCGCGCCCGTGCGCAGCGCGATCTCGGCGAGGGAACGGCACGGCATCCCGGTGGCCCTGCGGTGCCGCCTGTCCCGGTACGAGGCGAGGAAGTACACGGCCGTGCCGAGCGCCGCCACGCCGTACGCCACGGCGACGTTGCCGAAGTAGTGGCTGGTCAACGTGGCGACCAGGCCCTCGTCGTCGAGGTTGACCGTGCCGCTGGTCCCCAGCAGGTACAGCATCAGGCCGCTCCAGCCGAGCAGCCCCGCCAGGGTCACCACGAACGCGGGCACGCCGACCCTGGCGAAGAAGAACCCCTGCACCAGCCCGATCGCCGTGCCGCAGAGGATCGCCACGATCACGGCGAGCCACTCCGCCATGCCGTTCTGCACGTTGAGCACGGCGAACATGACCGCTCCGAAGCCGCTGACGGAGCCGACCGACAGGTCGATCTCGCCGACCAGCAGCACGAAGACGATGCCGACCGCGATCAGCCCGGTGCCGACGATGTCGACGCTCAGGTTGGAGAGGTTGCGCGGCGAGAGGAAGTTGCTGTTGAGGCTCTGGAAGATCACCCAGATCAGGAGGAGCCCCATGACGACCGGGAACGAGCCGAACTCGCCGCTGCTCATCCGGTGCCGGACGGTCTCGGCGTGGCCCTTGAGGTCGATGCGGCGCCCGCTCACCGCCCGGCCTCCCCCGGGGGCGAGGCGCGGCGGGTCACGGCGTCCCCCGTGGCCCCCGTGATGGAGGCGATGATCTGCTCGTGGGACGTGGTGTTCACGTCGAAGAGGCCGTTGTTGCGCCCCAGGCGGAGTACCGCGGCGAGGTCGGCCACGGCCTTGACGTCGCCCATGTTGTGGCTGATGAGCAGGACGCCCAGGCCGTGGTCGCGCATCCGCTCCACCAGGTCGAGGACCTGGGCGGTCTGCTGGACGCCGAGGGAGGCGGTGGGCTCGTCCAGGAGCACCACCTTGGGATCGCCGAGAAGCGAACGGGCGATGGCGACCGTCTGCCGCTGGCCCCCGGAGAGGGCGGCCACGGGGAGGCGTACGTTGGGGATGCGGATGGCCAGGGTGCTCAGCAGGTCACGGGTGCGGCGCTCCATCTCCACCTCGTCGAGGACGCCGATCCGCCGGATCTCGCGGCCGAGGAAGAGGTTGCCGACGACGTCGAGGTTGTCGCACAGCGCGAGGTCCTGGTAGACGGTGGCGATGCCCAGGTGGGTGGCGTCGCGCGGGCGCCTGACGTGCACGGGCTCGCCCTGCCACTCGATGACGCCCCGGTCCGCCAGGCTCACTCCCGCGATCACCTTGACGAGGGTCGACTTCCCGGCGCCGTTGTCGCCCATCAGGGCGACCACCTCACCGGCGCGGATCGTCAGATCGACGTCCGTCAGGGCCTGGACGGCGCCGAAGTGCTTGGAGACGCCGCGCAGGGCCAGGAGGGGAGGAACCGCCACGGGTACGCACCTCCTTCCCGTCCGATTACGACGTGAGTCCGGCCCTCTCGCAAGCCGGGGCGTACTTCGGGGTGCAGATCTGATCGATCGTGTACATGCCGTCCCTGACGAGGGTGTCCATGATGTTGCCGACGTTCACGGACACGGGGGTGAGCAGGACGGCCGGGATCCCCTCGTCGGTCGTGTTGTCGATCTCGTCCCCGGCGACGGCCTCGACGGGCTCGCCGCGGCTCAGCGCGACGGCGATCGCGGCGGCGGCACGGGCCTGCGGGGCGAAGGGCTTGTACACGGTCATGGTCTGCTCGCCCTCGACGATCCGCTGCACGGCGGCGAGCTCGGCGTCCTGACCGGTGACGGGGGGCAGCGGGCTGATGTGGTTGGCCCTGAGGGCCGTGATGATGCCGAACGCGAGCGCGTCGTTGGCCGAGTACACGCCGTCGATGCTGTCCGGCCCGAGGGCGGCGATGGCACCGGTCATGTTCCTGTGGGCGTTCTCCGACCGCCAGCCGACGGTGTCGTACGACTTGCCGATCCTCACCTCACCCGCCAGGACGGACAGCGCACCCTCCTCGAACCAGGCGGAGTTGGGGTCGGCCGGGTCCCCGTTCATCATGACGATCTGCGGCCGGTCGTCCTTGTCGCCCATGGCCTTCAGCAGCGCCTCGCCCTGGAGCCTGCCGACCTCCGCGCCGTCGAACGAGACGTACGCCGCGATCGGGCCCTCCGCGAGCCGGTCGTAGGAGACCACCGGCACGTTCGCGTCGGCCGCGTTCCGGACCGAGCTCTGCAGCGCCGCCGAGTCGACGGGATCGAGGATCAGCACGTCCACCCCCTGGGTGATCATGGTCTCGATCTGCCCCTGCTGGGTGGCCACGTTGCCCTGGGCGTTGGCGTACTCGATGGTGCAGTCGGGGCAGAGCTCCCGCACCCGGTCCTCGATGAGCGGCCGGTCGAAGTTCTCCCAGCGGGCCGTGTAGGAGTCGGGCAGCAGCAGACCGATCTTCACAGGTCCCCCCGCACCGCCGGTCTGTTCGGGAGCGGAGCCCGAATCCGCCGCCTCCCCGCAGGCGGCCAGGCCCGCGAGGAGTGTCAGCACGGCCAGAAGGGCGGCCGCCCTGCCCGGACGGCCCCGCAGCTCGGGGTTGCGCACGCGAACCACCTCCTCACTCCGTCCGGCTGCCCGGCCGCCGCTCCGGCTCCCCGGCGCCGGGCTCGCCCTGGGGTACGACGATCTCGCTCCACACCTGCTTGCCTCCGCTGACCGGCACCGACCCCCAGGCCGCCGACATCGCCTCGACGAGGAGGATGCCGCGGCCCCCGGTGGCCTCCCAGTCCACGATCACCGGCTTGGCCGGCGCCCGCGGCGACGAGTCGGACACCGCGATACGCAGCCGGTCCCCGGCGCGGGTGAGGTCCAGGCGCACCGCGCCGTGGGTGTGCACCAGGGCGTTGGTGACCAGCTCCGAGACGATCAGCAGGACGACGTCGGCATCCTGCGTCACGTCCCACGCGCGCAGGGTGCGCGCGGTGAAGCGGCGCGCGTGCATGACCGCGTCCGGCAGCCGCCACGCCGTCCAGCCGACCCGGATCGGCCGGACCTTCATCCCGTCGTAGCGCAGGATGAGCAGCGCCACGTCGTCGTCGCGTCGGCCGGGACCACCGAGCAGCGCGTCGGCCACCCGGCCGGCGTCGGACGGGTCGGTGGCGGCGAGCACGTCGCGCACGCGGCGGGTGCCCTCCTCCAGATGGAGGCTCGCGGACTCGACCAGGCCGTCGGTCATCATGGCCACGACGGCGCCCGGGGCGAGTTCGACCGAGGTCAGGGGGAAGTCGGCCTCGCCGAGCACTCCCAGCGGCGGCCCGCCCTCGGCGGCCACCTCCTCGGTGGTGCCGTCCGGATGACGCAGCAGCGGCTGCAGATGCCCGGCCCGCACGATCCAGGCCACGCCCTCCTCCATGTCCAGCTCGACATAGCAGCAGGTGGCGAACAGGTCGGTCTCCATGCCGACGAGCAGCCGGTTGGCGTGGGAGAGGACCACATCGGGCGGATGGCCCTCCACCGCGTAGGCACGGATCGCCGTGCGCATCTGGCCCATGATCGTCGCGGCTCCGGCGCTGTGCCCCTGCACGTCCCCGATGACCAGGGCCGCCCGGCCGTCGGTCAGCGGGATGACGTCGTACCAGTCCCCGCCCACTTCCAGCCCGGTCATCGCGGGCAGGTAGCGGGCCACGGCCACCCCGCCGGGGAGCGTCGGGAGGCTGCGGGGCAGCAGGCTGCGCTGCAGCATGGTGGCGAGCTCGTGCTTGGCGTCGTAGGCGTGCGCGCGCATCAGGGCCTGGCCCACCAGACCCGCCGTCGCGGTCAGCAGCGACCGCTCCTCGGGGCTGAAGGCGTGCTCCCGGTCCCAGCCGACCAGGCACACGCCCACCACCCGGCCCTGGGCGGGCAGCGGAAGGACGGCGAGACCGCCGGGCCCGACGCCCGCGAGCCCGGGCTCCAGGTCGGTTCCCGCGGCCCACAGGCTCGTACGCCCCTCACGCAGCACGGTCTCCAGCGTGGGCAGGACGCGGGTCGGGGCGTCCGGCCACTCGCCGCGCCACTCGGACCGCCAGGACTCCGGCCAGGCCCTGGGGTCCGGCGGGTCGAGCACGGTGACCACCATCCGATCGCCCTCGATCTCCGCGAGCGCCATCCGGTCGGCGCCCAGCGGCTCGCGCAACGCGGCCACCACCGCCCGGCTGACGTCGCGGACGGTCATCGCGTCGGCGAGCACGGCGGACAGCCACTGGACCCGCGAGACCTCGTCGGCCCGGGGGCGCAGATGCGCGGCGTCGGCGACCACCCCGAGCACGCGCTCCGGCCTGCCGGCGGCGTCGGCGAGCACCCGGCAGCGCAGCCGCAGCCAGCGCTGCTCACCGGTCGGCCGCCGGACGCGGAACTCCAGCTCGCGGCTGCCGGAGGCCATCTGACCGGGCTCGACGACGGACATCAGGGCGGGCACGTCGTCCGGGACGGTGTGCGCGAGCAGGGTCGCCACCTGGCCGTCGAACGCGTCCGGAGCGATGCCGACCAGGGTGAGCAACCGTTCGTCGGCGCCGATCCGGCCGGTGCTCAGGGCCAGGGTGAACGAGCCGACGTCGAGGTGGTCCAGGGCCGCCTGCGCTCCCGGCGACGTCGCGGGACCGCGGCTCCGGGGCTCCTCCGGTGGTCGGCCCGGCCGGTCCTCCGGGTGGCCGTCGCCTTGTCCGCCCGGCCCGCCGCCCGCCTGGAGGCGCGCGGCGACCTGGTCGGCGTACAGCTCCAGAAAGCCCCGGCGGTCGTCCCCGAAGCCGTCGGCGGCGTCGTCCACGACGACCAGGCAGCCCAGGCGCCTGCCGTCCGCACCCAGGGGCAGCACACCCAGCGACATGCCGGGCGGCAGGGTCCCGGGACCGCTGTCGCCGTAGGCGGCGACCTCCGCGGAGCCCAGCCACAAGGGCCAGCCCCGCTGGTAGGCCTCGACGACGGCGGACCGCCCCGTCAGGGCGTAGCCCGCCGGCAGTCCGTACCGGGCGACGGGGCCGCCGGCGGACCCGGCCAGCCGGAGCTCGTCCCCTTCGCCCACCGTGTAGACAGCCGCCAGCGCCGCCCCCGCGAAGGTCCGAACCTGCGCGGGGGCGGCCTGCTCCGCCGCATGCTGCCAGCCGGCCCCGGCGTCGCGCGGCCCGACCCTCAGTCCCGACCGGGGCCCGGGAACGCCGGCCCCGGCACCGTCGTCATTGGGCATCTCGTCATCCCACCGTCACCCCCTGCTGCGAGTCCTGGCAGGCAAGGGTGTGAAAGGCGCTCACACCTCTCAGAATGGCACAGCCGTGGGAACCCGCCACGGCTCGCGCGGCACCGCGGGCGTCGGGCACCACCGCGCAGCGGCGTCTCCCCCCCCCGCGGACGCTGCCTGCGGCCCGTCGCCACCCTTCGCCCCACGGGACCGTCGCGGCGCGCTCGTCGAAGGCCGCGAGGACGCCCTCGACGGGCCGCTCGGCCGTGGCACCCCGATCGCCGGGCGGCAGACCCGGGCCTGGTGCGGGGGTGGTGGACGTCCCGGCGGCCCGCCGGTGCCGTGGGGAGCGGTCCGCAGGAGGCCAGGGGACGGCCGGACCGAGGCCGAGGCCCGCGTCGCGGGGCGGGTCACGCCGGGCCTCCCGCGGGCACGGACGCCCGGACAGGAGATCGCCGGAGCGAAGGGTGGAACACTCGATTCCGGAGAGGCAGGCTGTATCCATGCGAGCGCGCTTTCGCAGCACAGCCCCTCCGCCAGGCGTGGACAGCCGCAGCCGGTCCCTCGTCCGGTTCGCGCGGTGGGTGCCGTTCGCGGTGGTGCTGATCGCGCTGGTCATCGAGTTCTCACCGGCCAACTTCCTGGTCACCGGCACCTTCCTCACCGCGATGCCGGCGGTGGCCGCGTTGACGATGGGGCCGAAGGGCATCCTCTCGGTGACGGCTCTCGCCCTGTTCACCGACCTGGTCTCCCCGGCCTACGACCACGCGTACTACAGCAACATCGCGAGTCTGCTCCTGGTGTCGCTGGCCAGTGTCACGATGAGCAACGCCATCCGCACACGCAGGGAGGACGAACTCGACCAGGTCCGCCGGATCGCCATGGCAGCCCAGGAGGCCATCCTGCATCCGGTGCCCGCACGGCTGGGACCGGTGCGGGCGGCCAGCATGTACCTGGCCGCCGAGACGGGGGCGCAGATCGGCGGCGACCTCTACGAGGCCGTGCAGACGAGGTACGGGGTCCGGCTGATCGTGGGCGACGTCCGGGGCAAGGGGCTGCCCGCCGTGCGTGCGGCCGCAGCCGTGCTGAGCGCGTTCCGGGTGACCGCGCACTACGAGGAGGAACTCGCGGAGGTGATGAACCACTGCGAGGCCGCGCTGCGCCAGGAGCGTGCCGTGCCCGGCGCGGTAAGCCAGGAGGTGCTGCTGGAGGGTTTCGTCACCGTGCTCATCGCCCAGGTGTCCGACACACCCGAGGTCCAGGTCGTCAACTGCGGCCACCCGCCGCCGCTGGTGCTGCGCCGGGGGAAGGTCCGGGCCCTGATGCCCGCCTCACCGCTGCCGCCCCTCGGCCTGGACGACCTCTTCACCGGTCCTCCCGTGAGGGCGGAGAGCCACCCCTTCGCACCCGGCGACCGTCTGCTGCTGTACACCGACGGTGTGATCGAAGCCCGCGACCCCGACGACCACGACTTCTTCGCCCTGCCCGAGGCCATGGAGGCCGTGGACCCCTGCACCCCCCACGAGTTCCTGGAAGAACTCCACCGCGGACTGATCCGCCACACCGCCGACCGCCTGGCGGACGACGCGGCGATGCTGCTCGTCGACCGTCTCGGCGAAGAAGAGGCCGACGAGCAGCCGGCGCGGCTGCCGTCCCCCGGGTGACGGGCAGTCAGTTCCCCGGCCGCTTCCCGAGCCTGGGGGGATCCGCCCGGGGAAGGCGCCCGGGGAAGTCACTCGGGGAAGGCGCTCGGCCACACCACGGGCGTCGCCGGTCCGGGGCTCGCCCGTGGATCCGGGGGTGTTGTGTCCTCGCGGCCGTCCGCGCGCCGGCCCCACCGCTGCGCGCGGGCGCGGGTGGAACGGCGGCTCAGCCCACGACGTAGGTGGCACCGGGGGTGTTGCGGAGAATCCACTGCAGGTAGGAGGTCACGCGGGTGTGGACGCTGGGGCTGTCGGTGGCGCAGCCCCGGCCGTGGGAGATGACGCCGATCACGAGGGGACGGTCGTAGTCCACCTGGTGGATCAGAGGCCCGCCGCTGTCGTACTGGCAGGTGTCCCTGCCCGGCGTGTGGGTGCAGATACTGCCGGAAGTGAGGTCCCGCACGCCTCGGTTGGCGCACTCGTCGTTGGTCATCGTGTCGAGGACGACGCTCCGGAGGGTGGTGCTCACCGGGCCGCCGAAGCTGAGGGTGCCCCAGCCCAGAGCCCTCACGCGGATGGTGTCGAAGGCACCGGAGGCGTACTTCCAGGGCAGCTGGGCTTCCCTGATCCCCTCGTTCCTCTCCACTGCGCGCGAGAGTGTCACCACGGCGATGTTGTTCGCCCCGGAAGTGAGGTCGAAGTTCTCGTGCACCGTGATGCTGTGGACCGGGACCAGCTTCGCGTGGGGCGTGTCCGCGCCGGTGCTGTAGTCGTGGTCGCCGAGCAGGACCGCCAGGTTGCCCGCCCGGGCGTTCGGTCCCCGGAGGCAGTGCGCGGCGGTGATCAGATGGCTGGGCGAGATCAGTGTCGCCCCGCAGAACACGCGCTGCTCCGAGAGGTCGACCAGGCCGGCCATGAACCGGTGGGTGCGGGGGTGCGCCTCCTGTCCTCCGACGATCGCCGTTGCCGGCCCGGCCTGCAGGCCCGCCGCCAGGCACGCGCCGATCAGCAGCACGGCCAGTTTCCTCTTCCAGCGCACAGCAGTTCCTTCCGCTTCCGGACATGTGGGCCGCGCACATGATGCTCGCGCCGCCGCCCGATTCCGGCCGGGGCACCGTGCCCGCCCGGCTTCTCCCGTGACGCACCCGGCCGCCGGGCATCGCCGTGCCCGGCCTGGTACGGCCCTGTGCCCCTTCCCACCCCGAGCACGGGGGATTCCGGAAGTCACCCGAAGGGGTTCCAGTCCTGGCGCTCCTGGCGCTCCTGGCGCTCCTGGCGGACGGTGGATCCTGGTCGTGAACCCGTCGACCAGGAGCTTCGCCGTTCCGCAGGTCCGTCCCACGCACAGTCGGCGCCGTCAGGCTGGAAACGGCTCACGAACAAGCCCGCCCGGCACGCCGTCGAGGGCGGCCGGGCGGGCGAGTGCTTCGGCTGCTCCAGAAGCACCCCGTCACCCTCAGCCACCGTCGATTCGGCGTGAAGCCGGTGGCATCCGCCGGCTCCCAGGCCGTCCTCGTCGTGCCACCACGGCTCGCCCAGCAGCATCGTCTCGGTGTGGAGGATCGGGGCGGGACGGTCAGTTGCTGCAGCCCAACTCCCTCTCGAGGAGGGCCCGGAAGGTGCGCGGGGGCCGATCCGTGAGGCGCTGGACGGTGTCGGTGATCCGGTCCTCTGCTCCATGGGCGATGGCACGGTCCATGCCGGCCAGCATTGCGGCGAACTCCACCGGCACATGCGCCGTGAGGCGATCGCGCAACTGCTCGTAGGACAGAGAGCGGTGGACGACGGGCCGACCGGTGACCTCGGTGATGACCGCGGCGACGTCGTCGTGGCTGAGTGCCTCGGGTCCGGTGAGGACGAGATCGGCGTTGGGGGCTTGCTCGTCGGTCAGAGCGCGTACGGCGACGGCCGCGATGTCATCGGCGTCGACGAAGCCGACCCGGCCCGTGCCGGTGGCGGTCCAGATGATGCGCTCGTCACGGATACTGCGAGCGTGCGCGTGCGTGCCGGTGACGTTCTGCATGAACCACGAGGGCCGCAGTACCGCCCACTGTTCGAAGAGGCCGGGCAGGGCCTGGTGCACCGTTCCCACCGCCGGGCCGCCCTCGGGGATGGCCGAGGAGCTCAGCAGCACCGCGCGGCGCACGCCGGCAGTGCGGGCCTGACGGAGGAACGGCAGCATGATCGCCGCGGGCTCGGAGTCGCCCACGGGCGGTATGAGGTAGACGTGGTGGACGCCGTCGAGGGCGGCTGCGTGGGTGGAGGGATCGTGCCAGTCGAAGCGGACCGGCTCGGCGCCGACGACCGGGGTGGCCCGACGGCTGGCGGCCTTGACGCGGTGGCCTGCGGCCGTCAGCTGTGCCGCGGTGCGGCTGCCGGTGGTACCGGTGGCGCCGATGACCAAGGTGGTGCCGGTGGTGGTCATCGGCTGCTCCGGGTGAAGTCGGTGCCGGGCTCAAGGACGGCGAGGGGGTTCCGGTAGTCGCGGTAGGAGGTGATCCGCCCCTCTCGCACGGTCACGACGGCGATGTACGTCATGTCGAAGGGAGCGCCGGTCTCCACCAGACGGCCGACGCCGCGCATCTCGACCACGATGGTCTCCGGGTCGGCGGTCCGGTGGATGCGCAGGTCGGGGAAGTCGTGCAGATCGATGTGGTCGGGGTAGTGGCGCATATAGGCGGCGACGGCCTCCTTGCCCTGCAGACGCCGGGGCCGGCCTTCGGGTGCGAAGGGGAGTTCCATGAGGCCGTCCTCGGCCCACAGGGCGACCCACGCAGGAATGTTCTTGTCGAGCAGCAGCCGCAGGCTGTGGCGGTACAGATCCGCCGGAGAAGTCGGTACGGGCATGGGTATCCTCCAGATCCAGAATCCGGACCCTGGGTCCAGTTTGACGATACGGACCGCGGGTCCGGTTTGCAAATGGAGGAGCAGCATGCCCGAGCGCAAGTCCCGTAAAGACGCCGCCCGTAACCGGGAGGCCGTGCTCGCAGCCGCCGACGCCCTTTTCGTCCGCCGCGAAAGTCCCGCTGACATCACCATGGCCGACGTCGCTTCAGCGGCCGGCGTCGGCAAGGGCACGCTCTTCCGGGCCTTCGGCGATCGCGCCGGGCTGCTCCGCGCGCTGTACGAGGCACGGCTCGAACCGCTCAGGGGGGCCGTCGAGGCCGGCCCACCGCCCCTGGGGCCCGCCACCTCACCGCAGGATCGCGTACCCGCCCTGCTCGACGCCGTCCTCTGTTTCAAACTGGACAACCGGCGCCTCGCGCTGGCCCTGGAGGAGAGCGGGAGCAGCAGCCCGTACCAGGCGGAGCACTACCAGCGGTGGCACAGTGTCCTCCAGGCCGTACTGGAGCAGATCCCCGGCCTGGCCGACAGCGACTTCACCGCCCACGTCCTGCTCGCCGCCACGCGAGCCGACCTCGTCGAGCACCTGGCCGGAGCAGAGGGCGTTCCGCGGGAAAGAATGCGGGCGCAGTTGGCGAACTTCGTCACCAGAGTCCTGGCCTCCGGCCCACTGCACGGGGCGACCGCCGGGGAGTGATCGAGGATCGGGCGAGACCTCGGTCAGCGGGGGAGTCCGTGGTGACCCTTGCGCGGTGGCCCGGGTGCCATCCGGGTGCCGTGCCGGCTCGGCAGGCCCTGCGTGGGCACTCCCTCATGGCCTGGCGCCAGAGTCGCCCAGTGGGGCGGCGCCACCTGGCGCCGCCCCACCTTCACCGAACCGCTACGGCCGTTCGGCTAGACCCACGTCTTCCCCTTCGCATTCGACTTCAGCTTGTGCTTCTTGACCTTGTCCTTGCAGAGCCGGCACGCGGTCTGCTTCGCCTTGCCGTAGGTCCAGGCAGTGATCTTTCCTCCCACACTCCTGCCGACCGTGTTGTTGTACGAGTCGGCCTTCGAGTCGCGCTTCGCCGCGGCGGACTTGCCGGCGTTCTTCTCGTGCGCGTTGCCGAGGGACTTCGCCAGGTACGACCCGACCGACCAGGTGAGCATCGCCTGCCAGATGCAGTGGCGGTAGGCGTTCTGCTTCGCTCCGTTCGAGTACCTCTTCTTGGCCTCGCCCAGTGCCCAGTTGGTCACGTAGACCATGTCCGCGCACCACAGGAGGAACAGAGCGCAGATCGCGGCTTCCGGTACGAGCCCGCCGATGGCGTAGTTCCCGCTGATGTCGTAGCAGTTCACCGGGTCGCCGAAGCAGTAGTCGTAGGAGCTGGCGTTGCCTCCGACGATACGGTCGGTGGAGAGGAATCGGCCCGTGGCCGAGTCGTACAGGCGCACCCCCATCAGTGTGGCGGTGCTCGGCGTCTCCGACGAGCGCCGCTCCGCGCCGATCCAGCCGTACCGGGCCGGGTCGGTGCCGGGAAGGCGGTTGCCGAACTCGTCGTAGCTGCTGACCACCGGAGTCGTGGCGTCCACCAGCGGAAGCTGCGTGGCCACGTCGCCGTGGATGTTGGTGAGCTGGAGGACCACGTCACCGGTGGCGCCGGTCGTGGCGATCAGGTCTCCTGTCAGGTCCGACAGGTTCCGGGTGATCCTGCTGTCACCCTCGTTGATCCATGTGGGGTTGTCCCCGTCGGCCCCGTAGTGGTTGCGCTTGGTCGAGGCCGTCGACCAGGTTCCGTTGTCATCCTGGTTCTCGGTGGTGAACGAGGCGAGCCTGCCGGCCGCGTCGAGGTCCCAGGTGGTGCGCTCGGAGCCCGCCGTGATCTGGCGGACGAGATCGTTGGCGAAGTAGGAGTTCCGGGCTCCGCTGCTCTGGGCGGTGGTGCGGCCGAAGGCGTCGTAGACCGTACCGGCGGAGCTCAGCCTGTCGGCGGTGTCGTACGTGGAGTTGACCGTCTTCGTGGTGGGCGCGCCGCCGTCCACGTCGTCGACCGTGGTCACCAGGGACGTACGGTTGGTGTTGGCGTCGAACCCGTAACTGCGGTGGGTGGTGACGCCGGCCTGGGTGTCGTCGGCCTTGGTCAGGCGGCCTGCCGCGTCGTAGGTGTAGCTCTGGTACGCTCCGCCGCCCGTGTAGGTGGTGCGGGACACGACCTGGCCGTGGATGTTCTCACTGACCGACTCGCCCTGGATGGTCCAGCCGGACTCCCAGTGCCAGTAGCGCGAGGTCTCGTTCCCCGTGGGGTCGAGGTTGTACTCGACGTCGATGCTCCATGGCAGCCTCTGCTTGTAGAGGCGGCCGTCGGAGTCGTAGAAGGCGCTGACGTCGCCCGTGCTTCCGAGCGCCGAGTCGTGCATTCCGGTCGGCTGGCCGGTGAGGCTCTGGTAGCTGTAGGTGGTCTCCGAGGGGACCGAGTCGGTCCTCCGCGTCACCCGGTCGCGGCGGTCGTACTCGGTGCGCGTGACATTGCCCGCACCGTCGTCGTACGAGATCTCACGGCCCAGCCTGTCGGTGACGTGGCGCACCATGGCGGCCCCGTCGGAGACGGTGACCGCCTGCCCGTTGGCCGAGTCGTAGGTGATGGTCTGCGTCGGTACGGCGGTGCCGGCTCCTCCCGTGATCGTGCTCTTCGTACCGCGCCCGGCGGCGTCATAGGTGGTGACCGTGGTTCGCGTCACGCCGTTGGCGGTCTCGGTGACCTTCGCCACCTGGCCCAGGCGGTTGTACTCCAGGGTTCTGGTGGGCAGTTCGTCGGGGTTCGGGCCGCCACCGGTGATCTTGCCTGCGGGGCCGCTGGAGCAGAGCAGGTCGGCCCATTCGGGACGCCCGGAGCAGGCGCCGGTCCCGTCCGCGGTCCAGTAGCGGGAAGCCACCGTCCCCGCGTCCGCGCCGTTGGACTTGGGCTGCATGCTCTTCAGGATGCGGCCCTGCGCGTCGAACTCGGAGGAGCGGGTCAGCCTGATCCCGTTCGGGTCCGTGACCGTGGCGGTGGGCAGGCCCTTGACCCAGTCGTAACGGGTGTTGGTGGTACGAACATCGCCGTCGTTCGGGTAGCCCTCGATGAATGCGCCGGTTGATGCGGTGGTCGGCTGGTCCGCGACCCGGGCCGACCCGTCGGTGGGACGGCCTTCGTCGTACCGGGTGACGGTGTGCCGGCGCGCCGCCACCTGGGTTCCGGCCGCGATGGTGGGGCTGTCGGAGTCGCCCTGGAGCTGCTGGGTCAGGGTGACCAGGTGGAGCGGGCCGTACTGCTGCAGCTGCCGCTTGCCGTCTGCGGAGAACTCCGAGACCGTGGCCAGCTTGCGGGCGCGTTCCGCCGGCGAGTCGGCGAGGATGCCGAGTTGGCTCTGCGTGGTGACCTGGTAGTCGGCGTTGCCGAGCGCGAGTTCGCGGTTGGTGGCGCCCAGCTCCAGGACGACGTTGCCGAAGGAGTCGTACTGGGTGGTGGCCAGGTGACGGCCGGGCAGGCCCGTGTTGACCTGGAGGCCCGAGGCATTGGTGTAGGTGATGGTCGCCTTGTCGTAGTCACCGGCGTTGAGGTCGTTCCCGCTGTGGGATGCCGGCACCTGGTCGGCCGGGAAGACGGCGGTGGCGTCCGTCGGTGCGTCCGTCTGACCCCATGTCAGGGCCTCTGCCGGGGACAGCTGATTGGGCGCCTTGGCACCGGTGAGGGGTATGTCGTAGACCAGCGAGGTGGCTGACGTACCGCCGTCGGTCTCGTCCCTGCTGCCCGGCTTCAGGGTCGGCCGGGACGCGGAGAGCAGCATGCCCTCGCCCGCGACCGTGCTGGAGCCGGCCTTCCCGTACGAGAAGGTCCACGGCAGCTCGCCCGGCGGGGTCTGGGTGACCACCCGGCCCGCACTGTCGTAGGTGTAGGTCGTCTTCAGCGCGGGGGAGACCCTCGGGTCCCACTGCTCACGCAGGCGCCCCGAGGCGTCGTAGGCGTAGTTCGACACGACCGCGGCCGTGGCGTTCGCCGCACCGGGGTCGGTGGACCACAGGCGGATGCGGGCGACCTGCCCGGCGTAGTCGCCCGGCGTGCTCCCGGTGGCCGTGGTCGTGGTGGCGTACTGGTACTCCAGGATCCGGCAGCCCTTGGTGGAAGGGGTGCTCGCGCACGTGGCGTTGGTGACCGCCGAGGTGGGAGCGATCACGTACTTCGGGCGGGCCAGGACGGCGCTGCCCACGACGACCTTCTCCGAGATCAGAGAGGTGGTGGAGTTGTCCGTCGGGAGGCTGCTCTGGGAGAGCTGCCATATCGTGGCGGCCGTATCGATCTTGGCGAACCGGGAGACGGTCCCCTCGGTGTCCTCGAGGGTGAAGGAGCCGGTCAGGCTGCCCGTCAGGGTGAGGGCCTCGGCGCCCTCCTCGGGCTTCCAGCCACCTCCGCTCGTCGCCGTGAAACCGGTCTCCCCGCCGTCGATGTCCACCACCGCGACCGAGGTGTTCGACGTCTTGCGCAGGTACAGCGATTCGCTGGCGGAGAGCTCCGCGGCAGCGCCCGCGGTCCACTGGGGACCGAAGATGGCCACCTGGCCCTCCTGCTGTCCGCCCTCGGAGGGACGGCGCGAGGAGGCCGTGCGGCTGGCCGTCAGGCCGAACGCCGAACTGTCCGTCTCGGTGAGCACGAAGTCGCCGGTGAGCATGTTGACGTCACCCGGACCGGCGGCCTGGGTGGGTGCGGCGCCCGCCTGCCGGTCGACGGTGATCGAGGTGGCGGGGGAGGCGTCAGTGCCGGAGCCGTCGGTGAAGACCGCGCGGACGTCGATCGGGCCGTCCTCGGTGAGGCTGCTGGTGATGTCCCACACCAGCGCCTCGGGCAGGCCACCGCTCACTGCGGCCGGCCAGGCGGCGAGGGCGGTGTTGTCCGCCCGGCGACGCACATCGGCGAGCGGGACGTCCTTCCAGGCGTCGGTCTCACCGCGCCGGTACTGGTAGCGCACCCCGGTGTCGGAGGTCTTGCCCTGGCCGGTCAGCACGGTCCGCCGCGCCGGACGGTCGCCCTGGCCCGGCGAGAGCAGGGCCGCGCCCGAGCCGGCGAAGAAGGTGAAGGATGCGGTGGCGGAGACGTTGCCGGCGGCGTCCCTGGAGCGTGCCGCCAGGGTGTGCTTGCCCGCGCGGAAGACGGGCGTGGCCGTCACTGGCGAGCCGGTGGCGGCGATCGACTGCCATGCCCCGCCGTCCAGCTGCCACTGGACCGACTTCACGTCCGTGGCCGGGGGAGTGAGGGTGAAGTCACCGGTGAAGTCGCCGTTGCCGTCCGGCGTGCCGGACCACTGGCCAGCGGGGAAGCCGGCCGAGGAGACCGTCGTCGCGGCAGGCGCCGTGGTGTCCACGACCAGTGTGCGGAACGCTGACCAGGCGCCGGCGGCGGAGCCGTCGGTGGCCCGCGCCCGCCACTTGTAGGAGCCGGCCGGCAGCGCGGCGGTCCAGTCCGCCTGGGCGCCCGAGGCGACCGCCGCGCTGTTGCCGGTGAGCAGGGCGGAGGTGCCGGTGGAGGTCCACACCTCGTAGTTGAGGGTGACCTGCGAACCGTCGCCGTCCAGGGCCTTCGCCGACAGTGTCGGCGTGGTGTCGTTGGTGGCGGCTCCGGCAGCCGGGGCTATGAGGGTCGGCAGGTCGGGAACCGAGTTGTAGGTGACCGAGAGATAAGGCGTGTTGGAGGCGGCGTTGCCGGAGTTGAAGCGCTTCCAGCCGGCCGGTTCGTTCTCGTTCGTGGCCCGCAGCCCCAGGTGGTTGCTTCCGTTGCCGTTCCCCGCCCACGCCGTGGCCAGAGAGGTCACGTCCGCGCTGACCCAGCCGTCGTTGCAGGCGCTGGAGTAGCCCTTGGTCTGGGTGCTGGTGGCGTGCTTCGCCGTCCAGGCCGGCTGTGCGGTCCAGCGTGATCCGCTGCCGGCGGCTCCGGTCGACCACACCTCCCAACTGGCGGGAGCGCAGGACCAGGAGTGGTACGCGAACAGGTTGAGCTTCGCCGCGGTGATCTGCTTGCCCGTGATGTTCTTCATCGGGAACGAGAGGAACGACCGGGCCACCTGCGAGGAGCCGTTGTTGCCGAGCTTGAGGTCCGTCGAGCTCGACTGGTCGGTCGTGTAGCCCTGCTGGACGAAGGTGTCGAAGCTGGCCCCGACACTGATCGCGGGGTCGATCGTCACGGGGAACCGCGTCGCGGGGTCGGCCAGGAACCTCGCGTCCGGCGTCAGGGTCAGAGTGACGGTGTCACCGTCCTGGACCACCTTCACCGCCACCGGGGCGGTGCGCTTGTGCTCACCGGACGACGAGTCCACCCTCGCGTCCCACATCACCGGCGCGGGCATGGCGCCCACGGGCCTGCCCTCGGAGTCCTTGAAGGAGACCGAACCGTCCGGCTTCGCCTCGGCGGTCAGGCCCCTGGCCGTGAGGCTGTAGGCAATGGCACCGCTCGCGTCGACGGCGGAACGATCCTTCAGTTCCAGGAACTGTTCGTAGCCGCTGCGCGTCGACTCGATCAGGAGGTCCGTCGCCGGGAGGGCGTTCCGGTACCGGGCGACGGTGTCCTCCTCGCCCTCGATCTGCGGCGCGGGCAGTGCCCCGTACCAGCCCAGCTGAATCCGCTGACCGGTCCGGCCCTCCAGCGTCACCAGGGGAACGCCGGCCGAAGCGGTCTTCCTGCCGGTACTCCTCAGCCCCTTGGGAGCCGCGCTCCGGCCGGCCAGGCGCAGTTCGTGGGGATGCCTGCGGGCCCCGACCGAACCGTCCGAGAGCTTCTGCAGGGAGATGTCGACGTCCTGCCAAGCGCCCCGGTCGTCCTTGAACCGGATCGGTCCGGTGTGCGCCTCCTCGGTCACCGAACCGTTGGGGTTCACGTGGACCGTCGAGGTCTCGGTACGCGCGTCCAGTGCCTCGATCCGGCGGTTCTGGATCTTCGCCTTCAGCCGGGCGGCCGCCACCGACCCTGCGGTCGCCGGCCCGAGGTCCTTCGCGTCGGCGGCCTTCTCAGCAGGAACGGCCGTGCGCTCGACGCCCATCGCCAGATGGGCGGTTCCGACCACGACCGTGGCTTCGAAGGCCATCGTCAGCACGACGGCCGCGGCCACCGGGCGCAGGCGCCTCAACTGAACGGGTGGCAGGAAGGGCTGAACGGACGGTGCGTTCGGTCTTCTTCCCGGCCACAGAAACGTGCCTGGCACTCTCACTCCTCGCACATGGTGCGGGTGTACCCCGCATGCACAGGGGATCCTCACATGTCGCAAACAGGTGTCAGCCAGTCAGTAAGCGGAGCAGGCACTTCCCTGACGGGTGCCCAGGGCTCACGAAGGGGGCATCCGGGCCATCCAACCGAAAAGGAGCGGGCAATCCTGGCGAAGTAGTCATTCGAGGAGCGTGGTGAGCGGCTCACTCTTTGCTCATTCTTGACGCTCCCCGTGCCCGTTCCTCACGCGGAAAGGCCGCGGCCCCGGCTCGATGAACCCTCAGACACGGTTGAGCCAGGGGTAGTTGAGTCCCCTGGCGTCGAAGGCCTCCTCGGGGGCGAGGCCGGTGCGGGCCGCGGTGGTGAGCGGTGCAGGGGTGTCGTGGACCTGTTTCAGCCCGAGCAGTCCGCGGGCGAGCCGTCGGCGGCCGCGGTGACTTCCACGCGGTATCCGGATCCGGAGCCGAACTCGGGGCCGGGCTTCCGCTCCTCCGCCTCCAGGATCTCCTTGGTCAGGAAGTAGACGTCCAAAGCGGCCGCCCGGTCTCCTTCGTCCCTGGTGAAGCAGAGGCCGGTGAACTGTCCGCCGTTCGACGCCCCCTGGTCGGGGCGGTCCGGCTTCCAGCCCTCCTGCTCCGCCACGGTCCGGTAGTGCGCGGCCACTTGGGCCTTGTCCCCACGGAGGACGTAGGTCCGCGAGGCGTACAGCTGCACGTCGCCGCTGTCCTGCCAGCAGCCGGACTCCGGCTTCTCGAAGCCCTTGGGTACGACGGCTCCTTCAGGCCGTGAGTCCAGGACGCCGTACGACTCCAGCTTCTCGACCCGGCTCTCGGTGCCCTCGCACCCCGAGGCGGACGCGGCGTCGGCGATCGACTGGCATCCGGTGAGCGCTCCGGCTGCCACCGCCACCGTCAGGAGCAGGCCGGCGCAACGGCCGGTTCCCGTGTGAAGTGACAAGTCGACTCCCCTGGTTGATGGGCCCGGGCGGCCGGACTTCCGCAGGCCCCGGGGCGCGCACGGCCGGTCACGTTAGCACGCTGCTCCTCGGCTCTCCCGGCGAGGTGGAACGGCTGGTGCTGTCGTCGCCGGTTCGGCCGAGGGCTTCGAGGAGGGCGCCGGGCTGTTCGCGCCCGTGAGGGTGGCGAGCGAGGCAGGTCTCGACGGTGGTGCGGATGCGGTCGTGCGACAACGGCATGGGGCTGCCTCAGGGGACTGCGGCCTCCACCTGGTCCGGGCTGCGCACGGCGCTGCCGTCCCCCTGCCGTCGTCTCCGTCGCCGATGCGCTCATGGGCCGGCCGGGCGAGGGAGGCTCCGCGGACGACCGCGGCGGCGGGCCAGTGCCGTGGCGGCGGGTCGAGGACCTGGTGGTCGCCCTCGGGGTCGACTTCCAGGGCGGGGGCGAGCCGGTCCACGGACAGCGGGGTGCCGTCCTCCGGGGGCGGCCGTCTCGCAGGAAGCGGACGGCCCTCTCGGTGACGGCCGGGTCGATGTCGAGGGTGGTGACGTGGCCGGTCGGACCGACGAGTCCGGCGGTCAGGGCGGCGTTGCAGCCGCCGGAGCCGATCTCCAGGACGCGACGGCCGGGCTGGACGCGAGCGGCTTCGAGCATGTCGGCCCGCAGCCAGGGCGCGGAGACGGAGCCGGTGGTGGTGCCGTCGGGGCTGTGGCGGGTGGCGACGACGTCGTCGGCGTACGCGGCGACGAGGGAGACCTCGGGGGCGAGAGCGTGCCGGGGCACGGCGCGCACGGCACGGTCGACGGCAGGGGTGCGGATGTGCCCGGCGGCGGCGAGCCGGTCGGCCGGCCGGCGGCGCAGGTCGGTGGCCTCGTCGAGGTCCGTGGTGGACGGTGTGGTCACGGCGGGCCTTTCGGCCGGGCGGGTCATACCTGGTCCGAGACGGTGGGCGCGGAGGGGCGGGGGACGGTCGCGGTCGGGGCGTACTGGGCGGCCTGAGCGCCGAACATGGCGGCATACCGGCCGCGGGCGGCGATGAGTTCGTCGTGGGTGCCGTGCTCGGCGAGGCGCCCGTTGTCGAGCACGTAGATGTGGTCGGCGTGGCGCACGCCGGACATGCGGTGGGTGACCAAAACGACGGCCCGGTTCGGGGCGGCGAGGCGCCGGATGCGGTCGAACGCCTGGATCTCGGCTTCGGGATCGAGCGCGGAGGTCGGCTCGTCGACGATCAGGACGCCGTCGGCCTCTGACGTGGAACTGCGCCAGTGGGTACGGGCCAGGCCGACCTTCTGCCATTCGCCGCCGGAGAGTTCGATGGCGCCGCGGAACATGCGGGCCAGCAGGCTGCGCAGACCGTCGGGGAGTTTGGCGATGACGGGCCCGGCGACGGCGTAGTCGACCGAGGGCTTCAGGTCGTCGTCGGTGGCGGGGTGGTCGGGTCGGCCGAGGCGGATGTTCATCGCGGCGGTCACGGGCCAGCGCTGGAAGTCCTGGGTGAGCAGGCCGACCCGCGCGAAGACCTGGGCCCGGTCAAGGCCGGTGAGGTCCGCCTCGCCCCAGCGCAGACTTCCGGAGGCGGGGAGCAGCATCCCGGAGAGGATCTTCATCAGGGTGCTCTTGCCGGAGCCGTTCTCGCCCACCACCGCGGTCACCGACCCCATCGGCAGGGTCAAGGACACCCCGTCCAGGGCGAGGGCGTCCCGGTCGGGGTAGCGGTAGCTGACCTGGTCCAGAACGATCTCCTCGACGCGCTCCGGTACGGGTGCCCCGCCGACGGGCAGCGTCCGCCGGCCGGCCTGGGTGAGGAAGCGGCCGTGGTCGCGGACGTACAGGCTCTCCTCGTGGAGCTGGTTGATGTTCATCACCAGTCCGCCCAGGCTCGCCGAACCGGTGCGCACGGCGATGACGGCGGTCCCGGCGACGGCGAGGCTCATGTGCCCGGCCGTGATCAGCCAGAACATGGCGCCGTAGGTCGCGGCCATCGCCAGGCCGGACAGAGCGGAGGCCGCCCATTCGGTCAGGGCCTTGCTGGAGGCGAGGCGTTCCTGTTCGGCTTCGGCGCTCTCGGCCATCCGCTCGTAGCGACTCAGGAGGAAGGCGCCGACGGCGTGGAGGCGGACCTCCTGGGCGGCGGTGCGTTCGGTGAGCAGGTTGCCGATCAGGCGGCTGGCCCGAACGTGCTCGATCCAGCTCATCACCGACACGTACCGCTCCTGCGCCACGCGCATGGCGCCCCAGCCGCGCGGGGCGGCGATGAGGACCAGCATGGGCAGCAGCACCGGGTGGAGCACGGCCAGCACGCCGGCGATGGTGATCAGGGAGATGAGGCCGTTCAGCGCGGCGACGCAGGCGCTGATCATGCGGCGGGCGGAGCCGGGCCCGTGCTGGGCGATGTCGACGAGGCGCCGGAAGTCGGGGTCGTCGATGGCCTCCAGTTCCACCTTGGCCGCGGCGGCCAGGTACTGGGTGGTGGCGATCCGCTCGACCTTGGGCTCCAGCCGCCCGGCGCGGGAGGTCGACCATGCGGACAGGGCGGAGTTGACGACGCCGACGACCGCGGCGGCCAGGAGAGCGGGCAGCAGGGCGTGCAGACGGTCGGCAGCGCTGCCGCTGCCGGCGAGCAGGGCGTGCATGACGGCGTTGACGGCGAGCAGGCCGGCCGCAGCGGCGATGCCCTGGCCGATCTCGCTCGCCCCGACGGAGAGCAGGGCCCGCCGGTCGGCCTGCCACGCCATGCGCAGCGTGGCGCCGACCAGCGCCGGCATGGAGCGCAGCGCGGACATCATGGTCAGGTCCAGCGTCGCGTGCTCGTGCTGGGACCAGCCCATGTCGTAGCGCAGGGGGCCGCCGAACAACTCGTGCTCGGCGTCGGACACCTGCGGATCGGCCATCGTGACGGGGCCGAAGAACCTCTTCACCGGGCGCCTCCCGCAGAGCAGTTCGCGGCCCGGTAGGACGGGCCCTGGGTGGGCATGGGGAAGATCGTGGCCGTGGAGGGACGGCAGTCGGGCGACGGGCGCTCCATCGGCACCCGGAGGAGCCCTTCGTGCTGGTCCGGCTCGGCGTTGTACGGCTCACCCGTCCACGACTGGGCCACGAGTACGGCGGTGATCCGGTCTGTCCCACCGCCGGGGCCGTGGTGGTGGATGAGGCCGCACAACTCCTGCCGGTCCGCGCTGAGAGGGACCCCCGCCTCCTCCTTCGCCCCGCGCCGCGCGGCGCGATCGAGCGGTTCTCCGGCCTCCAGGTGGCCGCCCACGACGGTGAGCCGGCCCGGTGCGAGGACGTCGTCCGCCGTACGGCGCACGCACAGGGCGGCGCCGTCGGACCGGAGCAGGACCCGGGCGACGTCGGCGGTCAGCAGGTGAGGTGCCTCGCTCACAGACGGCCCTCCCACACCCGTGCGACGCCGCCCCGGTCCCGGCGCGGCGACGACGGCGTTGCCGCGCCGGAGACCGTGGGCGGGAGTGCTGGTGGCATCGGCTTCGGGGCACACCCTCAGCGCCCGGCCCGCCGCCGCGACGGGCCGGGGACCGTCACACCTGCTGGCTGGGTTCGCCGGCCTCGACGGGACGGTGGCGTGCGTCATGCCAGGTACCTCGCATCCGGTCGTGCCCCACGGGCGCAGCGGGCGTTGCGGTCGATGACGCAGTGCAGAGGGATGCCCGAGGAGCCGGTGGAGCTTTCGAACACGGGATGACCGAGCGCAGGGAGGCGTACGGGATTCACGGGGGCTCCTCGGGTCGGATGCGGACTGGTGATCGGATAACGGGGGTTGTCGTACCCCCGTAACGGGCAGAGGCGGGCGAAATCTAGAACCCGAATCCGAATACCGGTCCCTCTCCTTCTGCGGTCTGGCGGGGCGGGCTGGGATGCCGTGTTCGATCACTCATGTGGGTTGCGGTACCTCCTCCGGGGGATTGCGTGGTGCCGCCTGGCCGTCTCGGAGGAGCCGCCGCAACTCCGCGTCGCCGAGGGCGACGGACTCGGACAGAGCCCGCTGGTGAGCCGCCGGCAGGGCGCCGGCACCGAGACCCGCGTTCGTGACCACCGCGCTGGGCGAAGCTGCCTGCTCGGTGCCGAGGACTGCCCGGGCGACCGGGTGGGCCGGCACCTCGCACGCGGCAGAGGCGTCGAGGCCGGCCGCTTCGGCGGGAGCGGACGTGAATGAGGGCGCCGCTGGTAGCGGACGGCGGTGACGGGCACGCCGGCTGCGCTTCAGCGGGGCACTGGGCCCGGTCATGTCGGCAGGCGGAGGGTGAAGACGGTGCCGCGGCCGGGGGCGCTGGCTGCTGACACGGTGCCGCCGTGGGCTTCCACGAGCTTGCGGACGATGGCCAATCCCAGTCCGCTGCCGCCGGTCTGCCGGCTGCGGGACTTCTCGGCTCGCCAGAACCGCTCGAAGACGTGGGGCAGGTCGGCCGGGCTGATCCCGGCACCGGTGTCGGATACCTCGATCAGCAGGCCGTGTTCACCGCGCCGGGCTCGCAGTGTGATCCGGTCCCCCCGTGAGGTGTGGCGTACGGCGTTGGAGACGAGGTTGCCTACCGCCTGGCGCAGCCGCAGCGGGTCCGCTGACACCTTCGTGTCGCCTTCGACGTGTACGGCGAGGACGATTCCGGCTGCTTCGGCATGGGCTCGGTGCCCGGCGACCACCTGGTGCAGGAGGTCTTCCGCGTGGAGCGGTTCGGGATGCAGGCGCATGGTGCCCGCGTCGGCGGCGGCGAGGTCCTGGAGGTCGTCGATGATGTGCTGGAGCAGCAGGGTCTCCTCCAGAAGGGAGGCGTTCAGCTGCTCGTCGGCGGGGATGACGCCGTCCTGGGCCGCTTCGAGCGTGCCGCGGATGGTGCTGAGTGGGGTGCGCAGTTCGTGCGCGATGTCGCTGACCATGACTTTGCGTTGCTCCTCGGCCCGCGCGCGGTGCTCGGAGAGGTCGTTGAAGGCTGCGGTGAGGAGGCCGATCTCGTCCCGGGTGGTGACGGGGACCCGGATGTCGGGCCGTGCGGGGTGGCGGGCGGCACGGGTGAGTGCCCGCAGCGGGTGCACGAGGCGCAGCCCCACCGTGGTGGTGACCCCGACGGTGACCAGGAGGACCAGGGCGGTCACGGCGGCGATGCGACCGGTGTTCGCGGGGGACAGGTCGAAGCCGGGTATCGCGGCCTCGGACTCGGCGCTGACGTACAGCAGCGCCGCTGGAGCCACCGAGGAGGCGAGCTGCTCCCGTCGGCTCGTGTCCACGCAGTTGCGCGTTGCGGCGTCTGCGTCGCCCTCGCGTCGGGGCGACCGGAAGTCGAGGCCGATCTCCACGGGTGGCAGGTGCAGACGTTGCAGACAGGCGGCGACCAGCGTGTTCAGACCGGCAAGTGCGGTGCGTTCGCTGGCGGTGGGCGCATCGAGGTCCGCCAGCGCGCAGGACTCACCGGCATAGGTGGCGGATACGGCCTGGTCTCCGTATTCGCTCCTGAGTTTCTTCGCGAGTTGTTCCGACGGTCCGGTGACCTCGACACGGGGGCGGCCCGCGGGGGTGCTGGAGGAGCGGTGGTCCCAGCCGAATCGGGTGAGGCATTCGGCGGCTTTCCCCGCGGCGCTGACCAGTCGGCTCTGGTCGGCTTCGGACAGCCGGTAGGGGCCCACGGCCTGTGGATCGATGCGGTCGGCTCCGGAGGAGGGTTCGAGTGCGGGATCCACCCACAGCGGGTCGATGACCGCGAACGCCTGGTGGGGGAGCGACTCGGCATGCGGCGTGGAGTCCGCGAGGGAGCGGCGCTGGCGGTCCTGCGTGGTGAGCGTGATGCGCCGCCCGGTGCGGTCGGAGAGGTCCCGTACGGTCTGGTCGACGCCCTCCCAGCCCGGATGGGTGGCCGCGTACGTCATGAGGGTGCGGTAGACCGCCGTGTCGTCGGCGAGTACCTGCCCCTGTTGTTGCCGGATGGCGACGGCTGTGGTGCGTACAGCCAGCCAGGCGGTGGCCGTGACCGAGCAGACGGCGATGAGCAGGGCGGCTGCGAGCAGTCGGAACGTCAGGCTCCGGTGCAGTGGAAGTCGGGCCTGGGTCGAGTCAGCGCGCACGGAGGTCCTCGCCACCGTCGTCGGCGAGCTTGTAGCCGACGCCGTACACCGTCAGCAGGTGCACTGGGCGCCGCGGATCCGGTTCGATCTTCCTGCGCAGGTTCAGCACGTGGACGTCGACGGTGCGCTCGGTGATGTAGTGGTGGGTCCCGCGAGTGACCCCGAGCAGCTGTTTGCGGGTGAAGACCCGTTGCGGCTCGGCGGCCATCACGGCGAGGATCTCGAACTCGCAGGCCGTGCAGTCCACGGGCCGTCCGTCCACGAGCACGGTGCGGCGCAGCGGGTCCACGGTGAGGCGGCCCGCGCGCAGGACCTGCGGCTCCTTGGCGGGGCAGGAGCGTTGCGCCCGCCTGAGGAGACTGCGTATCCGGGCCATCAGTTCGCGCGGGCTGTAGGGCTTGGTCATGTACTCGTCGGCACCCAGGTCGAGCCCCCGCAGCAGGTCCTCCTCTGTGGAGCGGGCGGTCAGCATGAGGACGGGCAGCTCCGACTCCCGGCGCAGGATCCGGCATACGTCGAGGCCGTCGACTACGGGCATCATCACGTCGAGCACCAGCAGGTCCGGAGGTTGTCGGCGGACCTCTTCGAGGGCCGCCGACCCGTCGTGGACCAGCCGCGGGACGTGTCCCTCGTGTTCGAGGTAGCGGCCGATGATCGCGGCCTGTTTGATGTCGTCCTCGGCCACCAGGACATATGCGCACATGCGGGGAGCCTAGCCACGTCCCGAGCACGCCGAACAGGACTCTGATATCGGCCTGACAAGAACTTCATATCCTTCGTTCAGGGTGGTCGCCATGCCGAACCACACTCCCCCAGCGCACCCCTTTGCGTTCACGCGTCACCGCCGGCTGGCCGCCACCGCCCTGGGCACCGCGGCATTCCTCCTGCCCACGGCATGTAGCAGTGGCGAGGGCAAGAGCGAGGAAGCGGGTGTCGCCTCGATCAGCGAACCGGCTCCGAAGGCCACGACCAGCGCCGGGGGTTCCGGCGCCTCCGCCGGCGCTTCGCTCGACTCTCAGCGCCCCCAGTTGCGTCTGGACTCCTCCAAGGAGGAGGTGGCCCGTCTGTACAACGCCTGGGCGTCATGTCTGGAACAGCATGGGTTCCACAACTTCCAGGACGTCGTCAAGGACGGGCAGCGGGTACCCGTGCACGACGATCCCGCGCTTCCCGCGGCCCGCGCACAGTGCGAGTCCAAGGTGCCGCTCGGTCCGCCGGAGCTGGACAGGAACCGCAATCCCCGGTTCGCGGACGACTGGCGCGAGTGGATCGCCTGTATGCACCGGCGCAACTACAAGGTGATTCCGCTACCCGACGAGGAGGGATACGACGTCCCGGACGGCCCGATCCCGCCCGATGCGATCCAGATCGAGAACGAGTGCCGAACGGAGGCGTTCGGTGCCGGGAAGAAGTAGCCGTCGGCGTCGCGTAGCCGTGGCGGCGGCAGTCGTGACGGCCCTGGCCGGGGGAGGCGTAGGGGTCCTCTTCGCCTCCCCCGGGGACGTGACCCGCGCGGAGGCGAGCGACCCGGCCGATGTGCGCACCGTGACCGTGACGCGGACAGACCTCTCCACCGCCGTGACCAAGAGCGGCACCCTGAACTACGGCAGGTCGTGGACGCTGAAGGGCCCTGCCGACGGGCGGGTCACCCTGCTGCCGGCGGCTGGTGCCTTGATCGGGCGCGGACAGCAGCTCTACCGCGTCAACGACCGCCCGGCCATGGTCTTCTACGGGGCCACCCCGCTCTTCAGACGGCTGGACGCCGCAGGCATCGTCGGCCGCGACGTGCGTGTGCTCGCCGACAACCTCCAGGCCCTCGGCTACGACATCGGCCCCCAGCCCGCCGTCGGCACTCTGATCACCCTGCCGCCCGGCGCGCCCACGACCGCGGGGACTCCCTCGCCCGCGGCCCCGACCGGCCCGGCAGACCCCAAGGGGGGCCACGCCGGAAGCGGACAGAAGGATCCGGCGCCGCCTGCCGCGTCCCAGGACCCGACCCCGGTCCGCAAGGGTGACGCGGTGCTGACGCCCTCGCTGATCGCGGCCCTCAAACGCTGGCAGCAGAGTGCCGGCATGGCCCCCACCGGTGTACTCGACGCCGGTGACGTGATCGTGACGACCGGGCCCGTACGCGTCGGCGACGTCAAGGCGCAGCCTGGGGACGACGCGGCGGGTGAACTGCTGTCGCTCACCGGCACCGAGAAGGTGGTGACCGTCCCCGTGACCGCACAGGACTCCGCGTCCTTCCAGAAGGGCCAAGCGGTCACCGTGAGCCTGCCGGACGGCGCCACGGCGACCGGCAGGATCAGCGCCGTCAGCACCGTCATTCAGAGCGCCGACTCGGCGGAGGGCGTCGACGCCGCGCCGAAGCGCACGGTGACCGTCCAGGTGGACGACGCGCGCAAGCTCGACCGCATCGACGCCGCACCCGTGCAGGTGCAGTTCACGGGCCAGACCAAGCAGGGGGTGCTCGCTGTGCCCGTGGGTGCTCTCGTCGCGCTCAGCGAGGGCGGCTATGCCGTCCAAGAACCCGACGGCCGACTGATCAAGGTCACCACCGGGATGTTCGCCAAGGGCCTGGTGGAGGTCAGCGGCAGCGGGCTCAGCGCAGGCCTGAGGGTGGTGACGACCTCATGACGGGCGGCCCCGATACCCGTGTGCTCGCCGTCGAGCGCGCGAGCATGGTCTACAGCGGCGGGGTCAAGGCCCTGGACGAGGTCTCCGTGACCATCCGTCCGGGGGAACTGCTGGCCATCGTCGGCCCCTCCGGATCCGGCAAGTCCACCCTGCTCAATGTCATGGGCACCCTGGACCGGCCCACCAGCGGCACCGTGTACTGCGGCGGCCAGGACGTCGCCGCTCTCTCCGACCGCCGTCTGTCGGCCCTGCGCGGACGCTGGCTGGGCTTCGTGTTCCAGCAGTTCCACCTCACCGAGGGGCTTACCGCCGCCGAGAACGTGGCCACCGGCCTGCTCTACGCGGGGGTGCCCCGCGCCCGCCGACGCCCTCTGGCCCTGGAGGCACTGCAACGCGTCGGACTGGCCCGCCGAAGCGGCCACCTGCCGCACCAGCTCTCCGGCGGCGAGCGCCAAAGGGTCGCCATCGCCCGCGCGCTGGTCCACCGTCCTGCCCTGGTCCTCGCCGACGAGCCCACCGGCGCACTCGACACCGTCAACGGCCGGGCCGTGCTCGACCTGCTCACCGAACTCAATGACGAAGGGACCACCATCGCCGTCATCACACACGACCGCGATATCGCCAGGACGTTGCCCCGGCGCATCGAGATCCTCGACGGCAGGCTGGTCTCCGACACCCGCGGAGCGGACCCCACATGACCCACCGCAGCACAGCGCCGGACACCAGGCCCGTGCGCCTGTCGCCGCTCGACATCCTGGCCCTGGGGATGCTGGGCATCCGTACCCGCAGGATCCGGGCGGCCCTGTCCGCCCTCGGCATCTCCCTCGGCATCGCCACCATGATCGTGGTGACCGCCGTCCCGGCGTCCAGCCAGAAGGCCCTGCTCGCACGGCTGACGGCGCTGGGCACCAACATGCTCGAAGTCAGACCCGTACCGGACCAGAAGCCACCGGTCCTGCTGCCGCAGGAGTCGGTCGCCATGGCCGGCCGCATCGGCCCGGTCACCGCGGTCAGTGCTGTCGCCAACACCCATGCGGTGGTCCACCGCTCCGACCACGTCGATGCGGCCGACTACGCCGGACTCAGCGTCCTGGCCACCAAGGACGACCTGCTGCCCGTCATCAACGCGGAGGTCCGGGCCGGAGTCTTCCTCGGCCCGGCGACCCGATCGTTCCCCACCGCTGTCCTCGGCTCGGTCGCCGCGACCCGGCTCGGCGTCCCGGACCTGCCACCGGGCGGCCCGGCGCCGCAGATCTTCGTCAACGACCGCTGGTTCACCGTCATCGGCATCCTCGCCGCCACCCCGCTCTCCCCCGACATCGACCGCTCCGTGCTGGTCTCGTGGGACGCTGCCCGAACAGAGCTGCGCTTCGACGGGCACCCCACCGTCATCTACGTCAAGGCGCGAGAGCCCGCCCTGGAAGCCGTCCGGTCGGTTCTCGCCGCCACCGTCCACCCGGAGCTGCCCGGCATGGTCCAGATCAGCCGCCCCTCGGATGCCCTGGCCGCCAAACGCGCCACTCAGACCACGTTCTCGGCGCTCTTCCTGGGCCTGGCCGCGGTCGCCCTGCTGGTCGGCGGCATCGGGGTTGCCAACACCATGGTCATCTCCGTACTCGAACGCAGGCGCGAGATCGGGCTGCGCCGGGCGCTGGGAGCGAACCGCGGCCAGATCCGCGCGCAGTTCCTCACCGAATCCGTCGCCCTGTCCGGCCTCGGCGGCCTGAGCGGCACGCTGATCGGCGTCCTGGCCACGCTCGGCTACACCACCTACCAGGGCTGGCCGCCGGTCATCCCCTGGTTCTCCATGGCCGCCGGCATCGGGGGCGCGATCGTGGTGGGCATGGCGGCTGGGGTCTACCCCTCCATCAGGGCCTCCCGCCTCACCCCCACCGAGGCCCTGGCCACGGTGTGACCGGCCATGGGCCGACCGCGCCGGGACTCGACGATGCCCCCGTACGATCACCGGTCCCCGGGCTCTCGGGGGGCGTCCCGGCGCCGCAACGGAGGCGACCTCTGGGTTCAAGGGTGCCGTGATCGCGGCGGCGAGACCGCCTGCCGCGCCCGGAGCGGGCAAGGACCCGGTCTCCGGGCATTCGCCCCGGCGTCCCGCGCAACTCCGGGCACGCCTCTGCACCCGTGCCGGTCACGAACAGGACGCCGTCCGGCGCGCATCGGGGCACCCGAACGGCTCAGAGTCCGGTGGTGAAGGCTGCCGCCCGGGGCACGAACGTGTTGCCGCCGTCCTTCGAGGTGACCAGGACCGCGACGTTCCAGACACCCCCGGGTGACTCGGCCACATCGCTGCCGGTGACGGGGACGGTGTAGCGGCACATGGCAGCCCCGCCTCCGGACGGAGTGCAGGCGGCGGACTCGACGGCGGCCATCTCCTGCTTTGTCGGGGCCTGCTGCATGCTGTCGGGCCATGCGAGCACCTTGACATCGCGGACACCGGAGTCATCCGACACCCGGGCCGTGAAGGTGAGCGACCCGTCCCGGCCCTCTGCCGGGGCCGCATAGTTCGCGGTGGCGTCCCGCAGTGCCGGACCGGACTCGGACGCCTGGGCCGCGAAGGCGTATGCGCCCGCCGCTCCGAGAACCGTGGCACCGGCGAGGGAAGAGACGATGATGCGCCTGGACATGAGACAACCCCTAGGGAGTCAACTGGTCGGCCACGCTCGCGGCCACGACTCCATGGTCGTCCGGGCACCGCCTCGCGGACCTGAGTACCCCTACTCATATGGATCAGAAACTCATGGGGTTCCGGTCCAGGATGTAGCGGACGTGCGGGCCGCCGCAGTAGCCGCGGACGATGTGCGGCTGACGTCGGCGTCGGCGCAGGAAGCGGCAGCTCTCGGTTGACCGACTCCTCGGCACCAAGCTCCGGCGAGTAGGGGCGCCAGGAAGTGCGAATCGACGTCGTCGGGCGGGCGGCGAGCCAGCCACTCGCGGACCTTCCTGGACCGGTGGACGGAGTGCCCGCCGACCACGAGATGGACCTTGTGGCCGGCGAGCCGGTCCGGGAACCGGCACATCACCTCCGCGGTGAAGCTCTCGATGAAGACCGCGGCGTGTATCCGGCCCTGGGTGCCAATCGCCGACATCGCGTTCGCCGAGAGCCGATTCCCAAACACCGTCGTCGACCCCCCCGATGGGCGACACCGTCCAGCAGGCCCTGCGCGAGAGCGACCTGGATCCAGTGCTCTCCACCGCCCGCTGAGGGCGTGCGTCACCGGCGAACGCGGTCCGCCACGGGGTCGATACCAGAGCCCCGCGGCGGCACCCGGACGTCCGCCCGCCTGAACTCTCGGGAAGATGGGGGGCCGAATCGCTCCCTGGCGTAGCGAGCCCGGCGGTGCCGCACAGAAGCGGGACCGCCGGATGCGCTCACCTTCGGGACGAGCCGACCTTGCGCACGATCCCGTTGCACAGCCACACGGGCACGGCCCCGCCGTCAGCCACCCAGTAGTAGCCGCCGCGGCCGTCGCCGTGGACGTCGGCGAGTTCGGCCTGCTCCCTGGTGGCACCAACCCCGGCGACCTGCCCTGGGCGGACCAGGTGGACCACTCACGGGTGCTCGCCCAGGCCCTGATGCGCCCTTCGACGCCGATGGCCATGTGGCCATCCCTGCCGTCACCATTCATGTCGGCGAAGACCACGGGGCGCCGGTCGATCCGGCGCCCCGGGCGAACTGTCCTTCAGCGGTGGCACCGGACCATACGAAGCCCTGCCGGTCCCCGTTGTCCGGCTACTGCCAGCGGTCGTTCAGCCAGCAGCTCACCACGCCGTCGGCGCGGACGACGAGGTAGTCGTCGCGGCCGTCACCGTCGATGTCGGCGTACTCGATCGAGTTTCTCGCGGCACCCACGCCCGAGGCGAAGACGCCCTGGTATTTCCAGCCGCCACCGCCGGGACCGAACCGGTTGAGCCAGACCTTCGTCTGCCCGAGGCCTTCAACGACCATATAGTCGTCGCGGCCGTCACCGTCGGCGTCTGCGAAACGGATCTGGTCGCGGGTGGCCCCGACGCCGGTGGCGACCTCGCCCTGGTAGGCCCAGCCCGCGACACCGTTGTACTGGTTGAGCCACCCCTTGACCCTGCCGCCGGAGCTGACGACGAGGTAGTCGTCGCGGCCGTCGCCGTCGAGGTCGGCGAAACGAACCTCGTCCCGGGTCGCGCCCACACCTGAGGAGACCACTCCCGCGTACTTCCAACCACCCACGGAAACGTTCAGCCAGGCCTTGGCGGCACCCTGGCCATCGACGACGAGGTAGTCGTCGCGGCCGTCGCCGTCGAGGTCGGCGAAACGAACCTCGTCCCGGGTCGCGCCCACAGGGCGCGTGATGGTGCCCTGCCAGTCCCAGCCGTCCTCGGGGGGAGTGCCCGTGCCCGGAGTGCCCGTGCCGGGAGATCCCGTGCCGGGAGTGCCCGTGCCGCCGCAGGCGGCCGGATCCCCGGCCACAGGGGCGGCGAGCTTTGCCGAGTACAGGACGTGCCGCACAGCGCGGTGGAACGCTGCGGCCATCTTGGTGTATCCGGCCGCGTTGGGGTGCAGCGAGTCACTCATGTCGGCGGTGGTAACCGCACCCATGTCCACGAGCCGGATGAACTGGCCTCTTGCCCGCTGCTCGGCGACGATGCGCGGAAGCTGCGCGTTGTACACGCGGACCCGGGCGTTGACTGAACCCGACGTGGACGGGACGAGGGTGGCAACCAGGACGGCCATGTCCGGATCCCGCTTGCGCAGCCGCTCGAGGAGCGCGCGGAGCCGGGCCGGGGCCACAGCAGCCGTGGCTGCGTCGCGCATGTCGTTGGTGCCGATGTGCAGGGTGACGACATTCGGGCGGTAGCGCGCGACGGTGCAGTCGGCGATCTCGTCGATCTGACCGATTCTCCAGCCGGGATGCCCTTCGTGGTCGGTATCCGCCAACTGCCCCGAGTCCTGCGAGCCGACGAAGTCCAACGACGAGGTGTCGTCCTGGAGTGCGGTGAAGAGCTGGGCGCGGTAGCTGGACTGCCCGGGGGTGCCGACTCCGTGCGTGATCGAGTCCCCGAGCGGCAGCACCTTCGCCTGCGCGGTGCCGATGCCGTGGGAGAGCCGGCGGACGGTGTCGATGATGAGCTGGGCCACATCGGGGTTGAACAGATTCTGCAGGGCGGTCAAGGGGGTCCGCCATCGGGTGAACACCGCTGCGTACTCCCCCAGCTTCTCCTGCACGCTCTCGATCAGCGGGCGGGCCTCGAGGTTGACGTAGCTCAGCAGCTCGCCCAGCAGAGCTCCACCCACGGCGCCGAAGAACGCGGTGCCGATGGTATTCCCCACTATTGTCCCGTCGATGGGATGACCATCCAACGTGGCACTGAGTAGTTCACCGGTGGCACCTGCGAGCGCGCCGGACACGGCCCCGCAGACCGGGGCCGCCGCCGGAGCCCCGACGTTGAACGCGAGCAGGCACAGAGACGCTGACAGCGCAGTGACCCCCATAACGGCCGCACCCACCACCAGCTTCCTCCAGAGGCCGTCCCAGAAGCCGGCGGTACCGACATCACTGGCGGGAACCACGATTACCAGGCTCGTGCCCACCACCCGTACGGACCCGTCGAAGTCGACGTCATTCGGCTCGCTGTAGTAGTCCACACTGTGGCGTTCGGCGCGCAGTTCCAGCGCCTGGCTCAGCGACAGGCCCCGCGCCATGTCGGCCTGGGTCTCCCTGGCGGTCTGCATCAGCAACCCGCGCATCTGCTCCGGGCGCCGCGTTGGGTCGAAGTCCAATGCCAGTACGAGATCGCTGTCGCCGCCGGCAAGCGAGCGCAGGTCCCCCGCGTCGCGCGCACAGCCCACCCGAAGACTGCTGCCGTTCTCCGGAATCTGCTTCGGCGCGAAGGACGAGCCGAAGGACGCGCAGCCCCCGTCGGCCGCCGCCGCAGGACCCGGTGCGACGACCACTGCCAGGGATGCCAGCAGAGCCACTGACAGGAGGGCCGACGTCAATCGAGCAAACGTCAACAAAGGTCTGTGACAAGACAGTTGAAGGATCCATCTGGAATGCATCATGGCGGGCATGCTATGGCCGGAGGGTGACGCTCCGGAGTGATCGGCATGCGACTTCACAGCCCTTTAAAAACTCTGACACCGGGAGGGGTTTGCTGGTGTGCGGGCAGTGAGCCCTTCCCGGCAAGCGGTCGTCGCTCGCTGTGAGATCGCGGTCCCCGTGCTGCGACTGCGTCCGACGAATTCAACTCCGGGCAGAGGTAGCGCCTCTGGGTCGAGGTCGGGGCCCGCAAGGGGCGGCGTGCGCTGGGCTGTTTCCGGTAGGCACACCTGATCCTGCGCGGTTCCTCGATGGTGCACGGCTGGCCCAACTCGACGTGACAGCGGCGGCCTGTCGATCTCTACCGCCTACCGCTGCCTCCATGACGGGCTGACCGTTGTGGAGGCCGGGGCTCCGGACTCGGCCACCGCCCTGAAGCGCGCGAAGGCGGCCGGGCTGGCACGCTCAGTGGCTGATCTGGGGTCTTGCTGTTTGGGTTGAGGGGGTGGTTCGTGTGCTGATATCCGTTTCCGGAGGAGGGCGGGTGCGGGATGGGGGGAAATGCCTTGCCGGCGCGACCCTTTGGCCAGATGCTCGGTAGACGGCCCGGGCATGCGCCGAGATCCCCACGCCGGTGGCATTCGCCGAGGGCCTGCACGGCGTTCCCCCGCGCAGGACTGGCCGTCTTCCGGGACGGACTCGGGGGCGGGCCGGAGGGCCCGCCCGCAACCGCATTGCCGTGGTGCTCGGTCTGGGGTGCGGGCTGAGGCAGGGTGAGGTGTTCGGCCTGGGCCCGGCGGACATCGATGACGAGCGGGGTGTGCTCCACGTCCGCCGACAGGTCCGGACGGTCGGCGGCAAGCAGTACGCCGCCCTGCCGAAGGGGGCCGGGGCGCGCGGCGTCGACCTGCCCGACTCGGTGGCTCGGGAGCTGAAGCGCCACCTTGCGGCCTTCCGCTGCGAGAAGTGGAACTGCCCTGGGGAAGGCCGGAGGCGGGGGAGTCCGTGGTGACCGTTGCGCGGTGGCTCGGGTGCTCCTCGCCGGCTGTCGCTCTGGGGTACTGCGCACACGTCATGCCCGAAGCCGGAACGAAGGGGCGGGCCGTGCTCGACGGGCTGCTGGACAGTCGGCGGCCCGGTGGAGACTCCCCGGATTCTCCCCGGGGCTGACGGGGCAGGACTCGCCCGGATGCGGGTTCTCGGCCGTTCCGTGGATTGCCAGGGGAGCGGGCCGTATAGCCTGGCGAAATGCTGACCGAAGTGACGGCGACCCGCTATGTCACGCCCCTGCGTGAGGGCGGATCGCTCCCTGGGATCGTCGAGGCCGATGACCTCGGTACCTATGTCATGAAGTTCACCGGCGCGGGGCAGGGGCGCAAGACCCTGGTCGCCGAGGTCGTGTGCGGGCGGCTCGGGCGTCGGCTCGGGTTGCGCGTGCCCGAGCTCGTGGCGATCCAGCTGGACCCCGTGATCGGGCTCTCCGAGCCGGACCAGGAGGTGCAGGAGCTGCTGAAGGCGAGTGGCGGGCTGAACCTCGGCATGGACTACCTGCCCGGCTCGCTCGGCTTCGATCCGCTCGCCTTCGAGGTGAGCCCCGAGGAGGCGGGCCGGGTGGTCTGGTTCGACGCACTGGTCAACAACGTCGACCGCTCCTGGCGCAACCCCAACCTGCTGGTCTGGCACGGCGATCTGTGGCTGATCGACCATGGCGCGACCATGATCTGGCACCACAACTGGCCCGGGGCGGCGGCCTCCGCGGCCCGGCCCTACGACGCCTCCGACCATGCGCTCGCCCGCTACGCGCCCGATGTGGCCTCCGCGGCGGCGGAGTTGGCGCCGCGGATCACCGAGGAGCTGCTGGACGAGGTCACCGCCGAGGTGCCCGACGCCTGGCTGCTGGGCGAGCCCGGCTTCGAGGACCCGGACGCCGTGCGCCGGGCCTACGCGCGGGCGCTGCTCGACCGGGCGGCGACGGTCCACGAGCGGATCACCCTCGGCGCCCCGAGCGGGCCCCGGGTGCCGCAGCCCCCGGGCTGGCTGACCGACCACCTGGGCCCCTGGCCCCACACGGCGGGCGAGAGCACGGGGGCGGACTCCGGCGCGGCGGGGCGCACGGCGGAAGGGAGCACGCGGTGAGCGAGCGGGAGGTCTTCGAGTACGCGCTGCTGCGCGTCGTCCCGAGGGTGGAGCGCGGCGAGTGCTTCAACGCCGGTGTGGTGGTCTACTGCCGGGCTCGGTCCTTCGTGGCCGCCCGCACCCATCTGGACCTCGTCCGGCTGCGCGCCCTGGACCCCGAGGCGGATGTGACGGGGGTCCGGGCCGCGCTGGCGGCCGTCGAGGGTGTGTGCCGCGGCGGCGACGACGCCGGGCAGGCCGCCCGGGACGACGCGGGTCGGCGCTTCCGCTGGCTGATCGCGCCCCGTTCCACGGTGGTGCAGCCCGGCCCGGTGCACACCGGTCTGACGAGCGACCCGGAGGCGGAGGTGGAGCGCCTGCTCGACCTGCTGGTGCGCTGAGCGGTCCCCCGGCCGCGGCGGCGCCCTCCGGCCGGGTGCGAGTGGCTCCGACGGCCCCCGGCGGCGTTGACACCGGGTGCCGGGGCTTCTAGCGTCGCTCCTGTCGAGGTACTAAGCGGTCGCTCAGGGGTGTGGCCCCGAGGCCGCACCGGGACCCGGCTCAGGCATTGACGGGCTCAAGGGCGAGGAGAACCAGCATGTCCACCACCGAGCAGCGCGTGGCCGTCGTCACCGGCGGAGCGCGCGGCATTGGCGCCGCCACCGCGGTCAGGCTCGCGGCCGAGGGGCGCGCGGTCGCCGTCCTCGACCTCGACGAGGCGGCCTGCAAGGACACCGTCGAGAAGATCACCTCGGCGGGCGGGCGGGCCCTCGCGGTCGGTTGCGACGTCGCCGACGCGGCCCGGGTCGAGGCGGCGGTGGCCCGGGTGGCCGAGGAGCTCGGTGCGCCCACGATCCTTGTCAACAACGCCGGTGTGCTGCGCGACAACCTGCTCTTCAAGATGAGCGAGTCGGACTGGGACACCGTGGTGAACGTCCACCTCAAGGGGGCGTTCCTGATGGCGAAGGCGTGCCAGAAGCACATGGTGGACGCGGGCTTCGGCCGTATCGTCTCGCTCTCCTCGTCCTCGGCCCTGGGCAACCGCGGCCAGGCCAACTACTCCGCCGTCAAGGCCGGCCTCCAGGGCTTCACCAAGACCCTCGCCAAGGAGCTCGGGAAGTTCGGCATCACGGCGAACGCGGTGGCCCCCGGCTTCATCGCCACCGAGATGACCGCGCAGACCGCCGCCCGGGTGGGCATGGGCTTCGAGGACTTCCAGGCGGCCGCGGCCACCCAGATCCCGGTCCAGCGGGTCGGCCACCCCGAGGACGTCGCGCATGCGATCGCCTTCTTCACCGGCGACGAGGCCGGGTTCGTCTCCGGTCAGGTGCTGTACGTGGCCGGCGGCCCGCTCGACTGACACGGAAAGGGACGACGGACATGACGCAGCAGACCGCCGAGAGCGGGAAGGTCGCCCTGGTCACGGGGGCGAGCCGGGGAATCGGGTACGGGGTCGCCGAAGCGCTGGTGGCCCGGGGCGACCGGGTGTGCATCACCGGACGGGGCGAGGAGGCCCTCAAGGAGGCCGTGGAGAGGCTCGGTTCGGACCGGGTCGTCGGCGTGGCGGGCAAGGCCCACGACGAGGCCCACCAGGCGGCGGCGGTCGAGGCCGCGATGGAGGCCTTCGGCCGGGTCGACTTCCTCGTGAACAACGCGGGCACCAACCCGGTCTTCGGCCCGATGGCCGAGCTGGACCTGAACGTCGCGCGCAAGGTCTACGAGACCAATGTGATCTCCGCGCTCGGGTTCGCCCAGCAGACGTGGAAGGCGTGGCAGAAGGAGAACGGCGGTGCGATCGTGAACATCGCCTCCATCGCCGGCGTCTCCGCCTCGCCGTTCATCGGCGCCTACGGCATGAGCAAGGCGGCCATGGTCAACCTGACCCTCCAGCTCGCCCACGAGTTCGCTCCGGGGGTCCGGGTGAACGCCATCGCGCCGGCCGTGGTCAAGACCCGGTTCGCCCAGGCCCTCTACGAGGGACGCGAAGCAGAGGCCGCCTCCGTCTACCCGCTCGGGAGGCTCGGGGTGCCCGAGGACATCGGTGGGGCGGCCGCTTTCCTCACCTCCCCGCAATCCGACTGGATCACGGGGCAGACGCTGGTCGTCGATGGGGGTATCTTCCTCAACGCGGGCGTGCACTGACGCCGCCCATCGGACCGCCTTGCGGCGGTTTGTACCTGGATGATGCAAGTGCCCCGCCGGGACCTCTCCATGTGCCGGCGGGGCGCTGCGGTATGGTTCGCCGACCGTGGGTCGAACGAGGAGCGTGCACGTGTTCTACCGGACCTGTCTGCAGGCGACTGCAGCCCTAGCGTCCATATCCCTGCTGGCAGGATGCGGCCTGATCTCGGGTGACGACGGCGACGCAGAGCAGAAGATCACCGTCGGCACCACCAGTGAGCCGAGCACGCTCGATCCTGCGGCCGCCTGGGACGGGTCGTGGGAGCTCTACCGCAACGTCTTCCAGACCCTGCTCAGCTTCCCGACGGGCTCCACCACCCCGAAGCCGGACGCCGCCGAGTCCTGCCGCTTCCCCGACGCCACGAACACGGTCTTCGAGTGCAAGCTGCGCCCGGGCCTGAAGTTCACCAACGGGGACAAGCTGGACGCCGCGGCCGTCAAGCACTCGATCGACCGCATCCGGACGATCGACGCCGAGGGCGGCCCCAACGGTCTGCTCGGCTCCCTGGAGTCGGTCAGCACCACCGGCGAGGACACGGTGACCTTCCGGCTGACCTCCGCCGACGCCACCTTCCCCTTCATCCTCGCGACGCCGGCCATGTCGATCGTCCCGCCGTCCGAGTACCCGGCCGACGCGCTGCGCGAGGACGGCAAGCTCACCGGCTCCGGGCCGTACGCGCTGGACTCGTACACCGCGAGCGAGAGCGCCGAGATGACCCGCTTCGCGGACTACAAGGGCTTCGCGAAGATCAAGAACGACCAGGTGACGATCCGGTACTACCAGGACTCGGACGTCATGATGCAGGCGCTCAAGGACCGGACGATCGACGCGATCAACCGCGGTCTGACCGCCGAGGAGGTCGTCGAGCTCCAGGAGAAGCGCCCGGAGAACGACCACCTGCAGCTCGTGGAGACCGTCGGCGCGGACATCCGCTACCTGGTCTTCAACCCGGACGACCCGAACGCCGGGAAGCTGGCCGTCCGCCGCGCGATCGCCCAGACCGTCGACCGGGGCGAGCTGGTGCAGAAGGTCTACCGCGGCACCGCCGAGCCGCTGTACTCCATGGTCCCCAAGGGCATCGCCGGGCACACCACCGAGTTCTACGACCGCTTCGGCGACCCCGACGCGGCCAAGGCCGAGGAGATCCTCGACGACGCCGGGATCGACACCCCGGTCTCCCTGAAGTTCTGGTACACCACCGACCGCTACGGATCCTCGACCGCTCCTGAGTTCGCCGAGATCAAGCGGCAGCTGGAGGAGACCGGGCTGTTCCGGATCACCCTGCAGGGCAAGCCGTGGGCGGAGTTCCAGGAGGGCTACCAGAGCGGCGACTACCCCGTCTTCGGCCGAGGCTGGTTCCCCGACTTCCCGGACCCGGACAACTTCATCGCCCCGTTCGTGGGCGCCAAGAACGTGCTCGGTACCCCGTACGAGAGCCCCGAGATCACCGAGCAGCTGCTGCCGCAGTCCCGCCGGGAGAGCGACCGCGGCGCGGTGACCGGTCAGTTCGAGCGGGCCCAGGAGATCCTGGTGGACGACGTCCGGCTGCTGCCGCTGTGGCAGGGCAAGCTGTACGTGGCGGCCAACGAGGAGATCGGCGGCGGCGAGCGCGCCCTCGACCCGCAGACCGTCATGCAGATGTGGGAGCTGTACCGCAAGAAGAGCTGGTGACCACCGGTTGTCAGTGAGGGCGGGTAGGTTCTGTGATCACGGTTCCCCGGATCGCGGAACCGCCCGCCCTACGGAGGTTGTTGACGTGACCGACACCGAGACCGACAAGCTGCTGCCCGAGTCCTGGCGCGACGTCCTCGGCGAGGAGCTGAGCAAGCCCTACTTCGCCGAGCTGATGGAGTTCGTCGAGAAGGAGCGGGCGAACGGACCGGTGTACCCGCCGCGGGCGGAGGTCTTCGCCGCCCTGGAGGCCACCCCCTACGACCGGGTGAAGGTCCTCGTCCTGGGCCAGGACCCCTACCACGGGGAGGGGCAGGGCCACGGTCTGTGCTTCTCCGTCCGCCCGGGTGTCAGGACGCCTCCCTCCCTGCGCAACATCTACAAGGAGATGCAGGCGGAGCTCGGGCACCCGGTGCCCGACAACGGCTACCTCATGCCCTGGGCCGAGCAGGGCGTCCTGCTGCTGAACGCGGTGCTCACGGTGCGCGCGGGCGAGGCGAACTCGCACAAGGGCAAGGGCTGGGAGAAGTTCACCGACGCGGTGATCCGGGCGGTGGCCTCCCGCCCCGACCCGGCCGTGTTCGTGCTGTGGGGCAACTACGCGCAGAAGAAGCTCCCGCTGATCGACGAGAACCGCCACGTGGTGGTCAAGGGGGCGCACCCCTCACCGCTCTCGGCCAAGAAGTTCTTCGGCTCCCGGCCGTTCGGCCGGATCAACGAGGCCGTCGCCGCCCAGGGCCACGACCCGATCGACTGGCGCATCCCGGATCTCGGCTGACGTCACACCTCCGGCCCACACCCCGGGCACCCGGCCACGTGCCTGACGGCCGTCGCCGCGCGCGGCGGCTAGCGTCGGTGCGTCGGCACTGGCGTGGCGCAACGGGAGGACGACGTGACGGAGGAGCACCAGGCGTGCCCCGGGGGCACCCCGACACGGATCGGGCAGGCCGTCATGCTGCTCCATGTCGGCGACCGGGAGGAGGCGCGGCAGCGCTTCGCCGCCCTGTGGGCCGAGACGGCGGACTCGTGCGACGCCCTGCACCGGTGCACCCTCGCCCACTACATGGCCGACGCCCAGGACGATCCGGAGGACGAGCTGGCCTGGGACCTGCGCGCCCTGGCGCTGGCCGAGGGGGACGGGCGGGGCGGCCGCGGCCAGGCGCTCGCGCTGCGGGTCCTGAGGCCCTCCCTCCACCTCAGCCTCGCGGCCGACTACCTCAAACTGCGGCGCCCGGAGGCCGCAAGGGACCACCTGGACCGGGCGCGCGCGACGACGGGTGCCCTGGCGGACGACGGGTACGGGCACGGGGTGCGGGCCGAGATCGCCCGGCTGGGCCGGGCGCTGGGCCCCGGCTGAGGGTGCGGGGCGGCCTCGTCCGCCGTGCCGGGCCGGCTCCGCGCGGCCCGTCCGGCGCCCGTCCCCGGGCATGGCCGCGCCCGCTCACCGCGCGCCCCCCTGTCCGTAGACCCGGCCGCAGATGTGCGCCTGCGGACTGTCCGGGAGCCAGCCGCCGTACTCGCGTCCCAGCGCGCACACCTCGGCCGCCCCTCCCTCCGCGAGCCGGCCGAGGTCCACGGCGGTGGGCTCCGGCGGCGCCGGGGGCCGGGGCGTGTGCGGCCGGACCGGTACGGGCCCCCGCACGGGCGGCGGCTCGGGGGGCCCGGAGGGCGCGGCCGGTGGCGCCTTCCGGGGCGGGGGAGGGGGTGAGGGCACGGGGTCGGGCAGGGCGGCCTCCAGGGCCTCCCGGGCCGGCCCCTGGAGGGTCAGCGGTTCGACGGACGGTCCCGGTGGAACCCCGGTCGTGGCGACCGGGGCGGTGGGCCCCGGGTTCCGCGGCGCCTCGACGGTGACGCACCCGGCCGTCGCCAGGACGGCCAGGCCGACCAGGGCCCTCGCTGTGGTTCTCGTTCGCTGCACGTGCGCAACTCTGCTGTGCGTACGGGGTGTTGCCGTGCCGTACCGGCCGCGATTGGTCCGCACGGGTGACGCGGGATCCGGCCGCCCCCGGGTGCCTGGCTCATTCTCCCGTGCGGCCGTCGATCGCCTCGCGCAGGAGGTCGGCGTGGCCGTTGTGGCGGGCGTACTCCTCGATCATGTGGGTGAGCACCCAGCGGAGGCTGACGGCCGTCCCCCGGTGGGGCCTTCCGTCGCCGAGCTGTTCGAGCCCGCGCGCCGCCGTGACCGCCCGGGCCGCCGCGACCTCGGCCTCCCAGTCGGCGAGGGTGGCGCCCCAGGTGGTCCCCGCCGTCGTGCGGAAGTCGCCGTCGGGGTCCTCGGCGGAGTAGTAGAGGGTGGGGAGGTCCTCGCCCGCGGTGACGATGCGGAACCACCAGCGCTCCACACCGGCGAGGTGGCGCACCAGGCCCATTAGCGTCAGCGTCGACGGCGGCACGGACGCCGTGCGCAGCTGGGCGTCGCTCAGATCGGCGCACTTCGCCCTCAGCGTGGCGCGGTGGTAGTCGAGAAAGCCCTCCAGCGTCTGCCGCTCCCCGGCGGTGGTGGCGGGCTCGCTGCGGTCCCCGGTGGTCATGGGCGCCATCCTCGCGCAGTGCCCGGCCCGGCGGCGAGCGGGTTTCGCCGTCCCGGCCCCGGCCCCGGCTCGCGGCGCCCGCCCCGGGCTTGCGGCGCCCGCCCCGGCCCCCGACTCCCCTTCCCCGACTCCCCTTCCTCAGCTCGCGGCGCCCGGTGCGCGGGCCCGGGCGGGTCCCCCGGCCGGTGCGCCCCGGGAGGGTGCGCGGGGCGGGTCACGGCCGCGCGGCCCCGGGCGGGTCGCCGCCCAGCATGCCGCGCAGCAACTCCTCCAGCCCCCGACGCAGTTCCTCCTCGCTCGGCACCGACCGGTGGTACGAGCCGATGGCGCACGCCAGCATCAGCCCCTCGCACCAGGACACCAGGGACAGCGCGTGGCGCTCCGGTTCCGTCGACCCGGCGGCGGCCAGCATCGCCGTCAGCGGCTCCCGGAACCGGGCCCCCGCGCGGTCGTAGAACTCCCGCAGCTCCGGGCGCCGCCCGGCCTCCAGGGCCAGTTCGTAGCGGGCGACCAGCAACGCGTGGTGGCCGGCGAGGTAGCGGTGGACGGCGAGGGCCATCGCGTCGAGCGGTGCGGGGCGGTCGCCCGTCGCGGGCGGCAGCTCGTCCACGGCGAGCACCGCGGCCTCCCGCTCGGCGAGCCGGCGCACGGCCGCCTGGAGCAGGGCGAGGCGGGTGCGCGCCTGGTTGGACGTCGACCCCTGCGGCAGGCCGGCCGCCTCGTCGACGGCGCGGTGCGTCAGGCCGCGCATCCCGCGCTCCGCCAGCAGGGCGAGGGCGGTGTCGGCGATCAGCTCGGAGCGGGAGCCGCCGGTGGTGCGGTGGGCGGCGGTTGCGGTCATGGGAGCCGATCCTACCCGCCTCACTACACCTGTAGTAGCCTACCGGGGTCACTACAGGTGTAGTCCCCGTGGAGGAGTCATGCCCGGAACCGGACCGGACGGCCGCGCCGTCGTCATCGGCGGCGGGGTCGGCGGCCTCACCGCCGCCATCGCCCTCAGCCGCCGCGGCTGGCACGTCACCGTCCTGGAACGGGCCCGGGACCTGGAGCCCGTCGGCGCGGGCATCGTCCTCGCCCCCAACGCGCAGCGCGCCCTCGACACCGTGGGCCTCGGCGACGCCATCCGCTCCCTCGCCAGCTGGCAGGGCGAGGGGGGCATGCGCACCCCGGCCGGCCGCTGGCTCTCCCGCACCGACGCCCGCGCCGCGGCGGAGCGCTTCGGGGGGCCGCTCGTCCTGCTCCACCGCGCCGCCCTGGTCGACCACCTCGTCCGCACCCTGCCGGAGGGCACCGTCCGCACCGGCTGCCCCGGCGAACTCCTCGACCCCGGCACCCCGGACGGCCGGCTCGCCCGGGTGCGCACCCCCGGGGGCCAGTTGGAGGCCGCCCTGGTCGTCGGCGCGGACGGCATCCGGTCCGCCCCCGCGCCGGCCTGTTCCCCGAGCACCCCGGACCCGTCCACGCGGGCTTCACCACCTGGCGCTTCGTGGTCCCCGCCCCCGCGCGGCCGTTCGCACCCCACGAGTCCTGGGGCCCGGCGTCGCTGTGGGGGAGCCAGCCCCTCGGAGACGGGCGGGTCTACGCCTACGCCGCCGCCACCGCCCCGGACGGGGCCCGCGCCGCCGACGAGAAGGCCGAGCTGCTGCGCAGGTTCGGCGACTGGCACGACCCGATCCCCGCCCTGCTCGACGCCGTGTCCGCGGACCGCGTCCTGCGCCACGACGTCCACCACATGATCCGGCCGCTCCCCGCCTACCACCGGGGGCGCACCGCCCTCCTCGGCGACGCCGCGCACGCCATGACGCCCTTCCTCGGGCAGGGCGGCAACCAGGCCATCGAGGACGCGGTCGTCCTCGCCCACCACCTGGCCCCGAGCGCGGGCACCGGCCCCGGGCTGGCCGCCTACAGCGCCGAGCGCCTGCCGCGCACCACCGCGGTGGTCCGCCGCTCGGCCCGCGCCACCCGGCTCGTGGCCCTGCGCAGCGCCCCCGCGGTGGCCCTGCGGCAGGCGCTGGTGTCCACGGTCTCCCGGTTCGGCCCCGAACTCGTGCTGCGCACCTTCGACGGCATCGCCGACTGGCGGCCCCCGGCGCCGACGTATGCTGCACCTGCACACGGGGACGTCCCCGAACCCCCGGCGGGCCGCTGACCGCGGCCCCACCGGCCGGGCCGCCCCGTGCGGGCCCTCTCCCCGCGAGAGGCCCCGCAGCATGAACACCACCCGGCACACGAAGCACAGCGCCCGGGCCCCGCCGCCGGCCGCACGCCGGGGCGGCCGGGCGACTGCGGCGGCAGCGAAGGAGAACCACCGGTGAAGGTCGGCTGCATCGGTCTCGGCGACATCGCGCAGAAGGCGTACCTCCCGGTGCTCAGCACCCTTCCGGGCGTCGAGCTCCACCTCCAGACGCGCACCCCCGCGACGCTCGCCCGCGTGGCCGACGTCCACCACGTCCCCGCCGCCCGGCGCCACACCGAACTCGACGCCCTGATCGCCGCGGACGTCGACGCGGTCTTCGTCCACGCCTCCACCGCCGCGCACGCCGCACTCGTCACCCGGCTGCTCGACGCGGGCATCGCGACCTACGTCGACAAGCCCCTCGCCTACGAACTCGCCGACTCGCGGCGCCTGGTCGCACTCGCCGAGGCCCGGGGCACCAGCCTCGCCGTCGGCTTCAACCGCCGGCACGCCCCCGCCTACGCCCAGTGCCTGGAGCACCCCCGCGACCTCGTGCTGATGCAGAAGAACCGCGTCGGCCTGCCGGAGGACCCGCGCACCCTGGTCCTGGACGACTTCATCCACGTCGTGGACACCCTGCGCTTCCTGGCCCCGGGCCCCGTCGAGCACACCGACGTGCGCGCCCGCGTCGTCGACGGGCTGATGCACCACGTCGTCCTCCAGCTGTCCGGCGACGGCTTCACCGCCATCGGCACCATGAACCGGATGAGCGGCTCCGCCGAGGAGATCCTGGAGGTCTCCGGACAGGACTCCAAGCGCGAGGTGCGCAACCTCGCCGACATCGTCGACCACAAGGGCCAGCCCAGCCTGCGCCGCCGCGGCGACTGGGTCCCCGTCGCCCGGCAGCGCGGCATCGAGCAGGCCGTGCTCACCTTCCTCGACGCCGTCCGGGACCGGCGCACCCTCAGCGCGCAGGACGCCCTGCGGACGCACGAGCTGTGCGAGGACGTCGTGCTGCGCGCCCTGGAGCAGACCGGCGCCTGACCCGCGCCGCCGAGGCCGCCGCCGCGACGGCGAGCGCGGCGAGCGCGCCCCACACCGGCCACTCCCCGAACCGCACGAACAGCGTCGTCCCCGTCGCGCCCGGCACCTCGTAGACGGCCGTGCCGACGGTGTCGGTGCCGAGCGGGGCGCCCACCGGGAGCCCCGTCGGCCCGAACACGGCGCTGACGCCCGTGAGCGTCGCGTGGACCACCGGGCGGCCGCTCTCCGCCGCCCGCAGCGCCGCCAGCGAGGCGTGCTGCCCGGGAGCCCAGCTGCCCTGGAAGGAGGACGTCGCCGACTGCGCGACCAGCAGGTCGGCCCCGTCCCTCACCAGACGTCGGCTCATGTCCGGGAAAGCGGACTCGAAGCACACCAGGGGCCCGATCCGCGCCCCCGCGTCCGGGCCGTCCGGCAGGGTCATCACCACGGGCGAGTCGCCCCGGAGCCGGTCCTCGCCCGCCGCCCTGCCGACCGAGGTCGCCCACCCCAGCAGCCCACGGGCCGGCACGTACTCGCCGAACGGCACCAGCCGCATCTTGTCGTACCGGTCACCGGTGGGGCCGTCGGGTCCCACCAGGACGGCGCTCTTGTGGATCCCCGCCGCAGCGCCCGCGGGCCCGGCGCTGCGCGCGTCCACGTTCACCAGCAGCGGCGCACCCGCCCGGCGGGCCAGTGCCGCCAGGCGCTCCGCCAGATCGGGGCGGTCCCGGAGGTCGGCGCCCACGCTGCTCTCGCCCCAGACCACCAGCCCGGGAGCCGCGTCGCGCTCCAGCGCCCCGAGGGTGAGCCGCTCGCCCAGGTCGAAGCGGCGCTCCACGCTGTCGGGGCCGCCCACCACGCCCGGCTGGACGACCAGCACCCGCAGCCCGCCGCCGGCGCGCGGCCCCGGCGCCCACGCCGAGACCGCCGCCACGGCCGCCGCACCCGCCACCGCCGCGGCGACCACCGGGACCCTGACCCGGGGCACGGCCACCAGCAGGGCCACGGCCGTGTTGACCGCCACCACCAGCAGGCTCACCAGCCACACCCCGCCCACGGAGGCGATCCGCAGCGCCGGGCCGACCTGCCACTGCGAAGCGCCGAGCAGCCCCCACGGCCCCCCGAGCCCCTGCCAGGAGCGCACGAGCTCGATCACCAGCCACCCCGAGGGCACCAGGACCAGCGCCGCCAGCGCCCTTGCCGCCGTCGGCGGCCCGCCGGCCACCGACCGCACCAGCCAGCCCCAGGGCGCCCACAGCAGCCCCAGCAGCGCGGCCAGCACCAGCAGGAAGACATGGAGGCTCGGGAACAGCCAGTGGTGCACCGCGACCATGAAGCCGACCCCGCCGAGCCAGCCCTCGGCCAGCGCCCGGCGTGCGGATCCGGCGGTGCGCAGCAGCAGCAGCCAGGGCACCAGCGCCACGAAGGCGAACCACCACAGCGAGGGTTCGGGGAAGGCCAGGGCCGGCAGGGCGCCGGCGGCCACCGCGCCAGCGGCCCGTGCCCACGGGGTGCGGCTCCCGGAGCGGCGCACGGCCGGACCTCCCCGCCCCACCGGGCGGGAGGACGGACGGCGCGAGGCGAACGGGCCCCGGGGGACATGCGGCTTGCGCATCTGCGGCTCCTCACCCACCAGTGTGGGGCACGGGGGCACCAGTGTGCGCCGCCGTGGCGCCCCGGCCCAGCGCACCACCCGTGCCGCACGCGCACCACCCCGGCGCTCCCGTGCCACGGGCCGCCCTCCGCCCGGGGCACCCGGTACCGGACGGGCCCGCGCCGCCCCGCGCAGCCCCGCCCCGCGCCGCCCCGCCCCGCGCCGCCCTGCGCCGCGTCGAGGGCGCCCGCGCACCGGCGCGATACTGGCACCATGCGCATCGACCTCGACCCGGCCGCCTGCGGCCGGGACACGTTCTACCGCCTGCTCACGGCGACCGTCGTCCCCCGCCCGATCGCCTGGATCTCCACCACGTCCCCCGACGGGACGGACAACCTCGCCCCGCACTCCTTCTTCACCATCGCGTGCGTGGCCCCGCCGATCGTGCAGTTCACCTCCGTCGGCCGCAAGGACTCGCTGAACAACGTCGAGGAGACCGGCGAGTTCGTCGTCAACCTCGCACCCGAACCGCTCGTCGAGCAGGTCAACGCCACGGCCACGGACTTCCCCCGCGGTGTCGGCGAGTTCGACGCGGTGGGCGTCGCCCGGGAGCCCAGCCTGCGCGTCAAGCCGCCGCGGGTGGCCGCCTCCCCGGTCGCCCTGGAGTGCGTGCTGCACAGCACCGTGCGCCTCGGTGACTCCACCGTCGTGTTCGGGCGGGTGGTGCACGCCGCCGTCCAGGAGTCGGTCCTCGCCGACGGCCACCCGGAGATCACCCGGCTCGCACCGCTGTCCCGGCTCGGGAAGGACGAGTGGGGGACCGTGGGCGAGGTGCGGGAGATCGCCCGCATCCGCTACGCCGACTGGCCCGAGGGCTCCTGACGACACCTCACGACCCGCCCGTCCCGCCCCGGGGAAAAGGGGTGCGACGGGCGGTCAGCGGCCGCCCCGGCGCACGGCCCGCAGCACCACGAACCTGGGCTCGCCCGCCACCACCTCGCAGGACCCGAACAGGCGGCGCAGCCGCACGTGGTAGCCCAGGTGCCGATTGCCCACGACCCACAGCTCCCCGCCCGGCCGCAGCACCCGCCGGGCGTCCGCGAACATCCGGCGGGCGGTGGCGTCGGTGGTCGCCTGGTGGGAGTGGAACGGCGGATTGGTGAGCACCAGGTCCGCCGAGGCGTCCTCCAGCGCGGACAGCGCGTCGCCCGCGACGAACTCCGCCTCCCCGCCGGGAACGTTCTCGCGGAAGGTGGCCCGCGCCGAGGCCAGTGCGGAGAAGGACTCGTCGGCGAAGGTCACCCTGGCTGCGGGGTTGGCCAGTGCGGCGGCGGTGCCGACCACCCCGTTCCCGCAGCCGAGGTCCACCACGTGCTCGGGTCCGCTCCGCGCGGGCAGGTGCCCCAGCAGGAACCGGGTGCCGATGTCGAGCCGGTCCGCGCAGAAGACCCCCGCGTGGTTGGTCACCGGCCGCCCCGACAGGGGGCCGATCCCCTCGGGGAGGTCGTACCGCAGCGGCCAGGGGTTCGCCTCGGCCGTCTGCCGCGGGGCGGGGACGGCGGACACCAGCCGCGCCTTCTTCACGGCGAGGGAGGTCCGCGTCGGCCCGATCAGCCGCTCGAACAGGCGCAGCGTCGAGGTGTGGATCTCCCGGACCATGCCGGTGCCCAGCACCACCGTGCCCTCGTGCAGGGCGGGCGCCAGCCGGTGGAGCTGGTCCTGGAGCAGGGAGAGCGTCTTGGGGACACGGACGAGGAGTACGTCGATCCGCTCCGGAGGGGTGTCCCGGCTGGTCAGCAGGCGGACCGCGTCGGGGTCGACGCCGTTGCGGGCGAGGTTGTCCAGGGTCGCCCGCTGACCGAGCCAGGAGTCGGTGATCTGGACCACGGGGTGGTGCCCGGCCAGCGAGACGGACAGTGCACCCCAGCGGTCGCCGAGGACGGCGACCGTGCCCGACAGCGGGACCGCCGGGCCCTCGACCTCGCCGTGCAGGCGGCGCAGCAGGTACTCGTCGGCGGCGTCCCAGGCGCGGAGTGTGTCGCGCGGGTCCTGCGGGTGGCGGGCGAGCTCGAAGGAGCCCCATGACGTGGTCAGACGGTTCATCGTGGGCACCAGGCTAGCCGAGCGCCGGGGCCCTTCCGGCCCACCGGGTGGACCGCGGGCGGCCCTCGGCTCAGGCCGCGGGCCCCACGTCCGCGCGGGTGGCCGCCGCCCACTCCAGGACCAGGGCCTCGTACTCCGACCGACGCGCCTCGGGCAGCTCCCCGTCCAGCCACAGCTCGCGGATCCGGGCGTTCAACTCGGCGGCGGTCATGGCGCGGACGGTGGCGGCGGGGTCGGTACGAGACGGGGACATGGGCCCAGATTACGGCCTCGCCCCCGGGCGCCCCGGCGGCCGCGTCCCCGCCCCCGGCATGCCACCGGGCCGCGACCGCCCTCCCCGAGGGCCCTCCGACCAGCGCAGACGCGGGGGGCTACCCCGCCGCTGCGGGCACCGGACGCGGATTCCGCATGATCGCGAAGTGATGCATGTCATGCGCGGCACCGGCCCCGGATGACCGGGGGGCACCGCCTCGCGGCCGTATCACGACTACTCGCAGCCCACCCCGTCGCCGTCGCGGTCCAGATGGCGCCCGTAGCCGGGATCGCCGGCGCGCACCGGCGCGGCCCCCGCGGCGCGCGCCGCGGAGCAGTTGGCGTAGGAGACCGAGCCGCCGCCGTCCTCCCCCTCGACCGCACCGGATCCGCCCCCGCCGGAACCGCCCACCGTCACCGTGACCCGGACGGTCTCGGTGACGGTGGGGGCGGGTTCCGGCTCCGCCGTCACGGTCCGCGTGACCGCGGGCTCCGGGGGCGCGGTGACCGTGGCGGTGGCCGTGACCGTCGGCGCCGCCTGGGCGCCGGCCGCGGCGACCTTCGTCTCCCCGCCGCTCCCTCCGTCACCGGAGGAGCCGATGGCCGCGCCGAGGAGGAGGACCGCGAACGCCGACGGCAGGAGCACCCGCTTGCGCGTCCAGCCGGGCCGGGGCGGCGCGGGGGGTGCGGGCGGCTGGTAAGGAGGCGGAACGGGCTGGTTCCAGGACATGTGGCCCCCCGGGGGACGGGTGTGTGGAGGCACGAACGTAGCCCGCCGCCCCGTCCCCGGTGAGGCGAAGTCCCTCTTGGTGACGGATTCGTGACCGTGTGGTGGGGGAGGCGTGTGCGCAGGGGGTGCCCGGCCCCGGGGGGCGCACCCGGAAACGGGCCGGAGCAGCGCTCTGGCCCGCTCCGTCAGTCCCCGGACTCGCCCGCGTGCGGGCTCAGCACGTCCGTGCCCACCAGGACGTACAGGGCCGGACCGAGCACGCCGGTAGATGACGGGAGACTCGGCGGACATCGAGTTCCTCTACGGCAGGCCGTGCGTACACCACGAGCCTGCGTACACGGTGATGACCGATCCCCGCCGTTCGACCAGCAGCAGCCGGGCCACCTGGGACGGTACGAGGGGTTCGGCGGCGCCCCGCCGCCGGGTGAACCGACCGCCTCGTACGCGCCGCCTACGACCCCGACCGCCTCCCGCTCGCCGGCACCCCGGCCCGTGCCTACGCCGCGCCGCTCGAAGTGACCGGCCGCTGCGAGCCCCGCGTACCGTTGGCCTTCGTCCTTGTGGGGGCGTGAGGCGGCTCGCAGCTCGTGGAGCCGTGGCCCGGCGTCCGGCAGAGAGTTCAGGGCACGAGGCTGTCGAGGTCGATGTCGAGGGGGATGGGGACGGAGACCTTCAACCGGTTGCGGTGGATGCCGGTGGCCACGTAGCTGCTCGTCATGACGTCGAGTTCGTAGGTGTGGACGGTGGGGGCGCCGGCCTCGTCCTCGACGCGCCAGAAGTGGGGGATTTTCGCCTGTGCGTACTTGAAGGGCTTCAGGGAGCGGTCGCGGTCCGCCGACTCCTCCGAGACGACCTCGATGACCAGGGCGACGTCCTCAGGCGCGTACCAGGTCCGGTCGGGGTCGTAGGAGGCGGTGGTGAGCAGGAGGTCGGGCTCGGGGCGGCTCTTCTTGTCGAGCCGGACGGTCATCTCACGCTCGGCGTCGAACCCGTCGGGGGCGGCCTGGCGCAGGGCGAAGGTCAGGTTCTCCACCAGCCGGGCGTGCCAGGACCGCTGCGGCGACATCATGAAGATCAGGGCTCCGTCGATGAGTTCGGTGTGCCGCGGTGCCTGGGTGAGGCGGTCGAGGTCATCGGCTTCCCAGCCGCTGATCCTGGGCGGGATCATCCAGTCGGGGAGTTCGGCGGTCACGGCTTCCTCCAGGCGCCTCGAAGAGGTCAGGGGCCTTCATCCCGGATCGCGGACACGGGCCCAACGCTGGTGTCAGCGTAGTCGAGCGACCGGAACTCTCACTCGGCCCGTGCGGGCCCGACGCGCCGGACGCCGGTGATCATCTCGGTGTCGCCCGACGACTCACCGTCTCCCCCCGCACCACGGACCGCCTCGGCGCTGTTCAGCTCACCGGACTTGCCTCGCCCCGTTCCGTCATGGCCCGGCGGTACCAGCAGCACAGGGACTCTGAGCTGATCCCGAGCTCCCGGGCGACGGCGGTGACCGTCCTGCCCGAGGAGCCGATGCGCCCGATCGCGCCCCGCTGGAAGTCCTCGGTGCGCCCCTCGGGAGATGATCACGACGTGGTGCTGCCATCAGGCGCGAGGAAACGCTGGATCGCGCCACCTGTACGGCCCGCTCCGTCAGTCCCCGGACTCGCCCGCGTGCGGGCTCAGCACGTCCGTGCCCACCAGGATGTACAGCGCCAGACCGAGCACGATCCGGTAGATCACGAAGGGCATGAAGGACTTCGTGGTGATGAACTTCATGAACCACGCGATCACCGCGTAGCCCACACCGAAGGCGACCACGGTCGCGAAGATCGTCGGGCCCCAGGAGACGTGGCCCTCGGTGGCGTCCTTCAGCTCGTAGACGCCGGAGGCCAGCACGGCGGGGATCGCGAGCAGGAAGGAGTACCGCGCCGCCGACTCGCGGGTGTAGCCCATGAGCAGGCCGCCGCTGATCGTCGCACCGGAGCGGGAGACGCCGGGGATCAGCGCCATCGCCTGGCACATCCCGTAGACGAGGCCGTCGCGCACGCTGAGGTTCCGCAGGGTCTTGCGCTCGCGCACGGCGCGGTGGCGCCCGCCCGCCTCGTCACGTGCGGCCAGGCGGTCCGCGACGCCGAGCACGATGCCCATCACGATCAGCGTGGTGGCGATCAGGCGCAGATCACGGAAGGGGCCCTCGATCTGGTCCTTGAGCGTCACCCCGAGCACACCGATCGGGATGGAGCCGACGATGACCAGCCACCCCACCTGGGCGTCGTGGTCCTGCCGCATCGCCTTGTCGGTGAGCGAGCGCGTCCAGGCGGACAGGATCCGGCCGATGTCCTTGCGGAAGTAGATCAGCACGGCGGTCTCCGTGCCGATCTGGGTGATCGCGGTGAACGCGGCACCCGGGTCGTGCCACCCCGCGAACGCGGCGGTCAGCCGCAGATGGGCGCTGGAGGAGATCGGCAGGAACTCGGTCAGCCCCTGGACGAGCCCGAGGATGAATGATTCGAACCAAGACATGGAAAGCTGTGCCACCCAAAGGGATCACGGGCGGTCCGGCGGACGCACGGACCGGCGCTGCTGAGGTATCGGTCGCCGCTGCCGGGGCCCCGGAGGGCCCGCACCGGCCTGGTCACGGGCAGGCGCGCTCCACGGTGGTCATACGGACCCTTCGCTGACGTGTCCGACGGGTGGTCGGGCGCACCCCTCAGGGCCCCTCGACGCGCGCGGGGTGCACCGGTCGGGGGCAGCGTAGCGCCCCGAAATGACGGGCCCTCCCGCGGGCCCCCGCCGAGCGGGCTCCCCCTGGTTCAGCCGGACGCCAGCCGGTGGCGCCTGCGCCAGGCGACCACCGCGGCCACCGCGCCCGAGGCCATGATGAAGCCGAGGGCGACGAGGAACACCGGCGAGTCGGGGGACCCCGCCCGGCTCCCCGCCACCACGTAGGCGGCGGTGTTCGGGATCGAGCCGAGGCCCGTTGCCAGCAGGAAGGGGGCGTAGCCCATCCGGGAGACGGCCGCGCAGTAGTTGGCCGCCGCGAAGGGCACCCCGGGGAAGAGGCGGACGGCCAGCATCGAGCGGAAGCCGTGGCGGCTCAGCTGCCCGTCCGCCGCGTGTATCAGCCGTCCCCGCAGCAGCGGCCGCAGGGCGTCCCGGCCCAGCACGCGTCCCAGGGTGAAGGCGATGCCGGCGCCGAGGACCGTCCCGCCGAGCGCCGCCACCAGCCCCGCCTGCGACCCGAACAGGGCACCCGCGGCGAGGTTCAGCACCGGCCGGGGCACGAAGGCGGCGGCACACACGCCGTACCCCGCGGCGTACAGCGCGACGGCCGCCGGGCCCGCGACCCGGAGCGGCCATCCCGAGGAGAGCAGGTGCTGCGGCTCGTACACCACCACCGCCGCCGCGGCCGCGGCGAGCAGCGCCAGGAGCACCGACAACCGGGACCAGGGGGAGGACAGCACCCTGGCCGTGCGGGCGGCCGGGCCGGACGGGCCGGAGGGGGCGCGGAGGACGGGGGCGAGCATTCGGGGAGCGTAGCGGACGGGGGGACCGGGCCGCCGTGAGGTGCACCCCATCGCGCCCGCCACCGTCCCGGCATCGCGCCCGCCACCGTCCCGGCACGGCGGGGAGCACCCGGAAAACCGGTCGACGCGGCGCCCCGCCCTCCGGGACCATCGGGGCATGGTCCGGCACGCCTTCCCCGCAGCGCCGTCCGCCGTCGCGGACGCGCCGAAGGCTGCCGTGTTCCCGGCGGCGGCCGCGGCCGCGGCAGCCGCGGCCCTCGACGGCGCCCGAAGCTGACCCTTCCCGGACAGTCCCGTGGACCCCGCAGGGGGAGGGTCGGCAGGCCCCAGGGGTCCCCACGGCATCCGGTTCCGGAAGGGAACAGCAGACCAGTCATGGCCAAGACGCCATTCGTGCGCACCAAGCCGCACCTCAACATCGGCACCATGGGACACGTCGACCACGGCAAGACCACCCTGACCGCCGCCATCACCAAGGTGCTCAGCGAGCGCTCCGGCGGCACCACCTCCTATGTCGCCCTCGACCGCATCGACCGCGCCCCGGAGGAGGCGCGCCGCGGCATCACGATCGACCTCGCGCACGTCGAGTACGAGACCGGCACCCGGCACTACGCGCACGTCGACATGCCGGGCCACGCCGACTACGTGAAGAACATGGTCACCGGCGCCGCCCAACTGGACGGCGCGATCCTGGTGGTGTCGGCGCTCGACGGGGTCATGCCCCAGACGGCCGAGCACGTGCTGCTCGCCCGGCAGGTGGGCGTGGACCACATCGTGGTGGCGCTCAACAAGGCGGATGCGGGCGACGAGGAGCTCACCGAGCTCGTGGAGCTGGAGGTCCGCGAACTGCTGACCGCGCACGGCTACGGGGGCGACGCCGCACCCGTGGTCCGGGTCTCCGGCCTGCGCGCCCTCGAGGGCGACCCCCGCTGGACGGCCGCGGTCGAGGCGCTGCTCGACGCCGTGGACACCTACGTCCCCCTGCCCGTCCGGTACACCGACGCGCCCTTCCTGCTCCCGGTGGAGAACGTGCTCACCATCACCGGCCGCGGGACCGTGGTCACGGGCGCGGTGGAGCGGGGCACCGTGTCCGTCGGGGACCGGGTGCAGGTGCTCGGCGCCGACGCGGAGACGGTGGTGACGGGGCTGGAGACCTTCGGCAGGCCGATGGACTCCGCCGAGGCGGGCGACAACGTGGCGCTGCTGCTGCGGGGGCTGCCCCGGGACGCGGTCCGCCGCGGCCACGTGGTGGTGGCACCCGGCAGCGTGCAGCCCGCGCGGCGCTTCACGGCACGGGTCCACCTGCTCTCCACACGGGAGGGCGGGCGCCGTACACCGGTCTCCTCCGGGTACCGGCCGCAGTTCTACCTGCGGACCGCGGACGTCGTCGGTGACGTGCAGCTCGCGGGGGAGGGCCCGGCACACCCCGGGGAGACCGTGGAGATGACGGTCGAGCTCGGGCGGGAGGTCCCGCTGGAGCCCGGTCTGGGCTTCGCCGTCCGCGAGGGCGGGCGCACCGTCGGTGCGGGGACGGTCACGGCGCTGGCCTGAGCGCCGGCGGCGCGCCCGCGAACGGCGCGGGCGGGCGGTCCTCCCGGGGACCGCCCGCTCCCGCGGCCGGGGCCGCCCGGCAGAATGCTGTCCGTGAACGACCCGATCCCCGTGCTGCGCACCGTCGACGGCGGTACCGCGAGACTGCTGCCCGACGTGGACCGTGCGCGGGCCTGGCTGCTGACGCTCGACGGCTCCCCGCAGTCCTACGTCGACCTCGACGACCCGCTCCACCTGGAGTTCGAGTACGCCCGCAGACTCGCCCACGCGGTGGACTGCGCGGCCGAGGAGGGGGAGCCGCTCGACGTGCTGCACCTGGGCGGCGGGGGGCTGAGCCTGCCCCGCTGGATCGCGGCGGTGCGCCCCGGCTCCCACCAGGACGTGGCCGAGTGGGACGGACGGCTGAACGAGCTGGTCGCCGACGTGCTGCCGCTGCCCCCCGGCTCCGGGGTCGCGGTGCACACCGCGGACGCCCGTGCCCACCTGGAGTCGCGGCCCTCGGGGAGCGCCGACGCCGTGGTCGCCGACGTCTTCGGCGGCGCCCGCGTGCCCGCCCGGGTCACCTCCGTGGAGTACGCGCGGGAGGTGCGCCGCGTGCTGCGGCCGCGCGGGGTGTACGCGGCCAACCTGGCGGACGGGGCGCCCTTCGCCTTCCTCCGCTCCCAGCTGGCCACCTTCGCCGCGGTCTTCACCGAGCTGGCACTGATCGCCGAGCCCTCGGTGCTGCGCGGCCGCCGCTTCGGCAACGCCGTGCTCGTGGCCTCCCGGGCACCGCTGGACACCGCCGCAATGGCCCGGCGGGCCGCGGCGGACGCCTTCCCGGCCCGTGTCGAGCACGGGCCCGCGCTGCGGCGCCTGACCGGCGATGCCCGCCCGGTCTTTGACGAGGAGGCGACGGACTCGCCCGAGCCGCCGGGCGGAGCGTTCACCCTGCGCTGACGGCCGGCCTCCGGGGCCGGCGGACCGGGTGGGAGCCGGGTGCCGGCGCACCCCGCCCGGGCGGGGCGCGCCGGCACCCGGCGCGGAGCGGTCCCGCGGTCAGGAGGCCGGGGTGGGCTCCGCCAGGCGCACCGAACTCATGATCTTCTCGATCGTCGCGTCGTCCAGCTCGTCCTCGACCCCCGCGGCCGCGTAGAGCACCCAGGACTTGAAGTCGCCGTTCGGGTCCTTGAAGGAGAAGGCGACGGCCTTCCCGTCCGTCTCGCACTTGTGCGCCTTGGTGACACCGGTGGCGGTCGCCTTGGACATGCTGCCCTTCAGGCCGGAGGAGGTCGTGTAGTCCACCGCCTTGGTGATCTTCACCTTCTTCGGGTCGGTCTGGGCGTAGGCCGCCCACACCCAGTTGCCCGCCTCGTTGTAGGCCGCCTCGGCCGTGTTCTTGGCGCCCTTTCCGCCCTTGGAACCGGTACCGCTCAGGCTCCAGTCCTCGACCTTGCCGTCCTTGTCCGAGTCGAACTCGCACCAGCTGCTCTTGAGGAAGGCGGGCGCGGTCATCATCACCGCGGGCGAGCCGTCGCCCTTCTTCTCGTCCTCGAAGCCAGAGGCCAGGCCGCTGCCGGCCACCTCCCAGTCCTGCGGGACGTCGAAGCGCGTGCCGTGCTTGGGGTTGGTGACGACCTTCCATCCCTCGATCACGGGCTTCGCCTCGCCCCCGGCGCGCGGGTTGTCCGCGGGGGCCGGGGAAGCCGACCCGCCCCCCTCCTCGGAGGCGGAGGCCGAGGGGGACGCGGCCGCGGTGCCGCCCTTGCCCGAGTCGCCGCCGTCGTCCTTGCCGAGCACCAGGTAGCCCGTCACCCCGGCCGCCGCGACGACCGCGGTGGCCGCGGCGATCGCGACCAGGGTCGTCCTGCGCCGGTCCTCGCGCCCCGGCCCGGGCGCGCCCGGAGGCTGCCCCGGGACCGCGTACTGGGGCGCGGTCGGCTGCTGGTAGGGATTCGGCTGCTGGTACCCCGGCTGCTGGTAGGGGTTCGGCTGCTGGTACCCCGGCTGCTGGTACGGGTTCTGGTCCTGCGGGTTCTGCTCGCCCCCGGGCGGCTGCTGTCCTGGCCACATGGCCAGTAACCATAGAGGGACCCCTCCGGTGCGTCAGCGCCCACCCGGGGACGGCTGTGGCCAAGGGTGACTACTCGTGGGTAACATGCGGCGCATGAGCGCAGACGAGAAGTCCCTGGGCGAGCTGCTCGCCGCCACGGTCCCCATGGTGAAGACCCTCAACCTGGAGTACCTGGAGACCACCCCCGAACGGGCCGTGCTCCGGCTGCCCGACCAGCCCGCGTACCACAACCACGTCCAGGGCCCGCACGCCGGCGCCATGTTCACCCTGGCCGAGTCCGCGAGCGGCGCCATCGTGCTCGCCGCCTTCGGCGACCAGCTCTCGCGGGCCGTGCCGCTGCCCACCACCGCGCGGATCGACTTCAGGAAGATCGCCCGGGGCGTCGTCACCGCCACGGCCACCCTCGGCCGGCCCGCCGCCGACGTCGTCGCGGAACTGGACGCGGGCGAGCGCCCCGAGTTCCCGGTGAACGTCGCCATCACCCGCGAGGACGGCGCCGTCACCGGCGAGATGGACATCGTCTGGACGCTGCGCCCGAACGGCTGAGCCACCGTCCCGCTGCCGCCGCACCGGAAGCTCGCGTCCCGTGCGGCGGCCCCGGCCGCCGGGCCCCTGCCCGGCTCAGCCGCCCAGCGCCGCGCGGTGCTGCGAGGCGAGTTCCAGGTACGCGGCCGCGTTCACCCGGATGCCCTCGCGCTCCTCCTCCGTGAGCTCGCGCCGGACCTTCGCCGGGACCCCTGCCACCAGCGACCCCGGCGGGACCTGCATGCCCTGCGGCACCAGCGCCTGCGCGGCGACCAGCGAACCCGCCCCGATCCGCGCCCCGTTGAGCACCGTCGCACCCATCCCGACCAGTACTTCGTCCTCCACGGTGCAGCCGTGCAGCACCGCGTTGTGGCCCACCGAGACCCGCTCGCCGACGACGACGGGGAACCCGGGGTCCGTGTGCACCGTGCAGTTGTCCTGGATGTTGCTGTCCGCGCCCACCGTGATGGGGCCCATGTCCGCCCGCAGGACGCTGTGGTACCAGACGCTCGCGCCCGCCGCCAGCACCACGTCCCCCAGTACCACCGAACCGGGCGCGGTGAACGCCCCCTCGTCGACCCGGGGCCTGCTGCCGCCCACTTCCGCCACCAGTGCGCGCTCCGTCATCTGCCTCTCCTCGGGTGATCGTTGCGCCGGGCCGTCCCGCCGCGCCCACCGCACGGTAGGGGACGGCGGGGGCGCCCCGACCACCGGGGCGCCCCCGCCCGTGCCGTCCGGCCGTCCGGCCCCGCGCGGCGCCCCCCGCCCGCCGGGGTGCGGCTACCCCGCCACGGGGGTGAAGCGCACCGGCAGCTCCGTGGGCCCCCGCATCCACACCGAGGGCCGCCACGCCAACTGCTCCGGCTCCACGGCCAGCACCACGTCCGGCAGCCGCTCGAGCAGCGTCTCCACCGCGGTGCGCGCCATCACGTCGGCCAGCAGCGGAGCCGGGTAGGGGCAGCGGTGCTCGCCGTTGCCGAAGGACAGGTGCGCCGCGTTCTCCGCCCCGACACGGCCGTCCGGCCAGATCCCCGGGTCCGTGTTGGCCGCCGCCAGCCCCAGCACCAGGCAGTCGCCCGCCCGGATGCGCCGCCCCGCGAGCGTGGTGTCCCGCACCGCCCACCTGCCGATGAAGTTCTGTATGGGGGTGTCCAGCCACAGCACCTCGTTGAGCGCCTGCCCCACGCTCAGCCGCCCGCCGGACACCCGCAGCGCGAACCGGTCGTCGGTCAGCAGCAGCCGCAGGGTGTTGCCGATCCAGTTCCCGGTCGGCTGCTGGGCCCCGGCGATCAACGCGATCAGGTCCTGCACGATCTGCTCGTCCGTCAGCGCGGCGGGATGCGCCAGCATCCGGGAGGCCACGTCCGGGCCGGGAGCGGCGCGCTTGTCCTGCACCAGCCGCTGGATCCGCGCCTGCACCCGGGCGTAGGCGCCGACCGGGTCGTCGCCCTCCCCGACGTCCAGCGAGACTCCCAGGTCGCGCACCAGCTCCTCGGCGTCCGGACCCCGGTCGGGCAACCCGCACATCCGGATCGCCGCCCGCATCGGCAGGGCGTGTGCGTAACGGGCCATCAACTCGGCCTCCCCGCACCCGGCGAAGCCGTCGACGAGCAGTTCCGCGATCCGGCGGCAGCCGTGGGCCAGCTCGAACTGGTCGACCGCCTCCAGCGCCTCGGTGATCACCCCCGCGCGCCGCTGGTGCTCGGCCCCCTCGGTGAACAGCACCGAGGGCCGGTGCCCCACGAACGGCAGCAGCGGCCAGTCCGGAGGGACGGATCCCCACCGGTTCCAGCGCCGGGAGTCCCGGGCGAACAACTCGTCGTGGGCGGTGACATGGCCGAGCTCGGCATACCCGAGGACCAGCCAGGCGGGGACGTCCCCGTCGAGGAGCACCGGTGCCACGCCGCCGTAGCGGCGGCGCAGGTCACGGTAGAGCGCGGCCGGTGCCCGCTGGTACTCCGGACCGCCCAGCCGCACCGCGGTCTCGGCTGGGCGGTCCGCGCCGGGTGGTGTGGGTGCGGGTGGTGTGGGGTCGTTCACGGCTTCCCTTCCCGGGCCTCGGCCAGCGCGCGGAGATGGTCGACGAGGGTGATCAGCACGTACTTGCCGGAGGAGCGGACCCGGGCGTCGCAGTCGATCAGGGGCACCTCCGGGCCCAGGGACAGCGCCTGGCGGATCTCGCCCAGCGAGAAGGCGGCGAGGTCGCCGTCGAAGCGGTTCACGGCGACGACGAAGGGGGTGCCGTGGTGCTCCAGGCGGTCGACGGCGTACCAGGAGTCGCTCATCCGGCGGGTGTCGACCAGCACCACCGCGCCGAGGGTGCCCGAGAACAGCCGGTCCCACAGGAACCAGAAGCGCTCCTGCCCGGGAGCCCCGAACAGGTAGAGCACCTTGCGCTCGTCCAGGCTGATGCGGCCGAAGTCGAACGCGACCGTGGTGGTGCTCTTGCGGCCCACGCCCGCCGTCTCGTCGACGCCGACCCCGGCCCGGGTCATCACCTCCTCGGTGTTCAGCGGGCGGATCTCGCTGACGGAGCGGACCAGGGTGGTCTTGCCGACGCCGAAGCCCCCGACGACCACGATCTTCAGTCCGGTGTCGGCCGCGAGGCCGAGGGGGACGCGGGCGGCCGGGACGGTCCCGGCGGCGGTGTCAGAGCCGGCGGAGTCCATGCAGCACCTCCTCCAGGAGCGTGGAGTCGGGCAGCGGGACGTCCGCCCCCGGTCGCGGGTGGCGGGCGGTGATGCGTCCGGTGGCGAGCAGGTCGCCGAGGAGGATCCGGACGACGGTCACCGGCATGCCCAGGTCCGCCGAGATCTCCACCACCGCGGAGGGCGTGCGGCACAACCGCAGGATCCGGACGTGCTCGGATTGCATCCAGGGGGCCGGATCGCTCTCGGCCACGATCAGGGTGACGAGGTCGAAGGCGTCGCCGTCGGCGCGGCTGCGCCCGCCGGTCACGGTGTAGAGCCGCTCCGGACCGCCCACCTCGACGGGGCGGCGCGTCATGAGGCGGGGGCCTCCTGCGCGGGGAGCCGCGGCTCGGCCCGCAGGTGGTCGCCGATCTGCTCGACGAGCGCGGTCATGTGGTGGCCCACCACACCGGGGTCGGCGCCGTCCTCGGCGACGACGCCCAGGTGCGCCCCGTCGCCCGCCTCCACGATGAACAGCAGGCCGCCGTGGAACTCGGTCATCGAGTGCCGCACGCCGCCGCTGCCGTCGCCGAACTCCACGGACGCGCCCTGGGCGAGGGCCTGGATGCCGGAGCAGACGGCCGCCAGCTGGTCGGCCTGGTCGAGGGTCAGGTGCGGGCTCCAGCAGAGCTTCAGTCCGTCGCGGGAGAGCACCAGCGCATGGCGGGTGCCCGGAGTCCGCTCCAGCAGACTCTCCAGGAGCCAGGTCAGGCTGTTGTCGGTGGTCTGCATGATGTCGCTGGGCCTCGTCCCGGCCGGTGGCCGGGCGGCGGGCCGCTCCTCCTGTCTGGTACGGGACGTCGGGTCCGTCGCGGATGCGCCCGGCGCGACGGGTCCGCGGGGTGGCGGGGGACCGGGCCCCCGGCCGGGCTCAGCGGGCCCCGGCGGGCGGGTTCCCCGGGGCCCGGGGCTCGGGCACGGCCTGTGCGGCGCCCGGGTCCGGCGCGGTGGTGCCGGGGCCGGCCGTCCGGGGCTGCGGGCGGTGCGCCCCGTCCGCGGGCCCACGTCCGCCTCCTGCCCCGCCCTCCGGGGGGCCGGGGGGCCGGGCGCGGGCCAGGCCGTCGGCGAAGGCCCCGAAGCGCGCGCCGGCGTCCCCCGCCCCCCGGGCACGCGGCGGCGACTGCCCCGGGTCGTGGCGGCCGCGGTCCGCGGCCGCCATGGTGCGGCCCGGGGGCCGCACCGGGAGCCCGCCCGGGGTGGCCACCCGCCGGTCCGCGGCCGGGGGAGGCGGGGCGGGGGCGGTCCGGGAGGTGCCGGCGCCCGGTTCGGTGGTCGCGCCCGCGGGGAGCGGGGCGTGCCCCGCGGGGCGGGCCGGTGCGCCGTCCGCCACCGTCACCGGCACCGGCACCGCCTCGTCCACGGCCCCTGCCCCGGACCCCGAGGCCGTCGGGGCCGAGGGCCCCGGTGCGAGGACGTCGGCGCGGGGGGCGGGCTCCCCGGTCCCGGCGTCCCCCGGCCGCGAGAGCACCTGCGGGGGGAACAGCACGACCACCCCGGTGCCGCCGCGCGAGGAGGGCCGGAAGCTGACGCTCAGCCCGTAGCGGGAGGCGATGCGGCCGACGACGGTCAGGCCAAGCCGGGTCCCCTGGAGCCGGGCGAGGTCCTCGGAGCGCCCGGAGACGGCCTCCTCGGCGCGGCGCAGGGCGGCGTCGGCCATCTTCAGCCCGCTGTCCTCGATGGTCACCACCAGGCCCGCCGTCCGCTCCTCCACATAGACGTGCACCTCGTCGACGGGAGGCGAGAAGTTGGCCGCGTTGTCCATGAGTTCGGCGAGGAGGTGCATCACCGCTTCGGCGGCGAACCCGGCGACGCAGGCGGTGCCGGAGGAGTGCAGCCGCACCCGCCGGTAGGCGGCGATGCGCCCGGCGGCCCCGCGGAGCACGCTCTCCAGGGGAAGGGGCTTGTTCCACGCCCGGCTCGCGCGGCCGCCCATGAGCAGCGCGAGCCGGTCGGTGAGCAGGCCCAGCTGGGAGGTGCTGTGGTCCAGGAGGAGCAGGTCGCCGAAGACCTCCTCGCCGTGCCGGTCCTGCATCTCCCGCAGATCGGCCAGCATGGACACCACCGCGGCCTGCACCCTGCTCAGTGCTCGGGCACCCGCTTCCCGGGCCGCCGCGGCCCGTCGCTCGCCCAGGGCCAGTTCGCGCACGGTCGCCTCGGCGAGCACCCTCAGCCGTCCGTCGGGCGGCAGCTCCAGCCGGCCGAGGACGGTGTCGGCGGAGGAGCCGTCGCGCAGGCGGGCGACGGCGGCGGGCAGGGTCACCGCGGTCAGCCGGTCGATCCCGTCGGCGGCCAGCGCCAGCTGCCGTACGGCGCGCCCGCCGTCGTCCGCCGCCTGCCGCGTCCGCCGGGCGGCGTCCTCCAGTTCCTGGGCGAGTCGGCGCAGCAGGCGCTGCAACCGGGGGTCCTGCGGCGGTGCGAGCGAGGCGAGCACCCGGGCGGCCGGCTCCCCGTCGCGCAGCCGCGCGGCGAGGGCGGGCAGGGCGGTGTCGGCCAGCTGCGCGGACTCGGCGGCGGCCCGGGCGGCCCGGGCCCGCAGGGTGCGCAGCTCGGCGTCGGAGGCCGCGGCGGCGCGGCGGGCCCGGTTCACGGCGCCCGCCCCTCCGGCGACCGCCGCCGCAAGGCAGAGCCATGCCGCGCACACGGTCGCGGCCACCCAGGGGCGCGCGGCGTCGGGCGCCGCGGCGACCGCTGCCGCACCGGCGGCGGCCGCCGCGGTGACGAGGGCGGCCTGGGCGGCCGCGGAGACCGGTCGCGGTGCGTGGTTCCTGCGTTGCGGGGGAGTGGCTGGCACTGGCATTCCGCGATCCCTCGCTGCTCTTGTGCGGGATGTTCACCTGGAACGGGACGGGCCGCCCGTCGACCCGGGGCGGCCGGTGCCGCGGCGGTCGCCCGGGAGGCGGCGGAGGCCGCGGCGGCAGGTCCGCGATCGCACCCGGCCGCCGGTCGCCGGGTGTGATCGCTCGTGTACGTGTGGTGCTCATGCTAGCCACGGGGGTGCCCCGCACCGGCGGGAGCGCGCGTATGTCCACAGAACGGTGGAAGCCCCTGCGAAGTCGCGCGCGGGGGCGCGTGTCCGTGGTAGTTCCCGGGGTGCCGGGCGCGTGGAGCGGGTCGTGCGCGGGGGGCGCGTGTGGGGTGAACATCACAGCGCACCAGGGCCTTTGGGTCCTGGGGCCCGACTACCGTGTGCGGGTGCCCAGGAACCGAAACACGTCCTCCCCGCTCGCCGCGTGGCGGCGGCGCGTCCTCGCGCGTGCCGTCCACCGCGGGTGGCGGTGGGTGCAGGAGGCCGGGTCCGTCACCGCGTCCCACCCCGGGCGGCTGCGCTTCCGCCGCATCGGCGAGGGCACCCGCCTGGCCTTCCCGCAGGGCACGGTCTTCGGCGAGCGGTGGATCGAGCTCGGGGCCCACTGCGTCATCGCCGAACAGGTGACCCTGACCGCCGGGATGATGCCCGGACTCGACCTGGGGCCCGACGCGATCCTGACCCTCGGGGACGGAGTGGTGCTCGGGCGCGGCAGCCATGTCATCGCCGACACCCGGGTGTCCATCGGCTCGGACACCTACTGCGGGCCGTACGTCTACATCACCTCCACCAACCACAGCTACGACGACCCCGAGCAGCCGGTGGGCCGCCAGTGGCCGCGCGCCGACCCGGTGGAGATCGGTCCCGGCTGCTGGCTGGGCACGGGGGCGGTGGTCCTCCCGGGCGCCCGCCTCGGGCGCAACGTGGTGGTCGCGGCCGGGGCCGTGGTGCGCGGCGAGGTGCCGGACCACGCCGTGGTCGCCGGGGCGCCCGCCCGGGTCGTCCGGCGCTGGGACCCGGAGGCGGGCTGGCAGCCGCCGCTGCGCACGCCCGCCCCGGTGCCCGTCCCCGAGGGCGTCACCCCCGAGCAACTGCTGGCGCTCGCCGAGCTGGAGGAGGGCTGAGGCGGCGGCGCCGTGCGCGTCGGCGCGGCGGCCGGCCGGCCGTCAGCCCGTGGCCAGCAGGACCGTGCCCATCAGCGCCAGACCGGCACCGGCGGCCTGGACCGCCCGTACCCGCTCGCGCAGCAGCACCAGCGCGGCGAGCACCGTGACCACGGGGTAGAGGTTGGCCAGCACGGCCGCCATGGTGACCGGCCCGAGCTGCGCCGCCGTGGCATAGGTGCCGTTGGCCGCGACGTCCGCCAGGCCGACGAAGGCCAGGGCCGGCAGCGAGGCCGCCACCACCGCCAGGCCCCCTTCGGCGGGCAGGGCCCGTCCGCCGCGCCGCACCGAGACCCACAGGGCCGCGCCGCCCACCGCGACATTGGCGACCCGCTGGACGAAGAGGGCCAGGAAGAGTCCCTTGACGCTGGTGGAGGCCTCCGCGATCAGGGCCATCACGGCGCCGAAGCCGAAGGCGGCGACCAGCGTCAGCCAGATCGCCTGGCGCTGCACCGGCGCCCCGCGCAGTTCCGGTCCGCCGGCCAGCACCACTCCCGCGACGGCCACGCCGATGCCCGCGAACTGCAGCAGCCCCGGCCGCTCCCCGAGCAGCAGCCCCACGCCGACGGGGACCGCCACGCCCAGGGAGCCGAGGGGGGAGACCACGCCCATGGGGCCGAGCGCGAGGGCCTTGTAGAAGGAGAGCATCGCCACGGGGCCGACCACCCCGGCGGCCGCGGCGTACCAGAGCCGGGGGCCGGCCTCCGCGAACCCGCCCGTGGCGACCACCACCGCACCGAGGACGACCACGGCGACGGACTGGGAGACCACCACCACGGTCAGCGCCGGCGTGCGACGGGTGAGCAGGCCCCCGCCGAAGTCCGCGAGCCCCCACAGGAGGCTCGTCGCCAGCGCGAAGAGTGCGGTCATCAGGGCCTCGCAGTACAGTGTGTTGAACGGTGGAGTGCACCACACGGTAGTGCAGTCCATTGCATCCTGTCATTCACTATATTGGACGGACCGTGTCTGACCTCGACCAGCTCACGCAGTCCCTCGCCCGCAACCTCAAGCACTGGCGGAGCGAACGCGGCTTCACCCTGGACGCCCTGGCGGCCCGCTCCGGCGTCAGCAGGGGCATGATCATCCAGATCGAGCAGGCGCGCACCAACCCCAGCGTCGGCACCACCGTGAAGCTCGCCGACGCCCTCGGCGTCAGCATCACCACCCTGCTCGACCACCAGCAGTGCGCCCAGGTGCGCATGGTCCCCCCGGAGCAGGCCGTACGGATGTGGTCCACCTCCACCGGCAGCTCCACCACCCTGCTGGTCGGCAGCGAGCGCGGCGGCCCCCTGGAGCTCTGGTCCTGGCGGCTGACACCCGGCGACGAGAGCGCCTCAGACCCCCACCCCGACGGCACCACCGAACTGATCCATGTGACCGCAGGGGTGCTCACCCTGATCGCCGACGGCCAGGAGCACACCGTCCCGGCGGGCACCTCGGCCACCTTCGAGGCCAACGTCGCGCACACCTACCGCAACGACGGGGACGAGACCGTGGAGCTGATGATGGCCGTCTCGGTGCCCCCGGTGCGCTGAGCCGGGCCGCCCCGGGGGCAGGCGCGCCCGGCCCCGTGAGCGCGGCGCGCCCGGCGCCGGGGACCCGCCGGGGACGCCCCGCCGGGCGCGCCCCGTCCCACGGGACCCGCCCGGCACGCCCCGCCGGGCCCGGGCCCGGCCGGGCCGGTGCGGTTCAGCCCAGGCGGGGGAGCTCGATCGCCGGGCAGCGGTCCATCACCATGTCCAGCCCGGCCGCCCGCGTACGGGCGTACGCCTCCGCGTCGACCACCCCCAGCTGGAACCAGACGGCCCGGGCGCCCACCGCCACCGCCTCGTCGGCCACGCGGCCCGCGTGCTCCGCGTTCACGAACACGTCCACCACGTCGACGCCGAAGGGGATGTCCGCGAGCGAGGCGTACCCCTGCTCGCCGTGCACCGTCTCGGCCTTCGGATGCACCGGCACGATCCGCTTGCCGTGCCGCTGCAGCGTCCGCGCCACGCCCCACGCCGCACGCGCCCGGTTGCCGGACAGCCCCACCACCGCCCAGGTGTCGCCCGTGTCGTTCAGGATCCGGCGGATCGTCTCGTCGTCAGCGTCCATGCCCGCACAACCCGGCGCGACCCGTCGGGCATTCCCGCCCCGCGGTGCCGCCCGCCCGCCCCTCCCGGCGCCCGGGCGGCACCGCGGGGCGCATAGGGTGGCGGGATGCAGGACCAGTACCGGACGGTCGCCCGCGAGGGCGTCCACGAGAGCGAGATCAACCGCTCCCGCTTCCTCTGCGCCCTCGCCCCCGCGGCGACGGAGGAGGAGGCGCAGGCCTTCGTCGCCCGCATCCGCAGGGAGCACCCCACCGCCACGCACAACTGCTACGCCTATGTCGTCGGCGCGGACGCCTCCGTGCAGAAGGCGAGCGACGACGGCGAGCCCGGCGGAACCGCGGGCGTCCCGATGCTCCAGATGCTCCTGCGCCGCGAGGTCCGCTACACCGCCGCCGTCGTCACCCGCTACTACGGAGGCGTGAAACTGGGCGCGGGCGGACTGATCCGCGCCTACGGAGGCGCGGTCGGCGAAGCGCTCGACGCCCTCGGCACCGTCACCCGCAGGCGCTTCCGCATCCTCGCGGTCACCGTCGGCCACCAGCGCGCGGGCAAGCTGGAGAACGACCTCCGGGCCACCGGGCGCACCGTCCGCGAGGTCGCCTACGGCGACGCGGTCCGCATCGAGATCGGGCTGCCCGACGCCGAGGTCGGGGCCTTCGCCGCCTGGCTCGCCGACGCCACCGCTGGCACCGCCGCCCTGGAGATCGGCGGCGAGGCCTACGGCGATGCGTGACCCCGGCCGCACCCCGCCCGCCGCGCCCGCCCCCGATGTCCGACCCCGCCGATACCCTCACCGATCATGAGACTCCTGCACACCTCGGACTGGCACCTGGGGCGGTCGCTGCACCGGGTGAGCATGCTCGGCGCCCAGGCCGCCTTCCTCGACCACCTCGTCGCCACCGCCCGCGACCGGGAGGTGGACGCGGTGCTCGTCGCCGGGGACGTCTACGACCGCGCGGTGCCCCCGCTCGCCGCCGTCGAACTCTTCGACTCCGCCCTCCACCGCCTCGCCGAGGCCGGCGTCCCCACCGTGATGATCTCCGGCAACCACGACTCCGCGCGCCGTCTCGGCGTCGCCGCCGGACTCATCGAACGGGCCGGGATCCACCTGCGCACCGACCCCGCCGGCTGCGCCGCCCCCGTCCTCCTCCACGACGCCCACGGCCCCGTCGCCCTCTACGGCCTGCCCTACCTCGAACCCGCCCTCGTCAAAGACGAGTTCGGCACCGAGAAGGCCGCACACGAGAGCGTGCTCGCCGCGGCCATGCGACGCGTCCGCGAGGACCTCGCCGGCCGTCCCCCCGCCACCCGGTCCGTCGTCCTCGCCCATGCCTTCGTCCAGGGAGGGCGGGAGAGCGACAGCGAGCGGGACATCACCGTCGGAGGAGTCGCCGCCGTTCCCGCGGGCGTCTTCCACGGCGTCGACTACGTCGCCCTCGGCCACCTCCACGGCTGCCAGACCCTCACCGAACGGGTCCGCTACTCCGGCTCCCCCCTCGCCTACTCCTTCTCCGAGGCCGCCCACCGCAAGTCCCTCTGGCTCGTCGACCTCGGCCCCGGCGGCGAACTGGCCGCGGAACGGGTCGACTGCCCCGTCCCCCGCCGTCTCGCCCGGCTCCGAGGCACCCTCGACCGGCTCCTCACCGACCCCGCCCACACCCGCCACGAGGACGCCTTCGTCGAAGCGGTGCTCACCGACCCCGTGCGCCCCGCCGACCCCATGGCCCGCCTGTGCGAGCGCTTCCCCCACACACTGAGCCTCGCCTTCGCACCCGAACGCGCCGGGCAGGACGACACCGCCGGCTACGCCCGGCGGCTCGCCGGACGCAGCGACCAGGAGATCGCGGAGGACTTCGTGGCCCATGTGCGCGGCGGCAGCGCCCCCGACGCCGAGGAGCGCGCCGTCCTCCGCGACGCCCTCGACGCCGTCCGCGTCGACGGCCGGCTGCGCGAGGTGGCCGGGTGAGACTCCACCGGCTGACCGCGACCGCCTTCGGCCCCTTCGCCACCTCCCAGCACGTCGACTTCGACACCCTCTCCGAGGCCGGGCTCTTCCTCCTGCACGGCCAGACGGGCGCGGGCAAGACCTCCGTCCTCGACGCCGTGTGCTTCGCCCTCTACGGAGCCGTGCCGGGCGCCCGGCAGAGCCCCGGCGCCTCCCTCCGCAGCGACCACGCCGACGCCCGCACACCCACCGAGGTCCGGCTCGACCTCACGGTCGGCGGCCGGCGCCTGGAGATCACCCGCAGACCCGCCCAGCCGCGCCCCAAGGCCCGCGGCACCGGATTCACCACCGAACGGGCCCAGAGCCTGCTGCGCGAGTACGACGCCGCCACCGCCACCTGGACGGCGCTCAGCCGCTCGCACCAGGAGATCGGCGAGGAGGTCACCCGCCTCGTCGGCATGAGCCGGGAGCAGTTCTGCCAGGTCGTGCTGCTGCCCCAGGGGGACTTCGCGCGCTTTCTGCGCGCCGACGCCGAGTCCCGGGCCAAGCTCCTCGGACGGCTCTTCGACACCCGCCGCTTCGCCGCCGTGGAGGAGCGCCTCGCGGAACTGCGGCGCGCCGCCGAGCAGCAGGTGCGCGCGGGCGACGAGCGCCTGCTCGCCCTCGCCCACCGCATGGAGCAGGCCGCCCGCGCCCCCCGGGACGGCGACCTGGCCCTGCCGCGGCTCCGTCCCGGGGACGCCGGACTCGCCGGGACCGTCCTCGGCTGGGCCGCCCTCGCCCGGGTGGAGGCCCGCGAGGAGCACGAGGCCGCGCTGCTGCGCGCACAGGCCGCGGAGGCGCGCCAGGCCGACGCCCGCGCCGCCCTGGACGCCGCCCGCGAACGGGCCCGCCTCCAGCGCCGCCACGCCGAGACCACCGGCCGCCGGGACGCCCTGGAGGCCGCCCGGCCCCGCCACGAGGCCCGCCTGGCCCGGGAGGACCGCGCCCTGCGGGCCGGGCCCGTGCTGCCCGCGCTCCGCCTCGGGCAGGACGCGGCCCGCGCCCACGCCGAGGCCCGGGAGGCCCACGACCGCGCCCGAGCAGCCCTCCACCCCGCCGACCGCGCCGCCGCCGCGGACACCGCAGCGGAGCCCGGCGCCGAGGCGGCGACCGAGCGGGAGCACGCCCTGCGCCGGGAGCTGGGCGCCCTGGAGTCCGCCCGCCGCGCGGAGCGGCGCGCCGAGGAGATCGTCCGCGAGCGCGCCCTGCTGGAGCGCGAGGCCCGGGCCGACGAGGAGGCGCTGGCGGAGGCGTCCGCCTGGCTCGCGGGCTGGGAGGCCCTGCGGCGCGGCCACCTCGACCGCATCGCCGCCGCGCAGGAGGCCGCCACCCGCGCCGAGCACCTCGCGGGCCGCCTCGCCCCCGCCCGCGAACGCCGGGACGCCGCCCGTGAACGCGACGAACTCACCGCCCGCGCCGAGCAGGCCGCGTCCCGGCTCCACCGGCTGCACGGCGCGGCCAACGAGGCGCGCAGCCACTGGCTGGACCTCAAGGAGCGCCGGGTCCTCGGCATCGCCGCCGAACTCGCCTCGGCCCTCGCACCCGGAGCCCCCTGCGCCGTCTGCGGCTCCACCGACCACCCCGCCCCCGCGCAGGCGTCCGCCGGCCATGTCGACCGCGCGGCCGAGGACGCGGCGTACGCCGAGAGCCGTCGTGCCGAGGAGCGCCGCGCGGAGGGGGAGCGCGCACTCGCCGTGCTCGGCGAGGCCCGCGCGGGTGCCGCCGCCCGTGCCCGGGGGGTGGCGCCCGCCGCACCGGGCGGCTCCCCCGCCGCCCCGGACGGGCCTGCCGCCGCCCCTGACGCATCGACGGCGCCGGAGGGCGGCGGCACGCACCTCCGCACCGCCCTCGCCCCCGGCGCGGACGACCCCGGCCGGGCGGGCGTGCCGGGACCCCGCGCGGCGGAGGACGAGCCCTCGGCCGAGGAACTGGGACGGGCGGTCCAGGAACTGGAGCGCGCGCTCGCCGAGGCCCGCTCCGGCGCCGCCGCGACCCACCCGGCCCGGGCGGCGCTGGAGCGGGCCGAGCGGGAGCACGACGAACGCAGCGACGCCCGCCACCGGGCCGAGCAGCGGATCGCGGCCCGCACCTCCCGCCGCGAGGCGCTCGACCGGGAGCAGGACCTCCTCGAAGAGGAGCTGCACCGGGCCCGCGGCGATGCGGGGACGGTCGCCGAGCGCGCCGCGCAGCTGGAGCGGCGCCTCGCGCTGCTCGCCGCGGCGGGCGAGGCGGCGCGCACCCTCGCCACCGCCGAACGGCAGCGCCAGGAGGCTGCCGAGCACCTGGACGCCGCCCTGCGCGAGGCGGGCTTCGCCACGGCGGAGGACGCGCGCGAGGCCGCCCTGGCCCCGCCCGAACTGGAGGAGCTCCGGGCGGCGGTCGACGCCTGGCGGACGGAGCACGCGGCCGTGGCGGAGCGCATGGCCGAGACCGACACCCGGGCGGCGGCCGGCCTCGACCCGGCCGACCTCCCGGCCGCCGAGGCGGCGGCCGGGCGGGCCGAACGCGCCCTGCGCGAGGCCGCCGAGCGGTTCGCGGCCGCGCGGGAGCGGTCGGCGGCGCTCGACGGACTCTCCCGCGAAGCGACCGCGGAGGTCCGCCGGCTCGGTCCGGTGCGCGAGCGCTACGACCGGGTCGCCGCCCTGGCCGGGCTCACCGCGGGCACCTCCTCGGACAACGAGCGCCGGATGCGCCTGGAGTCCTACGTCCTGGCCGCCCGGCTCGAACAGGTCGCCGCCGCGGCGACGGTGCGGCTCCAGCGGATGTCCTCGGGCCGCTACACCCTGGTGCACTCGGACGCCCGGGCGGGCGCCCGCCGCGCCGGGCTGGGCCTGCACGTGGTCGACGCCTGGACGGGCCGCGAGCGGGACACCGCGACCCTCTCGGGCGGCGAGACCTTCTTCGCCTCCCTCGCCCTCGCCCTCGGCCTCGCCGACGTGGTGACCGACGAGGCGGGCGGGATGCGCCTGGACACCCTCTTCATCGACGAGGGCTTCGGCAGCCTCGACGACCAGACCCTCGACGAGGTGCTCGACGTGCTGGACTCCCTGCGCGAACGCGACCGCAGCGTCGGCATCGTCAGCCATGTCCCCGACCTGCGGCGCCGCATCCCCGTCCAGCTGGAGGTGGTCAAGGCCCGCACGGGCTCGGCCGTCCGCCTGCGCACGGGGGCGCCGGCGGGCTGACGGAGGCGGGGCGGGGGCGGCTGCCGGCGGGGCCCGGTGTCAGCCGCCCACCGCGCGCCGCGGCAGGGGGGAGGAGTACACGACGCTCGTGGTGACCGAGCCGAGGGCGCCGATCCTCCCCGACACCTCCTCCAGGTGCCGCATCGAGCGGGCGGTGACCTTCAGGACGAAGCAGTCGTCACCCGTCACATGGTGCGCCTCGACGACCTCCGGCGTCGTCTCCAGCAGGTCGTGGAACGGCTTGTAGTTGCCGTTCGGGTAGCGCAGCCGCACGAAGGCCAGGATCGGAAGCCCGAGCCGCTCGGGCTCGACCACGGCCGCGTAGCCCGTGATGACGCCCGCGTCCTCCAGCCGCCGGACCCGTTCGGTGACCGCGCTCGCCGACATGGCCACCTCCCTGGCGAGCTGGGTGAAGCCGATGCGGCCCTGCGCCTGGAGGACCGCCAGGATGCGCCGATCCGTGGCGTCCGGTGAATATCCCGTCATCACTTGATGATGACAGGGGATTCCACGGCGGATCACCGTGGACCCCGTGGAAGATGCCTTCAGCGCCGCGAGAAGCAGCCATAGATTTTCCGTCATGAACAGCACACCACGGCCCACCGCCTCCCGGACCGACTGCCCCGTCCTGCAGGTGCCGCCCGCCTCGCCCGAGGCCGCCGCCGCCCACTTCCGGGCGAGTCTGGCCTTCCACACCGACGTCGCCGACGTCGCCGCCGCCCTGGCCGCGCCGGGCGGGCCCGCGTTCGTCCTCGTCGACTCCCGCTCCACCGAGGCGTGGGAGCAGGGGCACGTCCCCGGCGCGGTCCACCTCCCCACCGCCCTCGTACCCGAGCAGGCGGAGCGGCTGCTCGACCGGGCGGTCCCGGTGGTGGCCTACTGCTGGGGCCCCGGCTGCGACGGCGCCGCCCGCTCGGCCCTCGCCCTCGCCGAACGCGGCTACCGGGTCAAGGAGATGCTCGGGGGTTTCGAGTACTGGGCCCGCGAGGGCTTCGCCTACGACACGGCCCAGGGGCCCGAGCGCCGCTCACCGGACCCCCTGACCGCCCCCACCGCCCCGGGCGCCTGCGGCTGCTGACGCCCGGCCGCGCGCGCCGGCGGCCCGTGCCGGGCCCCTCCGCGGGAGCAGGGCGGAGGGGCCCGGTGCCGGTCAGAGCCGGGAGAGCTCGTCCACCAGGTCGTCCAGCCCGAGCGACCCCTGGGACAGTGCGGCCATGTGCCAGGCCTTCGCGTCGAAGGCGTCACCGTGCGCCCGGCGCGCGTTCTCCCGGCCCAGCAGCCAGGCGCGCTCGCCCAGCTTGTAGCCGATGGCCTGGCCCGGCATGGAGAGGTAGCGGGTCAGCTCGCTCTCCACGAAGTCGGCGGGGCGTCCGCTGTGCGCGCCGAAGAACTCCTGCGCGAGCTCCGGCGTCCACCGCTCCCCGGGGTGGAAGGGGGAGTCCGCAGGGATCTCCAGCTCCAGGTGCATGCCGATGTCCACGATCACCCGGCAGGCGCGCATCATCTGCGCGTCCAGGTAGCCCAGGCGGCGCTCCGCGTCCGGGAGGAAGCCCAGCTCGTCCATCAGGCGCTCGGCGTACAGCGCCCAGCCCTCGCAGTTGGCGCTGACCGTGCCGACGGTGGCCTGGTAGCGGGAGAGGCGGTCGGCCACGTGCACCCACTGCGCGAGCTGGAGGTGGTGGCCCGGCACGCCCTCGTGGTACCAGGTGGACACCAGGTCGTACACCGGGAACCGGGTCTCGCCCATGGTCGGCAGCCAGGTGCGGCCCGGCCGGGAGAAGTCCTCCGAGGGGGCCGTGTAGTAGGGGGCCGCGGCGCCTCCGGGCGGCGCGATGCACGACTCCACCCGCCGTACCCGGTCGGCGAGGTCGAAGTGGGTGCCGTCGAGCGCGTCGATCGCCTCGTCCATCAGCTTCTGCAGCCAGACGCGCACCTCCTCCTCGCCCTCGATGTGCTCCCCGTGCTCGTCGAGGTGGGCGAGCGCCTCCCAGGGGCCCGCGCCGGGCAGGATCCGCGCGGCCTCCGCCCGCATCTCGGCGAGCAGCCGGTGGTACTCGGACCAGCCGTAGGCATAGGCCTCGTCGAGGTCGAGGTCGGTGCCGTTGAAGTAGCGCGACCAGCGGGCGTACCGCTCGCGGCCCACGGTCTCGGGCGCCCCCTCGACCGCCGGCGCGTACACCTCCCGCATCCAGTCCCGCAGCGACACCAGGGCCTCGGTCGCCCCGCGGGCCGCGACGTCCAGCTCCACGCGCAGGGAGGCCGGCCCCCCGGCGGCGAACTCCTCGAACCAGCCGTGGCCGCCGCCGATCCACTCGGTCAGCTGGCCGACGAAGGTGGCGGTCGCCCGGGGGCCGCCGTACAGCCCGCGGTCGAGCCCGAGGGCCAGCGAGGCGCGGTATCCGTCCAGGGCCCGGGGGACGGCCCGCAGCCGCTCCGCAACGGCCGACCAGTCCTCCTCCGTCGCGGTCGGCGTGACCGTGAAGACCTCCCGCACCGCGTGGGCGGGCGAGTGGATGTTGCTCACCGTCCGGAGTTCCTCGCCGGCCTCGTGGACGGCGAGTTCGGCGGTGAGGCGCTCCCGCAGCAGGCGCGCGCAGCGCCGCTCGGTCTCGGCCTCGGCGCCGGGCAGCCGCTCCGCCGCGGAGAGCAGGTCCAGGGTGCGGCGCCCGAGTGCGGCCACCTCCTCCCGGCCGGCGGGGGAGAAGTCGGGGAGCAGTCCGGAGCTCTCCGGGATCCCCAGGTACGTACCGGTGATCGGGTCGAGTTCGACGAGTGCGTCGACGTAGGCGTCGGCGACCTGGCGCGGCAGCGCGCTGCTGGAAGTGGCTGGCATGGGGCCATCCTGGTACGCGGGCGGCCGCCGCGTCAGCACCCTTCGCCGCGGGTGGCCTGACGTGCCGGGGCCGGTGGCAGCAGCGGACCGCACTCCCACTGCTGGAATATCAGCCTGGTCTCCACCCGGGCCACTTCCCGCTGCGAGGTGAACTCGTCCAGAACCAGACGTTGGAGGTCCGCCATGTCGGACACCGCGACGTGCACCAGGTAGTCGTCGGGGCCGGTGAGGTGGAAGAGGGCGAGCGACTCCGGCAGTGCCCTGATGCGCTCGACGAACGGTCCGATCAGCTCCCGGCGGTGCGGCCGCACCTGGACCATCAGCAGGGCCTGGAGCCCGCGTCCCAGGCGGGCGGGGTCGAGGGCCAGCCGGTGCCCGGTGATGACGCCGGAGCGGCGGAGCCGGGCGACCCGGTCCAGGCAGGTGGAGGGCGCCACCCCGACCTCGGCGGCCAGATCGCGGTAGGTGGTCCGGGCGTCGTTCTGAAGGAGCCGGAGAATGTGGAGATCCACCGGGTCCAGTGCGACGGATTCGGCCATGCGCCGAACGTAGCACGGGGCCAGGGGGCTACTTCTTGGTAACTGTTCACAGTGCCGCCCATGGAGAACGCAGCAGCGGCCGCGCCCGCATCCCGGGCCCTGGCCACCGACGCCGTGCACGCCGGCCGCGAGGATCTCGCGGAACTGGGCCTGCACGCCCCGCCGCTCGATCTTTCGACAACCTACCCCTCCTACGACGCCGCCGCCGAAGCGGCCCGGATCGACGCCTTCGCCGAGACCGGTGCACGCCTGGACGGCCCGCCCGTCTACGCCCGGCTCGACAACCCCACCACCGCACGGTTCGAGACGGCCCTGGCCGCGCTGGAGGGAACCGAGGCGGCCGTCGCCTTCGCCAGCGGGATGGCCGCGCTCACGGCCGTGCTGCTGGCACGGGCCGCCGAGGGCCTGCGCCATGTCGTCGCCGTCCGCCCGCTGTACGGGTGCAGCGACCACCTGCTGACCGCCGGGCTGCTCGGCACGGAGGTCACCTGGACCGACCCGGCGGGCATCGCCGACGCGCTGCGCCCGGACACGGGGCTGGTGATGGTGGAGACCCCGGCCAACCCGACCCTCGCCGAGGTGGACCTGCGGGCGGTGCGCCACGCCTGCGGATCGGTGCCGCTGCTCGTCGACAACACCTTCGCCACCCCGGTGCTCCAGCGTCCCGCGGAGGAGGGTGCCCGGATGGTGCTGCACAGCGCCACCAAGTACCTCGGCGGCCACGGCGACGTGATGGGCGGTGTGGTGGCCTGCGACGAGGAGTCCGCGCGGGCGCTGCGCCGGATCCGCTTCGCCACCGGCGGGGTGCTGCACCCCCTCGCGGGCTACCTGCTGCTGCGGGGGCTGTCCACGCTGCCGGTGCGCGTCCGGGCGGCGTCGAGGACGGCCGCGGACCTGGCCCGCCGCCTGGCCGCGGACCCGCGTGTGGCCCGGGTGCACTACCCGTCCGTCGGCGGGGCCATGGTCTCCTTCGAGACCTACGGCGACCCCCTGGAGGTCATCGCCGGTGTCCGGCTGATCACCCCCGCGGTCAGCCTGGGCAGCGTGGACACGCTCATCCAGCACCCGGCCTCGATCAGCCACCGGATCGTGGACGAGGGCGACCGGCGGTCGGCGGGCGTCAGCGACCGCCTGCTGCGGATGTCCGTCGGTCTGGAGGACGTCGAGGACCTGTGGCGGGACCTGACCGGGGCGCTCGGCGGCCGCGGCCGGCCGGCGGCCGCGGCCCGGCCCGCGGAACTGCTGGGCTCCTGAGGGCGCGCGGGGCCGGTCCCGCACGGGGCGGACGCCGGGCCGCGGCGCTCCCCGGGGGCGGGGCGGCTCCGCCCCGCCCCCGGTCCGCCCGGCCGGCCGCACTCTCCGTGCCCCGCGGGCCCGCCGGCGCCGCCGGACGCGCGGCTCAGCGTTCGCCGCGCCCCGGTGCCCGGGCGGGCCCGCGGTACGCCTCCGGGAGGGCCGACGCGGCGGGGTCCAGGCGGGCGGTGACCACCAGCGTGCCCTCCTCGATCTGGTAGTCGAGCGGCAGACCGAGTCCCCGCATCGCCGCGACCATGCCGGTGTTGGACGCCTGGGTCACGGCGTAGACGCTGGCGCAGCCCGCCTCCGCGGCGAGAGCGACCAGCCGCCGCAACAGCTCGGATCCGATCCCGCGCCGCTGCCAGGCGTCCTCGACGACGAGGGCCACCTCGGTCTCGTCCCCGTCCCACAGCAGGTGGCCCAGGGCCACCAGCCGGCCGGACGCGGTCTGCACGGCGAGGGTGCGGCCGTAGCGCGGGCTCAGCAGGTGGTTGAGGTAGCGGTCCGCGTCGGCCACGGGGCCGTGGTAGCGCAGCGAGCGCGTACGCTCCGAGCACCGCTCGTGCATGGCGAGCGCGGCCGGGACGTCCGCCTGGTCGGCGCGCCGGACGATGATCTCGTTGCCCGCGGGGAGCGTCAGCACGTCCTGGCGGCGCGGGACCCGGGGACCGAGCCGCGCGTCCAGTTCGACCAGCGCCCGGGCCCGGGCGAACTCGGTCGGGGTGAACGGAAGGTACGGGCGCTCGACGGTGATCGCGCCCCCGGCGGGGTCGCGCAGATGCATCACGGTGTCCTCCAGCACCCCTTCCACCGGTGGCATGTCCCCGACGGGGCGGCCGCTGAGGGAGACCGGCGGGCGCGAGCGGATGGTGCACCGCCCGAGCAGCTGGCGCAGGGCGAGGGGGAGTTCCGCCGCGTCCAGCGCGGTCCTCGTGGCGAGTCCCAGGACCCGGGTGGGGGTGTCCACGAGGTCGTGGGCGTCGGCCCGCTCGGTCCAGGTGTCCCGGCCACCGGCCGCCGCGACCTCGCGGCACAGGCGCTGGGCGTCGACCTCGGCGGGGGCGCGCAGCAGGAACTCGTCGGCGGTGCCGTCGCCGAGGGGGTGCGTCTGGAGGGTGAGGATGTCCACCCGCAGCGCGGCCAGGGCCGCGCACAGGGCCGCCAGGCTCCCGGGTGCGTCCTCGACCGTGGTGCGCATGCGCCACAGCGCGGTCTCCCGGACCGCGCCGTCCCCGGCCGCCGCCGGGCCGGGTGCCCCGTCGTCGGGGGGCGCGGCGTGGCGGTGCCGGTGTGCCCACCAGGTGTGGAAGGCGGCGGTGGCGACGAGGACGGCGGCCGAGGCGACGAGCAGGAAGGGGCCGTCGGGTCCGTGACCGACCAGGTTCGCGAGGGCGTCGGCGACCGCCACCGCGGTGAAGAGGGCGGCGAGCTCGATCACGTCGCGCCGCCAGTGGGGGGTGCGGAGGGTCTTCTTCGCGGATGTCGCCTCAGTCATATGACCACTGTGGACGAAGGGTGTTGCGTGATCACGAACGCTTTGTGACTGATGAGTTAAAGGCCGATCGGGGCCGCTATCGTCCCTTTCCGGCCGAATCCTGGGAGGATTCGGCCGGATCCGTGCAGCAATTCGCCCGCCGACCGGCCGACAGGGGCGCCCGGGGGCCGTGCGGGAGCCCGGTCAGCGGCTGCCGTCGAGGAGCACCCGGGCCACCAGCGCCGGATCGTCGCTCATCGGCACATGGCCGCACCCCGGCAGGCGCACCAGGCGCGCGGCCGGGATCGTGTGCTTGGCGCGCGGCCCCTGGCGGGGCACCAGCAGGCGGTCCTTGGCGCCCCAGGCGATGGTCACCGGGACACCGGGCACGTCGTCGGTGAAGCGCACCCGCCCGCCGGCGCCCAGGGTCGGGGCGAACCCCGTCGCCCCGCGCAGCGCCCGTGTCTCGGCGACCGCCGCCTGCGGTGCGCGGCGGCCGGGCCGGGCGTAGATCGAGCTGACCAGCACGGCGCGTCCGGCGGTGGTGCGCGCCAGGCGCTCCACGGCCGGGCCGGGCAGCGAGCGGGCCGCCAGGCGCATCGCCCTCAGGGCGGTGAAGGCGTAGACCCGCTCGGCCTCCGACCAGAACCCGGCCGGGGACAGCGCGGTGACCGAGCGCACCAGCTTCTCCCGGCCCAGCTCCAGGGCGAGCAGGCCGCCCAGGGAGTTCCCCGCGACATGCGGGCGGTCGATGCCCAGCTCGCGGCAGAAGGCCTCCAGCACCGCCGTGACCGTCGGGAGGGCGTAGGGGAGGCCGGCGGGCAGCGGTGACGAGGCGCCGAAGCCCGGCAGGTCCACGGCGACCACCTCGCGCTCCGCCGCCAGCACGTCCAGCACCGGCTCCCACGCCTGCCAGTGGTGCCCGATGCCGTGCAGGAGCAGCAACGGAGCCCCGGAGCCCCGGCGTTCGTAGGCGAGGGTCAGCGATCCGCTGCCGTGGTCGCCGGGGACGGGGAACGAGATCGCTGAGGCCATGTCCTGCTGCTCCCTGGAGGTCCGGACGGTCCGTCAGCCATGATTACCGGGCGGTAGGTTCAAGGGCAAGGGGCGCGGGCGAAAGGCGGTGGGGGAGTGGTGGCACCGGGGGCGGGCCGGGCGGTCTCCGCGGCGGACGCGCGGCACGGCCGGGGGTGCGCCGCGGAGTGCTCCACCGCCGCCCCGCCGTCCCGAATCCGCTGGACAGCGCGCCCGTCGGTGGACTGGGATGGAGTCCATGGAGACCCCCGCCGCGACCGCCGTCTTCGAAGAGCACCGTGCGCTCCTGACGGGGGTGGCCTACCGGATGCTCGGCCGGGTCGCCGACGCCGAGGACGTGGTCCAGGAGGCGTGGCTGCGCTGGTCCTCCGGGGACCGGGCGGAGGTGCGCGAGCCGGGGGCCTTCCTGGTGCGGATCACCACCCGCCTGGCGATCGACCGGCTGCGGCACGTCACGTCCCGGCGCGAGGCCTACGTGGGCCCCTGGCTGCCGGAACCGGTGGTCACGCACTACGGCCCGCAGGTCCCCGACACCGCCGAACGCGCGCTCCTCGCGGACACGGTCTCGGTCGCCGTGCTGGTGGTCCTGGAGAGCCTCAGCCCCTCGGAGCGCGCGGTGTTCGTGCTCCGCGAGGCCTTCGGCTTCCCGTACGCGGAGATCGCCGCGACGCTGGAGAAGAGCGAGGCGGCCGTGCGCCAGCTCGCGGGCCGGGCCCGGCGGCACGTCGCGGAGCGGCGCCGCCGCTTCGACGCCGACCCCGCCCGGTGCCGCGAGCTGACGGAGCGCTTCCTGGAGGCCGCCGCGGGCGGCGACCTCCAGGGCCTGCTCCGCCTGCTGGCCCCCGACGTCACGCTGGTCGGCGACAGCGGAGGCAAGGCCAAGGCGCCGCGCAGGGTCCTGGTGACCGCCGACAAGGTGGGCCGCTTCCTGTGCGCCGTCACCCGCGACCCGGCCGAGGGGACGCAGTACTCCTTCGTCGAGGCCAACGGGGCGCCCGCCCTCCTGGTGTCCGTCGGCGGACGGCCGGACAGCGTCATCCAGTTGGAGGCCCGGGACGGGCGCATCACGTGTGTCTATATCGTCCGCAACCCGGACAAGCTCCAGGCGTTCGCCGTTCCCGCTCCGTCCTGAAACCGCTGTCCGCGCACGTCAGGCCCCGTGTCCGATTCGGGCGCGGGGACTTGTGCGTGCGGGTGGCGCGTGGATACGACATCCCTGTGAACGCCCTGCGAAGTCGCTCCGTCTCCCTGGGTGACCACCGCAGCATTGGTCTTGACCAAGGGGGTGGCCGGTTCTATGGTCACAGAGTTAGTGCAGGAACCTTTAATAAACAAGGGCACGGAAAGCCGCCGGGAACACGGCGATTGCGGAGGAGTCAGGGTGGGGACCACGCAGCTGGACACGGTGCCGGAACCTAAGTACTGGCACCTCAAGACGGTGCTCGCAGAGGCGCTCGACTCGGAGTTCGCCGTGGGCGAGATCCTGCCCAACGAGCGTGAGCTGGCGGCCCGTTTCGGTGTCGCCCGGGCCACCCTCCGGCAGGCGCTGGAGCAGTTGGAACTCGAAGGGCGCCTCCAGCGCCGCCGCGGCGTCGGCACCACGGTGGCGCCGCCCCGCATGGGCGTCGACGTCTCCTCCTCCGAGACCGCCTGGCCCGGTACCGGGCCCGAGTCCTGGCAGCCGACCGAGTGCACCGCCGCCGCGCCGCCCGCGGCGGTGGCCCGCCTCCTGGAGATCGGACCGGACGCGCAGACCCATGTGGTCCGCCGCGTCCGCACCAGCCACGGCCAGTCCCTCGCCGCGGAACTGCTCCACGTCCCCGCCGCCTCCGTGCCCGGGCTCACGGGCATCGACGCGCCCTCCGGCCCCGCCCTCGCCCGCACCGTGCTGCGCGAACTCGCCCGCCTCCCGCTGGACGGCCAGGACCGCTCCGTGGAACTCGGCTCCGCCGGCGCCGTGGACGCCAAGGAACTGGACCGCCTGCCCGGCGCCCCGGTCCTCGTGGTCACCACGCGCTACTTCTCCGGGGGGCGGACCGCGGCCGTGTCCCTGGCCACCTACCGGGCGGACACCTGCCGGCTCACCTTCGGCGCCCACGGCGGGCTGGAGATCCGCCACGAGGAGGAGCAGCGCCGGGTCTCCTGAAGGACGCCGCACCCAGCCCCGCGGCCGCGGGGCGGCGGTCCGGACGCCCGCGCGAGGACGCGTCCGGCGCCGCCGCACGGCCGCGGACCCGCCGGGGGGCTCAGCGCCGCGCCGTGACCGTGCCCTCCACGGCGAACAACTGCTCCTCGACGTGGTCCAGGGCCAGCCGCAGTGCTCCGGTCGCGACCGCGGCCTCACCGAGCAGGGACAGCACCACCTGAGGCGGCCGCAGGCAGTAGCGAGCCAGCTCCTCGCGCAGCGGCTGCAGGACGCCGTCGAGTCCGGCGGCCCAGCCGCCCACGACCACCAGCTCCGGATCGAGGGCCAGCACCAGCGCGGCCACGTCGTGCACCAGGCGCTGGAGGAACCGCTCGACCGCGGCACGGGCCCCCTCGTCGCCCTGCCGGGCGAGGGCGAACACCTCGGCCACGGCGTGCTCGTCCAGCGGGTGCAGCGGCTCGCCCGTCGTGGACAGCAGCCGCTCCGGCGCCACCCCGCGCCCGAGCAGGTGCAGTGCCCCGATCTCGCCCGCCGCGCCCCCGAAGCCCCGGTGCAGCCTCCCGCCGATGAGCGAACCGGCGCCGGGGCTCAGGCCCGCCATCACGAAGACGATGTCGTCCGACTCCGTCGCCGCGCCCTTCCAGTGCTCGGCGACGGCGGCCGCGTTGGCGTCGTTCTCCACCAGCACCGGGCAGCGGAAGGAGCGGCCCAGCCGCTCGCCCAGCGGCAGCCCCGTCCACCCCGGCAGCGCCGTCGACAGGCGGACCGTGCCGTCCGCCTCCACGATGCCCGGCGATCCCACGCCCACGGCCCGCAGACTGCTGCGCGGCACACCGGTGCGCCGCAGCAGGTCCGTGACCACCGAGCGCACCTTCTCCAGCCGGTCATCGGCGCTCGCCGCCTGGGTGACCTCGCGGCTGCCCGCCCCGATGATCCGCCCGTCGAGCCCCGACAGCAGGGCCGCGATGCGGTGGGGACCGATCTCGATGCCCAGCAGGTGCCCGGCCTCCGCACGGAAGCGGTAGCGGCGTGCGGGACGGCCCTGGCGGCGGGCCCCGCCCTCCTCGGGGACGCTCTCGACCACCAGCCCGGCCTCCACGAGGCCCTCCACGACCCCCTCGACCGTGGGCCGGGACAGCCCGGTGATCCGGGTCAGGTCCGTGAGCGTGGGCGAGTCGGCCGCCCGCAGGGAATGGAGCACCACCGCGGAGTTGATCCGCCGCAGCAGCGAAGGGTCTCCGCCGGTCAGCCGCCCCACTGTGTGTCCTCCCGGCTCGTACGCGTTGTTGCCGGATGGTACTCGGCGACTCGGACAGCCGCGCATCCGGCCCGGGGCCGGCACGCCCCCGGGCGGGGCTCCGGCGGGCCGCCGCCGGAGGGGCCGGGCGGGGCGATGGGCGCCACCGAGCTGCTGACGCACCGCCAACTGTCGTACCCGGGGCGTTTACTGGCCTCCATGACCACCGCCCGGTATCTGGCCGCCATCGACGCGCTGCTCCGAGAGCCCTTCCCGGCCGAGCACCTGCCCACCCGGTTCGGCGACAGCGGCCCCGGCTTCCACCGGGCGCGTCCCGGCCCGGCCGGGCCGGAGGCGCACGGGCCTCCCGCGGACCCCGACGGGCGGGACGCAGACCCCGACGGGCAGGCGGAGCGGTGCCGGGCGGAGGGCGAGGCGCTGGCGGCGGCGCTCCGGGCCCGGTGGGGGCCGCCCGAGCACCTGGGACTCTGGTCCGCCTCGGTCCGCGACGCGGCGGGCCGGACGCCCCCGGCGCCCTGGGACGAGGCGGTCCGGCGGGCCGACGACGTCCTGCTGTGGCGGGTCGGCCGCCGGTGGGCCGGCCTGGCCGCGGCCCGCTGCGGCGAGGGGCGCCTGGAACTCCTCGTCCTCGTCACCGAGATCGACCCGCCCTGAGGGGCACGGCAGGAGCGGAACCCGCCCCCGGGCGCACCCCGGCCGCGGCCCCCGCCCCGCGGCCCGGGCTCAGCACGGGGGCGGTCCGGCGGCCGTCCGCAGCTCCGCGTAGGCCGCGGCCATCGCGTCGAGGGACCAGTGGGCGTTCAGGCCGCTGGGGTTGGGCAGCACCCAGACCCGGACCCCGCCGACGGTGCGCTGCTGGGGCCCCACCGAGGCGCCGCGCTCGCCGAAGGCCGCGCGGTAGGCGGTGACCCCCGCCACCGCCAGCCAGCCCGGCCGCAGCCGCGCCGCCTTCTCCGCGAGCAGCCGTCCGCCCTCGCGGTACTCCTCCGCCGTCAGCTCGTCGGCCCGAGCGGTGGCCCGGGCGACGACATTGGTGATGCCCAGGCCCAGCGCCGGTAGCCGGTGCTGCTCGGAGGGGTCCAGACGCCGCGGGGTGAACCCCGACCGGTGCAGCACCGGCCAGAAGCGGTTCCCGGGCCGCGCGAAGTGGTGGCCGGTGGCCGCCGTCATCAGCCCCGGGTTGATCCCGCAGAACAGCACGCGCAGGCCGTCCGCGACCACGTCCGGCACCAGCCGGTCGCGGGCGGCCTCCAGCTCCGCCGCCGTCGGGCGGGTCAGAGGATCGCCCCCGGCGCGTAGCCGGCCGCCTCCGGGTGGCGCTTGACGACCTCCTCGATCCGGGCCGCCACCGAGGCGACCTGGCCCGCCGCGGCACCCGTGAAGGACAGCTTGTCCGCCATCAGGGCGTCCAGAGCGGCCCGGTCCAGCGGGATGCGCTCGTCGGCGGCCAGCTTGTCCAGCAGCTCGTTGCGCTCGGCGCCCTGCTCGCGCATGGCCAGCGCCGAGGCCACCGCGTGCTCCTTGATCGCCTCGTGGGCCACCTCGCGGCCCACCCCGGCGCGCACCGCGCCCATCAGGACCTTGGTGGTGGCGAGGAACGGCAGGTAGCGGTCCAGCTCGCGGGCGACCACGGCGGGGAAGGCGCCGAACTCGTCGAGCACCGTCAGGAAGGTCTCCAGCAGGCCGTCGAAGGCGAAGAAGGCGTCCGGCAGGGCGACGCGGCGCACCACCGAGCAGGAGACGTCGCCCTCGTTCCACTGGTCGCCGGCCAGCTCGCCGGTCATCGAGGCGTATCCGCGCAGGATGACCATCAGGCCGTTGACCCGCTCGCAGGAACGGGTGTTCATCTTGTGCGGCATGGCCGAGGAGCCGACCTGCCCCGGCTTGAAGCCCTCGGTCACCAGCTCGTGGCCCGCCATCAGCCGGACCGTCTTGGCGACGGAGGAGGGGCCGGCGGCCAGCTGCACCAGAGCCGAGACCACGTCGTAGTCGAGGGAGCGGGGGTAGACCTGGCCCACCGAGGTGAAGGCGCGGGCGAAGCCCAGGTGGCCCGCGATGCGCTCCTCCAGCTCGGCCAGCCTGCCCGCGTCGCCGCCCAGCAGGTCCAGCATGTCCTGCGCGGTGCCGACGGGGCCCTTGATGCCCCGCAGCGGGTAGCGCTCCAGCAGGTCCTCCAGCCGCCCGAAGGCCACCAGCAGCTCGTCGGCGGCGGTGGCGAAGCGCTTGCCCAGCGTCGTCGCCTGAGCGGCGACGTTGTGCGAGCGGCCCGCCATCACGAGCTCGGCGTACTCGCCCGCGAGCCGGCCCAGCCGGGCCAGGACGGCCACCGTGCGGTCGCGGACCAGCTCCAGCGAGCGGCGGACCTGGAGCTGCTCCACGTTCTCCGTGAGGTCCCGCGAGGTCATGCCCTTGTGGACGTGCTCGTGCCCGGCGAGGGCGTTGAACTCCTCGATGCGGGCCTTCACGTCGTGGCGGGTGACCTTCTCGCGCTCGGCGATCGACCCCAGGTCGACCCGGTCGAGCACGCGCTCGTAGTCCGCGAGGGCCTCGTCGGGGACGTCGATGCCGAGGTCCTTCTGGGCGCGCAGCACCGCCAGCCAGAGCCGGCGCTCCAGCTTGACCTTCTCCTCGGGGGACCAGAGGACGGCGAGCTCCGCGGAGGCGTAGCGGCCGGCCAGGACATTGGGGATGCGAGGCTTCGCAGACACAGCAGTCACGTGTCCGGATTCTACTGGTGGTTCCTGCAGGCCAGCGCCGCGGTCCCGGTTGTGGCTTGCTACGAGGGGCCGGGCTCCGGGGCTCCGGGGCCGTCGGCGGCCCGCCGCCCGGAGCGTCAGGCTCCGCCCGGCACTCCGGCGCCCCGCCCCGGCGGGGGCTCGTAGGGCAGCAGGCCGGGGCGCTTGGCCGGCAGACCGTCGCCCGAGGAGCGGCCCGTCAGCCGTCGCCCGATCCATGGCCCCAGGTGCTGGCGGGCGAACCGGAGGTCCTCCGCCCGCCGTGCCGACCAGCCCGGCAGCGCCCCCGGCGGCAGTCCGGCCCGCCAGTCCTCCTCCGCCGCCAGGCCCAGCGTCTGCCACACGGCCTCGGCGACGCGCCGGTGGCCCTCGCCCGTCAGATGCAGCCGGTCCGCGGCCCACAGCCGGGGGTCGCCGAGCACCGGGGCCCCGTACAGGTCGACGACCTGCGCCCCGTAGGCCGCCGCGAGGGCGTCGACATGGGCGATCAGCTCCTCCATCCGCGGACGGAAGCGCTCCATCACCGGGCCGCGCCGGCCGGGGGACCGCATCAGCACCAGGGTTCCGCAGGCGGGTGCCAGCCGGGCCACCGCCTCCTCCAGCAGGCCCCTGACCCGGCCCATGTCGCAGCGCGGGCGCAGGGCGTCGTTGAGGCCGCCGACCAGCGTGACCACGTCGGCCCGCATCTCCGCCGCCGGGCCGACCTGCTCGCTCACGATCTGCCCGATGAGCTTGCCCCGCACGGCGAGGTTCGCGTAGCGGAAGCCCGGCTCCCGGGCCGCCATCCGCCCGGCCAGGACGTCGGCCCACCCCCGGTAGCTCCCGTCGGGCAGCCGGTCCGACATGCCCTCGGTGAACGAGTCGCCGACCGCGACGAAACTGGTGTAGGTGGCATGCGTCTCCATGGCGCAGTGATCCTACCGCGCGGTAGGGTCCCCCGGTTCCGTACCGGGGAAGGGGAGCGACCCGTGAGCGACGCCCTGCTGCACGCGCTGGCCGAGGCACTGGCCGACGTGGTGGTCTCGATCGACACCTGCGACGACGGGGAGCTGGACCCCGACACCGCCGTCGCCTGGCTGGAGGGCACCGGGGCGGTTCTGGACAGACTTCCGCCCGCCGACCGCCGCGCGCTCGCCCGCCTGCTGCGCGCCGCCGCCGGCCGCAGGCCGCCGGGCCGGGAGCGGCAGGCGCTGCTGCGGGTCCCGGACGGCCTGGGCCTCGACGACGACCAGCACGAGCTGTACTGCGACGCCGTGGAGGACCTGGTGGGCAGCCTGGTGCGGCTCGCCCGGGACGCCGACCCGGCCACCCCGGTGCCCGCCCGCCCGGGGTGGACCCTCGCCGACGTGGTGCGCCACCACGGCACCACCCACCGCTGGGTCGCCCACACGGTGCGGATCCGCGCGGCGGAGCGGGTGTGGGCGCACGAGGTTCCCGCGGACCTGCCGGACGACCCGGCCGCCTACCCCGACTGGCTGGCGCGCTCCGCGGACGCCGCGCTCTCGGTGCTCCGCAAGGCCGACCCGGACACGCCCGTGTGGTCCCAGGGCGCGGACCAGCGCATCGCCCACTACCCGCGCCGCCTGCTGTTCGAGGCGCTCGTCCACCTCTGCGACGCGCAGGCCGCGCTGGGCGAGGAGCCGCACATCGGGCCCGCAACGGCGGCCGACGGCATCGCGGAGTTCCTGGAGAACCTGCCCCATGCGCCGCACCTCGCGCAGCCGCTCGCCGCGCTGCCGGTCGGCTCCGTGGGCCTGACCGCCCGCGACACGGGCGCCGCCTGGACGGTGCGCTTCGGGCCGGGCGGCCTGCGCTGGACCGCCTGCGCGGGCCCCGCCGACGTACGGGTCGAGGCCCCCGCCGCCGCACTGCTGCTGCTGGTGTACGGGCGACGGCGCCCGGGGGATCCCGAGGTGGCCGTCCGCGGCGACCGCGCCGTGCTGGACGCCTGGCTCGCCGCCACCGCCCCGTGACGCGGACCGGCCCCGGCGGTGGACGCCGGGGCCGGTCCACCGCCGGGGCCGGGCGGCTCAGGCGCCGGGCCGCCCGACCAGCTCCCGCAGGATGTCCTCCATCGTCACCAGCCCCTCCGGCCGGCCCGCCTCGTCCAGGACCGCGGCGAGGTGGGTACGGCTGCGGCGCATCGCGGTGAGGACGTCGTCGAGCGGGGTGGTGGCCCGCACCCGGGCGATCGGGCGCAGCGCCGTCACCGGGAACGGCAGGTCCCGCGGCATCGCGTCCAGCGCGTCCTTCACATGGAGGTAGCCGAGGATCCGGCGGCCCGTGTCGATGACCGGGAAGCGGGAGAACCCGGACTCCGACGACAGGGCCTCCAGCTGCTCCGGCGTCGTGCCCGCCTTGGCGTACACCACCCGCTCGACCGGCATCACCACGTCCCGGACCGGGCGGCGGCCCAGCTCCAGGGCGTCCCGCAGCCGCACGGCCGCGCGGTCGTCGAGCAGCCCGGCCTCACCGGCGTCCCGGACCATGGTGGCCAGCTCGTCGTCGGAGAAGGTCGCCGTGACCTCGTCCTTGGGCTCCACCCGGAGCAGCTTCAGCACCCCGTTCGCGAGCGCGTTGATCGTGAAGATCACCGGGCGCAGGGCGCGGGCCAGCGCCACCAGCGGCGGTCCGAGGAACAGGGCCGTGCGCCGGGGCTCGGCCAGCGCGATGTTCTTCGGCACCATCTCGCCCAGCAGCATGTGCAGATAGGTCGCCACGGACAGCGCGATGACGAACGAGATCGGGTGCACCAGCGGGTGCGGCACACCGACCGCGTCGAACACCGGCTCCAGCAGGTGCGCGATCGCCGGCTCGGCCACGATGCCGAGCACCAGCGTGCACAGCGTGATGCCCAGCTGGGCGGCGGCGAGCAGCGCCGAGACGTGCTCCAGCGCCCACAGCACACTGCGGGCGCGCTTGTTGCCCGCCTGCGCCTCCGGCTCGACCTGGCTGCGGCGCACGGAGATCAGGGCGAACTCGGCGCCGACGAAGAAGGCGTTGGCCACCAGCGTGAGCAGGCCGATCAGCAACTGGACCGCGGTCATCGGCCCGCCTCCTCTCCGGTGCCGCCCGCGCCCGCGGCCCCGTCGCCGGGCGGCGCGTGCATCAGCACCCGGGCCGCGCGGCGCCCCGAGGCGTCCACGATGTCGAGGCGCCAGCCCGCCAGGTCGATCCGGTCCCCCTCGGCCGGGATGCGGCCGAGCGAGGTCGCGACCACGCCCGCGAGGGTCTCGTAGGGGCCGTCGGGGACCTGCAGCCCGATCGCCGCCAGCTGGTCGATGCGCGCCGCGCCGTCCGCCGACCACAGGCCGCGGCCGTCCGCGTCCTCGCCGGCCCGTGCCAGGTCGGGGGTCTCGTGCGGGTCGTGCTCGTCGCGGACCTCCCCGACGACCTCCTCGACGATGTCCTCCAGCGTCACCACCCCGGCGGTGCCGCCGTACTCGTCGATCACCACCGCCAGCGTGGACCGGCCGGAGAGGCGGTCCAGCAGGCGGTCGACGGTCAGGCTCTCCGGCACCAGCACCGGCTCGCGCAGCAGGGCCGACACGCCGCGCCGGGCGCGGTCGGCGGCCGGGATGGCCAGCACGTCCTTGATGTGCGCGATGCCGACGACCGTGTCCAGGCTGCCGCGGTAGACGGGAAAGCGGGAGAGGCCGGTGGCACGGGTGGCGTTGGCGATGTCCTCGGCCGTCGCCGACACGTCCAGGGCCATCACCTGCACCCGGGGGGTCATCACGTTCTCCGTGGTGAGCTCGGCCAGGTTCAGGGTGCGGACGAACAGCTCGGCGGTGTCCGCCTCCAGCGCGCCCTCCTTCGCGGAGTGGCGCGCGAGCGCCACCAGCTCCTTGGGGCTGCGGGCGGAGGCGAGCTCCTCGGTGGGCTCCATGCCCAGCCGGGTGACCATCCTGTTGGCGGTGCTGTTGAGGTGGCCGATGAAGGGCCGGAACGCCGCGGTGAACAGGCGCTGGGGCCCGGCGACCACCTTGGCGACGGACAGCGGCGAGGAGATGGCCCAGTTCTTGGGCACCAGCTCGCCGACGACCATCAGCACCACGGTCGACAGGGCGGTACCGATCACCAGGGCGGCCGAGGAGGCCACCTGGGGGGAGAAGCCGAGCGCCTCGACCGGCCCGCGGATGAGCGCGGCGATGGAGGGCTCGGCGAGCATGCCCACGACCAGGTTGGTCACCGTGATGCCGAGCTGGGCGCCGGACAGCTGGAAGGTGAGGCTGCGGACGGCCTTCAGCGCTCCCGCGGCCCCGCGCTCGCCCCGCTCCACGGCCCGTTCGAGGTCGCCGCGCTCGACGGTCGTCAGCGAGAACTCGGCCGCGACGAAGGCGCCGCACGCGAGGGAGAGCAGTACGGCCACGACGAGCAGCAGTACTTCGGTCATCGGTTCACCTCCGTCCCATGATCGGTCAGGGGGAGGCGGATCGCGCGATGTCTGCTACTGGGAGGCTCGCCCATGGGCGGACGCTCACACCTTTCGAACGTGGGGCCGATGTCGGCCCTATCGTAGAAGGCCGCGCGGCCGACCGTGCGCGCCGGTCGCCGACGCGGGTGCCGCGGCGTGCCGCCGGGTCCCCCGCGCGGCCCGGACGGGGCCCCGGGCGCCTGCCGCCGGACGGCGCGCACGGCCTCCGTCCCCTCCGGTCCGCCCGTGCGCGTCCGCACCTCCTCCACGGGCCCCGAGTCCGCCACGGCCGGGGAGCCGCCCGCCGTCCGGTTCCCCCGCCGTCCGGTGCCACAGGGCGGTGCGACTCCGCCGCGCAGGGCCTTGCCGGTGCTAGCGTCGCGGCGCTAGCGTGGGGTATGGCCAAGACCCAGCTGAACGTGCGCGTGGACACCAGCACCGCCGAGACCGCCCGCCGGCAGGCGGACGCCCGGGGCATGAGCGTCAACCGCTACATCGAGGAACTCGTCCGCAGGGACGCGGGCGAGGCCGGGCGCACCTTCGTGGACTCGGCCGCGGCGTTCATGGAGGACTACGCCTCGGCCTTCGCCGAGGAGCCCGGCGACCGGCGGTGAGCCTCCCGATCGATCTCGCCTGGCTGCTGATGGTGGCCGAGCACCGCACCCCCGGCGACCCCCGGGTGACCGACTGGGGCGCACTCATCGCCGCCGTGGCCCGCCACGACGCGGAGATCTTCGGGACCCCCGTCTACGGCGATCCGCACGAGCGCGCCGCGGCCCTGCTCCACCTGCTGCTCCGCGTGCCGGCGCTGGAGCACTCCAACGCCCTCTTCGCCAGCGCCGTGGCCTACGGCTACCTCGTCGCCTCCGGGGTCGAGGTGGAGACCTCGGCGGAGCGGGTGCGCGACCTCGCGCGCCTGGTCGCCCGGGACCGGGCCGACGTCCGCGCCATCGCGGACGAGCTGCGCGGCTGGCGCCCCTGAGCCGCACGCCCCGGCCGGGACCAGGAGGCCGTCAGCCGTCAGCCGTCAGCCGTCAGCCGTCCGGGGGCTTGCGTGCGCTGCCGAGGACGCACGGCGACGAGGGCAGGGGCACCCCGCCCTCCGGGACCGTCAGCCGCCGGTACGCGGGCCGCTCGAAGCCCGCCGCCCCGATCGCCGCCAGGGTGTCCCGCGCCGTGTGGCAGCCGCCGAACAACCGCGGCCACACCGTGCGGTCCAGCCCCCGCTGCACCCGCGCCAGGCCCGGCGCCGGCGCCACGACGTGCTCGAAGAACCGCAGCTCCCCACCCGGGCGGAGCACCCGGCGGAGCTCCGCCAGCGCCCGCGGCAGATCGCGCACGGAGCACAGCACCAGGGAGGCCACCGCGGCGTCGAAGCCCTCGCTCTTCACCGGCAGGGCCTCCGCGGTACCCGGCACCACGTCCACCGGGACCCCCGCACGCACCGCCGCCTCGACGGCGGCACCGCGCAGCAGCCGCTCGGGCTCGATCGCCACCACCTCGCTGACGGCCGGGGGGTAGTGGGCGAAGTTCAGCCCGTTGCCCGCCCCGATCTCCACGACCCGGCCGGACAGCCCCGACAGCAGCTCCGACCGGAGCGCGGCGACACCCGCCCGGGCATCCGCCGCCACGCTGAACCGGGCGTAGAAACGGGCGAACAGCGGATGGTGCACCGCGTCGCCGGGGACCTTGGGGGAGCGCAGGGCCACCGTCACCGACCTCCTCGCAGGGGGACACACCCTCACCGGCATTCTGCCCCGACCGGGGCCGCCCCATGGGTGTGCGGCGCCGCCGCGGCCCCGCCCCCCGCTCGGGGCCCCGCGCGCCGGACGCCCGGAGCCGCGGTCCGTTAGCCCGCCCGGGGTGCCTCGGCCCCCGGCTCCCGCCCGCGGCGGTGCGTCCCGTAGGCCGACGGCCCCGCATGGGCCATGTTGCTGACCGTCGGGTCGATCGGCGCGACACCGGGCCGGATGCGAAGGAGACCCACGGTGGGCAAGTTGTACATCGGCGGCGAGTGGACACCGGCGGCGGCCGGCGGGCGGCGCGAGGTGGTCAATCCCTTCGACGGCTCCGTCGTCACCACCGTCGACGAGGCCGACGCCGGTGACGTCGACCGCGCGGTGCGCGCCGCCCGCCGGGCCTTCCGCGAGGCGGACTGGGCCACCGCCCCCACCCGCCGCCGGGCCGACCTGCTGCTGCGCGTCCACGGCCTCCTGCTGCGCGACAAGGAGGAGATCGCCCGCACCGAGACCCTCGACACCGGCAAGACGCTGGCCGAGGCCCGCATCGACGTCGAGGACGTGGCGAACGCCTTCCGCTACTACGGCGAGGTCGCCGACAAGGACGGCGGCCGTGTCGTGGACGTCGGCCCGGACGTCCTCAGCCGCGTCGTCCACGAGCCGATCGGGGTGTGCGCGCTCGTCGCCCCCTGGAACTACCCCCTGCTGCAGGCCTCCTGGAAGGTCGCCCCGGCGCTCGCCGCGGGCAACACCTTCGTGCTCAAGCCGAGCGAGACCACGCCCCTGACCACCATCGCCATGGTCAGGCTCATCGAGGAGGCCGGCGCCCCGCCCGGGGTCGCCAACCTGGTGCTCGGCGCGGGCGCCACCGTGGGGGCCGCGCTCACCACCCACCCCGAGGTCGACCTCGTCTCCTTCACCGGAGGGCTGGCCACCGGACGCACCATCATGGCGGGCGCCGCCGAGGGGCCGAAGAACATCGCCCTGGAGCTGGGCGGCAAGAACCCCAACGTCGTCTTCGCCGACGCCGACTTCGACGCCGCCCTCGACAACGCCCTCAACGCCGCCTTCCTCCACTCCGGCCAGGTCTGCTCGGCCGGGTCCCGGCTGCTGGTCGAGGACGCGCTGCACGACCGCTTCGTCGACGCCCTCGCGGGCCGCGCCGAGGCGATCAGGCTCGGCAACGGCATGGACCAGGGCACCGAGAGCGGACCGCTCAGCTCCGCCGAGCACCGCGAGAAGGTCGAGCGCATGATCGCCGTGGGGCGCAAGGAGGGCGCCCGGCTCGTCACCGGGGGAGACCGCCCCGCGGACCCCGCACTGGGCCGCGGCTTCTTCCTCCGGCCGACCGTCTTCGCCGACTGCGACCGCACCATGCGCATCGTGCAGGAGGAGGTCTTCGGCCCGGTCGTCACCGTCGAACGCTTCCGCACCGAGGACGAGGCGGTGGAGCTGGCCAACGACACCCGCTACGGCCTCGCGGGCGGCGTCTGGACCTCCGACGCGAGCCGCGCCCAGCGCGTCGCCGGGCGCCTGCGCCACGGCACGGTGTGGATCAACGACTTCCACCCGTACGTCCCCGGCGCCGAGTGGGGCGGCTTCGGGCTCTCCGGCGTCGGGCGCGAACTCGGGCCCACCGGGCTGCGCGAGTACCAGGAGGCCAAGCACATCTACCAGAACCTCAGCCCCGCCCCCTCCGGATGGTTCAAGGGCTGACCGAGCCCCGGACGGTTCAAGGGCTGACCGAGCCCCGCGCGCCGCCCGCGACCGGCGGCCCGAAGAAGGACACCCATGGCTTCCACCACCCCGCACGGCACCGAGACCGCCTACGACTACGTCATCGTCGGCGGCGGCACCGCCGGCTGCGTGCTCGCCGCACGGCTCAGCGAGGACCCCGACTGCCGTGTCTGCGTCGTCGAGGGCGGGCCCAGCGACGTCGGCGACGACCGCATCCTGCGCCTGCGCAACTGGATCAACCTGCTCGGCTCGGAGTTCGACTACGGCTACACCACCGTCGAGCAGCCCCGCGGCAACTCCCACATCCTGCACTCCCGCGCCCGGGTGCTCGGCGGCTGCTCCTCCCACAACACCCTGATCAGCTTCCTCCCGCTGCCGGAGGACCTCGACGACTGGGTGGCCGCGGGCTGCACCGGCTGGGGCCCCGAGACGGTCCTGCCCTACCGCGACCGGCTCCGGACCCATATCGTCCCGGTGGCCGAGGCCGACCGGAACCCCATCGCCGAGGACTTCGTCACCGCGGCCTCCGCCGCCCTCGGCGTCCCGGTCGTCGAGGACTTCAACGCCCGGCCCTTCGCCGAGGGCGCCGGGTTCTTCTCCCTCGCCTACCAGCCCGAGGGCAACCTGCGCTCCTCCGCCTCGGTCGCCTACCTCCACCCCGTCCTCGACCGGCCCAACCTCACCCTCATGCTGGAGACCTGGGCGCACCGGCTGCTCCCGGACGCCTCGGGCCGGCTGACCCGGGTCGCCGTCCGCGGCGCCGACGGCGCACCCGCCACCGTGCGCGCCGAGCGCGAACTCCTGCTCTGCGCGGGGGCGGTCGACACCCCCCGCCTGCTGCTGCTCTCCGGCGTCGGCCCCGCCGACGACCTGCGGCGGCTGGGGATCGAGGTGCGGGCCGACCTGCCGGGCGTGGGCGAGAACCTGCTGGACCACCCCGAGTCCGTGATCGTCTGGGAGACCGCCGGCCCGCTGCCGCCGAACTCCGCGATGGACTCCGACGCCGGACTGTTCCTGCGCCGCGACACCGGCCGGCCCCGCCCGGACCTGATGTTCCACTTCTACCAGGTGCCGTTCACCGTCAACACCGAACGCCTGGGCTACCCCGTCCCGGCGCACGGGGTGTGCATGACCCCCAACGTGCCGCGGGCCCGGTCCACCGGCCGGATGTGGCTGCGCAGCGCCGACCCGGCGGAGCATCCGGCGCTGGACTTCCGGTACTTCACCGATCCGGAGGGGTACGACGAGCGCACCGTCGTCGACGGGTTGAAGATCGCCCGCGAGGTGGCCGCGACCGCGCCGCTGCGCGACTGGCTCGTCCGCGAGGTCGCTCCCGGGCCCGGTGTCACCTCCGACGCCGAGCTCTCCGAGTACGGCCGCCGCGCGGCGCACACCGTCTACCACCCCGCCGGCACCTGCCGCATGGGGGCGCCCGACGACCCGATGGCCGTCTGCGGCCCCGACCTGCGGCTGCGGGGGGTCGAGGGCGTGCGCGTCGTGGACGCCTCAGTCTTCCCGACGATGCCGACCATCAACCCCATGGTGACCGTGCTGCTCGCCGCCGAACGCGCCGCCGACCTGATCACCGGCCGTCCCGGCCCCTCCGGTCAGGGAGCAGCGAAGTGACCCCACCCCGAGCCGAAGGGAGCCGGCCGTGTCGACCGTAGGAGGCAGGGACGCCGGGTACGCCCCCGAGGAGCCGGTCGAGCCCGAGGAGGAGGACCCGGGCTCGCTGAAGCCGCTGGTCTTCTACGGCTCGGCCGTCCTCATCCTGGCCATCTCGATCTGGGCGATGATCACCCCCTCCGGGGCGGAGGAGGTCATCGGGGTGGTGGTGGACAAGATCTCGGACTGGTTCGGCTGGTACTACTTCCTGGCCGCCACCCTGTACCTGGTCTTCGTCCTGTTCATCGGCGTGTCGAAGTACGGCACGGTCAAGCTGGGCCCCAAGCACTACAAGCCCGACTACGGGCTCTTCGCCTGGGCGGCCATGCTGTTCGCCGCCGGCATCGGCATCGACCTGATGTTCTTCTCCGTCGCCGGGCCGGTGAGCCACTACCTGGTACCCCCCGAGGGGACCCCGGAGTCGCTGGAGGCCGCCCGGATGGCCGTGGTGTGGACCCTGTTCCACTACGGCATCACCGGCTGGGCGATGTACGCGCTGATGGGCATGGTCCTCGGCTACTTCGCCTTCCGCTACAAGCTGCCCCTGGCCATCCGCTCCGCGCTGTACCCGATCATCGGCCGCCGCATCCACGGGCGGATCGGCGACGCGGTCGACCTGGCGGCCATCATCGGCACCGTCTTCGGCATCTCCGTCTCGCTCGGCATCGGCGTCGTCCAGCTCAACTACGGCCTGAAGTTCCTCTTCGACGTGCCCGAGGGGCTGCCCGCGCAGATCAGCCTGATCGGCGTCGCCGTGGTGATGGCCACCGTCTCCGCCGTCGCGGGCGTGGACAAGGGCATCCGCCGGCTCTCGCAGCTCAACGTGCTCCTCGCCGTGCTGCTGATGCTGTTCATCCTGGTGGTGGGCGAACCGTTCCGCCTGCTCAACGCCCTGGTGCAGAACATCGGCGACTACGTCAGCGGCTTCCCCTCCATGACGCTGAACACCTTCGCCTACGACCAGCCCACCGAGTGGCTGGACGCATGGACGCTGTTCTTCTGGGCCTGGTGGATCGCCTGGGCGCCGTTCGTCGGGCTCTTCCTGGCCCGCATCTCCCGCGGCCGCACGCTGCGCCAGTTCGTCGCCGCCACGCTGATCATCCCGTTCCTCTTCACCGGGCTGTTCCTCGCCGTCTTCGGCAACAGCGCGCTGTTCGTGGTGCAGGACGGCAACGCCGCCTTCGGCGAGACCGCGCTGAACTCGCCCGAGCAGGCCTTCTACGGACTGCTGGAGCTCTACCCGGGGGCCACCTTCAGCGCCGGGCTGGCGACCTTCGTCGGCCTGCTGCTGTACGTCACCTCCGCCGACTCCGGTGCCCTGGTGATGGGCAACCTCAGCTCGCACCTGCCCACCCCGGTGACCGACGCGCGGACCTGGATGCGCATCTTCTGGGCGGTGACGACGGGCCTGCTCACCCTCGCCATGCTCATCGTCGGCGGCGTGCAGGCGCTCACCGACGCCACCATCATCATGGGGCTGCCCTTCTCCTTCGTGATGTTCCTGATCATGGCCGGGCTCTATCTCGCGCTGCGCTCCGAGCGCATGCGCGAGGAGGCGCTGACCACCACCCTGCCCGCCTCCCTCTCCGGGCGGACCCCGCAGCACGGCCCGGCGGGGACGCGCACCTGGCGCCAGCGCCTGACCCGGGCGATGGCCTTCCCCGGCCCGCGCGCCGCGGCACGGTTCGTCGAGGAGGTGTGCCGCCCCGCCTTCGAGGAGGTCGCCCAGGCGCTGCGGGAGCAGGACGCGCAGGCGGAGGTCACCGCGGGGACCGACGAGGAGAACGGCCTGCCGCACGTCGGCATCACCGTGGCCATCGGCCCGCGCGACCAGTTCCTCTACCGGGTCTGGCCGGTGGAACGGCCCACCCCCGGCTTCGCCACCCGGTCGATCAGCACCCACGACAGCTATGTGCGCTACGAGGTGCAGCTCGCCGAGGGCAACCAGGGCTACGACGTCATGGGGTACACCCGGGAGCAGCTCATCGCCGACACCCTCGACCAGTACGAGCGGCACCTGGAGTTCCTGCGCCTCCACCACGAGGCGACGGCGGGGTCGGCCCTGCCCGACCACCGCCCCGACGCGCCCGACGCCGACCAGCCGCAGTAGCCGGGAGCGGAGGGCCGAGCGGCCGGGGCCGGTCCCGGGCCGCTCAGCCCTCCCCCGGGGCCGGTGCGGGCGAGACGAAGCAGAACTCGTTGCCCTCCGGGTCCGCGAGCACCTGGAACCGCCCCTGAGCGTCCTCGACCACGGCACCGAGCCGGCGGGCTCCCCGGCGCACGGCGGCCTCCGCAGCGGCTTCCACGTCCCCGGTGCCGAGGTCCATGTGCAGACGGTTCTTCACCCGCTTGCCCTCGGGCACCCGCTGGAAGGCCACCCGCGGCCCCCGGGGCGGGTCCACGCAGGACCAGTCGGGCCCCCGGTCCACCGCCTCGGCACCCAGCAGGGCGCCCCAGAAGCGGGCGAGTCCGGCCGGCTCGCCGCAGTCGAGGACCAGCGCGTCGACACCGGCCGGGCCGTCCCCGGCCACCGGCTCCTGCGGCCCCGGAGCGTCCGCGGCCGGCGGCGGGCCGAAGGCCGCCGCGAAGTCCGCACCCTCCCAGGTGCCGCCCAGCTGCGGAGCCAGCCAGCCCGCGGCCGCGGCCCGGAAGGCGGTCGGCTCAAGCGCCCCGGCCCCCTCCGGAACCGCCCCCAGCAGCGGTGCCCCGGCCGCCGAGGGCAGGTCCGCCAGGTTGCAGCGCGCGGCCAGGTCGGGCGCCTGGGGCCAGCTGCCGATCACGCAGCCGAGCAGGGGGACGCCCCGTGTGCGCAGCGCCTCCGCCGTCAGCGCGGTCGCGTTCAGCGTCCCCAGCCCCGCCGGGGCGACGGCCAGGACCGGTGCCCCGAGCAGCGCGGCAGCGTCGGCGAGCGTGGCCCCGGAGTCGTCCAGGTGCACCAGCAGACCGCCCGCGCCCTCCACCAGCACCAGATCGTGGCAGGCGGCCAGCTCGGCGGCCGCCTGCGCCACCCGGGCCGGCGTGACCGGCGCGGCCCCCGCCCGCCGCGCCGCCGTGGCCGGGGCCAGCGGCTCCGGATACCGGGCCAGTTCGCGCGAGGTCACGGCTCCGGCCAGCCGGGCCGCCACCGCGGCGTCGCCGTCCTCACCCGGGGCGACCCCGGTCTGCGCGGGCTTGAGCACGGCCACCGAACGGCCGCCCGCCAGCGCCGCGGCGGCGAGCGCCGCGGTCACCACCGTCTTGCCGATCCCGGTACCCGTACCCGTCACGACGATCACTGACATGCTGGTCTTCCCGTTCTCGTCCACCGACCGCCGCGCCTCGCGGCGGTCGCCACTGCCCCCGTCGGCCGCGGCCGGCCCCGGTCGCGGCGGTGCCCCGCCCCGCCGCCTTCCCGGACCGGCCGGGCGGGGCCCAGGAGGCCGGCACGGCGCCCCGCGGGGTGCCGTACCGGGCGCCGCTCTCCCGCTACGGGCGCGGCCCGCCCGGCCCGGCACCGGCCGCCCGGCCGGTGCGCCTCAGCCCGCCGCCGCTGCCGCGCACACCGCGCGGCAGACCTGCGCCAGGTCCTCGTCCCCCGTCACATACGGGGGCATCACGTACACCAGGTCGCGGAACGGCCGCAGCCAGACCCCCTCCCGGACGGCGGCGGCCGTCGCCGCCGCGATGTCGGCCTCGTGGTCCAGCTGCACCACCCCGATCCCGCCGAGCACGCGGACCTCGCGCACCCGCGGGAGCGCGGCGGCCTCGGCCAGCCCGGTGCGCAGCCCGGCCTCCAGCCGCTTCACCTCCGCCCGCCAGTCCTGCCCGAGGAGCAGGTCCAGCGAGGCACCGGCCACCGCGGCGGCGAGCGGGTTGCCCATGAACGTCGGGCCGTGGGCGAGCACCGGCACCTCGCCCCGCGAGATCCCCTCCGCCACCCGGGTCGTGCACAGTGTCGCCGCCATCGTCAGATAGCCGCCCGTCAGCGCCTTGCCCAGGCACATCACATCCGGCGACACCCCGGCGTGGTCCGCGGCGAAGAGTTCGCCGGTCCGGCCGAACCCGGTGGCGATCTCGTCGAAGACCAGGAGCACCTCGTGCTCGTCGCAGGCCTCGCGCAGCACCGCCAGGTAGGCCGGGGAGTGGAAGCGCATCCCGCCCGCACCCTGCACCACGGGCTCGACCACGACCGCGGCCGTCTCGTGCGCGTGCGCCGCGACCAGCGCGCGCAGCTCCTCGGCGTAGGTCTCGTCGTACTCCGCGGGCGGGGGCCCCGCGAACACCTGCCGGGGCAGGACCCCCTGCCACAGTTCGTGCATCCCGCCCTCGGGGTCGCACACCGACATCGGCTGCCAGGTGTCGCCGTGGTAGCCCCCGCGCCAGGTGAGCAGCCGCTGCTTGGCCGGGCGGCCGAGGGAGCGCCAGTACTGCAGGCACATCTTGGCGGCCACCTCGACGGAGACCGAGCCGGAGTCGCACAGGAAGACGTGCCGCAGCGGCTCCGGTGTGACCTCCACCAGCCGCGCGGCGAGCCGCACGGCCGGCTCGTGGGTGAGCCCGCCGAACATCACATGGCTCATCCGTCCCAGCTGGGCGGTGGCCGCCTCGTTGAGCACCGGGTGGTTGTAGCCGTGCACGGCCGACCACCACGAGGACATGCCGTCGATCAGCTCCCGCCGCCCGTGGACCTCCCGGGCCAGCCGGAGCCGGACGCCGGAGGCCGACTCCACGAGCAGCGGCTCGGTACGGCCCGGCATCGGGCCGTACGGGTGCCACACATGGGCCCGGTCCAGGTCCAGCAGCTCACCGGTGGTGAACTCAGGCATTGGGCGCCAGGTCCGTGCCCGCGCCGCGCCGCCGCACCGCGACCAGGTCGGTACGGGCTCCGGCCGGAGCCGCCTCGGGGGCGGGGGCGGACCCGGTCGCGGACGCGGTCTCCCCGGCGCCGCCGGAGCAGCCGCCCGAGCCCTCGCCGCACACGGAGCCCGCCGCGCCCGCGGAGCCGCAGCCCCCGGCCGCCCGGTGCTCCGGCAGGGTCGTCGTGCCGGCGCCCTCGACCTCGAAGCCGGCGTCGGCGATCATCTCCAGGTCCGCCTTGCCCGCCTGGCCCTCGCTGGTGAGGTAGTCGCCGAGGAAGATCGAGTTCGCCAGGTGCAGGGCGAGCGGCTGGAGACTGCGCAGATGGACCTCGCGCCCGCCCGCCAGGCGGACCTCCACGTCCGGGCAGACGAAGCGGACCATGGCCAGGATCCGCAGCGCGCGCTGCGGGGTCAGGTTCCACTCCTTGGCGAGCGGCGTGCCCTCGAAGGGGATCAGGAAGTTCACCGGCACGGAGTCGGGGTCCAGCTCGCGCAGGGCGAAGACCACGTCCACCAGGTCCTCGTCGCTCTCGCCCATGCCGGCGATCAGGCCGGAGCACGCGGACAGCCCGGCGGCGTGCGCCTTGTTCACCGTGTCCACCCGGTCGGCGTAGGTGTGGGTGGTGGTGATCTCCCCGTACGTCTCCTCGGACGTGTTCAGGTTGTGGTTGTAGGCGTCGGCCCCGGCGGCCCGCAGCCGCTCGGCCTGGCCGTCGGAGAGCAGGCCGAGGCAGGCGCACACCTCGACCTCGCCGTTCTGGTCCTTGATCGCCTCGATGGTCCTGGACACCCGGTCCACGTCCCGGTCGGTCGGGCCCCGCCCGCTCGCCACCAGGCAGACGCGCTTCGCGCCGCCCGCGACGCCCGCGGCCGCCGCCTCGGTCGCCTCCTCCGGCTTCAGCCAGGTGTACTTGAGGATCTCGGCCTTGGAGCCGAGGCGCTGCGAGCAGTAGGAGCAGTCCTCGGGGCACAGCCCGGACTTGAGGTTGACGAGGTAGTTGAGCTTCACCCGCCGTCCGAACCACTGGCGGCGGACCCGGCCGGCCGCGGCCACCACCTCGAGCAGGTCGTCGTCGGAGGTCGCCAGGACGGCGAGCGCTTCTTCACGGGTCGGCAGCTCGCGCCGCATGCCCTTTTCCACCAGCGTGTTCAGCAGGTCCATGGCGCTGATCCTGACGCACCGCACGGGCCCGGGCCAAGGAGGATGTGCACAACGGCGGTGGAATCAGGTGTGTGTATGACCACATCCCGCGCGCGCTGCCGCCCCGCTAGGGTCTGTGCGCTGCCTACAAAAGGACCGGACCCCATGGCGCAGGCCCCCCGCGATCCCGTCGACCGGATCGACCCCTTCGACTGGATCGACGAGGAGGCGCGCCACCGGGCGCGCGCCGGGCTCGTCCGCACCCTGCGCCCCCGCGAGGCCGCCTCGGAGCTGCTGGACCTGGCGGGCAACGACTACCTGGGGCTGACCCGCCGCCCGGAGGTCGCCCGGGCCGCGGCCGACGCCGCACTGCGCTGGGGCGCAGGCGCCACCGGGTCCCGCCTGGTCACCGGGAGCACCCGGCTCCACGCCGAGCTGGAGCGCGAGCTGGCCGCCTTCTGCGGCTTCGAGGCCGCGCTGGTGCTGTCCTCCGGGTACGCGGCCAACCTCGCCGCCGTCACGGCCCTGGCCGGGCGCGGTGCGCTGGTCGTCTCGGACGCCGCCAACCACGCCTCGATCGTCGACGGCTGCCGGCTCGCCCGGGCGGAGACGGCCGTGGTGCCGCACGCCGACCCGGACGCGGTGCACAAGACCCTCCAGGCGCACCCCGGGCGGCGGGCGCTGGTGGTCACGGACTCGGTGTTCTCCGTCGACGGGGACGCCGCACCCCTGGCGGGGATCGCCGGCGCCTGCCGGGAGGCGGGCGCCGCGCTGCTGGTCGACGACGCGCACGGGCTCGGCGTGCTCGGCGACGGAGGCCGGGGCGCCCCGTACGCGGCGGGCCTCGCGGGGGCGCCGGGCACCGTGGCGACCGTCACCCTCTCGAAGTCGCTCGGCAGCCAGGGCGGTGCCGTCCTCGGTCCGGCGCGTGTCGTGGAGCACCTGGTCAACACCGCCCGCCCCTTCATCTTCGACACCGGCCTCGCCCCGGCCGCCGCCGCGGGCGCCCTCGCGAGCCTCGGGGTCCTGCGGCGCGAGCCGCACCTGCCCGCCCGGGCCCGCGCGGTCGCCACCGAGCTGCACCGGCGCTTCACCGAGGCCGGTCTGACGGCCGCCCGCCCGGACGCCGCCGTGGTCTCGGTGCGGGCACCGTCGCCGGAGGCCGCGGTGCGGTGGGCAGCCGACTGCCGGGACGCCGGGCTGCTGGTGGGCTGCTTCAGACCGCCGTCGGTGCCCGACGGCGTCTCCCGCCTCCGGCTCACCGCCCGGGCCGATCTCACGGACCGCCAGGTGGCCGCCGCGGCCGGAACCGTCCTGGCGACCGCGCCGCCGGGATGAGCCCGCCGCGGCCCGCCCGGGGAGGGCGGCGCGCGGGCTGCCCTCGCCCGGCGGGCCCGGCCGCCCGTGCCGAACAGGTGCACGCCTCGGGCATCACCGCTTCGGGCGACAGTTGTCCCCTGATCCGGGCGGAACGCCTCCCCCGCCCGGTGCCGGATGGCACCCTGTCGGCGTTGGGCATTCCGGGGCGGGCCGCCCCGCGCGGCCGTCCGGACCGCGCCCCGGTGGAAGGGACCGCAACGCCATGGCAGACCGTCAAGAAGCCTCCGTCACCCTGCCGAGCGATCCGGTGTCGGTCTCCACGGCCCGGCGGTACGCCGCCGACGTGCTGGGCGCCTGGCGGCTGCCCGGGGACGGCGAACTGCGGGACTCGGTCCGCCTGATCGTCTCCGAGCTCGCCACCAACGCCGTTCAGCACACCTTCGGGCAGTCCCCGACGTTCCGCGTCGACCTGTTCCTGGAGGAGGCGGGAACCGGGGACGGCGGGCCGGGCACGGCGGCGGGACGGCTGCTGGTGGGCGTCACGGACAGCCACCCGCGCTGGCCCCGCCGGCTTCCCGCGGCGGTGCGGCAGGACAACGGGCGCGGCATGGGGATCATCCGCTCGCTCACGGCCCACCACGGCGGACGGATGTTCGTCAGCCCGACGGAGGACGGCGGCAAGACGGTGTGGGTCGTCCTGCCCCTGCCGGAACCGGAGCCGCTGACGGAGCCCGCCCTCCCGCCCCGGCACGGCCGGGGCGAGCCGGGGCCCCGGCCCCCGGCGGCAGCCGAGGCCGGGCTCGGCGGCCCGGCGGCCCGGGAGCGCCTTCCCCGGGCGGCCGGGAGCGCCTCCCCCGAGCGGCCGGTCCCGGCCGCCCAGGCCGTCCCGCCGCCGGGTCACCGCACCCGGCCGTAGGACACCCGCTTCGTCCAGATCTTGGCCAGCCGCACCACGTCGCCGGTCTTGGGGGAGTGCCAGATGCGGCCGCTCCCGGCGTAGATGCCCACGTGGTAGACGGAACCGCCGGAGTGGAAGAACACCAGGTCCCCGCGGCGGCGGTTGCCCGCGGAGATGCGGCTGGTGCGGTTGTACTGCTGCTGGGCCGTGCGCGGCAGCGCCTTGCCCGCCTTCCGGTACGAGTAGAGCGTCAGCCCCGAGCAGTCGAACCGGTAGGGCCCGGCCGCCCCGTAGCGGTAGGGCGCGCCCTTCTTGGAGGCGGCCACCCGGAGCGCCGTGCCCGCGTGGCTGCTCGACGCGGCGGCCTCCGGTGCCGCGCCCGGCACCAGGAGGGAGCCGCCCACCACGGCGGCCGTCAGTGCCGAGACGACGCCCGTGCGGGGGAGGCGGGCGCCGCGGGGGGCGGCGGGCACGGAGGAGGAGGGGAACGGAACCTGCGTCTGCGCGGTCATGCGCAACCCTTCGTCTGCCGCCTGTGAAGGGTGACCTGTCGGGTTCGGACCGCGAAGACGCCCGGCCGCCGCAGCGGCTTCACCCCGAGGAGCGGACCGGAACCACCGGTCGCCCCGTACTGCCGGGTCCTCCACTCCTGCCGATGCACTTCCGTCGACCCGACGCCCGGCACGGCGGCAGGACTCAGCGTCCGCCCGGACCGCCCCGTCGAGGTGACGGGGGCTTGTCGTCCCAGGGATCGTGACTCACGGATGTCCGATTTCCGAGTTGAAACGGCTTTTGTGAAGCCGATCACGACTGATCTGTTCGGGTGGGCAGGGGTGTTGGGGCGCCCCCGGCTCCCGCCGGAACCATCGTCGTACCAGCATCGAAACCGACCGGTTCAGCCAAATCGGTGGTCCTCGCCCGCAACTGCTCCGGAGCACGGAGTCGTCGTCCCCGCTCCACCGAACGAGGGACGAACACCGTTACCCCGTCGGCGGTTGACAGGGGCGGACCTTCCGTCAGATCCCCTCCGGCCCCGAAAGGGGCGGCAGGGTCAGGCGGTTCGTCCGCCGTTCGCCGTCGAGGGCGCGCAGCGCCCGGGCCAGGGTCGCGCTGTGCACGTCGCTCTCCCCGTTGCGGTGCATCCGGGTGAGGGCATCGCGCAGCGCGATCGCGCTTCCCACCAGCGCCTGGGCGGACCGGAGCGCCTCGTAGGTGCGCTCCGCGCGGGCCGGGTTGGCGCGGCCGAGTCGGTCGGCGGCCTGGAGGTAGCTGTCGAGGTAGGCCCCCTCGGCCCGGGTCGGCGCGGGCAGTCGCGGCGGTTCGGGGATCACGCGGTCCACCCCGTGCCGCGGCGGCCCCCGAGGACGTGGTCCACCACTCCGTACGCCTTCGCCGCCCGGGCGTCGAGCACCAGGTCCCGTTCGAGGTCCCCGGCCACCGCGGCCTCGTCCCGACCGGTGTGACGGGACGTCAGGGCCACGGTCAGCGCGCGTCGGCGCAGCAGTTCCTCGGCGTGGACCGCGAGGTCGGAGGGGCTCCCGTGGAGCGGCTCGTCCACCGCGGGCTGCCGGAGCAGGATGCGTGAACCGGGCAGTGCCGAGCGCTTGCCCGGTGTGCCGGAGGCGAGCAGCAGCGCCGCGGTGGAGTCGGCCCTGCCGATGCAGGTGGTGGCGACGTCGCAGGTGATGGCCGCCAGCGTGTCGTATACGGCGGTCATCGCCGCGAAGGGGCCGCCGGGGGAGTTGATGTGGAGCTGGATGTCCTGCCCGGGTGAGGCGTGCTCCAGGAGGAGCAGCCGGGCGACGGCGTCGTTGGCGGCGGTGTCGTCGAGCGGCGCTCCGAGGACGACGATCCGCTCGCCGAACAGCTTCGCGTACGGGTCCAGGGTGCGGGTGCCGAGCGGGGAGCGGTCGGTGAACTCGGGCAGGGCATGGCGGGAGGCGGGACGGTGCACGGCGTACCTCTTCCGGTTCCGGAGTGCTGTCCTTGAAAATGTACAGGACGTACGTATCTCCGTCCCGGGAACGACGGGGAGCCCCGCCCGCCCGGGCGCCGGGCGGCGCTCGCCGCCGGAGGGCTCCCCGGCCCTCGCCGCGGAGTGGCAGGGGGCTCCGCAATCCCTCGCCCTACAGCCTTTGACCTGGCCTTTCGTCTCCCGTTCAGCAGCGGTGCCCGCCTACGGGCGCCCGATAGGCTGGGGGCATGGCCTACGAGATTCCGGTGACGCAAGCCCGTGCAGAACTCGCCGACCTGATCAACCGCGTCGTCTACGGCGGGGAGCGCGTCGTGGTGACCCGGCACGGCAAGCCGCTCGTGGCGCTCGTGTCCGCGGCCGATCTGGAGCGGCTGGACGCCCTGGAGGCGGCGGCCGTCGAGGAGGAGCGGCCCGTCCGCTCGGTCTCCTCGCTGGACGCGGTCGCCGACGCCTCCGGGGCGCGCGGCGGCTTCGGGCTGACCGCCGAGCACCGGGGTCCGGAGGGTCCCCGGGGCTGAGCGGCGCGCCACCCCCCCGGCGCCCCTTTCCTGTACGGCGGGGCGGCGGGGCGGCGGGCGCGGCGTCAGGCCGCGGCGGCCGCGGGCTGCTTCGGGGCGGGTGCCGGTCCGGGCCGCCGGCGGGCGCCGAGGGCCAGCGCCGCGAGTCCGAGCGCCACCCACGCCGCCAGGGCCAGTGCGGCCGGTCCCGCCCCGGCGCCGTCGAAGAAGGACACCGAGCGCACCAGGGACACCCCGGCGCCCGGCGGCAGCCACTGCCCCAGGGCGCCGACCGGCGCGGGCAGCAGCTCGGGTGCCGCGGCGGCGCCCGCGAAGGCGTTGCCCAGCAGGACCGCCAGAAAGCCGCCGAGTCCGATGCCCCGCGGGCCGAGGAGCGCCGCGAGCCCGGCGACGGCGGAGCCGACGGCGAGGGTGGTCAGCCCGAGCGCACCCGCCTCCTGCCACCAGTCGCCCGCCAGCACCCCGAGCCAGCTGTGGGCCATCGCGGCGACCGTGACGCCGGCCAGCGCCGCGGCGCCCGCCAGCGCCCCGGCCGCCCGTGCCCCGCGCAGGCCCGTCAGGGCCACCAGCGCCCCGGCGGCGACCCCGGCCAGGGTGAGCGGCAGCACGCTCGCGGCGAAGCCGCTGCCCCGCGGATCGCCCGCGGGGAGGGGGACCACCTCGGCGACCTCGACCGGCGGGCCGTCCGGGCTCTGCGCCGCGGCCGTGAGCAGCTGGGCGACGGCCGGTCCGGCGGCGGGGGCGGTGAGCAGCCGGGGCCCGGACGGCGAGGCGACGAGGGCTCCGTACACCTCGCGTGCGCCTATCGCCTCCCGGGCGGCGGCCTCGTCCGCGAACCGGTGGACCTCGAAGGCGTCGCCCCGCCGGTGGAGCTGCTCCTCCAGGGCGGTGGCCGCTGCGGCCGGGCCGGCCACGCCGACCGGAAGCCCGTGCGGTGCGGTGCGTGCCGCGGGCCAGGCGAAGGCCCACAGGGCCACGGCCACCACGACCGGGACCAGGGCCATGACCGCGATCATGCGGCGGGTCGGTGTGCCGCGCATGGGGGCTCCCATCAAAGAGAAGGATCGTTCGTTTTAGATGGGTCCACTCTGCGGCGGGCCGTGGAGCGTTGTCAAGAATGAACGTTCGTTTTACTGTTGGGGCCATGGCACGTGTATCCCAGGCCCACCTCGACGCCCGCCGCCGGCAGATCATCGAGGCGGCCTCCCGCTGCTTCGCGCGCAACGGCTTCCACGCGACCTCGATGCAGGACGTCCTGCGCGAGGCCGAGCTGTCCGCGGGCGCCGTCTACCGCTACTTCCCGAGCAAGGACGCACTCGTCGCCGCCATCGCCGAACGCGCCTTCGCCGCCATCCGCGCGGCCTACGAGGACGCCGCGAGCGCCACCCCGCCCCCGATGCCGGACGAACTCCTCGGCCGCGTCCTCGGCCGGGTCCTCGTCGACACCGTCCCGGGTGCCGATGCGGGGACCTTCGCCCGGCTGGTCGTCCAGGTGTGGACGGAGACCCTGCGCAACGACCTCCTCGGGGACACCCTGAGGGAGGGCTACGGCGCGATGCGCCGCGTGTGGGCGGACCTCGTGCGCGCCTACCGGGAGGCCGGCATGCTCGACTCCGACGTCGACCCGGACGACATGGCCCGGACGCTGATCGCGGCGGCGCAGGGCTTCATCGCCCAGCAGGCGCTCTTCGGCGACGTGCGCGTGGAGGGGCTCCAGGCGGGGCTCAGAGGGCTGATGTCCATGCGGGATCCCCAGGCCGGTTAACGTGCCGGAAAAACTTCCGTCCTAACCTTCACCGCCTGGTGTCGAAGTGCGGCAACCGGGCCGAGGCCGTGCTGAGGTGGGTGCCGACCCCGCCCACGGGCCGGACGACAGTGAGGTGGACGCGTGCAACTCTCCCCGCACGAGCAGGAGCGGCTGCTGATCCATGTGGCCGCCGACGTGGCCGGCAGGCGCAGGGCGCGCGGCCTGCGCCTCAACCATCCCGAGTGCGTCGCCCTCATCACCGCGCACCTCCTCGAAGGCGCGCGCGACGGGCGCACCGTCGCCCAGCTGATGGCCTCCGGCCGTGCGGTGGTCGGCCGCGACGAGGTCATGGAGGGCGTCCCGGAGATGATCCGCGAGGTCCAGGTCGAGGCCACCTTCCCGGACGGCACCAAACTGGTGACCGTCCACGACCCGATCGTCTGAGGGGGCGCGCATGATCCCCGGGGAAGTCCTCCTCGGCGACGGTCCGATCGAGCTGGACGAGGGCCGCGCCACCGTGGCCCTCACCGTCGTCAACACCGCCGACCGCCCGGTGCAGGTCGGGTCCCACTACCACTTCGCCGAGGCCAACCCCGGGCTGGAGTTCGACCGGGACGCCGCCCGCGGGATGCGCCTCGCCGTCCCCGCCGGAACCTCCGTGCGCTTCGAACCCGGCATCCCCGTCGGCGTCGAACTGGTGGCCCTGCGGGGCCGGCGCATCGTGCCCGGTCTGCGCCGAACCACCGGAGGTGCCCTCGATGGCTGAGCTGGACCGCGCCGCCTACGCCGCCCTGTACGGCCCCACGACCGGCGACCGCATCCGCCTCGCCGACACCGACCTGCTCGTCGAGATCGAGCAGGACCGCTCCGGCGGCCCCGGGCTCGCGGGGGACGAGGCGGTCTTCGGCGGCGGGAAGGTGATCCGCGAGTCCATGGGCCAGTCCCGGACCACCCGGGCCGAGGGCGCCCCGGACACCGTGATCACCGGGGCCGTCGTGCTCGACCACTGGGGTGTCGTCAAGGCGGACATCGGCATCCTGGACGGCCGGATCACCGCCCTCGGCAAGGCGGGCAACCCCGACACCATGGACGGCGTCCATCCGGCCCTGGTCATCGGTCCGGAGACCGAGGTGATCTCCGGCAACGGGCGGATCGTCACCGCGGGCGCCGTCGACGCCCACGTCCACTTCATCTCTCCGACCCTCGTCGACCAGGCGCTCGCCACCGGGGTCACCACCCTCGTCGGCGGCGGCACCGGACCGGCCGAGGGCAGCAAGGCGACCACCGTCACCCCGGGCCCCTGGCACCTCGCCCGGATGTTCGAGGCCCTGGAGGCCTACCCCGTCAACATCGGACTGCTCGGCAAGGGCAACACCATGTCCCGGGAGGCCATGCACTCCCAACTCCGCGGCGGGGCACTCGGATTCAAGATCCACGAGGACTGGGGGGCCACCCCCGCGGTGATCGACGCCTGCCTCGGCGTCTGCGAGGAGACGGGCGCCCAGCTGGCCCTCCACACCGACACGCTGAACGAGGCCGGATTCGTCGGCGACACCCTCGCCGCCATCGCCGGGCGCACCGTGCACGCCTACCACACCGAGGGGGCGGGCGGCGGCCACGCGCCGGACATCATCACGGTGGTCTCCGAGCCCCATGTGCTCCCCAGCTCCACCAACCCCACCCGCCCGCACACCGTCAACACCATCGAGGAGCACCTCGACATGCTGATGGTCTGCCACCACCTCAACCCCTCCGTTCCCGAGGACCTGGCCTTCGCCGAGTCCCGGATCCGGCCCTCGACCATCGCCGCCGAGGACGTGCTCCACGACCTCGGGGCCATCTCGATCATCTCCTCCGACTCCCAGGCCATGGGACGCATCGGCGAGGTGGTCCTGCGCACCTGGCAGACGGCCCATGTGATGAAGCGGCGGCGCGGGGCCCTCCCCGGCGACGGGCGCGCGGACAACCACCGGGCCCGTCGCTATGTGGCCAAGTACACGATCAACCCGGCCCTCGCCCAGGGGATCGACCACGAGGTGGGCTCCGTCGAGCCCGGCAAACTCGCCGACCTCGTGCTCTGGGAGCCGGCCTTCTTCGGGGTGAAGCCGCTCCTGGTGCTCAAGGGCGGCCAGATCGCCTACGCGCAGATGGGCGACGCCAACGCCTCCATCCCCACCCCGCAGCCCGTCCTGCCCCGCCCCATGTTCGGTGCCCTGGGCCGGGCCGCGACCCGCGGCTCGTTCAACTTCGTCACCCGCGCCGCGATCGAGGACGACCTCCCCGGGCGGCTCGGCCTCGCCAAGGAGTTCACGCCGATCCGCAGCACCCGCCGGGTCACCAAGGCCGACATGCGGGAGAACGACGCCCTGCCCCGGGTCGAGGTGGACGCCGACACCTTCACCGTCACCGTCGACGGGGAGCCGGTCGAGCCGGACCCGGCCGCCGAACTGCCCATGGCCCAGCGCTACTTCCTGTTCTGATGACCGCCCTCGCCACCACCACCGCACCGGCCGCGCCCCCGCCCGCCCCCGCCGACGGCCGCCCCGGCCCCCGCCCGGCCGCGGGCCGGGCCGCGCTGCTCGTCCTCGCCGACGGCCGCTTCCCCGCCGGGGGCCACGCGCACTCCGGAGGCGTGGAGGCCGCGGTCGCCGCGGGGCGCGTCCGCGACGCGGCAGGGCTCGCCGCCTTCTGCAGCGGGCGGCTGCACACCGCGGGTCTCACCGCGGCGGGCCTCGCCGCCGCGGCCGCCCACGGGCACGACCCCGCCCTGCTCGACGCCGCCGCGGACGCCCGCACCCCCTCGCCCGCACTGCGCACCGCGGCCCGCAGGCTGGGCCGGCAACTCCTGCGCGCCGCCCGCGCCACCTGGCCCGCCCCCGAACTCGACGCGCTGGCGGCCGCCTTCCCCCGCGGAGCCCACCAGCCCGTGGTCCTCGGGACCACCGCGCGCGCCGCGGGCCTCGGCCCCGAGGACGCCGCCCACTGCGCCGTGTACGAGGCGGTCAGCGGCCCGGCGACCGCGGCCGTACGGCTCCTCGGGCTGGACCCCTTCCAGGCCAGTGCCGTTCTCGCACGGCTCGCCCCCGAACTGGACGAGGTGGCCGCCCGCGCGGCCGCCGCGGGACGGCAGGGCCCCGAGGCCCTGCCCGCCGCCTCCGCGCCGCTGCTGGACATCACCGCCGAGGACCACGCCTCCTGGCCCGTACGCCTCTTCGCCTCCTGAGGGCGGCCGCCCTCGCACCCGCCCGCACCGCACCGACCAGGAGACCACGATGCACCTGACACACCCCCACGACGACCACCACGGCCCCGCGGCGGTCGGCGCCGACGCCCGGCGCCCCGACGGCACCCGGCGCGCCCTGCGGATCGGCCTCGGCGGGCCCGTCGGATCGGGCAAGACCGCCACCGTCGCCGCCCTCTGCGCGACCCTGCGCGACACCCTCTCCCTCGCCGTCGTCACCAACGACATCTACACCCGCGAGGATGCCGAGTTCCTCCTGCGCCACGCGGTACTGCCCCCCGAGCGGATCCAGGCGGTGGAGACCGGCGCCTGCCCCCACACCGCGATCCGCGACGACATCTCCGCCAACCTGGAGGCGGTGGAGGACCTGGAGGACGCCGTCGGGCCCCTCGACCTGGTCCTGGTGGAGTCGGGGGGCGACAACCTCACGGCCACCTTCTCCAAGGGCCTCGTCGACGCGCAGATCTTCGTGATCGACGTGGCGGGCGGTGACGACATCCCGCGCAAGGGCGGTCCGGGCGTCACCACGGCCGACCTCCTCGTGGTCAACAAGACCGACCTCGCCCCCCACGTCGGCTCCGACCTCGCCCGGATGGAACGCGACGCCAAGGAGCAGCGCGGCGACCTGCCCGTCCTGCTCACCTCCCTCAAGGACGCGGAGGGCGTGGCCCCGGTCGCCGCCTGGGTCCGGGCACAGCTCGCGGCCTGGAACACCTGAGCCCCGTGGGGATCCACGCCACGGCGCGCATCGTCGCCGACGGCAGCGCGCTGCCGGTCCTCGCCGGGGACGGGCCGCTCGCCCTGCGCCGCACCCGGACCGCCGGACCGGACCTGCGGGTCACCGTGGTCGGTGCGATGAGCGCCCCGCTCGGCGGCGACCGGCTGGCGATCGAGGCGGAGGTGCGGGAGGCGACCCGCCTCACCGTCGACGCCGCCGCCGCCACCCTCTCGCTGCCCGGCCGCGGCGGGGAGCCCGCCCACTACGACACCGTCCTCACCGTGGGGGAGCGGGCGGCGCTGCACTGGCTGCCGGAACCCGTGGTGGCCGCCCGCGGCAGCGTGCTGCGGATGCACACCCGGGTACGCCTCGCCGCCACCGCCCGGCTGGTGCTGCGCGAGGAGCAGGTGCTCGGCCGCCACCGGGAGACGCCGGGCACCCTCGTCACCCGGCTCTCCGTGCACCGCGGCGACCGGCCCCTGCTGGACGGCGAACTGGCCTGCGGACCCGGGGCACCGGGGGGCTGGGACGGGCCCGCCGTCCTCGGGGGCCACCGCGCGGCCGGGCAACTCCTCGTCGTCGACCCGGCCTTCGGCGGGCAGCCCCCCGGCCCCCGGAGCCTGGGCCCCACCGCCGCGCTGGCCCCGCTGGCCGGCCCCGCCGTCCTCGTGACGGCCGTCGCGGAGGACGGCAGGGAGCTGCGCGCCGTCCTCGACCGCGCCCTGGCGGAGCTCACCGCGCGGACGGACTGAACGGCGGGCGGCCCCGGGCCCCGGGGCCGGGCCCCCGGGTGCGGCCGCCGACGGGCGCCGGAATTCGGCCGAAGCGGCGAGTCGGCCTGAAGCAGGCCGTCCATCCATGGTGGTCTCCTCCCGTGGGCGACCGCACCAGGCGGTCCACGGAGGGAAGGAGTCCGGCGTGCTCTCGGAGGAACTGAAGGCGGCCGTCGACAGGCCCGTCTTCGCCGTCGTGGCGACGATCCAGCCCGACGGCAGCTGCCAGCAGTCCGTCGTCTGGATCACCCGGGACGGCGAGGACCTGCTGTTCTCCACCACCATCGGGCGGCGCAAGGAGCGGAACCTGCGCCGGGACCCCCGGGTGAACGTCCTGATCAACCCGGCGGAAGCGCCCTACACCTACGCCGAGGTCCGCGGCACGGCCACCCTGACCACGGAGGGCGGGCAGGAACTCATCGACGCCCTCTCCCACAAGTACACCGGCAAGGACTACGCCGAGTTCAACCCGGCCTCGAAGGACGACGCCGAACGGGTCGTGGTCCGGATCACCGCGCGCAAGGTCGTCGGGGCCCTGTGAGACCCGTCCGCCGGGGCCCGCGCCGCGGACCCCGGCGGACGGCCTCCCGGCGCCCGGGCCGTGTGGCGCAGCCGCCCCGGCGTGCTGCCCGCCCGGCCTGCGGCGCTACCCCTGCCGGGGCGCCCCGCCCCCGCCGCGCCCGGGCAGGCGCCGGACGCGCTGCCGCTCCTGCTCCTCGGCCTTGACCTCGGCTGCGTACCGGTCGACGTACTCCTGACCCGAGAGCCGCAGGACCGCGTACATGATCTCGTCGGTCACGGCGCGGACCACCGCCTTCTCGCTCTCCATCCCCGCGTAGCGGGAGAAGTCCAGCGGCTCGCCGAAGCGGACGGTGACCCTCTTGATCCGCGGCAGCACCTGGCCGGGCGGCTGGATCTCGAAGGTCCCCACCATCGCGCACGGCACGACGGGCACCCCCGCCCTGAGCGCCATCACCGCGACGCCCACCTTGCCCTTGTAGAGCCGCCCGTCGTGGGAGCGGGTCCCCTCGGGGTAGATGCCCAGCAGCTCCCCCCGGGAGAGCACGCCGAGCCCCTCCCGGATCGCCGCCCGGCCCGCCTCCCTGCCGGACCGGTCCACCGGGATCTGCCCGGCGCTCCTGAAGAAGGCGGCGGTGAGCCGCCCCTTCAGCCCGGGACCGGTGAAGTACTCGGCCTTCGCCAGGAAGGTGATCCGCCGCGCGAGGATCGCCGGCATCAGGAAGTGGTCCGAGAAGGACAGGTGGTTCCCCGCGACGATCGCGGCGCCCTCGTCGGGAACGTGCTCCAGCCCCTCGATCCGGGGGCGGAACAGCAGGCGCAGCAACGGTCCCAGCAGCACGTACTTGAGCACGTAGTAGAACACGGTCCCACTCCCACTCTCCCGAACCCGGCGCCGCGGCCGTGCCGGTCGCGGCATCCGCCTGACGCGCTGCCAGGCCGAGCGGCGGTCCCCAGGCCGAGGCGCCGCGACGATCGATCGTAGCCAACCGCCCCGCTCCCGCAGCAGAGCCGGGCGCCGGCCGTGCCGGACGGACCCGGCGCGGGGGCCGACCGGCCCCTGCGCCCGAGCCCTCCGCGGAGGGAGGCTGGAGGGAAGGGGAGGGCGCCCCGTCGGACGCGGCGGCGCCGGCCCGTACCGGCCAGTCGCCCGGGGTGCCGGCGCCTCTCCGCGGGGGCGCCGTCCCCACCAGCCACGAGGCGGAGCAGATGAGCACCAGCTATGTCCACGACTTCAGCGAGGGCGACCGGGGCATGGCCGACCTCCTCGGAGGCAAGGGGGCCAACCTCGCCGAGATGGTCCGGATGGGACTGCCCGTGCCCCCGGGCTTCACCATCACCACCGAGGCGTGCCGCGTGTACCTCGCCACCGGCGCACCCCCCGCGGACCTGGAGAAGGAGGTCGCCGCGCACCTGGAGCGGCTCGAACGCGGCGCCGGGCGCCGCCTCGGCCAGGCGGACCGCCCGCTGCTGGTCTCGGTCCGCTCCGGGGCCCGGCACTCCATGCCCGGCATGATGGAGACCATCCTGGACATCGGCCTCAACGACCGGTCCGTCCTCGGGCTCGGCCTGACCCCCGACACCGAGCGCTTCGCCTGGGACTCCTACCGGCGCCTCGTGCAGATGTTCGGCTCCACGGTGATGGGCGCCGACCCCGCCGTCTTCGCGGACGCGCTCACCGGCCTCAAGGCGGAACTCCGGGCCGCCGACGACACCGCCCTCGACACCTGCGACCTGATCCGGCTCACCGAGACCTACAAGGACCTCGTCCGCGAGCACACCGGAGAGGCCTTCCCGCAGGACCCCGCCGAGCAGCTGCACCGCGCCGTGCTGGCCGTCTTCGCCTCCTGGAACGGCGAACGCGCCCGGCTGTACCGCAGAAGGGAGCGCATCCCCGACGGCCCCGGCACGGCCGTCACCGTCCAGACCATGGTCTTCGGCAACCTCGGCCCCGACTCCGGCAGCGGCGTCGCCTTCACCCGGGATCCCGCCACCGGGCGCCCCGGCGTCTACGGCGACTACCTGCCCGACGCCCAGGGCGAGGACGTCGTCGCCGGTATCCGGGACACCGTGCCGCTGGAGCGCCTGGCCTCGCTGGACCCCCGCTCCTTCGCCCGGCTCCGCGGCTGCATGGACCGCCTCGAAGCCCACTACCGCGACCTCTGCGACATCGAGTTCACCATCGAGCGCGGGACGTTGTGGATGCTCCAGACCCGGGTCGGCAAGCGCACCCCCGGGGCGGCCTTCACCATCGCCGCCCAACTGGCCGACGAGGGCACGATCACCGAGGACGAGGCCCTGGGGCGGGTCGGCGGCGACGCGCTGGCGCAGCTGATGTTCCCCGCCTTCGCCGACGCCCCGGCCGACCCCCTCGCCCGCGGCATCCCCGCCTCGCCGGGCGCCGCGGTCGGCGCCGTCGTCGTCGACTCCGCCGAGGCCGTCCGCCGCGCCGAACGGGGGGAGAGGACCGTCCTCTTCCGGCCCGAGACGACCCCCGACGACCTGGCGGGCATGGTGGCCGCCGAGGCCGTGGTCACCGCCCGCGGCGGCAAGACCAGCCATGCGGCGGTGGTGGCCCGGGGCATGGGACGGGCGTGCGTCTGCGGTGCCGACGGGATCACCGTCGACCTCGTCCACCGCCGCGTCCTCACACCGGACCGCGTCGTCGAGGAGGGGACGGTGGTCTCCGTGGACGGCTCCACCGGGGCCGTCCACCTCGGCGCCGTCCCGACCCGGGAGAGCACCGTCACCCGGGCCCTGGAAGCGGGCACGGCGGCCCGCGGCGCCGACCCCGCCGCCCACGCGGCCCTCACGCTGCTGCGCCACGCGGACGGCGTGAGCCGCCTGGAGGTCCGCGCCAACGCCGACACCCCCGAGGACGCCGCCCGGGCACGGCGCTTCGGCGCCCGCGGCATCGGGCTGTGCCGCACCGAGCACATGCTCCTCGGCGAGCGCCGCCCGCTGGTCGAGGCCATGATCCTGGCCTCCGGCGCCGAGGAGCGGGCCGCGGCCCTCGCCGCACTGCTGCCCCGGCAGCGCGCGGACTTCACCGGCATCCTGGAGGCCATGGACGGCCTCCCGGTCACCGTCCGCCTGCTGGACCCGCCGCTGCACGAGTTCCTCCCCGACCTGACCGGCCTGTCCGTCGCACTCGCGCGCGACGAGTGCCGGGGAGCCCGTCCGGATCCCCGCCGCAGGGAGCTGCTGGCGGCGGTGGCCCGCCTCCACGAGGAGAACCCCATGCTGGGCCTGCGCGGGGTGCGGCTGGGCATCACCGTGCCGGGACTCGTCGCCATGCAGGTGCGTGCCGTGGCCGAGGCCGCGGTCGCCCGGCTCCGCGCCGGTGGCGATCCGCGGCCGGAGATCATGGTGCCCCTGGTCGGCGCCGTGGAGGAGTTCCGCCTGGTCCGCGAGGAGGTGCGACGCACCCTTGAGGACGTGGCCGCGGAGACCGGGATCGCCGTCCCCTGCCCGGTCGGCACGATGATCGAGCTGCCCCGGGCCGCGCTGACCGCGGGCGCCATCGCCGCCGACGCCGACTTCTTCTCCTTCGGCACCAACGACCTGACCCAGACCACCTGGGGCTTCTCCCGCGACGACGTCGAGGCCTCCTTCCTCCCCGCCTACCTGGACCGCGGCGTGCTCCGGGACTCGCCCTTCGAGACTCTCGACACCGAGGGCGTGGGCCGCCTGGTCGAGACAGCCGTCCGCGAGGGCCGGGCCGCGCGGCCCGGCCTCCCCGTCGGCGTCTGCGGGGAGCACGGCGGCGACCCGCGGTCCGTGCACTTCTTCCACTCCGCGGGCGTCGACTACGTCTCCTGCTCCCCGTTCCGGGTGCCGGTGGCCCGGCTGGAGGCCGGGCGTGCCGCCGTGCTCGGGCACGGCCGGGAGTGATCCCGCGGGCCCGGGCGATCCCGCGGGCCCGGGCGGACGGGGCCGACCGGCCCCGTGGGCGGCAGCGGGCGGGCCCCGGTGGCCCAAGCGCCGCGGTGGCCGCGCGGCGGACGCTGGAGGAGGACGATCCGGCGCCGGGCGCCCCCCGGCACGGCAGAAAGGATCCGCCATGAAGGCGCTCGTCTTCCACGGTCCCGGGCGGACAGCCTGGGAGGACGTACCGGACCCGGCGCTCGAGGACGCCTCGGACGCCGTCGTCCGCGTCGACGCCGTCACGCTCTGCGGCACCGACCTGCACATCGTCAAGGGCGACGTGCCGGAGGTCGCCCCGGGCACCGTCCTCGGGCACGAGGCCGTCGGCGAGGTCGTGGAGGCCGGCAGCGAGGTCCGCGGAGTCCGCCCCGGCGACCGGGTCCTGGTCTCGTGCATCTCCCCGTGCGGACGCTGCCCCTCCTGCCGCGGCGCCCGCTACGGCCAGTGCCGCGGCGGCGGAGGATGGGTCCTCGGCCACCTCGTCGACGGCACCCAGGCCGAGTTCGTCCGCGTCCCCTTCGCCGACATGTCGCTCCACCCGCTGCCCAGCGCCCTCGACAGCCAGGACGCCGTCCTCCTCGCCGACATCTACCCCACCGCCTACGAGGTCGGCGTGCTCAACGGCCGGGTGAGCCCCGGCGACACCGTGGTCGTCGTGGGAGCCGGCCCCGTCGGACTGGCCGCCGTCACCGCCGCGGGGCTCTACAGCCCCGCACGCGTCATCGCCGTCGACCTCGACGACGCCCGCCTCGCCGCGGCCCGTGCCCTGGGCGCCGACGCGGTGGCCCGCGCGGACGAGCAACCCGAGCGGCTGGTGGACGACCTCACCGCGGGGACCGGGGCCGATGTCGCCATCGAGGCCGTCGGTATACCCGCCACCTTCGAGCTGTGCACCCGCACGGTCCGGCCGGGAGGGCACGTCGCCAACGTCGGAGTCCACGGCAAGCCCGCGGCCCTCCACCTGGAGGACCTGTGGATCAAGGACATCACCATCACCACGGGCCTGGTCGACACCTCCTCCACCCCGAGGCTGCTCGCCATGATGTCCGCGGGCAGGCTCCCCGCCGGCGACCTGATCACCCACCGCTTCCCCCTCGCGGCCATGGAGGAGGCCTACGAGGTCTTCTCCCGCGCCGCGGAGACCGGGGCGCTGAAGGTCGTGCTCGGCCAGGACCGCCACGACGCCGTGCTTCCCGCCTGACGGACCGCCACCGCGCTCATAGCCCGCAGAAGCCGTCCGCCCGGCCGGAACATCGCAGCTCAGAGGGTGTGCGCCGACTCCGGCGCCCCGTCGGCGCGGTCCCGGGCACCGCTCGGACGGACCGTCAAACCTCCCCTCGGCGTGCCGTGCCGACGCACGGGTGAATATGGGCCGGAGATCACTCAGGGGGCCCACCGCGTGACCCGGATGCGCGGTTCTCCGGTGGTGAGCGGCGCGAATCCGGCTGACGGTGATTCACGTCGCCACTGCGATCCCCGGAGCCGGCGAAGTGCCGGCCCACGCAGTCGCGGCGAAAGGAAAGGCTCGACATGCGCTCTGCCCGCATTCTGATCGCCTCGGCCGCCGTCACCGCGGCCCTCGCCGTCTCGGCCCCCGCCTCCTACGCACTGGCCGTCGCCGACGACCACGGCCGCGACGAGGCCTCCAGCAGTGAGAAGAAGTGGGAGAAGGACGGCGACCACGAGAAGTCCGGCGAGTACAGGAAGCCGCACGGCGGCGTCCACGCCGGTGGCGGTGCTCTCGCCGCGGTCTCGGCCGACGACTGGGAGAAGAAGGACGACGAGCACGAGAAGTCCGGCAAGTACAAGAAGCCGCACGGCGGCGTCCACGCCGGCGGTGGTGCTCTCGCCGCGGTCTCGGCCGACGACTGGGAGAAGAAGGACGACGAGCACGAGAAGTCCGGCAAGTACAAGAAGCCGCACGGCGGCGTCCAC
>NZ_JBIDBN010000007.1:226752-406112 GCF_043203115.1 Streptomyces sp. NPDC048001
CGCCGGTGGCGGTGCTCTCGCCGCGGTCTCGGCCGACGACTGGAGCAAGGACAACGGCTCCGACGAGAAGAAGTGGGAGAAGGGCGACGAGGAGAAGTCCTGGAAGCACGACAAGCCCCGCGGCGGCGTCCACGCCGGTGGCGGCGGCACGGCCCTGTCCGGCGGCGGCCTGGCCGCGGGCGCGGTCCTGCTGCTCGGCGGTCTCGGCGCGGGCGCCATGGTGATGCGCCGTCGCGGAGCGACCGGCTCCGCCGCCGCCTGACCTCCTCGCCCCGCACTCCGCGTCGCGGCTGCCGCCCTGCCGGGCGGCGGCCGCGACGCCGGTCGTCTCCACCCGGTCGTCCCCACCCGGCCGTCCGGCCCAGGTCCCCGGCCCGGACGGTACGCACCACCTCCAGGCAGTGAAAGGTCCGCAGCATGGCCTCCCCGCAGCGCCCCGATTCCTCCCGCCCTTCCTTCTCCGCCGCCCGTTCGCTCGGGCGCGCCCTGCTCTGGCCGGTCGTCGCCTGCCTCCTCGGCCTCCTGCTGATCTACAACTCCTTCGGTCCGCCCGACGACGCCAAGCCCGCCTCGGCGGCCGCGCCGAAGCCCAGCGCCGCCGCCTCCCCCGCCGCCTCCGCCGCACCTTCCGCGTCCCCGGCGCAGAAACCGGCCGAGAAGCCCCTGTCCCTGCCCCGCTCCGAGCCGACCCGGCTGAAGATCGCGGCGATCGCCGTGGACGCCCCGTTCACGGGCCTGTCCATCGGCAAGGACGGCACCCTTGACGCGCCGCCCCCGGACGACCGCAACCTGGTGGGCTGGTTCCAGGACGGTGTGACCCCGGGCGAACTCGGGACGTCGATCATCGCCGGACATGTCGACACCACCACCGGCCCCGCCGTCTTCCTCCAGCTGAGGATGCTGAAGAAGGGCAGCACGGTGGACGTCGTCCGGGCCGACGGGACGACCGCGCGCTTCGTGGTCGACGAGGTGGAGAACTTCAGGAAGGACGACTTCCCCGACGAGCGGGTCTACGCCGACACCCCCGACGCCCAGCTGCGTCTGATCACCTGCGGGGGCGCGTACGACCGGAAGACCAAGGACTACACCGAGAACGTGGTCGTCTTCGCCCACCTCGCGTCCGCGCCCAAGGCATAGCCCGCGACAGCGCCCGAGCGGCCCCCTCCGGCGCCGCCTCCCGTAAGGGGCGTGCCCTCGCCCGGTCAGCGGACCGGGCGAGGGCACGCCCCCTACGTCCGTCCGCCGCCCCTCCGCGCGCCGGCCGGGCCCGCCGCCCTCGCCGCCCCGGGACCGCGCCGGTGCGCAGCCGTACGGGCCAACCCCGGCGCCCCTCGGCGGTACCCGTCGGCGCGGCGCCTTGCGGGGCACCCGGCCCCGGCGGTCCGCTGTGCCTCGCCCCCGCACAGCCTCCGCCGGCCGACGGCCGGCCTCCCCGCCAGGAGTAGCGCATGCACCGCACCCGAGCCCTTGCCGCAGCTGCCCTGCTCGCCCTCGCGGCGGCCGTCCCGGTGACGGCAGCGCCCGCCGCGGCCCTCCCCGTGCCGCCCACCGACACCCCCACCGTGTCCGGGACCGTGCCCGAGGACGCCCCGGGGGACACGCCCACCGACACCCCCACCGTGTCCGGGACCGTGCCCGAGGACGCCCCCGGGGAGCAGACGCCGGCCCGGAGGCTGTTCCTGACCGTCTCGGGTGCCGAGAACACCTGGATCAGGGGCGTCGTGCTGAGCTGCGCCCCCCAGCCGGCCGGCCCCCATCCGGAGGCGGCCGAGGCCTGCGCCGAGCTGGAGGCGGTGGACGGGCACCTGGACCGCCTCCCGGGCGACGCCCAGCCCTGCACCAAGCAGTACGACCCGGTGACCGTCAGTGCGACCGGGGCCTGGCGCGGGCGCCCCACCTCCTGGCGCAGGACCTTCGCCAACGCGTGCGAGCTGACCGCCACCACGGGCCCGGTCTTCCGGTTCTGACCGCGGCTCCGGCCCGGGGACGGCCCGCGGCGCGGCCGAAGCGCCCCGGGGGTGCCCTCCCGGCCCCGCGGGCGGCCCCCGCTCCCGGCCGGGGCCGCGCGGGACCTGCTCAGGTGCTGCGCGAGGTGACCACGCCGAGCGTCACCAGGCCCAGCACGATCCAGCCGAACCAGAGCCAGCCGTTGCTGCCGAGCGCCGCCGTGTAGGCCGTCACGGCCACCAGGGAGCCGACGGTGAGCGCTCCCATGGCCTTGGCACCGGATATCCGGGACATCTGCGCCCTCCTTCGACGGCGGGGCCTGTCGGGACCATGGTCGCCCCTGCCCCCGCCGCGGCGCCACCGCCGGGCGGCCCGCACCCCCGGCGGGCGCAGCCCCCGCCCGGGCTATCCGGCCCGGTTCCCCCGGGCCTGGAGCGAGGCGAGATAGGCGTTGTACGCCTCCAGCTCCTTGTCGCCGTCCCGGTCCGCCGCCCGGTCCCGCCGCTTGGCCACCCGCTGCTCGGACCGGTACCACTGGAAGACCAGTGCGAGGAGCACCAGCACGGACGGGATCTCGCTGAAGGCCCAGGCGATTCCGCCCGCCGCGTTCTGGTCGGTCAGCGCGTCGATGCCCAGCGAGGCCGGCGGGCTGCTGTAGGTCCCGATCATCGGCTCGGACGCCATCATCAGGGCGATGCCGAAGAAGGCGTGGAAGGGCATGCCCGCGAACAGCTCCAGCATCCGCATCACGTACCCCGGCCGGTGGGGACCGGGGTCCACGCCCATGATCGGCCAGAAGAAGACCAGGCCCACGGCCAGGAAGTGCACCATCATCGCGAGGTGGCCCGCCGTGGAGCCCATCAGGAAGTCGAACAGCGGGGTGAAGTAGAGGCCGTAGAGGCTGGCGATGAAGAGGGGGATCGTGAAGGCAGGGTGCGTGACCACCCGGATGTAGCGGCTGTGCAGCAGCTTCAGCAGCAGCTCACGGGGCCCGGAGCGTCCGCGGCCGGCCACCGGCAGCGCGCGCAGCGCCAGTGTGATCGGAGCCCCGAGCAGCAGCACGATCGGCGACAGCATGCTGATCACCATGTGCTGCACCATGTGCACGCTGAACATGACCATGCCGTAGTCGTTGAGCTTGGTGCACATCACCAGCGCCACGCTCAGCACGCCCGCGGTGAACATCACCGTGCGGCTCACCGGCCAGGCGTCGCCGCGGCGGCGCAGCCGCACCACGCCCCACCCGTAGAGCCCGAGCGCCACCAGGCAGCCCACGAGGAAGAACGGCTCCGGGGAGAGCTCCAGCCCCCGTCCCAGCGTGAACGGCGGCAGATCCATGGTCATGCCGTGCCCGCTGTGATCCATCTGTGTACTCCCCGGACCTGCCGATTCGTGCCTGTTGTCCGGACCAGACTAGATGTGCCCCCGGCCGCAGCCGCGGCCGGGGGCACATCGGAAGGTCACGTGCCGGGGCGGGAGGTCAGAGCACGCACTCGGCCTCGGCGTAGCGGTCCGCCGGGACCGTCTTGAGCGTCCGGGTGGCGTCGGCCAGCGGCACCATCGCGATGTCGGTCCCGCGCAGCGCGGTCAGCATCCCGAACTCCCCGCGGTGGGCGGCCTCCACGGCGTGCCAGCCGAAGCGGGTGGCGAGGACCCGGTCGTACGCGGTCGGTGTGCCGCCCCGCTGGACATGGCCGAGGATCACCGGCCGGGCCTCCTTGCCCAGTCGGTGCTCCAGCTCGATGGAGAGCTGGCGGGCGACGCCGGCGAAGCGCTCGTGGCCGTAGATGTCCTTGCCGCCCTCGTCCCAGGCCATGCTGCCCTCGCGCGGCTTCGCGCCCTCCGCGACCACCACGATGGCGAACTTCTTGCCCTGGGAGAAGCGCTCGCCGACCCGGGCGGTGAGCTCCTCTATGTCGAAGGGGCGCTCCGGGACGACGATCGCGTGCGCACCGGCCGCCATGCCCGAGTGGAGGGCGATCCAGCCGGTGTGCCGGCCCATGACCTCCACGATCAGCACGCGCTGGTGGGACTCGGCCGTGGTCTTCAGACGGTCCAGGGCCTCGGTGGCCACGCCGACGGCCGTGTCGAAGCCGAAGGTCACGTCCGTGGAGGCGATGTCGTTGTCGATCGTCTTCGGCACGCCCACGATCGGCAGCCCGGCCTCCGACAGCAGGTTGGCGGCCTTGAGGGTGCCCTCGCCCCCGATCGGGATGATCGCGTCCAGGCCCAGGTCGGCCACGTGCCCCCTGGCGCGCTCCACGCCGTCGACCAGGTGCGCGGGCTGCACACGGGAGGATCCCAGGATGGTGCCGCCGCGGGCCAGGATGCCGGAGACGGCGTCCAGGTCGAGCTTGCGGTAGTCGCACTCCAGCAGGCCCTTCCAGCCGTCGTGGAATCCGATGACCTCGTCGCCGTGGTCGACGACGGCACGGTGCACGACGGAGCGGATGACGGCGTTCAGACCGGGGCAGTCGCCGCCGGAGGTGAGCACACCAATGCGCATAGCCCGAGAACCTTTACAACGTGGGCAGACTCCCGGACCACGTCGTCCGGTGGGATCCCTGTCACCCTACCGGCGCCGGGGGCCCGTTCCTAAACGGGCGTCCGCCTGCTGGGACCATGTCGGCGGCCCTTCGCTCAGCTGAGCGAAGGGCCGCCGACATGGGCGCTCGGGTGAGCGCGGGGGGTGTCAGGCGGGCTGTGTCGCGGCCGCGATCCGCTCCGCCCGGAGCGCCTCGTACCACCGGTCGTCGGTCGGCGGCAGGGCGTTCACATCGAGGGCCAGCTTCAGCAGCAGGTCCGCGATCTGCGGGTTGCGCGCCATCACCGGCCCGTGCATGTAGGTGCCGAAGACGGTGCCGTTGTACGCGCCCTCGGTGCCGTCCCCCGTGCCGTTGCCGCGGCCGAAGACGGTGCGCGCGAAGGGGCGCGCCGTCGGGCCGAGATGGGTGATGCCCTGGTGGTTCTCGAAGCCGGTCAGCTGGGGCAGGCCCAGCCGCGGGTCGATGTCCGCGAGGACGTCGCCCACGCACCGGTCGCCCTCGCCGCGGGTGGACACCACGTCGAGGAGCCCGAGCCCCGGCTCGCGCTCGCCGAGGTCGTTGATGAACTCGTGGCCGAGGATCTGGTAGCCCGCGCAGACCGAGAAGATGATCGCGCCGTTGGACGACGCACGGCTCAGGCCGCCGTCGCGCCGCAGCCGCTCGGCCGCCAGGCGCTGCGGGCGGTCCTCGCCGCCGCCGATCAGGTAGATGTCGCCGGAGGTGGGGACGGGCTGGTCGCTGCGGACGTCGATCCGCATCACGTCCAGGCCGCGCTGACGGGCGCGGCGCTCGACGACGAGGGCGTTGCCCTGGTCCCCGTAGGTGCTGAGCAGGTCGGGGTAGACCCACACCAGACGGAGGCTGCTGTCACTCATGTCTCTCAAGTCCTTTCCGCCGGTCCGCTGCTCAGTTGCCGACCCGGCGGCGCACGTCCTGGAAGGCGGTGTAGTTGGCGATCAGCTCGATGCGCCCGGGGGGCGCCGACTGCACGGCCTCGTCCACCGTCTCGCACACCCGGAAGTCCAGGCCCGCGACCTCCAGGCGCACGGCGAGGTCCAGCCTGCGGTCGCCGATGACGAAGATGGGGTGCCCGGCCAGCCGGGTGTAGTCCACGTCCCACAGCCACGAGGTGTCGGTGCCGTCCGCCCCCCGCGCGTTGACGGAGAGGACCACCGGCGTCGGCGGCGGGTCGATCAGGGAGAAGGTCTCCAGCCATCCGGCCGGGTTCTTCGCCAGCAGCAGCCGCACGTCCCGGCCGAGGAAGTTCACCACGTCGTAGCGGCCGGCCACGGCCTGCACCTGGTACATGCGCTCCAGGGCGACCTGCGGCGGCACACCGAAGGCGGCGGCGACCGCGGCCGAGGTGGCGGCGTTCGCCCGGTTGGCGCGGCCCGGCAGCTGCAGCCGGATCGGCCATGCGCTGCCGTGCGGGTCGAGGACGTGCTCGCCGCTGAGCACCCAGGTCGGGGCGGGGCGCCGGAAGCCGCACTCGCCGCAGAACCAGTCGTCGCCCGGGCGCTGCATCACACCGCCGCAGGACGGGCACGACCAGGCGTCGTCCTTCCACTCCTGCCCCGCGGCCACCCAGACGACGTTGGGGGAGGACGACGCGGCCCACACCACCAGCGGGTCGTCGGCGTTGGCGATCACGACGGCCTTGGTGCCGGTCAGCCCCTCGCGCCACTTCTCGGCCAGCATCCGCGTCTCGGCGGCGCGGTCGAGCTGGTCGCGGGAGAGGTTGAGCAGCGCGATCGCCTTGGGGGTGACGTCCTTCGCCACGCCGGCGAGGTACTTCTCGTCCACCTCGATCACGCCGAACCGGGCCTCGCCGCCGCCGGACAGCGCCGAGGTGATGCCCGCGGGCATGTTGGCGCCGAGGGCGTTCGACACGACGGGGCCCGCGGCGCGCAGTGCCTCGGCGATCAGCCGCGTGGTGGTCGTCTTGCCGTTCGTCGCCGACACGAGGACCACGTCCAGGTGCTGCGCGAGCCGCCCCAGCAGGTCGGGGTCGAGCTTGAGCGCGACCCGGCCGCCGATCACCGACCCGCTTCCGCGTCCGGCGGCGCGGGACACCGCCGCCGCGGCCTTGCCCGCCGTCACGGCCAGCTTGGCACGCGGCGTCAGCTCCGAGTTGCCTGACATCGTCCTTGATCCTCCTTGCGTCGGTCCGGAGTCAGCCTATCGACCTCTCCGCGGCGGCCAGTACCTCGGCACCACCGGGAAACGGCGAGGTCGCTCCGGAACGTACGCTGGTCGCCATGCGAAACCGGCCGATCCCCGGCAGTTCCGGACTCGTCAGGCCCATGAGCCTGCTCGGGGCGCCCGTGCTGCACGCCCCCTGCGAGACCGTCACCGACTTCGGGGCGCCGCTCGCCCGCCTCGTCGAGGACATGTTCGCGACGATGTACGCGGCGCGGGGTGTGGGCCTCGCGGCCAACCAGGTGGGCGAGGCCCTGCGGGTCTTCGTCTACGACTGCCCCGACGACGAGGACCTGCGCCATCTCGGCCACGTGGTGAACCCGCGCCTGGTCGAGGCCGACGGCCTCGTGGTCCGGGGGCCGGAGGGCTGCCTCTCGCTGCCCGGGCTGGAGGCGCCCACCGAGCGGTTCGACCGGGCGGTGGTGGAAGGGGTGAGCGCGGACGGTTCGCCGGTGCGGATCGAGGGGACCGGGTTCTTCGCCCGCTGCCTCCAGCACGAGTGCGACCACCTCGACGGCCTCCTCTACGCCGACCGGCTCCCCTCCCGGCGCCGGGCACGGCTGGCCCGGGGCGTGCGCAGGGCGCCGTGGGGCACACCCGAGCGGCACGCGCGGCTGGCCGGTCCGGTGTCCTGACCCGGTCCGGCGCCCGGGCCGGGTGGGGCCTTCCGGCCCGGTGCGGCCCGGCGGCCGTCCGCCCGGCCGCGCGGGGTCACCCGCCGGCTCCCGGGCGGGCGCCCGGGCGGTCGGGCACCCCGAAGAGGCGCCCGCACAGCAGGTCCGTCAGGGTCTCGACCAACTCGGCCCGCCCGCAGGGGCGTTCCCCGAGCCACCAGTCGCCCGCCGCGTGCATCATCCCGACGATCCCGTGGCCCCACACCCGGGCGACCAGGTCGCCCCGGGGGCCGAGGTCCACCCGGTCGGCGACGACCTTGCCCAGCTCCTCGCCGAGGCGCCGCAGCAGGGGCGCCGAGTGGCGCCCCACGTCGAAGCCCTGCTCGGAGCCCCCGGCGGCCCCGTCGTCGGCCGGGTGCATCAGGAAGCGGTAGACCTGGGGGCGGGCCTCGATGGCCGCGAGGTAGGTGTCCAGCGTGCCCGCGACCTGGCGGCGGCGGTCGCCGGGCGTGTCCACGGCGATCTGCAGGGCGCGCAGCAGGGCGTCGGTGTGGCGCTTGGCCAGCGCCCGGTAGAGACCGCCCTTGTCCCCGAAGTGGCGGTAGAGGATGGGCTTGGTGATCCCGGCCTCGGCGGCTATGGCGTTCATCGAGGCGCCCGGCCCGTCCCGCAGCACCACCCGCTCCGCCGCCTCCAGCAGTTCGCGCCGCCGCTCCTCGCCCGACCGCTGGTGATGCGTCGTCGCCATGGATGTCTCTCCCCGCCCTTGCGATTGCGTGACGCGCAAAGTAGCACCCGTGTGTTCGAACCGATCATCCGACCGGCTCGGTTGACAGCCCCTACTGATCGGTAACAGACTTTCGTTACCGCAAGTAACGCGCTGGTTGGGGCGCCGTAGTGCTGGAGGGGTCATGGCCGAGTTCACGCTCGATCTCAACGAGGACCAGAAGCAGGTCCGCGACTGGCTGAACGGATTCGCCAGGAACGTCATGCGCCCGGCGGCCGCGGAGTGGGACGAGCGCGAGGAGACGCCCTGGCCCGTCATCCAGGAGGCCGCCAAGCTCGGCATCTACTCCCTGGACTTCTACGCCCAGCAGTTCTTCGACCCCACCGGCCTCGGCATCCCGATGACGATGGAGGAGCTCTTCTGGGGCGACGCGGGCATCGCCCTGTCCATCGTCGGCACCGGCCTCGCCGCGGTCGGCGTCATCGCCAACGGCACCGAGGAGCAGATCGGCACCTGGATCCCGCAGATGTACGGCGACACCCACGACGTCAAGGTCGCCGCCTTCTGCTCCTCCGAGCCCGACGCCGGAAGCGACGTCTCCGCCATGCGCACCCGCGCCGTCTACGACGAGGCCAAGGACGAATGGGTCCTCGACGGCACCAAGACCTGGGCCACCAACGGCGGAATCGCCAACGTCCACGTCGTCGTCGCCGTCGTCGACCCCGGCCTCGGCTCCAAGGGCCACGCCTCCTTCATCGTCCCCCCGGGCACCCCCGGGCTCTCCCAGGGCCAGAAGTTCCGCAAGCACGGCATCCGCGCCTCCCACACCGCCGAGGTGGTTCTGGAGGACGTCCGCGTCCCCGGCGCCTGCCTCCTCGGCGGCAAGGAGAAGCTCGACGAGCGCCTGGCCCGCGCCCGCGAGCGGGCCAGGGCCGGGGGAGAGCGGGTCAAGAACGCGGCCATGGCCACGTTCGAGGCATCCCGCCCGGCCGTCGGCGCCATGGCCGTGGGCACCGCCCGCGCCGCCTACGAGGAGGCGCTGGAGTACGCCATGACCCGCGAGCAGTTCGGCCGCCCGGTCATCGACAACCAGGGCGTCGCCTTCCAGCTCGCGGACATGCGCACGCAGATCGACGCGGCCCGCCTCCTGGTCTGGCGCGCCTCCTGGATGGCCACCGCAGGAAAGCCGTTCACCGCGGCCGAGGGCTCCATGTCCAAGCTCTTCGCCAGCGAGACGGCCAAGAAGGTCACCGCGCAGGCCATCCAGATCCTCGGCGGCAACGGCTACACCCGGGAGTACCCGGTGGAGCGGATGCACCGGGACGCGGCCATCTACACGATCTTCGAGGGGACCAGCGAGATCCAGCGCCTGGTCATCGCCCGCACCCTGTCGGGCATGCCCATCCGCTGACCTCCCGGACACCGGAAACGACGGGCCCGCGGCTCCCCCTCGAAGGGGGAGCCGCGGGCCCGTCGCGAGGCTCAGGAGGCCAGCAGCGCCTCGATCGCCGCCACGACCTCGGGCGCCTCCGGTTCGGTGCGCGGGCGGAAGCGCGCCACCCGGCCCGACGGCGCGACGAGGAACTTCTCGAAGTTCCACTGCACGTCGCCCGCCTCGCCCTCCGCGTCCTGCACCGCGGTCAGCTCCGCGAACAGCGGATGCCGGCCGGCGCCGTTCACCTCCGCCTTCTCCAGCAGCGGGAAGCTCACCCCGTACGTCGCCGAGCAGAACTCGGCGATCTCCTGCGCACTGCCCGGCTCCTGCCCGGCGAACTGGTTGCACGGCACCCCGAGCACCGTGAACCCGCGCCCGGCGTACGTCTTCTGGAGGCGCTCCAGCCCCTCGTACTGGGGCGTCAGCCCGCAGCGGGAGGCGACGTTCACCACCAGCACCGCCCGCCCGGAGTGCTCGGCGAGCGTGGTGGGCTCACCCGCCAGGGTGCGCAGCGGGATGTCGAACAGGGACATGGGGACTCCTTCTCACCGTGGTCTGCGGGCAGCCTATGCGTCCGCCCGCCCCCGTGCGGCTCAGAGCTGCCCGACGGAGGTGACCCGCACCACGGCCCGGCCCTCCTCGTCCGAGGCCGCCAGGTCCACCTCGGCGCTGATGCCCCAGTCGTGGTCGCCCTCCGGGTCCGCGAAGGTCTGGCGCACCCGCCACAGCCCGTGCGCGGGGTCCTCCTCGATCGACAGCAGCTTCGGCCCCCGGGCGTCGGGGCCGGTGCCGAGGTCCTCGTACTCCTCCCAGTACGCGTCCATCGCCCCCGCCCACGCGTCCTCGTCCCAGCCGGACTCGGCGTCCATGGCGCCCAGTTCGGCCACCTGGTCCAGCGCCGCCAGCTCAACCCTGCGGAACAGGGCGTTGCGGACCAGCACCCTGAAGGCCCGGGCGTTCGCCGTGACCGGCCGGACCTGGTCGGCCTTCTCCTGGGCCTCCTCGGCCGTCTCCACCTCCGGGTTCGCCAGCTGCTCCCACTCGTCGAGCAGGCTGGAGTCCACCTGCCGCACCATCTCGCCCAGCCAGGCGATCAGGTCCTGGAGGTCCTCCGACTTCAGGTCGTCCGGGATCGTGTGGTCCAGCGCCTTGTACGCGCTCGCCAGGTAGCGCAGCACGATGCCCTCGGTGCGGGCCAGCTCGTAGAACGAGGTGAACTCCGTGAACGACAGGGCCCGTTCGTACATGTCCCGGATCACGGACTTCGGCGACACCGGATGGTCGCCCACCCAGGGGTGCGAGCGCCGGTAGGTGTCGTAGGCGTGCCACAGCAGCTCGTCCAGCGGCTTCGGGTAGGAGATGTCCTGGAGGCGCTCCATCCGCTCCTCGTACTCCACCCCCTCGGCCTTCATCGCGCCGACCGCCTCGCCGCGCGCCTTGTTCTGCTGCGCCGCCAGGATCTGCCGCGGGTCGTCCAGGGTCGACTCCACCACGGACACCATGTCCAGCGCGTACGAGGGCGATTCCGGGTCGAGCAGGTCGAACGCGGCCAGGGCGAAGGTGGACAGCGCCTGGTTGAGGGCGAAGTCCTGCTGGAAGTCGACCGTCAGCCGCACGATCCGCCCCTGGGCGTCGGGCGTGTCCAGCCGCTCCACGATCCCGCCGTCCAGCAGCGAGCGGTAGATCGCGATGGCCCGCCGGATGTGCCGCAGCTGCTGCCGGCGCGGCTCGTGGTTGTCCTCCAGCAGCCTGCGCATCGCCTCGAAGGCGTTCCCCGGGCGGGCGATCACCGACAGCAGCATCGCGTGGGTGACCTTGAACCGCGAGGTCAGCGGTTCGGGATCGGAGGCGATCAGCTTCTCGAAGGAGTTCTGCGACCAGGCGACGAAACCCTCCGGCGCCTTCTTGCGGACCACCTTCCGCTTCTTCTTCGGATCGTCCCCGGCCTTGGCCAGCGCCTTCTCGTTCTCGATGACGTGCTCGGGCGCCTGCGCCACCACGAAGCCGGCCGTGTCGAACCCGGCCCGCCCCGCCCGGCCCGCGATCTGGTGGAACTCCCGGGAGCGCAGCACCCGCACCCGGTTGCCGTCGTACTTGGTGAGCGCCGTGAACAGCACCGTGCGGATGGGCACGTTGACCCCGACCCCCAGGGTGTCCGTGCCGCAGATGACCTTCAGCAGACCGGCCTGCGCCAGCTTCTCCACCAGCCGCCGGTACTTGGGGAGCATCCCCGCGTGGTGCACCCCGATGCCGTGCCGCACGTAGCGGGAGAGGTTGCGCCCGAACTTGGTGGTGAAGCGGAAGTTGCCGATCAGCTCGGCGATCCGGTCCTTCTCCTCCCGCGTGCACATGTTGATGCTCATCAGCGACTGGGCCCGCTCCACCGCCTGCGCCTGGGTGAAGTGCACGATGTAGACGGGGGCCTGCTTCGTCTCCAGCAGCTCGGTCAGCGTCTCGGTGATCGGCGTGGTGCGGTACTCGTAGGACAGCGGGACCGGACGGGTGGCCGAGCGCACCACGGCCGTCTCCCGGCCGGTGCGCCGGGTGAGGTCCTTCTCGAACATCGAGACGTCGCCGAGCGTCGCCGACATCAGCACGAACTGCGCCTGGGGGAGCTCCAGCAGCGGGATCTGCCACGCCCAGCCCCGGTCCTGCTCCGCATAGAAGTGGAACTCGTCCATCACCACCTGGCCGACGTCGGCGTCCCTGCCGTCGCGCAGGGCGATGGACGCCAGCACCTCGGCGGTGCAGCAGATCACCGGGGCGTCCGCGTTGACCGAGGCGTCGCCCGTCAGCATGCCCACGTTCTCGGTGCCGAACAGCTTGCACAGGTCGAAGAACTTCTCCGACACCAGGGCCTTGATCGGCGCCGTGTAGAAGGTGACCTCGTCACGGGCCAGCGCCGCGAAGTGCGCACCCGCGGCGACCAGGCTCTTCCCGGAACCGGTGGGGGTCGACAGGATGACGTTCGCCCCCGAGACCACCTCGATCAGCGCCTCCTCCTGAGCCGGATAGAGCGTGATGCCCTGGTCCTCGGCCCAGGTGGAGAAGGCCTCGTAGAGGGCGTCGGGGTCGGCGTCGGGCGGCAGCTGATCGATGAGGGTCACGCACCCATCTTGCCTGCCTTCCGCCGCGATCAGGGAACCGGCCGTCGCCCCCGAAGATCACGGCAGGTACGCTGCCTCCTCAACTCGGGTCGAGCACAACAGCGATGGGGCGGGGTACACGCACATGATGGGACCGGCGCACTCACTCTCCGGGGCGGCGGCATGGCTGGGGGTGGGAGCCGCGGCCGCGGCGGCCGACCACCCCATGCCCTGGCCGGTGCTCGTGGTCGGGGCCCTGATCTGCGCGGGCGCCGCCCTCGCCCCCGACCTGGACCACAAGGCCGCCACGATCTCCCGGGCCTTCGGGCCGGTCTCCCGCACGCTGTGCGAGGTCGTGGACAAGCTCTCCTACGCGGTCTACAAGGCGACCCGGAAGCCGGGGGACTCACGGCGCACCGGCGGCCACCGCACCCTCACCCACACCTGGCTGTGGGCCGTGCTCGTCGGCGGCGGCGCCGCGGTGCTGGCCGCCGCGGGCGGGCGCTGGGCGGTGCTCGCCATCCTCTTCGTGCACATGGTGCTCGCCGTCGAAGGGCTGCTGTGGCGCGCCGCGCGGGTCTCCAGCGACGTCCTGGTCTGGCTGCTCGGCGCCACCAGCGCCTGGATCCTCGCCGGGGTGCTGGACAAGCCGGGCAACGGCTCCGACTGGCTGTTCTCCGCCCCCGGCCAGGAGTACCTGTGGCTGGGGCTGCCCATCGTCCTGGGCGCCCTCGTCCACGACCTGGGCGACGCGCTGACCGTCTCCGGCTGCCCGATCCTGTGGCCCATCCCGGTGGGGCGCAAGCGCTGGTACCCGATCGGCCCGCCCAAGGCGATGCGCTTCCGCGCGGGCAGCTGGGTGGAGCTGAAGGTCCTGATGCCGGCCTTCATGGTGCTCGGGGGCGTGGGCGGGGCCGTGGCGCTCAACGTCTTCTGACCCCGCCCGCGGCGCCCACGCCCCCTCGGCCGGGCGCCGGCGCCGCTCAGCCGTGCCAGGAGCGCCAGAGCGCCGCGTACGCACCGTCCGCCGCGACCAGCTCCGCATGGCTGCCCAGCTCGCTGATCCGCCCGTCCTCGACCACCGCGATCACGTCCGCGTCGTGCGCCGTGTGGAGCCGGTGGGCGATCGCCACGACCGTCCGCCCGTCCAGCACCCGCGACAGCGAGCGCTCCAGCCGGCGCGCCGCCCGCGGGTCGAGCAGCGAGGTCGCCTCGTCCAGGACCAGCGTGTGCGGGTCGGCCAGCACCAGGCGCGCCAGCGCGATCTGCTGGGCCTGGGCGGGCGTCAGTACCGTGCCCCCGGATCCCACCTCGGTGTCGAGGCCCCCGGGGAGCGCCGAGGCCCACCCCTGAGCGTCCACCGCCCCGAGCGCCGCCCACAGCGCGGCGTCCCCGGCGTCGGGCCGGGCGAGCCGCAGGTTGTCGCGCAGCGCACCCACGAACACGTGGTGCTCCTGGTTGACCAGCGCCACATGCGTGCGGACCCGCTCCGCGGGCATGCGCGCCAGCTCGGCGGCGCCCAGCGTCACCGTGCCCGCCCGCGGTGCGTAGACCCCCGCGAGCAGCCTGCCCAGCGTGGACTTGCCCGCGCCCGACGGACCCACCAGCGCCAGCCGCGTCCCGGGCGCCACCTCCATCGACACCCGGTGCAGCACGTCGACGCCCTCCCGGTAGCCGAAGCGGACCTCCCGGGCGCGGACCTCGCGGCCTTCGGGCCGCAGCCGGCCGTCCCCCGCCTCCGGCTCGATCTCCCGCACGCCGACGAGCCGCCCGAGCGACACCTGCGCCACCTGGAGCTCGTCGTACCAGCGCAGGACCAGGTTGACCGGATCGACCATCATCTGCGCCAGCAGGGCCGAGGTCGTCAGCTGCCCGATCCCGATCCACCCCTGGAGGACGAACACCCCGCCCACCATCAGCACCGAGGCGAGCACCGTCGCATGGGTGAGACTGACGACGGGGAAGAGCACCGAGCGCAGCGCGAGGGTGTACCGCTCCCAGGCCGTCCACTCGCCGATCCGCCGGTCCGACAGCGCCACCCGCCGCCGCCCCAGCCGGTGGGCCTCCACGGTCCGCCCCGCGTCGACGGTCTCCGCCAGCGCGGCCGCGACCGCCGCGTACCCGGCGGCCTCCGACCGGTAGGCCGACGGCGCCCGCCGGAAGTACCAGCGGCACCCCGCGACCAGCAGCGGGACGGCCAGCAGCACCGCCGGCGCCAGCGGCGGGGCGGTGACCGCGAGTCCGCCCAGCAGCAGTGCGACCCACAGCACGCCGATGGCCAGCTGCGGGACGGCCTCCCGCATCGCGTTCGCGAGCCGGTCGACGTCCGTGGTGATCCGGGACAGCAGGTCGCCCGTGCCGGCCCGCTCCAGGACGCCCGGCGGCAGCCTCACCGACCGGACCAGGAAGTCCTCCCGCAGATCGGCCAGCATCCGCTCGCCGAGCGTCGCGGCGCGCAGCCGCATCAGCCGGACGAACACCGCCTGCACCGCGAGCGCCGACGCGAACAGCACCGCGGTGCGCCCCAGACTCAGCTCCGGCGCACCCTCGGCCGCCCGCTGCACCAGCCCGCCCAGCAGCCAGGGCCCCACCATCGACGCGATCACCGCGACCGCGTTGGCGCCGACGAGCGCCGCGAACGCGGTGCGATGACGCCCCAGCAGCTCGCGCACGTAGCTGCGCACCGTCGCCGGGGAGCCCACCGGGAGCGTCGCCGCGACGCGCGGCGCGTCCGGGTCGTGTTCCGGGGGCGCGAGGCCGATCATGCCGTCTCCTCGATGTCGCTCGGGCTGCGTTCGGGGCCGCCGGGTACGCCGCCCGGCACGGGTGGGGGGCCGTCCTCCTCGGGGCGCCGGGACACCACGGCCCGGTAGCCGGGCTCCCGGGCCATCAGCTCCCGGTGGCCGCCCACCGCCGCGACCCGGCCGTCCCGCACCAGCACGACCCGCTCCGCGGCGTCCAGGAGCAGCGGCGAGGAGGTGAGGACGACCGTGGTCCGGCCCGCACGCAGGGCGCTGACACCGCGCGCGATGCGGGCCTCGGTGTGCGCGTCGACGGCCGACGTCGGCTCGTCGAGCACCAGCACCTCGGGGTCGGCCACGAGCGAGCGGGCCAGGGCCAGGCGCTGGCGCTGCCCGCCGGAGAGCGAGCGGCCCCGCTCGGTGATCGGGCCGGCGGCCGGGTCGCCGTCCGGAGCCGCCTGGGCGAGGGCGCCGAGGACATCCGCGCACTGCGCGGCGTCGAGCGCGGTCGCCGGGTCGACCCTGCCGGAGGCCGGGACGTCCAGCAGCTCGGTCAGCGTGCCGGACAGCAGCACCGGGTCCTTGTCCTGGACGAGCACGGCGGCCCGGGCCGCCTCCACCGGCAGCCCCTCCAGCGGCACCCCTCCGAGCAGCACCGACGGCAGGTCCGCCGCGTCCGGCGGATGGCCGCCGAGCCGCTCCGCCAGCCGGCCCGCCGCGTCGGGGTCCCCGCAGACCACGGCGGTCAGCACCCCGGCCGGGGCGAGCAGGCCCGTGGAGGGGTCGTACAGGTCGCCGGCCGGAGCGCCGGACCCGGGCGCGCCCGGGCCGCCGCCGGGTACGGCCGCGGCCGCGCGGGGAGCGGGGGAGCGCTCCAGGCGGAGCACCCGGGCCGCGCGGGCGGCCGAGGGCCGGGAGAAGGAGTACGCCATGGCGATCTCCTCGAACTGGCGCAGCGGGTAGCCCAGCAGCATCACGGCGCTGTACACGGTGACCAACTGCCCCACCCCGATGCGGCCCTCGCCGACCAGGGCGACGCCGTACCAGACGACGCAGATCGAGAGGACCCCCGGGAGGAGCACCTGGAGCGCCGAGATCAGCGACCACATCCGGGCGCTGCGGACGGCGGCACGGCGCACCTCCTGCGAGGCCCGGCGGTAGCGGCCGAGGAAGAGCTCCTCGCCGCCGATGCCGCGCAGCACCCGCAGTCCGGCGACGGTGTCGGCCGCCAGCTCGGTGGCCCGCCCCGCCTTCTCGCGCTGGACGTCGGCGAGCCGGGTGGCCCGCGGCAGCAGGGGCAGCACCCCGAGCGCCAGCACCGGGACCCCCACCGACACCAGGAGGCCGAGTTCGGGCTGGTGCACCAGGAGCGCCGCGCACACCAGCACGACCGTGAGGGCGGCGGCCAGGAAGCGGGAGACCGCCTCCACGAACCAGCCGATCTTCTCGACGTCGCCGGTGGACACCGCCACCACCTCGCCCGCGGCGACCCGGCGGGTCAGCGCCGACCCCAGCGCCGCGGTCCGCCGGGCCAGCAACTGCTGGGTGCGGGCCGCGGCGGTGATCCAGTTCGTGACGGCCGTGCGGTGCAGCATCGTGTCGCCGAGGGCGATGCCCGCGGCCGCGAGGGCCAGCAGACCACCGGCCGAGGCCAGTGCCGGGCCCGAGCCGTCGGCCACGGCCTGCACCGCGCGGCCGACGCCGTAGGACAGGGCCACCACCGACGCGAAGTGCAGCATGCCCCAGCCCAGGGCCCTCAGCTGGCCCCCGAGTTGACGGCGGCCGAGCCACAGCAGGAACCGGGTCCCCGAGCGGGCGTCCGGATCGCCGGGATCGGGATACGGAAGGTCGCGAATCTGCATGACGTCCCAGGGCTCGGCGGCGGGAGGGGGCCGTGCAAGGTTCCCCGTGCCCGGGCGCACGGGCAACGGGTTTTTCTCCGCCGCGCCGCGCCGCGCCGCGCCGCGCCGTGGCGAGCGGCGGGACGGCGGCGGCGTGGCGGCCAGCCCGGCCGGGCCGAGAAGGCCGTCCCGCCGGAGGGTGCGGTGGGACCGGGGCGCAGACTGGTGCGCATGGCCGAGCTGCGCGCGACCTCAGCCGACGGGGAGTCCGTCACGGCACTCGACGACGGCTCGGGGCCGCCCCTGCTGCTCGTCCACGGAGGGGCGGGGAGCGCCGCCTCCTGGGACGCCGTCGTCCCGTGGCTGGCGGACGGCTTCCGGGTGGTCAGGGTGACCCGGCGGATCTACGCCCCGGGGGCGGTGGTTCCGCCGGGGCACTCGATGGCCGTCGAGGCGGCGGACCTCGCGGCGGTCGCCCGCCGCCTGGCTCCGCCCGTGCTCCTGGTCGGCCACTCCTCCGGCGCGGTCGCCGCCCTGGAGGCGGCCGTGCGCGCGCCCGCCCTGTGGGCCGGCCTGCTGCTCTACGAACCCCCGGTGCCCACCCGCTCGCCGGTGGGCGCGGAGGCGGCCGGGCGCGCCCGCGCGGCGCTCGCCGCGGGGGACCCGGACCGGGCCGTGCGCATCCAGCTGCGCGACATCGTCCGTGAACCGGCGGAACGGGTCGAGCGGCTGCTCGCGGACCCCGTGAGGAGGTCCCGGCTCACCGCCGGGCTGCCGGCGCAGATCGCCGACATCGACGCGGTCGACGCGCTCGGGGTCGGCGTCGACCGGTTCCGGCGGCTCGATCTGCCGACCACGCTGGTCGAGGGCGACAGGAGCCCGGCCCACCTGCGCGGGCGGCTGGCCGACCTGGCGGGAGCCCTGCCGGACGCGGCCGTCGTCACCCTCGCCGGGCAAGGGCACTCCGCCCACCTCACCGCCCCGCAGGCGCTGGCGGACGCGATCCGGGACGCGGCCCGGCGCGCCTTCCGCGTCCGCTGAGGCCCTCCCGCCGCCGACCGGCTCGTCACAGGAGCAGCACCGCCGCACCCCACAGCACCGAGAGCGCCACCAGCAGCGGCCCGACCGGCATCCCCTGCCGACCGGTCGGGGCCTCCTGCGAGGGCCGCAGCTCCGGGCGGAGCAGCAGCAACCCCAGCTCCTCCGCGGCGCGCGGCGCATGCGGCTCGCGGCCCAGGCGCCGCTCCAGCCACGCCCAGCCGGTGGGGGAGAGCTCGACGGAGGAGTCCTCGGCCCGGTCGACGCGGATGCCGTCCTCGGAGTGCCGCACGGAGACGATCGCGTGCCACGGGACCCGCCGCACGCGCCACGCCCCCGTCACCCACAAGCCGTCACGGTCGGCGGTGACACGCCAGCCGAGCGCCGTCGCCACGGCCGTCACCATCCACGGCAGCACCACGGCCAGCCACAGCCAGCGCCACGAGGGACCGTCGTCGAGCCCGGCCCAGATGCCGCCGCCCTGCACCAGCAGCAGGCCGCAGCCGACCGCGCGTGAGAAGCCGTCAGCCGCCCATGCACGCGGTTCCTCCGTCGGCCCCAGGCCGGCGGCGATCTCCTCCCAGGGCCGCCGCCGGTTCTTCCGCCCGGGAGAGCGCGGGCCGCGCTGCAGCGGGCCCGGAACGGTCGGCCGCACCCCGCTGACGCTGCACTCGACCGACGCTTCGGGCTCGTCCGCGTCCCCCAGCGCGACGAACGCGACCTCGGCGCCGGTGCAGGGGGCGCCGTACAGGACGGCCTGCCGCAGCGGCGGGGGAGGGGCCTGGCCGCCGAGGATCTCCGCGACCCTGTCGAGCCCGGCGAGGGCCGCCGTGTCGTCCTCCGCGCCGCCGGGGCCGTCCTCGTCCTCGTCCTCCTCTTCCCCGAAGGCGTACAGCGAGTGGAAGTGCAGGACCGGCCGCAGGCCCTCCGGGTCGTCGGCCGCGAACACCCGGGTGCGGCCGTCGGCGTCGTCCTCGCGCACCAGGACCTGCAGCACCGGCTGCGGCCTGCGGCGCAGCCGCTTCGAACGGGTCCGCCCCGTCAGGCCGTTCGCGAGGAACGCCAGCCCCGAAACGGAGCCGGCGACCGCCAGCAGCTCCCAGCCGAAGGCGTCGTAGGGCTCCGCCACCAGCGCCTTCCAGTCGCCGTCCACGACGATGTCCACCCGGCTGCCCACGGGGAAGTCCTCGGGATAGGCCGTCTCCAGGCGGTGGCTGCGCCCGTCCGCCTCCACCGTGAGGACGTCGACGCCCTCGTCCTGCCCCAGGGCCGCGACCCGTCCCGACAGGAGCGCGGCTCCTGCGGCCCGCTCCTCGTAGGCGTCGGCGACCTGCACGGCCTGCCAGCAGCCGAAGCCCGCGGCCAGGAGCAGCGGCGTGGCCAGGACGAAGGAGAGCCGGCCGCGCCGGAAGCTCTGCGCGGGGGTGGGCAGGGGATGCGCGACCCCTCCGGACGCCGTGGTGGCGCAGGCCCGCTGCCGCCCCGCGGCGGCCAGCCGGTGGACGAGCCCGGCGAGGGTGAACGCCGCGGCCACGAGGAAGGCCAGCGCGGAGGGTTCACCGAGCGCGGCCGCGAAGCCGCCGTCCGCGGCGTATGCCGCCAGTGTGACGCCGAGGCCGGCGAGCGCGAGCCGCGGCTGGCGCCACACCCAGTACAGGCTCAGCAGCAGTACGGCGACCAGGCCCATGCCGGGCCAGTCGGTCCCGCACGGGGCGGTGGACGTGCAGGGGGCGACGGGAGCCGCCGCCACGTCCCACACCAGCGAGGCGGTCAGGGCCGACAGCGCCCACAGGGGATGCGCCCACCGGGCGGGCGCGGCGGCGAGCCAGCGCCGGGCGTCGGCAGTCCGCCAGGCGGCGGTGCCGGGGGGTATGTGCTCGGCGGGCAACGGCAGAGGAAGCGTGGTCACCCGCGCATTATGACCAGTGGCGAGTCATGGCCGTCGGCGAGCCACCGGGCGGCTGCCGCTCCCCGATGCGGGCACCGCCCGCCGCGCCCGCCCTGCCCGCCCCGGCTCAGCAGGCCGGACCCGGCGCCGGTCCGTCCACCAGCGCGGACAACAGGCCGCCCAGCGCCTCGCGCTGGGCGGCCGTCAGGGGCGCGAGGACGTCCTCGGCGGCGGCGCGCCGGGCCTCGCGCAGGGTCCGCAGCGCCGACCGCCCGGTGTCGGTGAGTTCCACGCGGGTCACCCGGCGGCTGGCGGGGTCGGCCACCCGGCGCACGCAGCCGCTCTCCTCCAGGGCGTCCACCAGGCTGGTCACCGCCCGCGGCACGACCTCCAGGCGCGCGGCGATGTCCGCCATCCGCGGGGGCGTGTCGCAGTGGGCCACCGTGCGCAGCAGCCTGAACTGCGCCGGGGTGATGGCGAGCCCGGCCGCCGCCAGCTGGCGCTTCTGGGTGCGGTGCAGGCGGCGGGTGAGCCTGAGCAACTGCTCGGCGAGTACTCCGTCCGCGTCCGGTGTCGTCATGCGGGAACAATATCAGGACCCCGTTCATTGTGAAGAGAGGTAACAGTGAGCTAACCTCCCTGCGGGCCCACCGCCCCGCCCCTGCCCCGAGGAGACCGTTGCGCCCCGACGACACCGGACAGCCCGAGTGGAACCCGCCCCCGCGCACCCCCGACCAGCCGCCCGCCGACGTGCCGCGCATCCTGCGCCTGTTCCGGCCCTACCGGGGGAGGCTGGCCGTCGTGGGGCTCCTGGTCGGAGCCTCCTCGCTGGTCTCGGTGGCCTCGCCGTTCCTGCTGCGCGAGATCCTGGACACCGCCATCCCCGAGGGCCGCACGGGGCTGCTCAGCCTCCTGGCGCTCGGCATGATCGGCACCGCCGTGCTGACCAGCGTCTTCGGCGTGCTCCAGACCCTGATCTCCACGACGGTCGGCCAGCGGGTCATGCACGACCTGCGCACCGCCGTCTACGCGCAGCTCCAGCGGATGCCGCTGGCCTTCTTCACCCGCACGCGCACCGGCGAGGTGCAGTCGCGCATCGCCAACGACATCGGCGGGATGCAGGCCACGGTCACCTCCACGGCCACCTCCCTGGTCTCCAACCTCACCGCCGTGGTGGCCACGGTCGTCGCCATGCTCGCCCTGGAGTGGCGGCTGACGGTCGTGTCCCTGCTCCTGCTGCCCGTCTTCGTGTGGATCAGCAGACGGGTGGGGCGCGAGCGCAAGAAGATCACCACCCGGCGCCAGAAGCAGATGGCCGCGATGGCGGCCACGGTCACCGAGTCGCTCTCCGTCAGCGGCATCCTGCTCGGCCGCACCATGGGGCGCGCGGATTCGCTGACCGGCGCCTTCGCCCAGGAGTCGGAGCGGCTGGTCGACCTGGAGGTGCGCTCCAGCATGGCCGGGCGCTGGCGGATGGCCACCATCGGCATCGTCATGGCGGCCATGCCCGCGCTCCTGTACTGGGCCGCGGGGATCGCCCTCCAGGGCGGCGGGCCGGCGATCTCCATCGGGACCCTCGTCGCCTTCGTCTCCCTGCAGCAGGGCCTGTTCCGCCCGGCGGTGAGCCTGCTCTCCACCGGTGTGCAGATGCAGACCTCGCTCGCCCTCTTCCAGCGCATCTTCGAGTACCTCGACCTCCCCGTGGACATCAGCGAGCCGGAGCGGCCCGTGCGCCTGGAGGCGGTGGCGGGGGAGGTGCGCTTCGAGAAGGTCGACTTCGCCTACGACCCCGACGCCGACCGTCCCACCCTCGACGGCATCGACGTGACCGTGCCCCCCGGCGGCTCCCTCGCCGTCGTCGGTGCCACCGGGTCCGGGAAGTCGACGCTCAGCTACCTGGTGCCGCGGCTCTACGACGTGACCGGCGGCCGCGTCACCCTGGACGGCGTGGACGTGCGCGACCTGGACTTCGACACCCTCGCCCGGGCGGTCGGCGTCGTCTCCCAGGAGGTGTACCTCTTCCACGCCTCCGTCGCCGACAACCTGCGCTTCGCCAAACCCGACGCGACCGACGCGGAGATCGAGGCCGCCGCGCGGGCCGCCCAGATCCACGACCACATCGCCGCCCTGCCCGACGGGTACGACACCCTCGTCGGCGAGCGCGGCTACCGCTTCTCCGGCGGTGAGAAGCAGCGCCTGGCCATCGCGCGCACGATCCTGCGGGACCCGCCCGTGCTCATCCTGGACGAGGCGACCAGCGCACTGGACACCCGCACCGAACAGGCCGTGCAGGGGGCCGTCGAGGCTCTGTCCGCGGGGCGGACGACCATCACCATCGCCCACCGGCTCTCCACGGTCCGCGACGCCGACGAGATCGTCGTCCTGGAGGCCGGCCGCATCGCCGAACGCGGCACCCACGCCGAACTCCTGGACGCCGGAGGCCGCTACGCCGCACTGGTGCGCAGGGACGCGGAGGGGCGCCCGCCCGCGGAGGCCGCCGTCGGGTGACGGCTCCCGGGGCTCTGTCGGCTGTCCGCGCCCCGGCACGACGCCGGCGCCGCCGCTCCCGTGGGACGGGGAGCGGCGGCGCCTCTCGTGGACCGATCGGCCGGGGCGGTCGCCCGGGCCGTGCCGGCCGAACGTCAGATGAGCCGGCCCGGGAAGTGGACGACGCCGGCGAGCAGCCGCGCGAGCGTTCGCTTGTTCCCGTCGTGCGTGTCGTATGCAAGCCCATACCGTGACAAGGCGGGCGAAAGGGTTAGCCTGCGCGCATGACGACGACGCCCCCGCGGAGCGGGAGACCGCGGGTACGCCTCACCCGTCGCGGCCGCCTGGTCCTGGCCCTGACCGTCGCCGCCCTCGCCGCCGCCGTCCTGCTGCCCCTCCTGACGACGGGCGGCGCCGAGGAGGAGCGGCCTGCCCCCGAACCGGTGCGCACCCTCGTGATCCCCGAGGGGTGGCGGGCGGGGCAGGTCTACGCGGCCGTCGACACGGCCCTCGGGCAGCAGCCCGGCACCACCCGCGCCGCCGCCACCACCGCGCGGCTGCCCCTCCCCGGGGACGCGGCCGGAAACCCGGAGGGCTATCTCTTCCCCGCCACCTATCCCCTGGACGAGGGCACCACCCCCGCGGGGCTGCTCGCCTACATGGTCGAGACCGCCAACCGGCGCCTCGGCAGCGGGGCGCTCGCCGCCGACGCCCGCAGCGGGGGCCTGAGCACCTACGAGGCCGTCCGCATCGCCAGCATCGCCCAGGCCGAGGCCGCCACCGCCTCCGACATGGGCAAGGTGGCCCGGGTCGTCCGCAACCGCCTCGACGCCGGAATGCCGCTCCAGATGGACTCCACGCTCAACTACGCCCTGGACCGCAGCACCCTGGACACCACCGCCGAGGACACCCGGATCGACAGCCCCTACAACACCTACGCCCGCCGCGGGCTGCCGCCCACCCCGATCGGCAACCCCGGCGAAGAGGCCATGCGGGCCGCCGTCGACCCGCCGGAGGGCGACTGGCTCTACTTCGTGACCGTGGGACCGGGCGACACCCGCTTCACCGCGGACTACACCGAACACCAGCGCAACGTCGCGGACTTCAACGCCCGCAGGGCCACCGAGCGCTCCGGACGGTGACGGCCCCTCGGGGACGCCCTCCCCGGGCGGTGGTCGCGGCGAGGACCCGGCGCCTCACGCGGCCTCCGGCACCCGGGCCAGCAGCCGCACCACCTCCCGCACCGCCGCCCGTCCCGCCCGGTTGGCCCCGATCGTCGAGGCGGAGGGCCCGTACCCGACGAGATGGACCCGCTCGTCACGCGCCGCACGGGTGCCCTCCATACGGATCCCGCCGCCCGGCTCGCGCAGCCGCAGCGGCGCCAGATGGTCCAGCGCCGCACGGAAGCCGGTGGCCCACAGGATCGTGTCGGCCCCGACCCTGCGGCCGTCGTCCCACACCACGCCCTCCGGCACGATGCGGTCGAACATCGGCAGGCGCTCCAGCACGCCCGCGGCGCGCGCCCGCCGCGCCGCGTCGCCGAGCGGCAGACCCGTCACCGACACCACGCTGCGCGGCGGCAGACCCCGGCGCACCCGCTCCTCGACGAGAGCCACCGCGGCGCGCCCCGCCTCCTGGTCGAACGGGCCCTCCCGGAACACCGGCGGCCGCCGCGTGACCCAGGTGGTCTCCGCCCCCGCCTCCGCCAGCTCCATCAGATGCTGCGTCCCCGACGCCCCGCCGCCGACCACGACCACCCGGCGTCCCGCGAACGCCTCGGGCCCGGGGTAGTCGGCCGTGTGCAGCTGCCACCCCGCGAAGGTCTCCTGCCCGGGGTAGCGCGGCCAGAAGGGCCGGTCCCAGGTGCCGGTGGCGTTGATCAGGGCTCGGGTGCGCACCAGCCCCTGCGAGGTCTCCACCTCCAGGGCGCCGCCCCCGCCCTCCCGCACGGCACGCACCTGCACGGGGCGCCGCACACGCAGCGCGAAACGCTCCTCGTAGGCGGCGAAGTACGCCCCGATCACCTCCGACGAGGGCCGCTCCGGGTCCGCGTCCGTAAGCCCCATCCCGGGCAGGGCGTGCATGCCGTGGACCCTGCCGTAGGTGAGCGACGGCCAGCGGAACTGCCAGGCGCCCCCGGGGCGCGGGGCGTGGTCCAGGGTGAGCACATCGCGCTCGGGCACCAGCCCGGCACGGCCCAGATGGTAGGCGGCCGACAGGCCCGCCTGCCCCGCGCCCACGACCACCACGTCCACGTCACGCCCGTCGAGTCCGTTCACACCCCTCCCAACCACGACGCCCGCCCGCCTCTTCCCGGCGCCGCCCCCTGCCGCGCCCGCCGGTCGGCGCGCGTCCGGGAGCCGGCCGGGGGCAGGATGGGGGCATGCCCGGACACTTCACGACCACCACCGAGACCGTCACCACGGGGTCCGCGGAGACGGTGACCGACCTGACCCGCCTGTGCGAGGGGTTCCTCGCCCGCCACGCGGAGGGCGCCGACGGCCTCCTCAACCTCTTCGTCCCCCATGCCACGGCCGGTATCGCGATCATCGAGACCGGTGCCGGCAGCGACGACGACCTGCTCACCGCCCTGCATGCCCTGCTGCCCGCCGACGACCGCTGGCAGCACCGCCACGGATCCCCCGGCCACGGCCGCGACCACGTCCTGCCCGCACTCGTCCCCCCGCACGCCACGCTCCCCGTCGTCGCGGGCCGCCTGCAGCTCGGCACCTGGCAGTCGGTGTGCCTCGTCGACACCAACAAGGACAACCCGGAGCGTCAGGTGCGGTTGAGCTTTCTGGGCTGATCGAGCCGATCAAGATCGTCCTGGGTGTGTCCGCCAATTCTCCCTACGCTCCGGCGAAACGGGAGAAAGATGCGCGGTACCACCATGGACGAGATCGAGCGGCCGTACGACGGCTGCGGAAAGTGCCTGCTCGGCGTACGCCGGCTGTCGTGGGTCAAGGCTGCCACGACCTCGCCCGAGCGGCAGCGGGAGGACGTGCTGACGGCTGTCGCCGTCATCGGCGGGCACATCATCGACTGGCCGGACGACTGGGAGGTGTCCGGCGCCACGGATCCCGTGACCCGCCCCAGCCTGGGCCCATGGCTCCGAGACGAGAGGGGCCCGTACGACGGACTGGTCGCGGCCGCGGTGGACCGGCTCGGCCGCAACGTCGTCGACTGCCTGAACACCGGCTACAAGATGCGGGACGAGAAGAAGGTGCTCGTCACGTACGGACACGACGGAGCCTGGAACCTCGACGATCCCGCCGACGAGAACCGCTTCACCATGGAAGCCTGGGGTGCGCAGATGGAACTGCGCGCGATCCAGCGCAGGAACCGTGACGCCACCGTCAAGACGCGTGCCGCCGGCCGCCCGAAGGGCAAGCCGTCGTACGGCTTCCAGTACGTGCGGAGGGTCATGGGAGGAAGGATCGAACAGGTCGAGCTGCATCCGCATGCCTCCGAAGTGCTGCCGAACGTCGCCCGCCGCATCCTCGCCGATCCGGAAAGCGTCACCTGCAGCAGTGAGGCCGCGCGTCTCAACCGTGCCGGGGAACTTTCACCCGCGGATCACCTGGCTGTGATGTACGGCAAGCCGGCAGGGGGCCGACCGTGGTCTCCGCAGAGCCTGAAGAACATCCTTCTGCCAGAAGCCACCCTCGGGTACCTGATGCACCGCAACAAGCCCGTCCTCGGGAGGGAGGACGGGCACCCCATACGGCTCTGTGAGGGGTTGTGGGACCGGGCAACACACGAGGCGCTCAGGAGCGCCATCCTCTCCCGGAAAGCTCCCTGGGCCCGCCGTTCCAACCGCGAGTACCTGTTGACCACGGTGGCCCTGTGCGGGCAGTGCCACACGCGCCTCTACACCCAGACGTCGAAGGACGCCCCACCGCGCTACACGTGTACGGCGCGGAACAAGGGCTGGCTTCACGCGCAGCACTGCCGACCCGCACCCCTCGTCAACGCTCACATGCTGGACGCCTACGTTGAGGAGTGGTTCCTCCGGGAGCTGGGTGACGGTGTGATCTACGAGACGGTGTACGACCCGGGCAACGGTATCGCGGAGCGCGTGGCAGAGACCCGGGCCAGCCGCGAACGGCTGCGCGCCGACCGAGAAGCCGGACTCTACGACGCCCTGACGAGGGTGCGCGGTGTCAGTCGTCTTCCTCCGCAGACGGCCCTGTGCGGGCAAGGTCGAGAACGTACCGCTCGGGGGTTGGGCAGTTGGCCCAGGCTTGCGTGATGCGCTCGGGCTCCCAGTGTTCGTCGATCTGTTGGAGGGTTTCGGTGTAGTAGTCGGCACTGGCTTGCCGGCCGCTCCACCAGGCGGTGCCTTCGTAGACGCCTGGCTGGGGCAGGGTCATCTCTCCGGCGGGGCCGAGGGTGAACTGGTTGATGACGAGGATGCCGGTCTCGGAGTCGAGCGTGATGGTGGTGTGGCCGTCGGCGTCAGCGGGGGGCGGGGCCGGGGTGTCCCAGAGGCGAATGGTGATGTGGACCGGGATGTCAGGCTGCAGGGAGTGCAGGTAGAGGTGGTAGCCGTTGCCGGCCACGACGTGGTCACGGGCCGCCTGTAGGGCCTGCTCGTCGCCGAGGTAGGCGTCTGCGTCATAGACCTCGACGATGCCGCGGTCGGGGCGGGCGGTGACGCTGTACTCGGCGACGAGCTGCATCGGAGGGACTCCTTGGTCAGGGGGTGATCTTCACGTAGAAGGGGTCGCCATCGACGGGCCCTGATCACCGTCCTGTACATCTGGACCACCGTCTACGTCGTCATCGTCGGCGTCGCCCTGCTGCACCCCCGCCGCTCCCGCCGGAGGGAAGCCCGCCAGATCCTCGACTGCCACCTCCCCGTCCTCAGGCCCCTGTGACCCTGCCGGAGACGTGACCGCGGGGTTGTGGCAAGGGCCGGCCCCGGCCCTTGCCATCCGGATAGGCTGGTGTTGCCTTAACGGAGGTTGGTGGACACCAACAAGGACAACCCGGAGCGCCAGGTGCGGTTGAGCTTCCTGGGCTGACCACGATCGTTCAGCCGGTCGTCCACCGCCCCCAACGGCTGCGGCTCAGACGGCTCGACGGTCTCGGCCCGGACACGTTCTCGCTGGTCATCGGTGCATCCTCCGTGATCGGGAGTTGCACCGAACGATCTACGGTCCCGCCCAGGCCCCGCATCGCCGAGCAGGTGGACAGCGGATGGTGCTCCCCGCCGACGGTGGAGCCGACCGAACTGTGCTGCCCGGGGCCCGCCCTCCGGTGGTGTGGGGAGGGCGGGCCGTCGGGGGTGTGGTGGGGGTCATCCGAAGCAGATGGTGGTACTGACACCGGTGCAGTTGGTGGGGGTGTTGTCGGTGATGGTGTTGGTGCCGTAGGCGTTGACGGTCGCGTCCCTGTTGTAGATGCCGCCGGGGGCGTCGGCGGAGGAGTTGTCGGTGATGGTGCTGTCGGTGAGGTCGAGCGTGGAGGTGCCGTTGCCGATGTAGATGCCGCCGGCGCTGCCTCTGGGAGCGCGGTTGCCGGTGACCACGGTGCGCTGGAGGGCCAGGTCCGCACCCATGAAGACGGCGCCGCCGTTCGAGTTGGTGGCGACGTTGTCGTGGATCGTGCTGTCCGCGATCACCCCACCCGCGAAGGGGTAGACGCCTCCTGCGAACGGAGCGGTGTTGTGCCCGATCGTGCTCCTGCGGATCTCGAGCGGGCCGAAGGCGCTGATGGCACCACCGCTGGCGGAGGACGCACGGTTGTAGAGGAAGGTGCTCTTGTCGATGTCCGTCCTGCCACCCTCTGTATAGAAGGCGCCGCCGGATCCGGCGGCGGCGTTGCTCTTGAACAGACTCTTGGCGATCGTGGTGGAGCCGGCCAGGGCGTTGACGGCGCCGCCGAAGGAGGAGGCGTTGCCGGTGAACCTGGAGGTGGTGATCTCCAGCTTGCCCGAAGAGTTGTAGATGCCTCCACCGAGGGTGGCGGAGTTGTTTCTGACGGTGCTGTTGCGGAGGGTGGTGGTGCCTTCGTTGTAGATGGCACCGCCGTTGTTTTCTTCGCTGCCACTGCCGGCGTCGTTGACGGTGTTGTTGGCGAAGGTGACATGGTCGATGTCGAGGCGGCCGCCGGGATCGACGTAGGCACCGCCACCGCCGACATCGGTGCTGCCGCTGCCTGCGGTCCTGCCGCGGGTGACGGTGAGGTGGCGGAGCTTCAGGTCGCCGCCGGTGCCGATGCTGAAGATGCGGAACGGGTCGGCGTTGGCGGCCCGCGCGATCGTGGCACCGTTGCCATCGATCACCATCCGCTGGACCACGACCGGCAGCCCGTTCGCACCGTCATTCGCGGTCAGGGTATAGGTGCAGTCCGGGGCGAGGCTGAGACGCCCACCACTCTGACCGTTCGCAACCGTCATCGCCGCGATCAACGCATTCGGATCACACGCCACCGACACAACCGAACCCCCACCACCCCTGCCCTTGCCATGCTGAGAACGGCCCCGCTCCCCAACACCGTCCTCGCCCCCACCCCTGTCCTCGTCCTTTCCCTGCTCAGCACGCCCCCGCTCCCCGGCGCCGTCCTCGTGCTCGCCCTTCCCGTGCTCAGGACGGCCTTGCTCCTCGTCCTCGTCCTTGCCGTGCTGGGTGCTGGTGGTGCGGTGTTCGTCGGGGTTGCCGGCGTGCTGGGCCCAGTAGTCCGCATCCCTGTCGTCGTCCTGGTCCCGGTCATGGTCCTGGTCGGGGGCGTCTCCCCCGCTGGGCGCGGTCCCGGGGTGCACGGGCGCCTGGAGGGCCGTGGTGAGGGTGTGTCGGGTTCCGGGTGCGACGGCGGCGGTGGCCGGCAGCAGGGCCGTGGTGGTGACGGCGGTGGCCAGGCCCGCGGCGGTGATGACGGCCAGTCTCCAGCGCCTGCTGAGCGAGGCGCCTCGCCCACCACCAGGCCGCACCCCCGCACCGGAGTCGGAATTCACATCTGCGTTCGAGGCGGGGAAGCGGTCCTGGGCGCGGGACATGTCGACTCCTTGGAGCAGTAGGCCACATGACGGAACGGCAGAAACATGCGGCGCCCCCGGACGGAGAGCCACGCCCGCATCAAAACATCACATAATAGGAAAATCCGCCTATCTGGGGGTCGTGTCCCACACCATGTGACGCATGGAGCCCACGACCAGAGCCATGCACCCGGCCCACAGCAGCACCGCGACACCGTACGGCGCAGGGTGTGGACGCGGCGTCCGGAAGTTCCCACCGGGCATCGGACAGGCCACTTGGGTACGACCTCTCAGTGGTGTCGTCATTCGCTTCGGCCGACATCTGTGAAGACTTGCATCCGACGACCGACGACCGACGACCGACGACCAGCGACCGGCGATGGGCCGGGGCACGGGATGACTGTGGGAGATGGTGTGCGATTTCAGGTTGCGGTCTGCGGGCCGGGGAGCTGCACCGAGCAGGAGCGGCTGGACGCCCTCCACGTGGGCGAACTCCTCGCAGAGCGCGGTGTCGTCGTCCTGTGCGGCGGGGGAGGGGGCGTCATGGGCGCCGTCGCGGAAGGCGCCCGCTCGCGAGGCGGACTCGTGGTCGGGATCCGCCCGGACCTCGATCGGGCGGCAGCCCCCGATGCGTTGTCTGCCGTGGTGTTCACCGGCATGGGAGAGGCCAGAAACGCGGCGATCGTCGCCAGCGCCGATGCGGTGATCTCAGTCGGCGGCTCGTGGGGCACCCTCAGCGAGGTCGCGCTCGCCATGCGACGCGAGGAGATTCCCGTGGTCTGCATCAACGGGTGGCGGGTGACCGATCAGACAGGCAGTCCCATCCCGGGTCCCGTCCATGTCGCCACACCCGAGGAGGCAGTCTCGACGGTCCTCGCCGGCCGGTTCGCGTAGACGGCCTGCGGCCTGTCCGACTGCTCGGGGTTCCCCTGCCGCAGGCGGCCTTTCCGAGGTGGGCACGGGCGGCTTCGCCCCCCGGCGGGTGTGCCCGGGGAGTCGCCGGGAGACCGGCCAGGCGCCAGGACCCACTGCACCTTCGAGTTGCTCTGCTCCTGGTCAGGCGCCGCCAGTGGCGCGAGGGCCCGCACGCACCGGACCCGGCACGGTCGTGGCGGCCGAAGCACAGCTCGTCACCGAAGCTGGTGAGTGCCCAGGCGAGGTCCTGGTCTTCACACAGGACGGTTGCCTGTCACGGCTGGAAGTCTGGTCATGGAGCCACGACTTCGAAGCAGCACCCGCCGCCGCGCTTCGCTGGTCGCAGACACGCTCTCGATCTCGAACGGCCGGCGTCCAGCGATATCCGCCACACCACCGGCATCATGAATTGAAGCTCAGTATCGCACCCTCTTCCTGATGTGACGCTCGATGATTTCTGCCAGTCGATGACTCCTCGGGCGGCCGAGTTTCCCGAACGAGAATCCAGGGTTCACGGCTTCGAATTCCAAGAGGACAGGAAGCCCGTCAGGCTCTTTCACGAAGTCCACTCGGCAAAGATCCGTAAGTTTTCCCAAGTCTTCCGTCCACAGCACCCGAGCCTCGCGGGCGAATGTGCGGTCGGCCGAAGTCGGGGCATAGCGTTCCACGATGCGGCCGGCGCGCGCCGGAAGTCCGAACCGCTTGTCCTTCGGGTAGAACTTCCGCATGCCGTGAACAATCCGTTCTCCGACGAAGAATATCTGGTACTCGCCGTCCCATACATGCGGGTTGAAGGGTTGCAGGAGCCACCCCCCTACGAGCGGTTCTTTGTGCCTCAGCACCTTCTCGTTCAATTCATGTACCGCCATGAAGGAATTGCCGAGCTCGCCGGTGACGGGTTTGACTATGTGCCCTTCGGGGTTGTTTCCGCATGCGCGGGTCAGCTCTTGAAGGCTTACGCTGGACTCGAAGTATCTGGTGGGAATCACCCGGAAACCTCGGTCAATGTATTCGAACAGGTAGTCTTTTCGGAGGCCGTAGAGCACGGATGCCGGGTGATTGACCACCGTGCCGGTGAAATCCGTCCAAAGCTTCTCGAAATACTCTTGAATTTCATCTCTTCTGGATTCCACAGGGCCTAGGAGGCGAGCGACGACTGCGTCGACCTGGGCGTTGAGGCTACTGTTCGTGAGTTCGTGTCGTGTACCGGTGGCGACATCGTACACATTGCGATGCCTGAGGGATGCGATTTCAATATCGCAAAGAGAACAGTAAAGGCAGCGCCAGCCGCGTTCGCGGAAAACCTCCGTGAGATGGATGATCTCCATGGGGGCTCGAGGTTTCCCGTTCGGCGCTTCTGTGCCGGAGCGTCCTTCAAAGTGCGTGATGACGGATTCGAGCATTGAGCGGCTTGGAAGGTGCAGAAGCACGGCCGGTTGCCTTCTTGGCATTGACGACACCCAATCAGCCTTCAACGAAGCCGACAGATCATCCTTCCGCGCGCAGTACGCACTACGTGAACGCGCGCGGGTGGCACCTGGCAGGGGGCTCGTATCGCTTCGGGGGCTCGCCGAATGGTCGCGCTTCCGCGGTTCCCTGCAGTGGGTAGTGCTCCGCCTCTCTCAGTCGGGTGGGCAGGCACCCGGATGCAGCGAGAGCGAGAGAGCAGCTCCATTTACCGATGGCTCTGCCTTTCGTGCAACCTGGCCGACCGTCTGGGCGCAGCGAGGCTTGCCGGTCACCGTCGGAGCCGGTCAGATGCGGGGTTCCGGAGCCCGAGCTTCCGCAGACACGTCCCCCAGTGGTGCATCAGCGGCTGCCAGACCAGCAGGTTCAGCGAGCGCCGTCCCCGATCGGTGGCCGGCCCGAAGAGGCTCGCTGATGAAGCCGGCTGAAGAGGATCGCCCGAAAGGGTGGCGGAGTCGTACTGCTGGACGGCTCCCTGATACGCACCCGGCGCCGCACCGGCAAGGCGAACCGGAAACACCACTCCGGCGGGCGAAACGCCACGGCCTGCTCGTGTTCGCGCTCACCGACGCCAGGGGCCGGCTGATCCGGGCCTCCGGCGCACGTCCCCGACGCACCTCGGAGATCACGCCTCCCGTCGGTGGCAGGTTCCCGTACGCACCGGCAGGCAGGCGGATTGAAGTGTTCAACCTCGGCCGGGCGGGCGGTCGCCGACGAAGAGCGTGGCGTAGTCCCCTATCAGGAGTCCGCAGGTACAGTCACGGACATCCGTGCCGGAAGAGGGAGTCTTGCCGCCCGTGAAATGGGGACTTCGTACCGGGATGGGCACTGGATTCCGACTCATCTGGGCCTCCGTGGTCGTTTCCGGCATCGGTAGCGGCATGCGATATGTGGCACTGCCGCTGCTCGCGACCGAGCTGACGTCCGATCCCCGCAAGGTCTCCCTGGTCTTTCTCGCGGGCCAGCTGCCCTGGCCTCTTGTGATGCTGTACGCCGGAGTCGTCGCAGACCGGTTCGACAGACGCCGTGTGATGTTCTCCGTGGATGCGGGGCGCGCTGTGGTCGCTGCCGCCCTCGCCCTCGTCGTCGCCCTCGGGGACGTGACTCTCCTGGTTCTCATGCTGGTGGCCGCGCTTCTGGACCTGGGGCAGCGCTTCTACGCGGGAGCGTGGGCGGGCATCGTGCCCGTCATCGTGGCACCCGGTTTGCGGGACAGGGGAAACTCAGCACTGCAGGGTGGTTCGGTGGTCGCAACTCTGATCGTCGGCAACCCTGTAGGTGCCATCCTTTTCGACGTGGACCATACGCTTCCGCTCGCTTTCGACGCGTTGTCCTTTGCTGTCGCGGCATTGCTGATCGCCGCACTCAGGGGAAATTTTCGAGCGTACGAGACACAATCATCCGCGCAGCGTGGCTTTAGGCAGCAGGCAATGGACGGGATTCGCCTCCTATGGGGCAATCCCGTACTCCGACGTCTGGTCCTGCTCGCTTCTCTCTTCAATCTGGTGGGTGCAGCACAGATCGCGATTGCCTACCTGTTCGCCGACCAGGACCTCGGGCTGAGCAAAACAGGCTTCGGGATGCTCGTGGCCGCGTTCGGCATCGGGAGCCTTGCCGCTTCCGTCCTCGAAGAGCGCCTCGCACGCGCCATGGGCAAGGGGCGTCTTCTCGCCATGGCCCTGGTGGCCGCGTCGGCCGCCGCGGTGGGTGTCGGCCTGTCGGACTCCGCGGGACTGACCGGTGTCTTCACGGCCCTGTACGGCGCGTCGGCGACCTTCTGGACCGTCACCGTGACAACCGTGCGACAGGGCCTCGTATCCGCAGAGTTCATGAGCCGGGCAACCATGACCCACAAGACGTTCGTGCGCGCCGCAGCCTCGCTCGGCGCCGCGAGCGGAGGACTTGTCGCGCATGCTCTCGGCTTGCGCTCGGTCTTGTTCATCGGTGCCGGGCTGCTCCTCGCCGGGGTGCTGTCCGGTGGCCGACTGCTCCTGAGACGCCTCCCCGCCTGAAGGCGACGGGCAGAGCCTGACGACCACCGCCCTCGCCATGTCCACGGGCCTGGCAGTTCTCGTTCCGCCCGACGGTTCCCGCGTACCGGCGCAGGAGGGCCCGATCCGGCCGAAGCCACGCATACGGCGCCGTCAGCCGCCTCCGGAGGGGGTGTCCGGCCCGGCGAAGGGCAGCTCCACGGTTGCCGTGGTTCCGTTGGGGAGAAGCGGTTCCAGCACGAGACGCCCTCCGGCCGTCTCGATTCTGACCTGCAGGGATGCGAGCCCGATGTGGCCACTGCGCACACTCTCGTCCAAGGCCTGTGCCGGCAACCCCCGGCCGTCGTCGATGACAAGCAGGCGAAGGAGCCCTTCCCGGGCTTCCCAGCGGACCTCGACATGGCTCGCCTCAGCATGCTTCACAACGTTCTCCAGGAGCTCCCGTGCCGCGGCATACACGACCGACTCCCATGGGAAGGACGGTACGGGCGGGCCGGTGACGCGGACCGTGAACCCGCCGCGCTGTGCCGCGCTGTCGGCGAGCCTCCGTACCGCTTCCGACAGGCCTGTCCGCTGCAGGACCACCGGGTGCAGTTCCCCGACGATCGAGCGCATCCTGCGCGCCGCTTCCTTCAGCGTCCGGTCGGCGCGTTCCAGTGCTTCCGGGCGGTCGGATCCACGGGCCTCGTCCACATCCTGGCGAGCGGCGAGCACGTCCTGCAGGGCTTCGTCGTGGAGTGCTTCCGCGAGGCTGCGACGCTCGCGCTCTTCGGCGCTCATGGCCTGACCCAGCAGTTCACGGTTCCGTTCCAGCAGGGCTCCCACGCTCCTCACCCTGCTCTGCTGCACCCGCGTGAGCACGGTGCAGATGCCTCCGAGAAGGAGGAGGCTGAGCAGGAGGAGTGCGGTGCGCCCCCATCCCTCGTCCGTGCCGGCCCCCTGCACGGCGAGCAGGTATGCCAGACCGGAGGCAACGGTCATCCAAGCCGTCACCCGGGGTGACGGCTGAAATGCTGCAAGCACGGGGATGAGGAAGAAGGCGTCGTCGACGAGGGGCCGGATGGCGGAGGGGGTGTCGAATCCGCCCGCAACCGCCAGCAGCGTCCCGAGGACGACGAGGTCAACCAGCAGCAGTTTCCAGGAGCGCGGCAGTGAACGCCGCCCCCGCCACGCTTCCCACACCAGGAGGGCCGCCCAGAGTGCGTATCCCGCCACCAGTGCTCTGCAGGCGTTCTCGTTCTCCAGCGGTGGGAACAGGGCGAGTTGAGCGATCAGCAGCGCCACGATGAGAAGGCGTACCAGGGTCTGCGACCTCACCGCCTTGATGTCCTGGGCGGCTGACACGGTTCGGGCAGGGGAGGACTCGGTGTCATGAACCGGAGGGGCCTGTGTGCCTTCCGGGGTGAACCGCTCGCGGCGGTCCGCCGGAGGCCTCGGTTCACTCGAGAAGGCCACGGCGCATCGCCTGTGCCACCGCGGCGGCTCTGTCCCCGACGTCGAGCTTCTCGTAGAGCCGCTGGGCGTGGGTCTTGACGGTGCTGGAGGCGAGGTACAGCTCCTCGGCGATCTGGGGGACGCTCTTGCCCTGGGCGAAGCCCCGTAGCACCTGCTGTTCGCGTTCGGTGAGCTTCACCTGGTCCTCGCCGGCAGCGGCCCGGAGGCGGACCTGGTTCATGAGCCCGCCGGTGAGTTCGGGCGGAAGCGCCGTCCCACCTCGGGAGACCTTCATCACGGCGTCGACGATCTCGCGCCGCGTGGAGTCCTTGGCGAGATAGCCCGCCGCCCCCTCCCCGACGGCACGGAACACCACGGAGTCCTCCGTGTGCGCGGAGAGGATGATCACCCGTACCGGCAGGTTGTCCCGGGCTACGGCATGCAGCACGGCCAGGCCGTCCAGCTTCGGTAGCGCGTAGTCCACCAGTGCCACGTCCGGCCTGTCGGCCCGGATGTGCGCCAGCGTCTCCGCGCCGTCACCGGCCTCGGCCACGACCTCGACCGTTCCGCTGTCGGCGAGCGCACGGACGACGCCCTCGCGGTAGATCGGATGGTCGTCAGCCACGACGACGCGTACACGGGCCTCGTTTGTGCGCATGCGCCCACCGCCCTGTCCGCCTGCAGGCCCGCCGGCGGTCGACGAACCCGACCCCCATTGTCCTGCCACCAGGGGGCCGTGGTCCACACGAGCCGTCCTGAAGGAGGTGGCAGAGTGAACCGCCGGTCATGGCCGCCTCGGCTCGAGTAGCACCCGAAGTGCCTGGACACCTCGCGTCACCCGAGTTGAACCGCCGGCTGGACGGCCCCGCCTCCCGTCGGTTGCCCGGTACCCGGCTGCGGTGGTCCCTTCTCGGCCGGATGCAGGCGACGCAACCGGCCGCCACATGACGAACGCCGCTCCACCGCACGATCACCCTCACCACGGAGGTGTCACGCGAGGGGCACGGAGGGTGACGACGTCCGGTGGCCGGGAGAGCCGGCCGGCGGGGGACGGAGGGGGATGTACGGAGAGACGAAGACGATCTCCGGTTCCTCCGAGGTGTCGAATCCGGCTGCCCGGCCGAGCGCGAACTGAAAGCCCGTGGTGCCCTCTTCACCGGACCGGTTGATCCGGTTGCGGATGAACTCGCGCAGCAGGCGGTAGGAGGCGTTGTGCTCAGCCACGGCGAAGCCGTCGTCCAACACGCGGATGACCTCCTGGCACGCGTCGAAGACGGCCTTCTCCGTACGGCGGCTCGGGAACCACAGGACCTGCGACAGCCGTCGGTCGGCGATCACCTCGACCGCGGTCCAGTTCGAGGTCTCACGGTCGTGGCTCAGGGTGCGGTAGAGGAACTGGTAGTCGTGCCGCGCGGGGGTGGGCGCGAAGAACCGCCAGTTCGGAAGGAGCACGAGCGTCCTGTCCAGCTCGCGCACCCGGTTGAAGAGCTCGCCACTGGGGTGCTGCGTGGCCAGCGTCCCCAGGAGCATGCCGCTGCATGCCAGCCTGGTGAGGCCGCCGGGACCACTGAACACACCGCTCACTGCATCGAACGGAGCCATGACGAGGTCACTCGCCTTCCGGGTTCACGCGGCCTCGTCCGGGCTCTCCGGCCGCGTCGCCGGAGGCGGGTACGAGTCCGACGTCCCGCAGGAAGCGGAGCACGTGCACCGCTGTCCGATGCCCGAAGCGGGGGCTGGTCAGGAGGGACTCATGGCCTGCCCGGGGGACCGTGACGGATCGCACCACGCGGTCACCGCCCCGGTGCGCACGGGCAAGGTCCTCGTGCATGTCCGCGTGCGCGGGATCGTGCGCGAGCGTCTTCTCCGCGGACACCACGAGGGCATGGCAGGGGATGTCCGGCAGCGGCCCTTCGAACCTGCGGAACTCCTCCTCGGCCGCCCGCCACTCCCGGCGTCCGGCCCACCAGAGCCGGCTGTCGGCGTACTGGGCGAAGGCTCGGCTTCTGACGGCCGCGGGCAGGTCGCGCACCCAATCCGGGTGGGGCATCAGCATCCCCATGCCGCTGCGCAGACTGACGGCGATGATGCCGAACGAACTGTCCATCGTCGCAGCCGACTTGTCCTGCTTCACCGATCGCTGCAGCTCTTCCGGGTGGGAGGAGTCCAGGTACACCAACGCGCCCACCCGTTCGCCCAGTTCGAGCGCCGTACGACGTGCGATCTCCCCTCCGAGGGAGTAGCCGGCAAGCACCAGCGGTGTGCCTTCGGGGGCCACCTCGGCGATCAGGTCGATCAGGTCGTCCACGGATTCCTGCAGAGTGAACGGTTCGTCTCCTGCATAGGTACTCGGACCGGTGCCGGCCCGGCTGTAGGTGATCACGTCGATGCCGCCGTCGTCCCTCATCGTCTGGAGAAGCCACCCGAACATCTCCGGTGCTCCGGCCAGTCCGCAGCACATGACGACGACGGGCCTGACGCCCTGCGCAGAGCCTTCAAGCCGGTAGTAGCTGATCCTGTTGCCGTGGCGCGTCGCCACGCTCCGGCTGCCGGGCCAGCTGTCCCGAACCCACTGCCGCCGGTCCGCGGCCCGCAGCAGACCCAGTGCGGCCGCGCCCAGCAGCGTCACGCCGGCGGCCTTGACCAGGGTGTCGTCCCGGCCTGCCGCTTCGGGGCGGGAGCGGGGGGTGGTGGTGTACGCGACCGCGGGATGCATCGACACGAACGCGGTGACGAACCGCCCCAGGCCCATGAAGTAGCCGTTCGCTGCGTGGAAGGCGGCCGCGCTGGCCAGCATGGGACGCACCAGCACACCGCCGGGGAGGTAGACCAACGGGAACATGCACTCGAGCGTCAGCACCCCGTGCGCCAGCCATCGCGCGGACCGGGGGTGCCGGCTCGACCAGCGCCACATTCCCTGGTGGCCGTAGGTCCGAGTCCGCATGATGCCCGGGAGCGCCGTCCCCCGGCGCCAGTCCTCACCCAGGAGTTTGACCCACCCGGCGACGGTGTAGGAGAGCGTCGACTGGAGAGCGACGTACCAGAGCAGAGCGTCCCGGACCTGGGGTGTCCTCGAGAGGCGCGCCGCACCCACGGCGGTCTGAACGAGGATCGCCACCTGATCCGACCCGTCGGTGCCCAGGCGGCGCCGCGCGTAGTGCGCGATGTTGCCCAGGCCCAGGAACAGTCCGCCCACACCCCTCCAGCGCCCACGGCCGGGCAGCACGAGCAACGCGGCACCCACCGCGACCTGCGCGCCGAACAGTGCGTTCGTGACCCGTTCGTCACCCACCACGTCGAGGAACCGACGCCTGAGCGGTGAGAACGTCGCGAACGCGTCCCGCCCCACCCTCCAGTCGTTGAGGCCACCGGGCTTCCTGTCCTCCTTGCGTCGCAGGTACTCCGCGCCGGCGACCACAGTCGTCAGCGCTGCGAGGCGCTCGGACAGGGCCATGGCCCTGTCCGGCGACAGCGGTATCGGCCCGAAGGCGGCGGAGATCAACTTCGAGGGCAGGCCACGAGTCACAGCCATCTGCCTCTCCTGACGCCGGGCACCGTCCGGATCCCCGCGAGGTGACGCCGCGACGGCACGCAGAATGTGGCTGCTGCCATCGTACGAACAGGACACCCGGGCGGCGATTCTTGCGCCGGGGCTCTCCCCGCGCGGTCTGCGGGCACGCGGCGGACAATGGCCGTGTGGCCGGGTGAGACATGTGGCTACGTCGGCACTGCTCGCGTGACCGCGCCTTCGATGACCGAGGTTCGAACAGTCGACGCTCACGACGGGTTTGGCCACTGATGCCAGAGCTTTCCGTGCCGCAGGCGCCTTGCCGTATCCCGGCGCCGGCCTCAGGACGCCGTCGCACACCCGCCGGGACCCCCCGGCACAGGAAGCAGGCTTCCCCGAGGGGCGGTCGGCCGACCGCACCCACGTCTCCCGCCACGTCCGGCCGGGGCGGCGCGGCGCTCCGCCCGTGCACCGTGGGACGGGCCACCGGTCGTCCCGCTCCGTACGGCAGACACGGGGAGGGGCGGGAACGATGACCGGGCCCCCGCCCGCGGGGCGAGGCCACCGGAGTTCGACGCTCTGGCGTTTCGCGGGGCCGCATCGCATGCTTCTTGTCACCGGTACGGCCCTGGGGGTCGCCGGTGCGGCCGCGGGACTGGCCCAGCCCTACGCCATCGGCCGACTCGTACGCGCGGCGGGGCTCGATGAGGCGCTGGCCGCCCCCGTCGTCCTTCTGTGTCTCCTGTTCCTGGCCGACGCGATCCTCACGTCCTTGCAGGCCTACCTCGTCGGACGGGCTGGGGAGGGCATCGTCCGCGATGTCCGGGGCATGCTGGCGGGCCGACTGCTGCGTGCCCGACTCGGGGCCTTCACCGCCCGCCCGCTGGGCGACATCCAGACCCGCATGGTGACCGACACCTCGCTGGTGCGGATCGCTCTCTCCCAGAGCCTGGCACAACTGGTCATCAACGGCTTCATGGTCGTCGGCGGTGTGCTCCTGATGTTTCTCATCGACATCTGGCTGATGCTCATCACTCTGGGCTGCCTGACCGCTGCGAGTTGCGCGGCCCTCCTCATCGCCCGCCGACTGCGCCTTGCAGCTCTGCAGAACCGGGAGGACACCGGCAGGTTCGGCAGTGACCTGCAGAGCGTGCTGAGTGCCCTGCCGACCGTCAAGGCTTCACGCGCGGAGAGCCGGGAGGAGGAACGGCTCTCCGCGCTGGCCGACCAGGCCCGTGCCTCCGGTGTCCGCGTCGGAGCCCTCAACGCCCTGATGGCGCCGGCCGTGAACGTGGGCCTTCAGGCCTCGCTGGCCATCACGGTCGCCATAGGCATGACCCGCGTGGCCGACGGAAGCATGCCACTCGCCGACCTGACCGCCTTCGTCATGTACCTGTTCTACATGGTCTCGCCCCTGGTCGTGGTCTTCGTCTCCTTCGGTCAGTTCCAGCAGGGCCGTGCCGCCGTGCAGCGCGTGGACGAACTGGCCGGAATCCCCCAGGAGGACTCCGGCGCCGCGCAGGGGGCAGGAGCTGCACCCGGCCCGGAGCACGACGTGGCGATACGGTTCCAGGACGTGTACTTCAGCTACGACGGAGCCCACAGCCCCCCGGTCCTCTCGGCAGTCAGCTTCGCCGTGCCCGCACGCGGCCTGACCGCCATCGTCGGCCCCTCGGGAGCCGGCAAATCGACCGTCTTCCATCTGGTCGAGGGCTTCTACCAACCCACTCGAGGACACATCCAGCTCGGTGGCCAGGACCTGGAGGCACTGACGCTCGACACCTTGCGCGCGCACATCGGGTACGTCCAGCAGGACATCACCACCATGCGCGGGACCATTCGCGAGAACCTCGTGTACGCCCGCCCCGAAGCCGACGGACGCCAGATCGAGGAGGCGCTTCGGATGGCGCAGCTTCGAGAGGTCGTCGCGAAGCTCCCCGAGGGCGTGGACACCCGCGTCGGTGAGATGGGGGCCGGTCTCTCCGGCGGAGAACGCCAGCGCCTGAGCATCGCCCGCGCCCTCCTGCAGCGCCCTTCCGTTCTCCTCCTGGACGAGGCCACCTCGCAGTTGGACGCCAAGTCCGAGAGCGCCTTGCGACGCGTGCTCCACGACCTGGCCCGTGAGTGCGCGATCGTCGCCATAGCACACCGGCTGTCCACCGTCGTCGACGCGGACCAGATCATCGTCCTCAGCCACGGCCGGGTGCAGGCCACCGGCACGCACCACGAACTCCTCGGCTCCGACACCCTCTACCGGGAACTGGCCGGCACTCAGTTCGGTGGGCATCCGAACCGCTGAGTCACGTGGGACGCCGGGGCCTTCCCCCCCAGGCCGGGACAGCCGCGCGTCGGCACCGGACCCACATCGGAGAGCTCGTCGAGGATCCCCCGCACTCCGGTCGGGTTGCCCGGCCTGCCCGTCCTGCCGCCCGGGAACCACCCCACACGAGATCTCCAGCGTCGGCTTGCGCACAGGTTTCCCGACCTGACGGTTCGGGCGCGGGTCAGGCCGGGATGCGGATGACGGTCTTGCCGCGGGCGCCGCCGCGTTCCACCTTGCGCAGGGCGTCGGCGGTCTCGTCGAGAGGGAAGGTCGTCTCCAGGAGCGGCTGCAGCTCGCCGGAGGCCACCAGGTCGGCCAGGTGGGCCAGCTGCCCGCCGTGCGGGCGCATGTAGAAGGCGCGGGCGTCGACCTTCCACTCGGCCTTCTTGGCCTCGATGTCGGCGATGGGGACGATCGAGACCAGCGTTCCGCCGGGCTTGAGGACCCGGAAGGAGCGGTCCTGGGTCGGCCCGCCGATGGTGTCGAAGACGACGTCGATGCCGGAGAGGATCTCGTCGAACTTCTCGGCGCGGTAGTCGACGACCTGGTCGGCGCCCAGCCGGCGGACGAGTTCGGTGCTGTCGGCGCCCGCGGTGGCCACGACCTCGGCGCCGAGGTGCTTGGCGAGCTGGACCGCGACGGAGCCCACGCCGCCGGCGCCGCCGTGGATCAGGACGCGGGTGCCCGGCCCGACCTTCGCCTGCTCGGTCAGTGCCTGCCAGGCGGTGAGGCCGACCAGGGGCAGCGAGGCCGCTTCCTCGAACGAGAGGGCCTGCGGCTTGGCGGCGACCAGGGACTGGTCCACCGCGACGTACTCGGCGAAGGCCCCGCCGATGCGGGGGTCGACCCGGGCGAAGACCTCGTCGCCGACGGCGAAGCCGGTCACCTCCGCGCCGGTCCCGGCCACCACACCCGCGAGCTCGTTGCCGATGACCAGGGGCTGGGTGAGGTCCCCGGTGCGCATGAAGCCCTTGATGATCAGGTGGTCGACCGGGTTGACGCCGGCCGCCCGGGCCTCGACGAGCACGTCGCGCGGGCCGACGGCGGGCGTGGGGACCTCGGTGACCGTCACGACGTCGTCGATCGCGCCGTACTGGTTGATGACCGCTGCCTTCATGGTGAACTCCTTGATCATGACTTTTCGGGTGGCGCCGAACCCATGGCTGTGGTGCCGCGCCCGGGAACGTGGCGTCGGGGCGGGCCGGGGTGCTGCTAGACGGTGGCGGCCGGGAGGGTCCCGTCGGTGACCTTGGTGAGGACCTCGAGGATCAGTTCCGGGCTCTGCGCTCCCTGGAGTACGACCTTGCCATCGAAGACGAAGGTCGGCACGGCGGTGACACCCGCCTCCAGCGCCTGGGCCAGTTCGGCGCGGACCTCGTCGGTGCCCTCCTGGGAGGCGAGGAAGGCCCGTGCGCCGTCGCGGTCGAGGCCGGCCGCCGCGGCGACGTCCGCGAGGGCGGTGCGGTCGCCGAGGTCGCCGCCGTTGGTGAAGTAGTGGGCCAGCAGGCCCTCCTTCACCTCCGCCTGGCGTCCGTGGCGCCCAGCGTGCCAGAGCAGCCGGTGTGCCTGGAAGGTATTGGTGGCGAGGGCCTCCTCCAGGCGGAAGGTGAGGCCTTCGGCGGCGGCGGCCTGGGTGAGGGGGCCGAAGACGGTGTCCGCCGGGCGCCCGAACTTGCGCTCGTAGACCCGGGCGGAGGGCTCCGCCGCCTCGGGGGCATCGGGGTTGAGCTGGAACGGACGGTAGACGACCTCGACCTGGCCGGCGCCGGGGAGGGCGGCCACGGCCTGCTCGAACCGGCGCTTTCCGATGTAGCACCACGGGCACACCAGGTCCGAGTAGATCTCGACTCTCATGTCGCTCCCGACGGGATTGCTGCGGGTCGTCCGCCTGCCTCTCCGACAGTTCGGGACCGCTCGTTCCATAACCTAACACGTTATGGAACGAGCGGTCCAATACATGCTGCTCCTGTCCGCCCCGTTCGCTACGGTGGTGCCATGGCCAGACCACGCACGTTCGACGAAGAAGCGATCCTGGACCGCGCGATTCTCCTGTTCTGGCGCAAGGGCTACGAGGCCACGGCCATGAGCGACCTGGTGGGGGAGCTCGGCCTGGGACGCAGCTCCATCTACGCGGCCTTCGGCGACAAGCACCAGCTGTTCGTCCGAGCGCTGACCCGCTACCTGGACCGCCAGGACGCCCTGCTCGCCACCGCCCTCGACGCGGACGGCCCCGCCCTCGGGCAGTTGCGCGACCTCCTCGGGCGACTGCTCGCCGCGGACGCGGCCTGCGGCCCCGCGGGGTGCTTCAGCGTCAACAGCATCGCCGAACTGCTCCCTCACGACGGCGAGGTCGCACGCCTCGCACAGCGCAGCCTGAGCCTCGCCGAAGAGGCGTTCACCCGGCAGCTCGAACGCGCCGCGCGCGACGGTGAACTCTCCGAGGCCATCACCCCGCACAGCGGTGCACAGCTTCTGCTCACCCTGGTCCAGGGCGTGCAGATCATCCGCAAGACCGATCCCGACCCCGCACGCGCCACCGCCTGCCTGGACTCCGCCTTCGCCCTCCTGGCCGGGAAGGCCACGCCCCTGGAGCCGGTCGGCGCCGACCTGGGCCCCCTCGATGCGGGCCGCGCCGGGTAGGGCGGCCAGGGGGACGGGGGCCGCCGAGGTGAGCCCCGAAGGGCCGCAGGACGATCCTGAAGCTCTGCCTTCGCCGTTTCCGGACCGTGCCGGGGGTGAAGGAGACGTGGGCGCCGTCGACACGGCTCCCCACGCGTTCCCGCCATCACGGGGAAGGGCCGGTGTCCGTCGATTCGGAACAGGCGCAGCGGCGCGGGTCCACCAGATGACGGATGCCACGCCTTAGATTCCCCAGTTGTGACAATGACAATGGACGGAGCCACCTGCGTCGTCAGGTCCCTTGCAGCCGAGGGCGTCGATCACCTCTTCATGGTCCCGGGAGGGCTGAACGATCCCTTCATGCCACCGATGACCGGGACCGATGGCGTGCGTACTGTAGTGACGGCCCATGAAGCCGGAGCGGCCTATATGGCCGACGGCTACGCCCGTGCCTCTGGTCGTCTCGGCGTCGCCTTCGGTATCGGTGGACCCGGTGTGACGAACATGGTGACCGCGCTTGCCGCGGCACGAGCCGACCGCTCCGCGCTTCTCGCCATCAGCGGCGAGGTCGCGACCGGCACGGAGGGGCGCGGTGCCTTCCAGGACGGCAGTGGTGCCGCACTGGATGACGTCTCCGTGCTCAGGCCGGTCACGGCCCGTAGCCTCAGCGTGAACTCGCCTGCCAATCTCCAGCCCTACCTGAGGGCTGCGTCACTCACCGCACTGCGAGAGCGGGCGCCCGTCCATCTGTCGATCCCGCTGGATGTCCAGCGTAGTGAGCAGCGTGCGGACTGGACGCCGCTGCCCGAGGCGGCGTATCGACCGCTGGCGATCGACCGGGAAGCGACGGACGCCGCTCTGTCCGTCTTCTCCACGGACACCACCGGGCAGCCCGCTGCGAATGTCGTCATCCTCGCAGGACCGGGGGTACGCCACGCGAGAGCGGAAGCGGCTCTGATCGCCGCGGCGGAGCGCTTCGGCATCCCCGTGGCGACCACGCTCAGCGGGAAAGGGCTGGTACCCGAAGACCACCCCCTCGCGCTGGGCGTCTTCGGCTACGGCGGTTCGCGCTGGGCCAGCGAGGCGATTCTCGATCCCGCCGTCTCGGTACTCGTCGTCATCGGTTCGGGACTGTCCCAGCGGGACACCCTGAACTGGGATCCGAAGATGCTGCCGGCGAGAGAACTCGTCCATGTCGAAGCTGACCCTGCACTCATCGGACGGACCTGGCCCTCGAGCCGGCCGGTCACCGCCAGCCCCCGGGCCTTCCTCGAACTGCTCGCCGGCGTCGAGGGGCCGATCGCCGCCGGGCTGGAGAGCGGCCGTTCGGCCCGGCTGGCGTTCCTGAGCGACGTGCGCAGCCGCGGGCCGCGCACCTACGAAGCGGAAGACACCACCCGGGACACCGAACCGATGCACCCGGCCCGTTTCGTCACGGAGGCTCGCGCTGCCTGCCCGCGCGAAACCGTGCTATCGGTGGACTCCGGCGCGCATCGTGCCTGGTGCTCGCAGTACTGGCCCAGCTACGGGAACGGAGACTATGTGTCGCTGGCGAACCTGGCCCCGATGGGCGGCGCGATCCCGCTGGGCATCGGCGCCAAGATCGCCAGGCCCGAGCGTCCCATGGTGATCGCCACGGGCGACGGCTGCATGCTGATGCACGGGATGGAACTCCATACGGCTGCCCGCTACGGCATCCCGCTCGTGATCCTCGTCTTCGACAACCACGCCTACGGAAACATCTGGTACCGGGCGAAGGAGATGGGCGCCGGAGCCGAGGCGCTCACCGATATTCCCGGGCTCTCGTGGCCGGAGTTCGCACGGGCCATGGGCGCCGACGGTGTCACGGTCTCCCACCCGGGCGAGGTAGGTGAGGCAGTGGCCCACGGGCTCACCCGGAACAAGCCGTTCCTGGTATCGGCCCGGATCGACAAGCACTATCCCACGCCCATCGCCCCGTGGCGTCAGGCCGTGGCGGAATGGGAGGACAGCCACTGATGGCCCGGCTTCCGGACCCTGCCTCGCACGTGCACCACGAAGACCGCGCCGAAATGCAGCGAATGGCAGCCGTGCGCACCCACGCAGACGGCCGACCGCAGCTCGCCGCCATCTACGTCGCCATGTTCAACAACCCGAAGGTCGCACGAGCTGTCGGTGAGCTCGGTGAGCGGTTGCGGTTCCAGGGCCTGCTTCCGGACGACCTCCGCGAGACGACGATCCTGCGCTACTCCGCCCGCCGACGCGCGGACTACGAGTGGGCACACCATGTGCGCCCGGCAACGCAGGCAGGTCTCACGGCGGCACAGATCGAAGCGCTGGCCGGTGATGCCGTGCCCGCAGACACGACGCCTGCCCAGCGCGCCGTGGTGCAGGCGGTCGACCACATCGCCGCCGACAACGAGATCCCCGCCGAACTCCAGGACGCACTGGTCGAGGTCGTCGGATACGCGGGGGTCGTGGAAATCGTGGCTCTCTGCGGGCTCTACGGCCTCATGGGCTATATGGCCACCGCTTTCGACATCCCGGTCGAACCTGGACTGCCGACCCCCCCTTGGCGGAAAGAGGATCACGAGACACGTTGACGGATCACCTCCTCGGCCTCCCGGAAGGGCAGCGGGAAGCGGAAGCACAGGCACACGCCGTCTTGCCCGCTGCCCGAGGGCTGCCTCGGCCGTCACGTCAGCCCTCCCGTGCCGTGTCCCGGCCTACTCCGGGCGCCGGGCCCGTACACGAACGGGCGGGTCCAGGTCACCAGCTCGAAGCCCCGCCCGCGCAGGACGGGCTCGGAGGTCGGCAGGGCGTCGGCGAAGGCGTGTGTGCGGCCCCGGCCCCGTGCCTCCTGAAGCCGACCAATCGGTTCGGGGCGGTCGCAGCGAGGTCTCGCGACAAGGACGAAGCGAGCCCGGACGACTCCGGTCATGGCGACCATGACGTAGCCCGGCTTGAAGCCCACGCCTGCGACGGTGGCCCCGGACCGTCACCACGACGAAAAGGCACACGGTCAGCACGGTGGCTGCCGCCGTCGCCGCCAGCACTGTGGCTCCGCTCGTGGTCGAGAGGAACTTCCAGTCGTCCGTCATCAGCAGGACGACGAAGGAGAGGCCGGCGGCCAATCCGGCACACAGGGCCCGGCGCGCCGGTTTGGTGCCTTCGTCGTCCGGGTGTGCCCTGACCAGCCGCTTCAACGCGAGCGTCCAGAGCGCGGCCGTCACCGCGCACATGACCGTCAGGAACACCGCGTGATAGACGCCGGCCGCGGTGAAGTGGTGTGGGCGGGGGTGCGCCCACGTGAGTTCATGGGCACCGTCCGCGAGGCGGACCAACTGGGTCAGGGCTCCGGTGGCACCGCCCGCGGCTGCGGCCGAGGCCGCGTACACGCCCTCCCGGGAAGTGGAGGGAAGGCGGGTCAGCGCGTACACCAGTGCCCCGGTCATGATCGGAAGAGCCAGAGCGTCCCCGAAGGTCTCGCAGAGATCCGCGAACATCGTGGGCAGCGAGGGGTCCCTCTGCATCACCAGGTGGAAGACGAAGAGGGCACCGAAGCCGGCGACCGCAACGGCACCCCCGGCGGCCACGGCCTTCAGGACCGGAGTGGACATCTGCTTCATCGGTTGGCACACCTCATGGTGGACGTGACGGGTTTGCCGGGCGTGTGGCCAAAGGGCCGGCCTGCGGCACGACGGGCGAACGCCGTCGGCTGCGGCACCAGGACACCAGCGTCGCCCGTCTCCCTCCGGCCCCGGGGCAACCGTCTGCAGCATCTACGGGTGGACGAGCCTGTCCGCCTACCGGAGGAACGGGGGTCGGTCCGAGAAGCTGGAACCCGGACGGCCCCGGCAGCGCGTTCCGCGCGCGGCGCCAGGAAGAAGGGCGCGCTGCCCGGCCACCTTCACTCAGGCGACGGGCCGCCCCGGGCCTGGATTCCTCCAGTCAGCGGAAGGCTGCTCCACCGTCGGGTCGGCTGATGGGAGGTTCCGCGTCACGGCCTGGAGACGCGAACCTGAAGTGGCATCCGGTGTCAGCGCTGTGTGAGGTGCGCCGGCTGATTCCCCGGGGCCCACCGCCCGGGGGCTTTACGGAGGGCCAGACCTCCCGGAGCGGCCTACCGGGCAACATCGGGGCCGGAGGGCCGACGGTCCGGGTCCGTGGAACAGGTGGCAGGAGCAGGCATCCGCTCCATGTACGAAGCGAGCTGAGGAACAGTCAGATGGGTTGTCCGAACCGCACACCCCCTTCGTCCACGGAATCGAACCGCTGTGCTCCCGGACGGGGGCCGACGCTCCGTCCCAGGACGAACTCGCTCCGCACGCTCCTCGCCCTGCTGACCGCCGCGCAGTTCCTGGTGATGTTCAGCGCGGCGAACATCAACATAGTCCTCCCGGAGATCGGCGAGGCCATGAACCTGTCGCCGGTGCAGTTGTCCTGGGTCGTCTCCGCGTATGTGCTTGCCGTCGCGGCCCTGCTCCTGCCCGCCGGCGTGGTCATGGGGACGATAGGCCGACGAAGGCTTCTCCTGACCGGGCTGGCTGTGATGGGCGGCGCGTCCCTGCTGGCAGGTCTGGCCGACGGCACCGGAACGCTGATCACGGCCCGGGCGCTGCAGGGTGCCGGAGCCGCGCTGGTGGAGCCTGCGGTGCTGTGTCTCCTCCTGACCCTCTTCCCCGAGTCACTCCGCAGCCGGGCCCTGGGGTCCGTTGGGGCGGCGGCGGCCCTCGGCGGCGGGGCAGGAGTGCTGGCCGGGGGGCTGGTGACCGAGGCCGTCGGCTGGCGGGGGATCTTCTTCGTGACGGCGTCGCTGCCTCTGCTCCTCGCCCTGGCGTGTCTGAGAGGAGTTCCGGCGAGCGGGGAGAGGGGCGGCAGCCTGTCCCGCCACGATCTGAAGGCTGTCGTCCTGATGCCCGGGGGGCTGCTTCTTCTCGCGTTCGGGATGACCGAGGCAGGGCGCTCGGGAGGGACGCCTGCCGCGCTGGTCCCCCTGGGGACCGGAGCGCTGCTGCTCGCGATGTTCGCTGCCGCCGAGAGGCGCGGGAACCGGCCGCTGCTGCCGCTCCGCAGGCTGACCTCGGGGATCGCGGGCTTCGCGAACCTCGGCACCGCCGTCATGGGCATGGTGGTCACCGGCATGTTCTTCTTCCTCTCCCTCTACCAGCAGCAGATCCTCGGTGACGGCCCCAGGGCCGCAGCTCTCTGCCAGATTCCCCTGTCAGTGGCCGGCGCCCTGGGGTGCACGCTGACGCCTCGGATCGTGCGGCGCACAGGTCCGCGTACGGCACTGGAGCTGGGTCTCGTCCTCCTGGCCGTGGGGCTGCTGTGGCTCGGACGAGCGCCGGGGGAGGGGACTTTCGTCCAGGAGGCCCTCGCGCCGTCACTCCTGATCGGCGCCGGCATGGGCATCTCGTTCGTGCGGCTCACTCACATGGCCACGGCCGGGATCCCGAGTGAGGACTCAGGGCGGGCCAGCGGCCTGGTGACCACCGCCCGGATGACCGGTGGCGTGTTCGGACTTGCGCTGCTCACCAGCCTGGCCGCCTCGACCACCTCCGGGGCCGACCCGCTCACCTCAGAGGTACAGGCGCTGCACGAAGGGTACCGGGCGACCTTCTCCGTGCTCGGTCTCATCGTGTTCGCCACCGCGCTGCTCTTCCTCGGGGTCTTCTCCCGCAGCGGTCGCGGTCCGAAGAGCCCGGGCTCCGGCCCCGGGGAGCCGAACGGCACGGCGGAAGGTCCTGCCCTCCACCGAGCGCGTGCACGGTAAGCGGTGCGATGCCGGGTCCTGATCCCCTGATCATGTTCGTGCGGTGGGGGAACGGTCTCGTGAAGCACTCATCAGTGAGCGGAGGACCACAGTCCAGTCGGCTGAGGTGATCGCCGAACCCCTGGCCGAGGCAGGCCCGTCACGGCATGAACGACACCAGGCGAAACCGGAGTCCAGGCCAGGGCAGCGGGCCGTCGGCGCCGGTGCGAAGCACCGGCGGGTCTTCGTCGACCGGTTCCCGGGCATGCCGCAGGCCGTAAAGACCGGGACAGCTTCATCTCGGGCGGGAACAAGCAGAACGCGGTCGAGGCCCCCACGTTGGGACGTCGGCCCCACCACCGTGATTGCGGACGGCGGCCACCTCGGCACCGGCCTGGTCGTCCCACACCGCCGCACGAAGGGTCAGACCGAACTCCCCGCCTGGAGAAACGGCACAACCGCTCCCACCGCACGGTCCGCGCCCGCGTCGCAGCACGCCTTCGCGCGCATCAGGGCCTGGAAGGTCCTGCGCGACTGCCGCCTGAAAGGCGACGGCGTCCACCACGCCATGCCCGGCATCGCCCGCCTCCACAGCCTCACCCTCGCCGGGTGGGCGGGAAACAGGGCCGACCGGCATGCCGTAGATCATTCACGGGCTGGTAGACCGTGGGGCGGATGGTGCCACCGGCAGCCTGCCCGCTGCCGGTAGGAGATCGCGTTCACGACGGCCCACAGGTCGCGGGCCCCGGCATCACCGCGCGCCCACCGCGCCACCCGGTCCTGCCTCCAGGCCGTGATCTCGGCGGGAACACGCCCATCAGGCCGTGTGCGGAGACGCGAATGAGGGTCCGTCGGTGTGATCCGACGAACCCTCATACAGGAGTGGGGAGATGGAACCTGTGGCGGCCGCCCTTCGAACGAACCGGAGTCTCAACCGGTGATGGCCAGAGCGAGGTTGCCCTGGGCGACGCCCTGTGCGGCGTTCCAGGTGACCTGGGCGCCCGCGAGGCAGGTGATGGTCGGGCTGCTCTCGAGGGCCAGTCCCGGGTGGTCCTCGTGCAGCTCACCCAGGCCTGCCTCGAGCAGGACGGTGTCGAATGCATTCATGGCTGTTCCCTTCTTCGTGCGCTTCCCCGCCGTTTCGGCGGTATGGTCTTCCTGTTCGCGAAATGCTGCTGTCTGAGGAACTACGGGCTAGCCGATCGCGTCATCGACCGCATGGACGGCCATTGCGCCGATGAACGCGCTGGCCAGTACCGCCGGAATGAACCAGGAAACGGCCGCAGGTGTGTGGTTGACGCTTCCGGGCGTGTCTTCCGTGAGAGGGCCCAGGTCATCGAGGGCCGCCCAGGTTTCGCTCTTCTTGGTTTCCATCGTCCCCATCTGCCCTTCTGTGCTTCATCGTGTGTGCTTCGTGATTCCAGTATGGGAGTCCCTTCCTGGTGTGATCGCCCTTCGTTCGGACTGGCCGGTGGTGGACGTGGGCGTCCTTCGATCAGGGGAGGAGCCCCAGGTCCGATCTCAGTAGGCAGAGGGTCGTCTCCGGGCTGTCCCGCGATTCCCGGCGGGCGTGCGACGACGGCCACGGCACCTCGCAGCGCTGTCGAACCGCCCGAATACGCCCGGCAGATCGAGGCCGCCGAGACCGTCCTGGGCGTGGCCGCCGTGGCGCGGAGCGTCGGGTCCGGCCCGCCGTCGGCAGGACGAGAGCGGGCACGGGGGTCCGCGCACCCCGCAGCACCGGGTGGCGGTTCGGAGCAGATCCCTCGCGGGGGAGGGCGGGTTCCCCGGCCCGCAGCCGTCCGGGCCGGATTTCGGGCACTGCGACGGCGTGAATCAGCCAGGCCGTTCGGCCCCTGCTCGCGGGAGAGGCGCCTGGGGGAGAATGGCCGACGATGACCGCACCACCTGCCACCGCCCCGTCCGCTCCCGATCCCGAGCCGGGCGGATTCGGCCCCTTCGCCCACCTCACCGTGCGGAACACCCCGCTCTACCGCCAGCTGATGCGGGTGTTCCTGGTGGCCAAGGAGCGGTTCGCGGTACATCTGCGCCCCGAGGACGTGCACGCCGCCCTTCCGGCGCACGTCCGCCCCGCCGAACCCGAGGCCGTCGTCGCCGCGCTCGACAGGCTCGTCGGCTGGGGCAATCTGCGGGCCGATCCGGACACCACCCGGGTCACCGCCGTCGAGGACTTCTACCGGAAGCGGTTCATCTACCAGCTCACGCGCGAGGGCGAGGCTGCCGAGGAGGCCCTCGCCGCCTACGACGAGGCGCTCGGCCGCCGTGGCGCGCTCCAGGCCGTCGCCCTGCACGACACCGTCACCCATCTGCGCGCCCTGCTCGTCCTGGCCGCCGAGGACGAGACCGACCCGGTCAAGGCGCACCTGGCCCTCGACGCGCTGGCCAGCCGCTTCGCGGCGCTCGCCGACAACGCCCGCGCCTTCATGGGCTCGCTCCAGCGGACCATCGACCTGCACGACGTCGAGGAGGAGGCCTTCCTCGCGTACAAGGACCGGCTCATCCAGTACCTGGAGCGGTTCATCCAGGATCTGATCACCCTGGGCGGGCGGATCGCCCGGCTGATCACGGAGCTGGAGGAGGGGGGAAGGGTCGAGTCCCTGCTGAGGGCCGCCGCCGGGCGGGAGGCCGCCGACGCCTCGCCGGAGGCGGCCGCCGAGGCCGAGCGCGAGGTGTACGCGCGGTGGGCCGCGCGCTGGGCCGGACTCGGCGCCTGGTTCATCAGCAGGGACGGACACGAGTCTCAGGCCCGGCTCCTCCGCGGCCGGGCGCTGGGGGCGATCCCGCAGCTCCTGACGGTCGTACGGGCACTGAACGAGCGGAGGTCGGGGCGCTCGGACCGGTCCGCCGACTTCCGGACCCTGGCGCGCTGGTTCGCCGAGGCACCCGACGACGACGCCCGCCACCGGCTGTGGCGGGCCGCCTTCGGCCTCTATCCGGCCCGGCACCTCACCGTCGACGCCGACACCCTCACCGCCCGCGCGGCGCGGCCCGTCCCCGCCGCCACCCCGTGGGCCGAGGCGGAGCCGCTGCGGATCAGCCCCCAGTTGCGCCGCACCGGGAGCTACGAGCGGCGCGGCAAGCCCCGCAAGGTCGAGGACCGGGAAGAGCGGCGGCGGGCACTCGCCGAGACGGCCGCCAAGCAGGCCGCGGAGACCGCGGCCGCCCGCGCCCGGCTCGTCACCGACGGCGTCACCCGCCTGTCCGGCCTCGGCGAACTCGACCCGACCTCCTTCCGGCTGTTCCTCCACCTGCTCGGAGACGCGCTGGCCACCTGGCGACCCGGGACGAGGCACACCGCGGCCACCAGCAATGACGGCTCCATGGAGATCAGGCTCACCGCGCCCACCGACGGCACCACCGCCGAGATCCGCACGCCGGGCGGAGTCTTCAGCGGCCCGGACCACCTCATCGAGATCGTCGACCTGACGGACGGAGACGAGCCGAGGGACGGAGACCCCGACCGATGACCGCACCGCTCGCCGAGGTGCTGGACGGCCAGCACGCCGCCGACCTGCGCAAAGCCGCGCGCGCCGTGCTGAAGCACCCCCTTCTCCTCGCGCGCGGCCGGCACGCCGACGCGTTCCGTCTCGTCCGCCGGCACGCGCCCGAACTGAGGGCGTGGTTCGATCGCAACACGGGCTGGTCCCTCCAGGTGGACGCGGAGACGGCGCGGTTGCGCAAGATCCCGGGCGTCCTCACCGACCCCACGCACCCGGCCCGGGAGGCGAGTCGGGGCGCCGCCCCGTTCACCCGTCGCCGCTACGTCCTGTTCTGCCTCGCACTCGCCGCCCTCGAACGCGGAGAGGCGCAGATCGCGCTCGGACGCCTCGCCGGCCAGATCGTCCTGGACGCCGCCGATCCCCGACTCGTCGCCGCCGGGATCGAGTTCACCCTGGAACGGCGTGACGCGCGCCTCGACCTCGCCGCCGTCGTACGGCTGCTGCTCGACCTCGGCGTGCTGCGGCGCGTCGCGGGCGAGGAGGAAGCGTACGTCAGTGGGGTGGGCGACGTCCTGTACGACGTGGAACGCCGGGTCCTGGCCGGCCTCCTCGCCGCCCGGCGGGGCCCCTCCACCGTGCGGGCGGACCACGTCGAGGACCGGCTCGCGGAACTCGTCGCGGAAACCGCCCTGGACAGCGACGAGCTGCGCTTCCGCGCCATGCGCCGCTCACTCACCCGCAGGCTCCTCGACGACCCGGTGCTCTACTACGACGACCTGACCGACGCCGAACTCGGCTACCTCACCCGCCAGCGCGGCTTCCTCACCGCCCGGATCACCGAACTGACGGGACTCGTCGCCGAGGTGCGGGCCGAGGGGATCGCGATGGTCGACCCCGACGACGACCTGACCGACCTCCGCATGCCCGAACAGGGCACCCACGGCCATATCACCCTGCTGCTCGCCGAGCATCTCGCCCGGGCCGACGGCCCGGTCACCCTCGGGGCACTGGCCCTCCGCGTCCGCGAACTCGCCTCCGAGCACGGCGGCTTCTGGGCGAAGTCCGCCCGGGAGCCGGGCACGGAGACCGACCTCGTCGAACAGGCCGTCGCCCGGCTCACCGCGCTCGGCCTGGTCTCCCGCACCCCGCACACGGTCGTGGCCCGTCCCGCCCTCGCCCGGTACGCGGTCGGCGAGACCGTCATCCGTGAGCGCGGCTCCACCGATGTGCCCCCGCAGCGAAAGGCCACCTCGTGACCCGCCTCCCCACCCCGCGGCGTACCCGCTGGCAGCCCCTGCGCGTCGGGCTCGTCGACCTGTTCCACTACGACGTGGAGGAGTTCCGCTTCCGGGACGGGCGTCTGCTGCTGCGCGGCAACAACGGCACCGGCAAGTCCAAGGTGCTCGCCCTGACCCTGCCGTTCCTGCTCGACGGCGACCTGAGCCCCCGCCGCGTCGAACCCGACGGCGACCCCGGCAAGCGGATGGAGTGGAACCTGCTTCTCGGAGGCGACCATCCGCACTCCGAACGGCTGGGGTACACGTGGATCGAGTTCGGCAGACTCGACGACACGACGGGCGAGCAGCACTTCCGTACGCTGCTGTGCGGGCTCAAGGCCGTCAGCGGCAGGGGCATCGCCCGCCACTGGTACGCCGTCACGCGCCAGCGCGTCGACCACGGCTCCACCGAGCGCACGGACGGCACCTTCCGGCTGCTCGACGCCACCGGCACGGCCCTGTCCCGGGACCGGCTCGCCGAGGCGGTCGCCGGGCAGGGCATGGTGTACGACCAGGCCAGGTCGTACCGCCGAGCCGTCGACGAAGCGCTCTTCGGCCTCGGAGAGCAGCGGTACGCGGCCCTGGTGGACCTGCTCATCCAGCTGCGCCAGCCGCAGCTCTCCAAGCGGCCCAACGAAGCCGCCCTCTCCCGCGCCCTCACCGAGGCCCTGCCGCCCATGGACCAGGCCGTCATCGCCGACGTGGCCGAGGCGTTCCGCTCCCTGGACGAGGAGAAGGACGAGCTGGTGGCCGCCTCCGTCGCGGAACGGGCCGCCTCCGCCTTCCTGGAGCACTACCGGCGCTATGCCCGCATCGCCACCCGCCGCCGGGCCCGGCTTCCGCGCGCCGAACACTCCCGCTACGAGCGTGTGCAACGGGATCTGGCCGATGCCCAGGAGCGGCGCAGGAGCGCCGAGGAGAAGCGGGCGGCCGCCGAGGAGGAGATCAGCTCCCTGGCGGAGTCCGCGGAACGCCTGCGGGCCCAGGAGAAGGCCCTGCGTGAGGCGCCTGAGATGCGCGACGCGCGGGAACTGGAGCACGCCGCGCGGGCCGTGACGCGAACGGCGCAGGCGGCGGCCCGGGCGCGGGAGGACCGGGAACAGGCGGCGGCCCTGCGCACCAGGGCGCTCGGGCGGCTCGGCGCTGCCGAGAACCGGCTCCACGCCGCGCGGCTCAGGGTCCAAGACGCCTTCGCCCAGGCGCGGGAGCACGCCACTGCCGCGCACGTCACCCTGCCCACGGACGACCAGCTGCCCGAGCCCGGACTGCGGCGCGCAGCCGAGGACGCCGCCCGCCGCGCCGAGCGCTCCCTGGTCCATGTCGAGGGCCTCCTCGAAACGGCCGCACGGGCCGCCGCCGCGCACCGCCGGGCGTCGGGCCGTCTCGACGAGGCCGAGACGGACCTCGCCCTGGCCGCCGAGTCGCACGGTGAGGCGGAGGAGGGCGCCGCGCGGGCCGGGCAGGCACTCCTGGACGACGTACGCGAACGCGCCGGGACCTGGACGGAGCTCGTCCTCTCCGATGAGACCGGGCTTCTCGACGAACTCCAGGAGTGGACTCGCCACCTCGACGGCCCCTACCCGGCACGCGTTCACGCGGCCAGGGCCCATGCCGCCCGCTCGGCGGACCTCGCCGACCAGGCGGCCGAAGCCGCCCGCCGGGCCTCGGATTTGGCGCAGCGCACCGACGAGGCGCGGCGGGAGCTCGCCGCCCTGGAGGCCGGCACCGGACGCGAGCCCCAGCCGCCCGCAACCCGCACCGCCGGCCTGCGGGAGCAGTTGCCGGGAGCCCCGCTCTGGCGTCTGGTCGACTTCCGTGACCACCTGCCCGAACCCGGGCGAGCGGGGCTCGAGGCGGCGCTCGAGGCATCCGGCCTCCTCGATGCGTGGGTGCTCCCCGACGGCTCCGCCCTCGCCGTGAACGGGCATGACGTCCTGCTCTCCCCGTCGAACGGACCGGTGAGCGGCCCCTCACTGGCCGACGTGCTCCGACCGGCCGTGGACCACGCAGACGCCCGGGCCGCGACCCTGGGCGAAGCGACCGTGCACGGGCTGCTCGCCACCGTCGGCCTGGACAGCGGGGGAGCGGCCGGGACTTGGGTGGCAGTCGACGGACGCTTCCGTGTCGGCGCGCTCACCGGCACGTGGGCCAAGCCCGCCGCCGCGTACATCGGTGAAGGCGCGCGTGAGGCGGCGCGGAGGGCCCGCGTCGCCGTGCTCGGCACCGAACTCGCCCTCCTGCGGGATGAGGCGGAGCGTGTCGCGACCCGCTCCGAAGAGATCGCGGACCGGCGTGGAAGACTCGACGCCGAACTCGCCTCCATCCCCGACGAGTCGCCGCTCACCCGGGCATACGCGTTCGTGAGCGCTGCTGCCGACACCGTACGCAGGGCCCGCACGCGGTGCGGGGAACGCGCCGCCGAGCTGACCGAGGCGGCCGGGCAGGCCGAGCGTGGCGCCGCCGAACTCACCGAGACCGCCGCCGATCTGGGACTTCCCCCCGACCGGGCCGGACTCGCCTCCGTACGCCACGCCCTGGGCTCTCTCACCGCCGCGCTGGCCGCCCTGTGGCCGGCGGTGCGAGAGCAGGGCGAGACCGCACGCCAGGTGGACGACGAGCGCGCCGAGGCGGCCGACGCGGAGCAGCGGGCCACCGACCGTGCCCAGCGGGCCGACGACGCGGAGCGCGAGGCGGCAGCGGCGGACCAGCGCCACCTGACCCTGCGCTCCACCGTCGGAGCGGCAGTCGCCGAACTCGAACGGCGACTCGCCGAGACCACCGGGGCACAGCGGACCTGCGAGGCAGACCAGAAGACCGCCCGACGAAGGCACGCGGAAGCGGACCGGGAGGCCGGGCGTGCCGAGGGGCGGATCGAGCAGCTGGAGAAGGACCTCACGGAGACCGTGGGGGCACGCGCCGAGGCCATCGACGCGCTCCGGCGCTTCACGGCCACCGGCCTGGTCGGGGTCGCGCTGCCCGAACTCGCGGTCCCCGCCGGGGACGACAGCCCCTGGGCCGCCACCCCGGCCATCACGCTCGCCCGCGCCATCGAGACCGGACTCTCCTCGGTCGACGACACGGACGCCGCCTGGGAACGCGTCCAGCGTCGGCTCAGCGAGGAACTCAAGACCCTTCAGGACACCCTGTCCCGGCACGGGCACAGCGCCTCCGCGCGCATGGTCGAGGACGGCATGGTCGTCGACATCGTCTACCAGGGCCGCGACCGGGCCGTTCCCGAACTCGCCGCAGCGCTCGCCGCGGAGGTCGGCGAACTCACCCGCATCCTGTCCGCGCACGAACGGGAGATCCTCGAAACCCATCTGATCAACGAAGTGGCCGGTACCCTCCAGGAACTCATCGGCACCGCGGAACGCCGGGTGCGGGACATGAACACCGAACTGGAGGACCGCCCCACCTCCACCGGCATGAAGCTCCGCCTGGTGTGGCGGCCCTCGCGCAAGGCCCCACCCGGACTCGCCCAGGCCCGGGAGCGGCTGCGCCAGTCCGCCGACGCGTGGACCGCCGAGGACCGTACCGCGGTCGGGGAGTTCCTCCAGGCCCAGATCGCCCGCCAGCAGTCCGACGACGGTTCGGGCAGCTGGCTCGAACACCTCACCGCCGCGCTGGACTACCGCTCCTGGCACGAGTTCGGCGTCGAACGCCACCAGCACGGGCGCTGGGTCCCGGCCACCGGCCCCGCCTCCGGCGGCGAACGCGTCCTCGCCGTCTCCGTGCCGCTGTTCGCCGCCGCCTCCTCGCACTACGCCAGCGCGAGCAGCCCGCACGCGCCCCGCCTGGTCACCCTGGACGAGGCGTTCGCGGGGGTGGACGACGACTCGCGCGCCAAGTGCCTCGGCCTGCTGCGGGCCTTCGACCTCGACGTGGTGATGACCAGCGAACGGGAATGGGCCTGCTACCCGCAGGTGCCCGGCATCGCCATCGCCCAGCTGTCCCGGATCGACGACGTGGCGGCGGTCCTCGTCACCCGCTGGGAGTGGGACGGCACGAGGCGGCACCGCCGGGACGAGCCCGCACGCCATCCGGCATCGGACGCTGCGGGCCGCCCGGAACGGGAGCCACTGTGGGGCTGACCCACGACGGGCCGGCAGCGCCCGGTGCCGGCCCGGAGCCCGTCCTGCACGGCACGGTCGACATGCCCCGACTGCGCCGCCTCCTGGGCGTGCCGGAACTCGAGTGGCTTGTCGAGCGGGTACGCGGCCGGCTCGTCGCCGGGCAGCCCCTGACCGGTGCGGTGTCCCTGGCCGACCCCACTGCCGGCCAGCGGTCCGCGGTCGAACGGCTGCTTGCCAGAGCGCCTGGGGGCGGCCGGTCCCTCACGGTACGGCTGGAGGCGGTCGCCGCCGTGCTGTCCCGGTCCGGCGTCAGCCCCAACGGTCTCGCCGCCGCCGTCACGGCGCTCACCGGCCCCGTCACCCCGCTCGCCCGGATCAGGGCCGAGGAGGAAGCCGCCTGGGACCGGGCGCACACACCCCTCGACGCGCTGGTACGGGACCGGCCCGAACTCGCCGCCTGGGCCGCGAGGGTACGGGCGGACGGCCTTGCCCGGCGCCTGGGCCGTACCCCTGACTCCGTACACACCCTGCTCACGGGTGTCTGCGCCGGTCTTCGTGCGCTTCCGGCCGACCCCGCCGTCTCGCTGGCCGCCTTCGCCGCCCGGGTCCTCGGCTCGGCCCACGCACTGGACGACGGCACCCCCGAGGCGACCCTCACGCTGTCGGGGATCCGCGCCCTGACGGGGTTCGCCGACGGAAGCGGTGCCGAGTGGCGGCGGGAGGTCTGGGCGTCGGCAGGCGTGCTGAAGGACGAACTCTCCTCGACGGTCCTCACCCTGAGCCTGCGGGGGACCCCCGCCCTGGACTGGACGGCCGGCCAGGGCGAACCGGCTGTCCTGACGCTTCGGCAGCTCACCCGACGGCCTTTCTCCGTGGCCTCCCCCGTGGTACGGATCTGCGAGAACCCGACCGTCCTCGCCGCGGCGGCCGACGCCCTCGGCCCCGACTGCCCGCCCCTGGTCTGCCTTCAGGGCCAGCCCTCGGCCGCCGCACTCGCCCTGCTGCGCCACCTGCACGGCAACGGCTCGGCCCTCCACTACCACGGCGACTTCGACTGGGGCGGGCTCCGGATCGCCGGCGCCCTGCTGCGCCGGGTCCCGTGGCGTCCCTGGCGGTACTCCGCCGCCGACTACCGCGCCGCCCTGGCCGTGAGCGACCCGCAGCTCCCGCCCCGGCCGCTCACCGGCGTCCGGACGGACTCGCCGTGGGATCCCGACCTCGCCGGCGCCCTCGCGGAGGCCGGTATCCGGGTCGAGGAGGAGCGGGAGCTGGACCTGCTGCTGGCCGACCTGGGAGGAGCACCGCGGGGCGGTCCCTGAGGCCTGTGGCCTCCGGGGCCCGGGGCGGACCGGTACGCGGGCGCCAGCCGCGGTCGCCCCACCGGACGGCCCCGGCGGAGCCGGTCGCCGCAGGGCGACCGGTGGGGCACCCGGGGGCCCTGGCGCTCGTCAGGGCCCGTCCCGCCCGCCGGACAGTCCGACCCGCACGGAGCGGGGATGTGTGAGCGCCGCCCGGACGATCCGTTCGAGCGTCCCCCGGTGCACGGCCACCTTCAGCAGCGACCGGCGGGACTCGCCCCCGGCCGACGTCCAGTGGTGCACCAGCACCAGCAGACCGCTGCGTACGGCGGCCGAGAGACCCGCGGCGTGGCGGGCGGGGTCGACCGCCACCCGCAGGACGCGCTGCCCGGGGCCGTCCTCCGCGTCGGGTCGGGCATCGGCCGAGGGCGCCTCCTCGGTGACGGTGATGCCGACGTAGCCGTTGCCCGAGCTGTGGACGAACAGGGTCACCGCCGTGTCCAGGACGGTCCCCGTCCGGCGCATGCCCCGTGCCACGGCCGCGGCGCCGGGCCGGCCCGCCAGGTCCACGTGCAGGAAGGGCAGGCGCTCCTCCCCGCCGCCCGGCATGGGCTCCAGGGTGACGGCGAGCAGCGGTGCCGTGTCGCCGAACGGCGGGTCGGGCACCGGCGAGCGCGGGCCGTCCGCCGCGGAGACCGTCACGGCGAAGCCCTCGGGGGGCCCTCGGCGGTCGCTCCCACCTCCCGGCACGGGGTCAGGCGACGGGGTCGACGGCGGGCGCGGGGGCGGTCGCGACGCGTCCGTCGCCGTCCAGGACGCCACTGGAGCGCAGCCGGTCCTCGATGTGCTGGAGCACGGCCCGGTCGACGTCGCACACACCGATGCCGTCGACCTCGGTGTGCACGTTGTCGCGGTTGTTGGCGATCGCCGCGCCCGAACAGGCCCCGAAGTACTTGCAGTTCAGGCAGTTCGCGGCCATCCGGGTCTCGGCCGCCCGGGCGGAGGCGTCGAAGCGCGGGCCGGAGAGCAGCTCCCCCAGCGGGGTGGTGAAGATGTTGCCCAGCGACGCCTGGAGGTCCTCGTACGGATCGCCGTAGGCGTAGACGTCCCCGGGGGTGTTCACGACGATGACCGGCAGCCATTCGCGCTGGTTGAAGTAGGAGCGCGGCGCCTTCGGGTCGAGGTGGCGCAGCACGATCTGCAACTGGTGGTCCAGCGGGGACACCTGCACCGGGTTGTCGCTGCAGAGCCAGAGGTCGGCGAGTTCGTTCAGGGCGGAGACGATCTCGGGCACGGTGATGTCGTACGCCTCGTGCTGGTCGGCGTAGGCGCCTTCGAAGAGGGGCAGGACCCGGAACCCGAGTCCGGCCTTCTCGTAGAAGGAGAAGGTGTCCTTCACCCGGCCCAGGTTCTTCCTGGTCAGCACGGTGATGCAGCCGAAGGGGACTCCCTCGGAGCGCAGGCGCTCCATATGGGACACGACCTTGGCCTGCTGGTCCCGGCCCGCGATGTTGACGCGCAGGCCGCTGAAGAGGTCCAGGGATACGCCGACGTTGTCGAATCCGTCGCGGAGCAGCCGGAGCCGTTCGTCGTCGAGGAGGGTGAGGTTGGTCTGCACGGTGTTGCTCACCCGCAGGGAGTCCCCGAAGACGGCCCGCTGGTCCTCCAGGGTGCGCCAGTAGTAGTCCGGTTCGATCATCAGCGGTTCCCCGCCGTGCCAGACGATGTGCAGGTGCGTGCGGGCCCCGTCCTCCTGGTCCTTGCCGACGTAGTAGTCGCGCAGATGGACGTACATCCGGTGCAACTGCTCCCGGCTCATCCGCTCGCGCCGGTCGAGCTCGGCGAACTCGTAGCAGTAGGTGCACCTCAGATTGCAGAACTTGGACACCTTGGTGACGAACTGGACCTGTCTGGTGGGTTCCTGTGCCATCCTCGGGCCTCCCGGGCGCCTGTGACTCGATGCTGCGGGGAGACCGGATGCGGCCCGGGCCGCGCTGGTCCGCATCCGGTGGAGCCGGTGGCGGGCACCGGCTGCGGGCGTCAGGACAGCTCGTCGAGAATCCTGCTCAGCGGCGCGGCGGCGGTGGCACCGGCCTCGCCCGCGGTGTGCGGCTGGAGGAACGGCTTGCCGTACTGCAGGTAGGGCGGGTTGATGACCTCGTTGTAGGTCTCGTTGTACGTCTGGTTGTGCTGGCCGAACAGGCCGTCGGCGGACACCGCCTCCTGGTCGGCCTGCACCGCCTGGGCGAGCGCGGTACGCGCCGACTCGGAGACGGTGACCGTCCCGGCGGTGCCGGTCGCCGCCTGGGCCGCGCCGCCGACGAACACGGGCGTGCTCAGCCCGGCGGCGATCGCCGCCAGATAGGCGAGATAGCGCTTGGAGTCCCCTGCTCTCATGTCCTGCTCCTTCGTTGGGGGAAGCGCACCCCCGGATACGAGGAAGGAGGCCGCACACGGCGCCCGGAGGGCGGGTGCGGGCACGAGTCCGTATCACGGCGGTGCACGTACCAGGTGGTCGAATGGCGGGAGATTCCCTGCCCGTTGCATCCTCGTCCGGCGGGGCGAGAACGCGGGCATGTCATTTCCCCGGAACCAAGGGGTAGAGCGAACGCGCATGACACTGGGGTTTATTGAAACCTCATGCATCCGGGCGGTCAACAGGGGGTGCTGTGCTGTTTCGGGCTCCGGCCGTTTTGTTGGTGGTTCGGCCCTTGTGAACGCTTCGGCGGAGCGCATTCGGCGAAGCGTTTTCGCCATGGTGCCGGATTTCACGGGATCGACTTTCGGTCAGGGGGCGAAAAGGCCGTGTGAGGGGCGCGGAGACGGGCCAGTACCCGGAGGGGCGTTCCCCGAACCCGACGAGGAATCGCCTTCCGCCCCGGCGTCGACGTCTCCGCCGGCAGCGGTGACGGTGGCCGGGGGAGGGGCGGAAGCCCCGTCCCCCGGGCTGCCGGCGGGGACGGGGCCCGGGTCTCACGGGAGCCCTCCCCGCGCCGGTTCAGGTTCCCGGCCGTGACGGGGCCGCCGTGCCGCCCGCGTCCGCCGGAGCCTGCGGTGCGCCTGCCGGTGCGGAGGGTGCCGCGGGCGGGCGGTCGCCCCAGGGCGAGGCCCTGACGAGATCGTGCCACCCCGGCACGGCTCCCGGCGGGAGATGGCCGCGCAGCACCTGCCCCGGGAAGGACAGCGGCCCGGCCTTGGCGGGGTCGGCGAGAGCCTGGTCCACGATCAGACCGGTGATGGCCCAGGCGAGACCGTCGCGCGGATACGCCGCGACCACCTGCTCCAGCACCGCCGCGGGCAGCCGTTCCCGGCCGCGCCCGAGGACGTCCAGCGCGATGCCGTCGTGGGCCACCGCCACCTCGGGCCCCATCCGCGAGGCGATGCCCTCCGAGGTGTGCAGCGCGACCACCTGCCAGACCACCCGGGCCGCCTCCTCGTCCGCCCCCCGCTCCCTGAGGAAGCGGGCGGCGAAGTCGGCGCCCTCCACCTCGAACCGCTGGTGGCCCGAGGCGGCCGCGGTCAGCCCCACGTCGTGCAGGATGCAGCCGAGGAGGACCAGTTCGTCGTCGTAGTCGGCGCCGGGAGCCAGGCCCCCGGCCTCCGCCAGGGCCCGCGCGAAGAGGTAGCTGCGGACGCTGTGCGCGTACAGGAAGGCCGGTTCGGTCTCCCGTGCGAACTGCAGGGCGCTGCGGGCCAGGGCGCTCAGCGGCGGGAGTTCCGCCGCGGGGTGCGGGGCGGCCGGGGATGTCCCGGCGGCGGACGGTCCTTCTTCGGTCTTCGGAGTCATGCCCCGATCCTCCGGGCCTTTGCCAGGACCCGGCCAGTGGCGAGAACGACGCGGTGCGCTAAGTTCCCGCCATGAGCCACGCCGTCCGTGCCGCCCCCGTGACCCGTGCCGCCCCTGCGGCCGCGCCCGCCGCCCGTGCCGCCGCGCCGGAGGTCGTCGCCGTCCTCGCCCTCGACGGGGTCCTCCCCTTCGAGCTGTCCCTGCCCGGCCAGGTCCTCGGGACGGCGAACGAGGTGGCCCGGGCGCCCCGCTACGAGGTACGGGTGTGCGCGCCCGGCCGCAGGGTGCGCACCTCCGCCGTGCACGGCGGTTTCGCCCTCGCCGCCGACTGGGACCTCGACGCCCTGGCGGAGGCGGACACCGTGGTGGTGCCCGCGGGTGCGGGCTCCCTCGATCCGCCGGACCGGGCGGTGGTCCGCGAGTTGACCGACGCGTACGACCGCGGCGCCCGGCTCGCCTCCCTGTGCGTCGGCGCGTTCACCCTCGCGGCGACCGGGGTGCTGGACGGACGGAGGGCCACCACCCACTGGCGGTACGCGGCCGAACTCTCCGGGCGCCACCCCCGGGTGGAGGTCGACGGCTCGGTGCTCTTCGTCGAGGACGGCCCGGTGGTCACCTCGGCCGGTGTCGCCGCCGGTCTGGACCTCTGCCTGCACCTGGTCCGCCGGGACCTGGGCGCGGACCGGGCCGCCGCGACCGCCCGCCGCACCGTGATGCCCCTGCAACGCGAGGGAGGGCAGGCGCAGTTCATCGAGCAGCCGCTGCCCCCGGCGGGGGAGGCGGGTCTGGGGCCGACGCTGGTCTGGATGGAGGAGAACCTGCACCGGCTCCTGACCCTCGACGAGATCGCCGCCCACGCCGCCGTGAGCCCCCGGACGTTGAACCGGCGGTTCCGCGCGGGGACCGGTACCGCCCCGCTCCAGTGGCTGCTCGCCGCCCGGGTGCGCCGGGCCCGGGAGCTGCTGGAGACCACGGCCCTCTCGGTCGAACAGGTGGCCGTCGCCGCCGGTTTCGGGTCGGCCGTCACGCTGCGCCATCACTTCGGGCGCCGCGTGGGGACCTCCCCCCACGCCTACCGGGGCGCCTTCAGGGCGGGGCCCGGCACGGCCGCCGACTCCTGACGGCCCCCGCCGCCCCGGCACGGGGCCGCACCGGCGGGAGCGCCGCTCAGACGGCCCGGTCGCCGATCCGCCGTCCCAGCGGCGCAGCGGCCGCGGAGTTGCTGGTGCTGAAGGTGACGCTGCCCGGGCGGTAGCGGTCGTCGCTCCACTCGATGGCCCGGCCGCCCTGGTCGAGGCTGACGTGGCGCTGCCGGAGCAGCGGGCTGCCGCGGCGGACGCCCAGCAGGTGCGCGTCCTGGCCGCCCGCCGCGACGGCGTCGATCAGGTGCTCCCCGTACTGGGCGACGATGCCCGCGTCCCGTGCCAGGCTGTCCATGATCGACACGCACTCCTCCGGCAGCGCCTCCACCGCGGGTGCGGCCCACTGCGCGTACGCGGTGCGCTCCAGCATGGTCGGCTCGCCGTCGAGGTGGCGCACCCGCAGGACGTGCAGGATCTCGCTGCCCTCGGGTACGCCCAGCCCCTCGGCCTCCTCGGGGCCGGCGGGCCGCCGCGCCCGGAGCAGGATGCGGCTCGTGACCGCGAGGCCGAGCCCGTGGGCCCACTGGGCGAAGCTGTTCAGTTCCGCGAAGCTGTGCCGCCGCTCCCGGCTGAGGACGATGCGGCGGGCGCCCTGGCGGGAGCCGACCAGGCCCTCCGAGGTCAGCAGGGCCACGGCCTGCCGGACCGTTCCGCGCGAGGCGCCCCAGCGGGTCATCAGCGCGCTCTCGGACGGCAGCCGGCCCCCGACGGGCAGCTCGCCGCCGAGTATCGCCTGCCGGAGGGTCTCGGCGATCTCCAGATAGCGCGCGGTGCCCACGTGTCCCTCCGTGACGGTGTACGCGGCCGGTCGCGCTCGGTGGCCGTCGGGCCACCCACTCTAACCCGGCGGGCCCTGCGCCGGTCCTCGTATCCCCGGCCAACTGCCCTCCGTTCACCTGTACTTCACCGGACACGGAGCTTCGTCGAGCGATCGTCGGCCGGTCATGCCCCGTTCACCTTCCGGACGGCGGGGCCGGGCGAAGTGGGTTCCGACTTGTTCAGACAAGTGATCGCACCCTCTCGCCTCAGGAGCCTTCCGTGCCCAGACCGCTCGCCCGCCGCGCCGCCGCCGTGCTCGGCGCCACCGCACTGACCGTCCTCACCGCCGCCTGCGGCGCCGCCCCCGACGCGGACCCCGCCGCCAAGGCCGCCGACGGCGGGGCCTCCGCCGGAAGCGCCACCTCCGCGTCCGAGTTCGGCGGCATGGACAAGCTGGTCGCCGCGGCCGAGAAGGAAGGGGCGCTCAACGTGATCGCGCTGCCGCCGGACTGGGCCAACTACGGCGAGGTCATCGCGGCCTTCGAGGCCAAGTACCCCGAGATCGAGGTCAAGAGCGAGAACCCGGACGCCTCCAGCGCCGACGAGATCGCCGCCGTGAAGTCCCGCAAGGGCCAGGACCGCGCCCCCGACGTCCTGGACCTGGGCATCGCCTTCGCCCGCAGCGGCGCGGAGGAGGGGCTCTTCGCCCCGTACAAGGTCGCCGCGTGGGACAGCATCCCCGACACCCAGAAGGACGCCGACGGCCGCTGGTACAACGACTACGGCGGCTACGTCTCCATCGGCTGCGACGCCGCGCGCATCAAGGTCTGCCCGGAGACCTTCGCGGACCTGCTCAAGCCCGAGTACAAGGGCAAGGTCGCCCTCAACGGCAACCCCACCAAGTCCGGTTCCGCCTTCGGCGGTGTCTTCGCGGCCGCCCTGGCCAACAAGGGCTCCTTCGCCGACATCCAGCCCGGCATCGACTTCTTCGGGGAGCTGAAGAAGAACGGCAACTTCATCCCCGTGGAGTCCACCCCGGCCACCGTCGAGAAGGGCGAGACCCCCATCTCCGTCGACTGGGACTACCTCAACGCCGGCTACGCCGACCAGTTCCGCTCCAAGGGCGTGGACTGGAAGGTCGCCGTCCCCTCCGACGGCGTCTACGCCCAGTTCTACTCCCAGGCCGTCAACAAGGACGCCCCCCACCCCGCGGCCGCCCGCCTGTGGATGGAGTTCCTCTACAGCCCCGAGGGCCAGAACCTGTGGCTGAAGGGCTACGCCCGCCCGGTGCTGCTGCCCGCCATGACCGAGGACGGCACCGTCGACAAGGACGCCGTCACCAAGCTCCCCGCCGTCGAGGGCACCCCCTCCTTCCCGGCCCCGGCCGAGCTCGACACGGCCAAGGCGACGCTCGCCGAGAAGTGGGACAAGGCCGTCTCCTGATGCCCGTCCCCACCACCTCCCGCCAGGGAACCGCCGGCGGCACCCGCCGCCGGCGGCGCGGGCCGCGCACCTGGCTCGCCGCCGCTCCCCTCCTGGCCTTCGCCGCACTCTGCTTCGGCATCCCGCTGGGTGCCCTGGTGCACGGCGCCTTCACCCGGACCGACCCCGCCACCGGGAGCACCACGCTCACCGGCGACCACCTCGCACGCTCCCTGGAAGGCCCCTACCTGGGCGCACTCCTCGGCAGCGTCCGGCTCTCCGCCCTGACCGCCCTGGTCGCAGCGGTCCTCGGGGTGCTCGTCGCCCAGGCCGTGGTCACCTCACGCTCCCGGGCCCTGCGCAGCGCGGCCCTGACCGCCTCCGGGGTGCTCGCCAACTTCGGCGGAGTCCCGCTCGCCTTCGCCTTCATCGCCACCGCCGGCATCTCCGGTGTGGTCACCCAGCTGGCCGACCTCACCGACCTGGGCTGGAACCTGTACTCCTTCACCGGGCTCGCCGTGGTCTACCTGTACTTCCTGATCCCCCTCATGGTCCTGGTGACCGTGCCTGCCCTCGACGGGCTCCGCCCCCGCTGGCGGGAGGCCGCGCAGAACTGCGGTGCCACCGCCTGGCAGTTCTGGCGCCACATCGGGCTGCCGGTCCTGGCGCCGTCCCTGCTCGGCGGAGTCGTGCTGCTCTTCGGTACGGCCTTCGCCGCCCACGCCACCGCGGCCGCACTCGTCGGCGGGTCCGTGCCGCTGGTCACCCTCAAGATCGCGGACGCGCTGTCCGGGAACGTGCTGACCGGACAGGAGAACGTGGCGCTCGCCCTCGGACTCGACATGATCCTCATCGCCGGCCTGGTGATGGCCGTCTACCTCCCCCTCCAGCGACGGAGCGCCCGATGGCTGCGCTGACCCCCGCCCCCGCCACCCCGCCGGCCGCCGGGGCGCCCGCACCCGCCCGGGCGCAGCCCGTCCCGCAGGGGCCGGCGCCCGTGCCGGACGGAGCACCGGAGAGGCGCCCCCGCACCGGACGCCGACGGCCCCGGGTCTGGCGCGGCGCCGTCCTCGGCCTGGCCGGCGTCTACTTCCTGCTGCCGCTGGTCTCCTCGTTCGTCTTCACCGTCCACACCCCGGGACAGGGCGTCTCCTTCGCCGCCTACACCGACCTGCTGTCCGCCGAGGGCTTCACCGAGAGCCTGCTGCTCTCACTCGGCCTGGCCGCCGCGACCATCGCGGCGTCGCTGCTGCTGGCGGTGCCCGCGCTCGTCGCCGTGCGCCTGGGGTCGCCGCGGCTGCGCCCCGTGGTGGAAGTGGTCTGCATGATGCCGCTCGTGGTCCCGCCCATCGCCCTGGTCACCGGCATCGCCACGGTGCTGCGCTGGGGCCCGGAGCACCTGGCCGCCACGCCCTTCTACCAGACCTTCATCGCGGTGCAGAACGAAGCGTTCCCCCTCGTCCTGGTCCTCGCCTACACCGTGCTGGCGCTGCCCTTCGTGTACCGGTCCCTGGACGCGGGCCTGAGGGCCCTGGACGTCCCCACCCTCGTGGAGGCGGCCCGCGACTGCGGGGCCTCCTGGCCGCAGGCCGTCGTCCGGGTCCTGCTGCCCAATCTGCGGTCCTCCCTCACGGGTGCCGCCTTCCTGACGCTCGCCCTCGTCCTCGGCGAGTTCACCATCGCCTCACTGCTCGGCTTCCGGCCCTTCGCCGTGTGGATCGTGACGATCTCCGGAGCGCAGGCCCGGATGTCCGTCGCCGTCTCCATCCTCAGCCTCGCCCTCACCTGGGCCCTGCTGCTGCTCCTCTCCCGCGCCGGCTCCGCAGCCGGCGCGGGAGAGGGAGCGGCGCCGGCCGCCCCTAAGGAGTCCTGACCCATGCCCGCCGCCCCCGCCCGACCGGCCTCGACGAGCACCGGACGCACCCCGCCCCCCTCCGGCGCCCGGCTCGAACTCCGCTCCCTGCGGCGGGCCTTCGCCGGATCGGTCGCCCTCGACGGGCTCGACCTCACCGCCGAGCCGGGGGAGCTCCTCGCCCTCCTCGGGCCCTCCGGCTGTGGCAAGACCACCGCACTGCGCATGGTCGCCGGCTTCGACCGGCCGGACTCCGGCGAGATCCTCGTCGACGGCGCGGACATCACGGCCGTGCCCGCGCACAGGCGGGACACCGGCATGGTCTTCCAGTCCTACAGCCTGTTCCCCAACCTCAGCGCCCGCGACAACGTCGCCTTCGGCCTGCGCGTCCGCAAGGTCCCCGCGGCGCGGCGCGCCGCCCGCGCCGCCGAACTCCTCGACCTCGTGGGCCTCCCGGACCACGGCGGCCGCTACCCGCACCAGCTCTCCGGCGGCCAGCAGCAGCGCGTCGCGCTCGCCCGCGCGCTGGCCCTCCAGCCGCGGGTGCTGCTCCTCGACGAGCCGCTGTCCGCGCTCGACGCCAAGGTGCGCGACAGCCTGCGCGAGGAGATCCGCCGTCTGCAGCTGTCGCTCGGCATCACCACGGTCTTCGTCACCCACGACCAGGAGGAGGCGCTCTCCATGGCCGACCGGGTCGCGGTGCTGAACTCCGGCCGCCTGGAGCAGTGCGCGGCCCCTGCCGAGCTGTACGCCCGCCCCGCCACCCCCTTCGTCGCCTCCTTCGTCGGCACGATGAACCGGCTGCCCGGCCGCCTCGCCGACGACGCGACCGTCGAGGTGGCGGGGCACCGGCTGCCCACCGACGGCGAGAGGCCCGCGGACGGCGACGTATGGGCGCTGGTCCGCCCCGAGAACCTGACCGTCGCCGCCGACCCGGAAGGCGAGGCCACCGTGGTCGCGGCCTCCTTCCTCGGCGCCGTGACCCGGGTCCATCTCGCCCTGCCCGACGGGGCCGAGGCCAAGGCCGACCTCCCCTCGCGGGAGGCGGCCGGGCTGACCGCGGGTGCCCGCGCCCGCCTCGGCCTCGCCGGGCACCCGGTGCTCGTCGTGCCCCGGAGCGCCTCGTGACCGGGCCCGGGGCCGTCCTGTTCGACATGGACGGCACGCTCGTGGACACCGAGGGCCTGTGGTGGCAGGTCGCCGCCGACACCGCCGCGGGGCTCGGGCTGCGCCTCGGTTCCGAGGACGCCCCCCAGGTGGTCGGCCGCTCCGTCGCCGACACCGCCGCCCACCTGGTCCGGTCGGCACCGCGGCAGGACGTCGCGGCCGTCGGGCGGGAGTTGGGGGAGGAGTTCCTCCGGCGGGTGCGCCGGGGGGCGCCGCTCCGTCCGGGCGCGGACCGGCTGCTCGCCGCGCTCGCCGCACAAGGCGTGCCCTTCGCCCTGGTCAGTGCCTCTCCCCGGGCCGTGGTGGACTCGGTGACCCGGGGCGCCCTGGCGCATGTGCCGTTCGCCTTCACCCTCTCGGCCGACGACACCGTCCGCACCAAGCCCCACCCGGACCCGTACCTGGCGGCCGCCGCGCGCCTGGGCCTGCCGGCGTCGGACTGCGTCGCCGTCGAGGACTCCCCGGACGGCGCCGCCTCGGCGGACGCCGCCGGCTGCACGGTCCTGGTCGTCCCCAGTCTGCTCCCGGTGCCGCGCTCCCCGCGGCGGCACTTCGCCGGGAGCCTGGAGGAGGTCGGGCCCGAGGAGCTGAGCGGGCTGGCGGGCGCCCCGCCCGCGGGCGGCTGAGTCCGCCGCCGGGCGCGGGGGCTCCCGCCGCGCCGGTGGCGGGGGGTGGTGCCCGGGCGGTGGCGGGGGCCGGTGCCCGCGGCGCCGCCCGCCCGGGCCGGCTCCTCCCCGGCCCGGGGGTCACGCCCTGTTCGCGCCGGGGCCGGTCGGGCCGGTGAGCAGGAACTCGGCTCCGCCGTAGCGGCGCCCGTTGACCTGGATCTCGACGCGGTGCGGTCCGGGGTGGTAGCGCCTGGTGCTCAGGGGGCGGAACGGGTGCCGGCGGGTTCCCGACCACCGCTCACCGGGCGCGAGGGTCCGCGTGGTCAGCTTGAAGACCTTCGGGGAGAGGGTGCCGTTCGCCCGCCGGTGGTGGAGGACGTAGTCGATCACGAGCCGTGCCGCGGAGGCGCCGGTGCTGACGACCGTGCAGCCGAACTCCAGGTGACCGCCGAAAGGGACGATCGGGTCGGCGACCTCGGGGCCGGTGACGTCGACGGCCGCCTCGGGCGCGTACCCGAGGACGGCCAGCGCGGCCGGGTCGCCGGCCTTGACGAGAGTGCGGAGCCCGTGACGGGCGACCCCCTCGGCGGCGGTCCCGCCTCCCTCCAGCCAGCGGGCCGCGGAGGCGACGGCGATCCCGGGGTGGTCGCGGCTGATGTCGTTGAGGTGGTTGGCGACCGAGCGCCGCACGTAGGCGGACTTGTCGCGGTGGAGCGCGTCCAGGATCGCCAGAGCGGGTGCGGGGTCGGCCACGAGGGCGGTCAGCCGGGCCGACCACGGCAGGCGGGGCCGGGTGCCCTCGCTGGCGAGGCGCCGTACATGCGGGTCGGCGTGGGTGGTCCACGGCAGCATCGTCCGCAGGGCCCGGTGCAGGTCGTGGCGGAGGAAGGGCCGCACCGCCGTCTCCGAGGTGAGCAGGGGGGTGAGCTCGGCCAGCAGCCCGAGAGCGTCCTCGAACACGCCGTCGGTGAGGGCGCGTTCCGCGACCGCCTCGCCGACGGGGAAGGTCATCCAGCCGGTGAAGCCGGGCTGCCCGAGCGCGCGGCGGACGACGGCGGCGAACCCCGGGTAGCCGTCCGGCAGGTCGGCGAGCACGGCGGCCTTCAGCGCCTGGACGCGCGCGGCGAAGCCCAGCCCGTGGAGGCGGGGGCCGCAGGCGGAGACGCAGGTGGTGGTGGGGGCTCCCGCGGCGGCCAGCTCGGCGGCGAGCCGTGCGGCGGTGCGGGCGTCGAGCAGTTCCGCGGCGGTGGGCACGGTCCCTCCTCGGGGAGGGGGCCGGCCCCGCGCGGGCGGCGGGGTCCGGCCCGGGCGGGCGGGGGCTTCAGGCGCGGAGCAGGGGCTCCGCGCCGTGCAGGACCTCGGCGTGCCGCAGCTCGTGGACGTGGCCGACGCGCGTGAAGTAGTCCGCCGCCGCGGGGTCGCCCGGCATCTCGCGGGCCGCCCGGGCGGCCGCCTCGGGGGAGGCCCACACGAGGAGGTCGACGAGGGAGCCGTCCTCGCAGCGGGCGAGGAGAGCGCCCTGGAAGTCGTCGGCGTAGCGCTCGCGCAGCAGGGAGACCAAGCCCTCGCGCCGGGCGGCCAGTTCCTCGGGGTCGCCGCACTCGAAGCGCACGTACTCGATGGTGGTGCTCATCAGGTCTTCCTTCCGGACGGGGCGGATCGTTCATCGAATCACGGATTCGCAGTCACAAAAGCGTGATCGACGGGTGTCAAGCTATCACGGATTCGTCGGCTCAAATCCGTGTCCCGGGTAGCCTGGGGGCATGAGCCTGAAGAACCTCCACGCGATGCCGTGGATCGGTGAGCACCCCGTGCTGGACCTCGCCAACACCGTGGTCTGCGGCGCCGGGCCCGACCGGGGCGACGTCGACCTCCTCGCCTCGCCCGCGCTCGCCGGGGCGTGGCGGGAACGGACGGCCGCCCGGGGGCTGGCCGCGCTGCCGCTCGACGAGCTCACCCGGCTGCGGGCCCCCGTGCGCACGGCACTGGAGGCCGCCGCGCGGCAGGACCCGCTGCCCGAGGCCGAGCGGGTGCACCTCAACGAGCTGGCCGCCCGCGCGCCCGTGACCTTCGAGGTCGGCGAGGACGGACGCCTGGGCGAGCGGGAAGGCGGCGGTCCGGCCGCCGCCGCGGCGGCCCGCCAGACGCTCGTCCTGGCCGCGGGCCCGGAGCAGGCCCGGTTGCGGCGCTGCCCCGCGCCCAGCTGCGGCATGTTCTTCCTCGCCCGCCGCCGGGACCAGTCCTGGTGTTCGGTCGGCTGCGGGAACCGGGCGAGGTCGGCCCGGCGCCAGCCGGCGGGCCCGCGCTGACGCCACGGCGCCCGCGCCTCGACGAGTCGGCCGGCCGCCCGGCCGGTCCGGCGTGCGCCGTCAGCGGCGCCGTGGCCGGTGCGGCCCGCCCCTGAACGACGATGCCCCTACCCGGACGCGGAAGCCGGACGCCGCTCCCCGCGCACGGGATGGCCCGCGCTGTCGTCGGCGGACCGCTCCGGGCGCCCCGCCGTCCAGCTTCCGAGCAGGCGCAGCGCCGCCTCCGCCCGGGGGTCCGGCGCGGTGAGGACGACCAGCGACAGGCCCGTGTCGCCGGGCAGCAGAAGCGTCTCGTAGGCGAGGTCCAGCCTGCCCGTCACCGGGTGCCGGAAGCTCTTCGTCCCGTGGGTCTTCTCCTGCACCTCCTGTGCCGCCCACAGACGGCGGAAGGACTCGTCGGCGCGGCTCAGCCCGGCCACCACGGACGCCAGCCGCGCGTCGCCCGGGCGGCGGCCCGCGGAGAACCGCAGGAAGCCGACGGTCTGGCGGGCCACGTCCTCCCAGTGCGGGTACAGCTCCCTCGCACCGGTGTCGAGGAAGACGTACCGGGCGAGGTTCGCCCGGCCGTCCCGGCCCCCGGTCAGGCCGCCCACCAGTGCCCGGGCCAGGTCGTTGGCGGCCGGTACGTCCATGGCGGGTGTCAGGACGTAGGCCGGAACCGCCCCCACCGCACGCAGCAGCAGGCGCACCTCCTCCCGCACCCCTGCCTCCGGCGCCCCCGGCCCCGTGCCCGCCGGCCCCGGCCCGGTCTCCCGTGCCTCGGCGGCACCCGGCGGCGGGGTGCCCCGCCCGGTGCGGTGGGCGAGGTCGTACAGGTGGGACCGCTCCGCCGGGTCCAGGCGCAGCACCCGGGCCAGCGCGGCGAGCACCGCGTCCGACGGGTTCCGTGCGCGGCCCTGCTCCAGGCGTGTGTAGTACACCAGGCTGACACCCGCCAGCTCGGCCACCTCCTCGCGCCGCAACCCCGCGACACGTCGGCGCCCGACGACGGGTACGCCGGCCTGACGCGGTGTCACCCGGGCGCGTCGCGACGTCAGGAAGGAGCCGAGTCCGGTGGGGAGATCCATGCGCGCCAGTATGCGTGCGCCGGGGGCGTCCGTCCTGTCCCCGCCGGTACCCCTCTTGCGCGCTTCCGCTTCGGCACCCCGCCGCCTGGTACTCGCGGGGTAGTGGCTCCGGCCCGGCCGTCCCCGCAGGCTGAGGGCGGTGCGACACCCGCACCCCGCTCCCGCCGCCCGGTGGCGCCGGGAGCGCACGACGACACGGCTGGAGCGGTTTCGATGCGCGCGGTGGTCTTCTCCCGGTACGGCGACGAGAGCGTGCTGGAGGTGGCGGAGCGACCCGCCCCCCGACCGGCGGACGGCGAGGTCCTGGTGGAGGTGAGGGCCGCGGGCGTCAACCCGGTGGACTGGAAGCACCGCGAGGGCCAGGTGCGCAGCGACCGGCCCTTCCCCCTCGGGATGGGCTGGGACATGGCCGGGACCGTGCTGCGCACGGTCCCGGGCGGCCCCGGCGTCGGGGAGGCGGTGTACGGAATGCTGCCGCTGCCGTACGGCGGCGCCTACCAGGAGCTGTGCACCGTCCCGGTGGCGGCGCTCGCCCCTCGGCCGACCCGCCTGACCTTCGAGGAGGCGGCCGCGGTCCCCCTCGCGGCACTGACCGCGTGGCAGGCTCTCGCGGCGGCCGGGACGGTGGCCGGCCGGCGGGTCCTGGTGCACGCCGGTGCGGGTGGCGTCGGACACTTCGCCGTGCAGTTCGCCAAGCACGCGGGGGCGCACGTCACGGCGACCGCCTCGGCCCGCAACCTGGACTTCCTGCGCCGACTCGGCGTGGACGAGCCGCTGGACCGGGCGGAGGCGGACCTGTCCGCGGGGGAGCCGCACGACCTCGTGCTGGACACCGTCGGCGGCGCGGTGCAGCGCTCCTCCTGGGCCCTGGTGCGCCCCGGCGGAACGCTGATCACCCTGCCGGAACCCGTGGACGAGGCGTACCGGGTCCCGGGGATCGCCGCCCGGCGCGTGATCGTCGCACCGGACGGTGCGGCCCTCGGGGAGATCGGCGCCCTCATCGACCGCGGCGCCGTCCACGTCGAGGTCCAGGAGGTCCTGCCGCTGCGGGAAGCGGCCGAGGCGCACCGGATCAGCCGCCAGGGGCGGGTGCGGGGGAAGCTCGTCCTGTCGGTCTGAGGCCGCTCCCGGCGCCCCGGCGGCCGGCGTCCCCACGCCGCCGAGGTCCTGCCGGCCCGCCGGGCGCCGGCGAAGGACGGCCCGGTCCCGTGGGAGCCCGGCCGGTCCGCCCGGGCCCGCACCGGGTCAGCGCGTCCGCCGCCCCGGCCACTCGGGGCGGGAGGGGCCGGCCGGGGACTGGAGGCGGGTCGCGATCACGGCCGCCTGCACACGGCGCTCGACGCCCAGCTTGCCCAGGATGCGGGAGATGTTGTTCTTCACCGTCTTCTCGGCGAGGTAGAGCCGCAGGCCGATCTCCCGGTTGGTCAGCCCCTCGCCGATGAGCGAGAGGATCTCCAGCTCCCTGGCCGTCAGCCCCTCGACCCCCGTCCGGCTCTCCTCCCCGGCCGCGTCCCTCAGCCGTGCCATCACCCGCGCGGTCGCCCCGGGGTCGAGCAGGGACTGCCCCGAGGCGACCGTCCGCACGGCCTGCACCAGGTCCGTCCCCGTGATCTGCTTGAGCACATAGCCCGCGGCACCCGCCACGATGGCGTCCAGCAGCGCCTCCTCGTCGTCGAAGGAGGTCAGCATCAGGCACGCGAGCTCCGGCATCCGCGACCGCAGCTCGCGGCAGACGCTCACCCCGTCCCCGTCCTGGAGCCGCACGTCCAGCACGGCCACCTTCGGCCGCAGCGCCGGGACCCGCGCCAGCGCCTGCTCCGCGGTCGAGGCCTCGCCGACGACGGTCATGTCCGGCTCGGCGTCCAGCAGGTCGTACACTCCGCGCCGCACCACCTCGTGGTCGTCCAGGAGGAACACCGTCACCGGTGCTCCGCCGGTGGGGCCCGAGCCGTTGTCCGTCATCACATGCTCCGTCGTCTGGGGAAACGTCCACCGCGGTGGACGAGGGTGATCGTGCCTCACGAGCCCGGTTCCGGCCAGGGCCGATCGGCCCTGGCCGGAACCGGTGCCGACCCGGGGGCGTGCCGCACCCCTGCGCGGCGGCACCGGTCCCGCCCGTGTGCGCACCGCCGGGGGCGGGTACGCGCACGACCGGTGGCAGGGCCGCACACCGTACCTCCCGGCCCGCGCGCGCGGTCCGCCGGGCTCCGCGGTCCGCGGGGGAGCGGGGCCCGCTCTGCCGAACGGACCACCGAACAGGGCCGATCGGCCCTGCCCCCGGCGGCCCTGCCACGACAGGCTGGAGCCCGAGACCGGTCGAGGAGGCCGGCACGTATGTCGTCCAACGGAGGCAGATTCCATGACCCGCCCGGTAGTTGTAGGCGTTGACGGTTCGCCCGAGAGCCTGGCGGCGGTCGACTGGGCCGCCGAGGAGGCGCAGCTGAGGGGCCTGCCCCTGCACATCGTGCACGCCTGGCTCTGGCAGCCGCTCGACATCCCGGTCCTGCAGAACCGCGAGGCCGAGGAGGAGTCGGCGCGCGCCGTGCTGCGGGAGGCCGAGGCACGGGTGGCCCAGCGGCACACCGGCCTCGACGTGACGGCCCGGATCGCCCCCGACACCGCCGTCGCCGCCCTCGTCTCCGAGGCCAAGCGCTCCGCGCTGCTGTGCCTGGGCACCCGCGGCCACGGTGCCCTGCTGGGCTTCCTCCTCGGCTCCTACGGCCAGCAGGTGATCGCCACCGCCTCCGGCCCGGTGGTGTCCGTGCGGGCCGAGGACGACGAGCACCTGCTGAGCCGGAGCGGCGACGTGGTCGTCGGCCAGCAGGGCTCCGCGGAGGACAGCGCCGAGGTGCTGGGCTTCGCCTTCGAGGCCGCCGCCGTGCGCGGTGTTCCGCTGCGCGCCGTGCGGGCCTGGAGCCTCCCGCCCGTCTACACCTGGAGCCCCGGCTCCCTGGCCATGATCGACGACGCCGGCGGCCTGGAGCCCCTGGAGCGCAAGGCCCTCCAGGAGGCCCTGGCGCCGTGGCGCGAGCGCTTCCCCGACGTCGAGGTCACCGAGCACGTCGAGATCGGCAGCGCGGGCCAGGTCCTCCTCGACCAGGCCGCCTCGGCCCAGCTCCTGGTGGTCGGCAGGCGGGCGCGGCGCGCCCCCATCGGCACCCGGATCGGCTCGGCCGCGCACGCGGTGCTGCACCACGCGCGCTGCCCGGTCGCCGTCGTCCCGCACTCCTGAAGGAAGCGGCCGCTCCCGAAGGGCCCTGCCGCCCTCGAAGGACCCGGCCGCCCCCCAGACCCGCGCCCGGCACGGTCGACCCGTCCCCCGGTCCGTGCCCGGCCGGAGGCGTCGTGCCCGTCCCGCACCTGCGGGACGGGCACGACCCGTTTCCCGCGGCTGCGGACCCGTCGCGCGGCGCACCCGGTGGCGGGCCCCGCCGCCCGCGGTGCGCCGCGCGACCGGGAGGCCCGTCAGCCCTCGGCCGGCGGCCCGCCCGCAGCCGCCGCGGTGCGCCGGGGCCCGGCCGGGTGCTCCCCCGCCCCGCCGGGCCGGTGCGCGCCGCCCGTCTCCCGCGCCCCTCCCGCCTCGTTTGTCTCCCGCGTCCCTCCCGCCTCGCCGAGAACGCCCGTCACCCCGTCGATGCGCCAGAGCGCGCGCAGCAGGCGCCCGCGGTCCCTGGCCGCAGGGCCTCCGAGGACGACCAGCCCCTCGCGCACGGCGGCGTCCGGACGCGCGGAGGCCGCCGCCCCGAGCACGCTGCGCAGGGTCCGGCGGACGTCGGCCAGGATCTCCGCGTCCGAGCGCAGGAACACCCGCAGCAGGTCGCGCCGGGTCACGATGCCGATGATCCGGTCCGCCTCGTCGACGACGGGAAGCCGGTCCACGCCGCGGCGCTCCATGGCACGCGCGGCCACGGCGACCCGCTGCTCGGGATGGACCGTCACGGCCGGCGCGGCCATCACCTGCCGGACCGTCGGCCCCTCGGCGGCGCCCTCCGCACCCGACGGTTCCCGGGCCGTGCCCGTGCCGCCGGGCCGGTCGCGCCTCCCGGGGGCGAGGTCCCCCCGGGAGACGACCCCGACCACCCGGTCCTCCTCGTCCAGCACCGGGGCCGCGCCGACCCGCCGGGCCGCGAGCAGCCGTGCCGCCTGCCCGGCCGGAGTGCCGGGCGCGAGCGTGACGACCTCGCGGGTCATGACCTCGCCCACCGTTCGCTCTGTCATGTGCTTCCTCCTGACCGCGGTCCGCGCCCTGCCCGCGTCCGCGCCGCACCTGCGGCACGGACCGCCGCGGCGGGCCTGCGCGCCGGGCTTCGTCTCCCGGCCAGGGTCCCGCGCGCCGCCGCCCGCCGGGAGGCCCGTTCGGTGCGTGCCCGCGGGGCTGAACGTCCCGTTCGTCCCGTGCCGAGGAGCCGCGCAGGGGCGAGGGGCGCGCCGGAGGGGAGGGGCGGGGACCGCGGTCCCCGCCGTCACGTCCCCCCTGCGTCACTCGCTAGGGTGAACCCGACGGGCGCGGGGGTGGAAGGAAGAGTGCTGTGGGCGAGGAGCAGCAGTTGTCGCCGTTGCCGAGGATGAGGCTCGACGAACTCCTGGAGGAGCTCCAGGGCAGGATCGACGCCGTCCGGGGCACCCGGGACCGGGTGCACAGCCTGCTGGAGGCCGTCGTCTCCGTGGGCCGGGGACTCGACCTGTCCCAGGTGCTGCGCAGGATCGTCGAGGCGGCGGCCCAGCTCGTCGACGCCCGCTACGGCGCGCTCGGCGTGATCGGACCGGACGGAAGGACCCTCTCCCAGTTCCTCACCGTCGGGATCTCCGAGGAGCAGCGGGAGAGGATCGGGCCGCTCCCCGCCGGGCACGGGCTCCTCGGCGAACTGATCCGCCACCCCGAGCCCCTGCGTCTCGGGGACCTCGGCGCCCATGCCTCCTCCTACGGCTTCCCCGAGCACCATCCGCCGATGCGGACCTTCCTCGGTGTGCCGATCCGGGTGCGCGAGGAGGTGTTCGGCAACCTCTACCTGACCGACAAGCGCTGCGGCCGGGAGTTCGACGCGGAGGACGAGTCCGTGATCGCCACGCTGTCGGTCGCCGCCGGCGTCGCGATCGACAACGCCCGGCTGTACGAGAGCTCGCAGCGCCAGCAGCGCTGGCTGCGGGCCGGAGCCGAGGTCACCAACCGCCTGCTGTCGGGCGATCCGCGCCACGAGGTGCTGGGGCTGATCGCCCGCAGGGCCGGCGAGATCGCCGACGCCCGCACCGCCTCCGTGGTGGTGCCCGGCGACGCGGGGGACCTGGCGGTGGAACTCGTGGTGGGCGACGACGCCCTCCTCGGCCGCACCGTCCCGAGGGAGGGCACCCTGGCGGGAGCGGCCCGGGCCGCCGGGGCGCCGTCCGTCACGGGCTGCCTGGCCGAGGACGGGCGCTTCGCGGCCGACCCCCACGCGTCACCGGGCCGCGGCCCGGCCGTCGCCGTGCCCCTGGGGTCGGATCCGGGCGGGGCGCTGGTGCTGGTGCGCGGGAGCGGTGCGCCGGTCTTCACCGACGGCGAGCTGGAGCCGCTGCTGGCCTTCGCGGGGCAGGCGGCCCTCGCGCTCGAACTGGCCGAGCGGCGCCGCGACGCCGAGCAGCTCGCCCTCTTCGAGGACCGCGACCGGATCGCCCGGGACCTCCACGACCTCGCCATCCAGCGCCTGTTCGCCACCGGGATGACGCTGCAGAGCGCGGCCCGGCTGGTGGAGCACGCCGGCGCCGCCGAGCGCGTGGTCCGCGCCGTGGACGACCTGGACGAGACCATAAAGATCATCCGCTCGACCATCTTCGGCCTGAGGTCCCGCGACGGGGCCGACGGTCCCGGGCTGCGCGCGCAGGCGTCGCGGACCGTGGGGGAGGCCGTCACCTCCCTCGGCTTCCCGCCCCGCCTGAGCATGGAGGGGCTGCTCGACACGGACGTACCGGCCGAGATCGCCGGCCATGTGGTCGCGGTCCTGGCGGAGTTGCTCAGCAACGCCGCCCGGCACGCCCACGCCACCCGGGTGGACGTGACCCTGAAGGCCAGTGCGGACGAGGTGCGGCTGACGGTTGCCGACAACGGCGGCGGTATTCCCGCGCAGGGGCGCCGCAGCGGCCTGGACAACTGCGCCGAGCGTGCCCGGGCCGTCCACGGCACCTTCGAGGTCGCCGCCCCCGAGGAGGGCGGCAGCCGCCTCAGCTGGAGCGCGCCGCTCGCCTGAGCCCGGACCGCCCGGCCGGGCGCCGGGACCGCCCGGACGCGCGGCCGCGCCGTGCCGGGTCCGGGGCGCCGGGGAGCGGGCCCGGGGAGGGAGGGCGGTGGCGCCCGCCCGGGACCGCCCCGCGACCGCCGCGCCGTGCCCGCCCCGCCCGGCGGCAGGCCCCGGCCGCCCCGGCCCGCGGCCGCGTCAGTAGGCGCGCCACTCGTGCCGCGTGTACTCAAGGATCACCGGGTCCATCAGGGTGCTGGGCCGCACCTCGCGGGTCCGGCGGTCCACCGGGAAGACGGTCGAGGCCCGTAGGACCGCGTCGTCCAGGAAGCGCAGCCGGGGCGCCCCCTCGGCCAGACGCAGCGGCGGGGGCTCCGAGCCGGGCCGGGCCAGCACGAAGCCCCAGTTGCCGAAGCTGGGGACGTCCACCTGGTACGGCGTGGTGCCGTAGCCCGCCTCGGCGACCGTCGCCCTGACGGACCAGTAGGACTTCGGGGCGAAGAACGGCGAGCCGCCCTGCACGACCACCCGGCTGTCCGGCGCCAGAACCTGGCGCAGCAGGTGGTAGAACTCCACGGAGTACAGCTTGGCCAGCGCCGCGGTGTCCGGGTCGGGGAAGTCGATGACGACCGCGTCGTAGCGGCCGCCCGCGTCCCGGAGCCAGTTGAAGGCGTCGGCGTTGACCACCCTCACCCTCGGGTCCTCCAGGGCGCCGCCGTTGAGCTCGCGCAGAGGTCCGAAGCCGCGGGCCAGACGGGTCATCGCCGGGTCGAGGTCGACGAGCGTCACCTGCCGCACGTCCTCGTAGCGCAGCACCTCCCGCAGCGCCAGGGCGTCGCCCCCGCCCAGGATCAGCACCGAGGAACGGGGGCCGGACAGGGCGGGGTGGACGAGCGCCTCGTGGTAGCGGTACTCGTCCACGGACGAGAACTGCAGGTCGCCGTCGAGGAACAACCGGGTGTCGGCCTCGCCGGTGAAGGCCCGTGACCGTGTGACGACGATGTCCTGGTAGGGCGTGGTCTCGGCGTGCACGATCGGGTCCCGGTACAGCTGCTGGCGGGCGGTGACCTCGATGTCGTCGGCCAGTGCGTAGACGGTGCCCAGCACGGCCAGCACCGCCGCCATCCCGCCGAGCAGGGCGATCCGCACCGTCCGCCGGATCTGCCGCCGGAAGATCCACACGACGACGAGCACCCCGGCGAGCGCGTTGACGGCGCCGACGACGAGGGCGCCCTTCAGCTGGCCGAAGACCGGCAGCAGCAGGAGGGGGAAGCAGAGCCCGCCGACGAGGGCGCCGATGTAGTCCACGGCGAACATGTCGGCCACCGCGCTGCCCGCCTCCTGGCGGCGGATCCGCTGGAGCAGCGTCATCAGCAGCGGGATCTCCGCGCCGATGAGCAGGCCGACGGCGAAGGCGACGGCCACCATGGCGGGCGTGTAGACGCGCAGCCAGGCGAAGGCCACGTACAGCACCAGCACCGACAGCCCGCCGGTCAGCGCCAGCAGCCCCTCGACGACGGCGAAGGCGCCGACCGGGCGCCGCTGGAGCGGCTTGGCCGCCAGCGAGCCCACGCCCATCGCGAACACGATGACCGAGATCACGACGGAGGTCTGCATCACCGAGTTGCCGACCAGGTAGCTGCCCAGGGCCGTCAGGGCGAGTTCGTACACCAGCCCGCAGGCGGCGCACAGGAACACCGAGAGCAGCAGCAGGAAGCGCGCCCCGCGGGCGGGCACCGCGGGGCGGGGCGGCGGCGGTGCCGCCGTGGAGGTGGCGGCCACCGGGGGCTACGAGAGGGCGGCGCCGACCATGAAGGCCGTGCCGAGGTACATGGCGGCCTGCACCCACGCCGCGGGGTGCGGGCGGTCGCCCTGGTCGTCGAGGACGGCCTCGCCGAGACGACCGGGTGTCAGCAGCCCCACGACCACGGACACCAGCGTCATCACGGCGACGCCCGCCAGCCCGTAGAGCAGGGTGCTCAGCAGCCCCAGGCCCAGGCCCTGCTCGGACTCGCTCGCCCGGATCGCCTGGTCGATGACGAGACCGATGGCGAGGGTCTGCCCCGCCAGCAGCACCGCGGCGCCGCGGTTGCGCTCGGTCCACACCACATGGACCAGCTTGCCGGGCGTGGCCAGGTCCAGGGCGACGAAGCCGACCGCCATGACGGTGAAGCCGACCAGGCCGTAGAGCAGCGAGATGCCTGCCGATTCCATGATCTGTGACACGGGGGTGCCTTTCGGGGACGTCCGCGGGGAGGGGCGGGAGGGCGTACGGGGGAGGTGCGGCGCGGGGCAGCGGCTACTTGCCCGAGCCGGGGCCGCCGCCGCGGAAGGAGGCGCTGTCCGGGTTCGGCCACACGCTGCCGACGCGGGGGCGCCACCGGTGGTAGCCGGTCCGGTAGTCGTCGATCTCGATCCGGCTGCCGCCGCCCGCGAGGGGGGTGACGGCCACGATGTCGTTGCGGTAGCGCAGGAGTTCGGCGCCCTGTGCGCCGGAGTCCGCCGGGACGCTGAGCCGGTCCACCGCGCGGGTGTTGGCGTCGATCTCCCGGGCGACGGCGCCGACGGGGTCCAGGGCGTCGACATAGCCGCCACCCGTGCCGGCCAGGCGGTACTCCTGCCGGATCCACGAGGACGGCGCGGCGTTGCCCTCGTTCCCCCCGCTCCCGCAGCCGGCCAGCAGGGCGGTGGCCAGCAGCGCCGCCCCGGCGGTCCGGGCGGTGGGCGTGCCGGTGGTGCGGGCGGTCCTCATCGGGCCTCCAGACGGGTGTGCGTCGCCACGATCCGGTGGCTCTGCGGGTAGGTGTGCCAGGTACGCCAGGAAGGACCCCGGCCGCCGTCCTCGGCGCACAGGGCCGTGACGGCCTCCTCGGATCCGGGGAAGACCCCGTACAGGGCGGCCGGATGGCCGTCCGCGTCCGCCCGGACGCGCGCCACCCGGGCGGAGAACTCCTCCGCGGACAGCCGGTGGACGACGGCCGTGAAGCGGTAGGTCCACCCGTCGAAGGCGCGTACCGCCGTCCGCGGCAGCCCGCCCGCGACGCCCGGGAGGCAGGCGACGGTCTCCCGTACCGGACCGGCCAGGACCTGGTGGGAGGCGCCCAGCAGACGGAGCTGCACCGCGACGCCCGCCACCGTCACCTCGCGCACCGCGAGTGCCTCGTGCACGGGCCGGTCCAGGGCGAAGGACAACTGGTCCGCACCGGTGTCCAGGTAGGGGACGGCGAGGGCCGTGCCGGTCACGCGTCCGGACCCCGGTCGGCGCGGGCGCCGGGGCCGCGGCGGACGGTCGGCGTCCCGCGCGGGGCGGACTCGGGCGGCACGGCGGACGCGGCAGTCGCTGCGGACGCGGATATCACAGGGCGGTTCCACGGGCTCGGCACGGGCAACGGGCGCGCCGAGTATGGCACAGCGGGCCCCGGAGCCCGCGGGCCGGTGGCCGTCCGCCCCGGCGGGCGGGGCGGAGCCCTCCCCGCGCCGTGCGGGGCCTCAGCGCGTGCCGCCGGCCGCGCCGGTCAGCCAGTCGTACGCGGCACGCGCGGTGAACTCCCGCTGGCCGCCCGGGAAGAGCAGGTCCGCGGCGCGGAACGCGGGGTCCCCGGAGGTGCCTTCGACGTACGGGACGGCGATGCAGCGCATCCCCGCGGCCCGGGCCGCCCGCGCACCCGGGGGCGCGTCCTCCACGACCACGCAGGCCGCGGGGGAGACGCCCAGGCGACGCGCGGCCTCCAGGAAGACGTCCGGTTCCGGTTTGCCGCGCGCCACCTCCTCGGCCGAGACGCGGACCGGCAGCCGGTCGTCCAGTCCGGCGCCCGCGAGCACGGCCTCGATCGCCGCGCGCGAGGAGCCGGAGGCCACGGCCATCGGCACGCCCCGCTCCGCCAGCATCGAGGTGAAGGCCCGCATCTCGGGAAAGGCCGCCGCGGAGGTGCGGGCCAGCTCCAGGTAGAGGCGGTTCTTCTCGGCGAGCAGCTCCTCCAGCGGGGCGTCGAGCGCATAGCGCTCCCGCAGGGCGCGGAGCGTCTCCCGGGTTCCGATGCCGATGAAGGCGGCGTGCTCCTCCCAGCCGAAGCCGTCGACCCCGTGGGCGGCGAGCAGCCGGCGCCCCGCCTCGAAGTAGGCGGGCTCGCTGTCCACCAGGGTGCCGTCGAGGTCGAAGACGACCGCGGGGAGATCGCGCGCAGTGCTCATCCCCCCAGCATCCCAGGACCGCCCGGCCGCTCCTCAGCGCCCCCGCCCCGCGGCCCGCCCCACCGCCTCCACCAGCGGCAGCAGCCGGTAGGGGACCCGTTCCCGCAGCGCCATCTCGGTCCGGGTGCGCACCACGCCCGGCAGGTTGATCAGCCGCTGGATCACGTCCTCCAGATGCCCGTTGTCGCGGGCCGCGACCCGGGTCAGCAGGTCCCCGCCGCCGGTGATGGAGAAGGCCTCGATGATCTCGGGCACGGCGGCGAGTGCGTCGCCCACGTCGTCCAGGTGGCCCTGGGTCACCTCGATGTGGACGAACGCCAGCACCGGGTGGCCCAGGGCCGCGGGGGACAGGTAGGGGCCGGTGGCGGTGATCACCCCGTCCCGCTCCAGACGGTCGATCCTGGCCTGGAGGGTGCCGCGCGCGATGCCGAGGATGCGGGCGTACTCGCGCACGCTGGTGCGCGGCTGCTCGATCAGCAGCCGGAGGATGCGGGTGTCCAGCTCGTCGACCGCCATGGTGCGCGGGGCCTTTCTCGGGTGCCCCGCGGAGGGCCGCGGGGCGCCGCCGGTGGCCCGGTGCCCAGGGGGCGCTTCGGGCCGCCGGCTCCTGTCCGGTCGCAGTGACCGTACCAACGGCCCCGGCGCACCGCGCTTCGGGCCTCCCGGGGGCTTCGCACCGGACCGCCGGGTGCGGACCGGCCCGGAGCGTGCCCCCGGCCCGGTCCGCATCGTTGGTCAGCCCATGGACACCCAACCCGTAGCGCACCCCGCCGCCCGTGCCCGCCTCCGCACCGCCGCGGTGCTCGCCGCCGCAGCGGCGGCCGCCGCCTGGGCGGCACCGGCCGCCGCCGCCTCGGCCGCCCCCGCCGCCCTCGCGGCGGAGGCGGTGGGAGGACTGGTGGCCCCGGAGGCCGTCACGCTCACCGAGCACGAGGGGGCGCTGAGCGTGGACGCGCCCTTCCTCCAGCGGTAGCCGCCCCCCGGGGCAGCCCCGGGGCCGGTGGCGGGCCATTGGCACGCCCCCGGCACCGCCGGGCGCGCCACGGCTGTGCCAATGGCCCAGTCGATCACCGGCGAGTTGAGCCACCGCCCCCGCGGATGCTCTCATGGGGAGGTCAATGGCGCTGCGGATCCCGCGGCGCCTTTCTCATGTCCGGGAGACCGGGCCGCCGGAACGGAGGCAGGGAGCAGTGCTGAAGAGGGTGTTCGTGGCTCCGGACCCGGGGCGGCTGCGGCTGCGCGTCTCCACGCGCGCCGTCCTGGGGATCTCCCTCGCCGTCGCCGCCGCGGAACTGGCCGGGCTCTCCCTCACCGCGTCGATCACGGGCGGCCTCGCCGCCCTGCTGGCGCTGTTCACCGTCATGGACACCACCGTGCGCGCCCAGGCGCTCACCACCGCGCTGCTGCCGGTCGCGGGCTTCCCCGTGCTGGCGCTCGCCACCACGCTCCACGACCGGCCGCTGCTGCGCGCCGCCGCCTGGCTCGCCGTGGTCTTCTGCGGCGCCTACGCCCGGCGCTTCGGCCCGCGGGGCCATGCGCTCGGGATCTTCGCGTTCATGATGTTCTTCGTCACCCAGTTCCTGCACGCCGTCCCCGCCGAGCTGCCCTCCCTCTTCGCGGCCGTCGCCCTCGCCCTCGCCGCCGCCTCCACCGTCCGCTTCGGCCTGTGGTGCATCGAGCGCCGGACGCCGCCGCCCGCGGCCCCCGCCGCCCCGCCCGCCCGCGGCCTGGCCCGGGCCACCACACGGCAGGCCTTCCAGGTCACCGCGGCCTGCGCCGTGGCCATCGCCGGGGGCCAGGTGGTGTCGGGGGAGCGCTGGTACTGGGCCGTCGGCACCGCCTGGTGGATCTTCGTCAACACCGCCTCCCGCGGCGAGACGCTCGTGCGCGGCTTCCGCCGGGTGGTGGGGACGGTGGTCGGCATCGCCGCGGGCCTGCTCGTCGCCGTCCCCCTCGCGGGGGCCCCGGCACCGACCGCCCTGCTCGTCGCCGTCTGCGTCTTCGGCATCTTCTACACCGCCGCCCCGTCCTACAGCTGGATGATGTTCTTCGTGACGGTGATGGCCGGCCTGCTGTACGGGCTGCTCGGCGTGCTCAGCTCCGGACTGCTGGTGCTGCGCGTCGAGGAGACGCTGGTCGGGGCCGCCGGGGCGGCGATCGGGGTGGCGCTGGTGCTGCCGGTCACCACCCACGCCGCCACCGACGCCTGGATCCGGCGCGCCGTCGCCTGCGTGCACCGGTGCACCGGGGCCGCCGCCCGCCGCCTCGCCGGCGACGCGTCCGCCGACCCGGCCCCGCACGTCGCGGAGCTGGAGCTGCTCCTCGGCCGGGTCCGCATGTCGCTCGCCCCGCTCACCCACCCGCTCAGCCCGCTGAGGGCCCGCAAGGCCCGCGCCCTGAAGGTGCTCGCGCTGCTCGACGTCTGCGCGCGGGAGACGAAGGGGCTCGCGGCTGTCGCGGCCGATCCGCACGCCTCCCACGACGCCCGGCTGACGGCCGCGTGCGGCCGTGTGGAGGCCGCCGTGCACGCGCTGGTGCCCCCGGGCCCGAGCCCCCGCCCCGCCGTGTCCGCGCTGACGGAGGCTCCGGGCATGCCGCAGCACCACCCCGGTGCCGAGGCCGCCCTCGGCCATCTGCACGGCCTGGAGGAGGCTCTGGCGGCCCTGGCCGCCCCGGTGCGCACGTCCCCGCGCGCACCCCTGGTCCCCGCCTGACCGCTGCGGTGCGACGGGCGAACCCCGGCTCGGCGCCGGGGCCGCCCGCCTCCCCCTGCGCGCGACCGGCCCCCGCGGGGACGCGCGCCGCAGCCGTACGCCATAGTGGTCTAGACCTACTGTGTTCGGTTGGCGCGACCCGGCGCGAACCGAGGGGCCGAGAGGGGAAGCCGTGTCCGGCACCGAGGCGGCGGCAGCGCGCATACACGCCTACATCGGATCGTTCACCTCGGCAGGCGGGCAGGGCATCACCGCCGCCTCCGTGGACGCCGCGACCGGGGCGCTGACGGCGACGTCCGCCACCGCGGCCGTCGCCGACCCCTCCTACCTGGCGGTCCGGCCCGGCGGACGCGTCCTGTACGCCGTCTCGGAGACCGCCGAGGGCGCCGTCGCCGCCTTCACCGCGGGCGACGGCACCCTCACCCCCCTGGGGAGCCCCGCCCCGGTCCGCGGGGCGGGGCCCACCCACCTCAGCCTGACCGCCGACCTGGAGCGGGTGCTGACCGCCAACTACGGGTCCGGCAGCGTGAGCGTGCTGCCCCTGCGGCCCGACGGCTCCCCCGGAGCGGCCGCCGAGGTCCTCGGCCACCGCGGCCGCGGCCCGGACCCGGACCGCCAGAGCGGCCCGCACGCCCACCAGGTGCTGCCCGACCCGACCGGCCGCTGGATCCTCGGCGTCGACCTCGGTACGGACTCGGTGCGCGTCTGCGCCCTCGACCCCGCCTCCGGGCGGCTGGAGGTCCGGGGGGAGACGGCCCTGCGCCCCGGGACCGGACCGCGCCATCTGGCCTTCCACCCGGCGGGCGGCCATGTGCTCGTCCTGTGCGAGCTGGAGCCCGTGGTCGCCGTCTGCCGGTGGGACGCCCGCACCGGAGCGCTGCAGCCGGTCGCCGAGCTCCCGGTCGTGCCCGAGGGCTCCCGGGGCGACGCCTACCCCTCCGCCCTGGTCGTCGCGCCCGACGGGCGGAGGGCCTGGGCGGCGGTCCGCGGCCACGACAGCATCGCCGTCCTCGACCTCGCGCGCGGTCCCGAGCGGGCCCGGCGGACGGCCTCGGTGCCCTGCGGGGGGCACTGGCCGCGGGATCTGGCCGCGGACCCGCGGGGGCGGCGCCTGTACGCCGCGAACGAGCGCTCCGGGGACGTCACCTGGTTCGACCTCGACCCCGGCACGGGGCTCCCGCACCGGGCGGGTTCCCTCGCCGTCCCCGCGGCCACCTGCATCGTCTTCGGCTGAGCCGGGGCGGGCCGGGGCGGGGCGGGGCGGGCCGGGGCGGGGCGGGGCGGGCCGGGGCGGGGCGCGCCGGGGGCGCCGTCCGGGGGAGCCTCCGCCGCCCCCGGACGGCGCCGGGCCCGCGGCGGGGCCCCTCACGGGGCGGCCCGCCGCGGGCCCGGGAGGAACCGGGACCGACGCGGCTCCCGCCGCGTCCGGCCGATCAGCGCTGCGTACCCTGCGGCTGGGCGAGGCCCAGCTTCGACGCGTACTGCGACAGCACCAGCTTGCCGACCGCGGGGTAGGCGCCCAGCGGCTCCGCGGCCGCGCAGCCCACCTCCTTGGCGGCGGTGTCCAGCAGGCCCTCGGGCAGCTCCGGCCCGACCAGGTAGGGGGCGAGCGCGAGCTGCGCCGAGCCCGCGCCGCGCAGCTGCTCGGCGACGGCGGCGACCGAGCCCTCCTCGTCCAGGGCGGCCGCGATCACCGGCACGGCGAGCCGCGCGGCCAGCAGCATGCCCGTGATGCCCGCGGCCTGCACGGCCTCCTGGCCGCCGACCGTCGCCAGCACGATGCCGTCCGCGGCCGTCGCCACGGTGAACAGCCGGGCGCGGTCCGCCCGGGCCAGACCCGCCTCGGACAGACGCACGTGCACGGCCTCCGCCAGCAGCGGGTGCGGTCCCAGGACGTCCGTCAGCTCGGCCGGGGCCCCGCTGTCCGCGACCGCCTGACGCACCCGGCCCATCAGGGCCTCGTCCGGGCCGGCGAGCAGCGGGACGACCACCGCCGCCGGGCCCTCCGGCTCCGCGGCTTCGCGGCCGGCGGCCTTGGCGAGCTCGAAGCGGTCGCCGCGCTGCGCCGCGGCGTGGGCGACCACCGCCGCGAGCGAGGGGTACTCGGCGTCGTCGCCGTCGAGGTAGCCGATGCCCACCTCGAGGCCGGGCAGCTCGGACCGGGCGATGCTGACGACCTCTTCGGCCAGACTGCGCGCCGCCGCGGACGGAGCGCCGGGCACGGCGAGCACGAGGACGGGTGCGCCCTCGGGGGCAGCCACCGGCTCCGGGCGGCGGTGTCGCCCGGACTGTCGGGGTCGCGGCATTCGTACGGGCAGGCCGGGTGCGGGCCCTGTGGAGGAGCTCATGGCGCCGCATGCTACTGGTTTCGCGCTCCCCGCCGTTCGGGGAGGGGGTGGTCGTGCGCCATCTGTCCGTGTTTATCCGTTCGATGATGTGCGGTTCCGCGCGGAACCGTCCGCATGGACCTCCAGCAGCCCCGCCGCCTGCGGCAACAGCGGGCCCCCGACGGCCAGCGCCTCGGCGAGCAGCAGCGCTCCGGCCAGCGGATCTCCCGCCGCGGGGACCACCCGGGCGTGGGGGAGCCGCCGGGCCAACTCCGCGTGCAGCGGCTCCAGCAGCGGTGCGCCCGTGCGCACCAGCCCGCCCGTGACGGCCACCGGCACCTCGCTCCCGCCGGGCCCCGCAGGCGCGGGGCACACGGCCTCGGCGGTGTCCGCGAGATGCTCCGCCGCACGGCGCAGGATGCCGGCGGCCACCGTGTCGCCCGCCGACGCGCAGCGCGCCACCTCGGGCGCGAACGAGGCCAGCAGGGCAGGGCGGTCGGGCCGGGGGTACAGCAGCGCCGGCAGCCCGCCGGGCGGGCCCAGGACCGCCTCCAGCCGCTCCAGCAGCGGTCCGGAGCCGCCGCGGCGCCCGTCGTGGGCGCGCAGCGCCGCCTCCAGGCCCGCCCGGCCGATCCACGCCCCTCCGCCGCAGTCCCCCAGCAGGTGGCCCCAGCCGTCGGCCCTGCGCCAGGTGCGCAGATCGGTGCCGAGCCCGATCAGCCCCGTGCCCGCGGCGACCACGGCCCCCGGCCGCAGCCCCAGGGCGCCTGCGTAGGCGGTGACGGCGTCGGCCGCCAGCGCGAGCCGGCGCAGACCGAACTCCCGCTCCAGGGCTCCCGGAAGCTCCGCCCGCAGCCGTCCGCCGAGCGTGGCCATGCCCGCGGCGCCGACCACCGCGGCCGACAGCGCGGGGCCGCCGGACCGCTCCCGCAGACCGTGCGTCATCGGGGCCAGCAGCTCCAGCAGATGCCCGGGGTCGATCCCTCCGGGCCCGGTGCGCACCGGTTCACGGCAGGACCCGGACACCGCCGTGCCGAGCGCCCCGGCAGGGGCGAGCGCCGCGCGGATCCCCGAGCCGCCCGAGTCCACGCCGAGCACCCAGGACGCGGTGCCGCCCGCCGCGCCGCTCACGGCAGTTGCCAGTCCACCGGTTGGGCGCCCTGCCGGACCAGCAGGTCGTTCACCTTGCTGAAGGGGCGGGAGCCGAAGAAGCCGCGGTCGGCCGACATGGGGGAGGGGTGCGAGGACTCGATCGCGGGCACGTCGCCGAGCAGCGGGCGCAGGTTGCGTGCGTCGCGGCCCCACAGCACGGACACCAGCGGCTTGCCGCGGGCCGCCAGTGCGCGGATGGCCTGCTCGGTGACCTCCTCCCAGCCCTTGCCGCGGTGGGCGCCGGGCTTGCGCGGGGCGGTCGTCAGGGCGCGGTTGAGCAGCAGCACGCCCTGCCGCGTCCAGGGGGTGAGGTCGCCGTTCGACGGGCGGGGGTGGCCGAGGTCGGCATGCATCTCCCGGAAGATGTTGTCCAGACTCGGGGGCCAGGGGGAGACGTCCGGTGCGACGGAGAAGCTCAGTCCCACGGCGTGCCCGGGCGTGGGATAGGGGTCCTGACCCACTATCAGCACCCTCACCTCGTCGAAGGGTTGCTGGAAGGCCCGCAGGACCAGGTTCCCGGGCGGCAGATAGGTGCGGCCGGCGGCGATCTCCGCCCGGAGGAAGTCCCCCATGGCGGCGACCCGCCCGGCCACCGGGGCCAGGGCCTCGGCCCAGCCCGCCTCGACGATGTCCTTCAACGGTCGCGCAGTCACGGTGGGTCACTCTACTGGTGCGCGCCGCCGCCCCGCCCCGGGGCCGCCGGAACGCGGCGAGGGGGCGGGACGCCCCGGAGGTGTCCGGCCGTGGTCCACTGCGCCGGGGGGTCCGGGGTGCCCGGGGTGCGTGAGGCCGCCGGAGCGCGCGGCCGCCCGGTACGGGTGCGCTCCGGCGCCCGACGGGCCGTCAGGCGAGAGCCTCCCCGCCCGGGGAGAGGGGGTCGGTCCGTGATGCCGGGGACCCGGACGCCGTAGAAGGCCAGGATCCCTCCGTATCTCCTCCCGTGCGCCCTCCTTGCATGGCGGCCGGCCTCTGGAGGCTCCCGGCCGTCCTCCTCGCCCGGCCGGTGCGGCGAGGAGCGTGTCAGGACAGCGCCGCGGCCCGGACGCAGAGCACGTCCGGAAGGTGCGCGAGGAGCCGCTGCCAGGTGTCGCCGTCGTCGGCGCTCGCGTACACCTCCCCGTTGCGGTTGCCGAAGTAGACGCCCGCCGGGTCGGCGTCGTCGGTGCACAGGGCGTCCCGGAGCACCGTGCCGAAGTGGTCCCCCTGGGGGAGGCCCGTGCCGAGCGGCTCCCAGGAGGCCCCGGCGTCGCCGGTGCGGAAGACGCGGCAGCGCCGCTCGGCGGGGACGCGGTCGGAGTCCGCGGTGATGGGGAACACATAGGCGGTGTCCGGGCGGTGGGGGTGCCCCGCGACGGCGAAGCCGAAGTCCGAGGGGAGGCCGCCGCCGATGTCGGTCCAGGTGGCGCCCGCGTCGTCGCTGCGGTAGACGCCCCAGTGGTTCTGCAGGTAGAGCCGGTCGAGATCGCCCGCGTCCCGGGCGATCTTGTGCACGCACTGCCCGAACTCGGGTGCCGGGTCCGGGAGGAAGACGGCGGAGACCCCGCGGTTGGACGGCTCCCAGCTCGCTCCCCGGTCACGGGAGCGGAACACCCCGGCCGTCGACACGGCCACCGTCACCGCGTCCGCGTCCCGCGGGTCGGTGAGCACGGTGTGGAGCGCCTCCCCGCCGCCGCCCGGGACCCAGTCGGAGCGGGTCGGGTGCTCCCACAGCGGGCGCACGAGCGCGAAGCTCTCGCCGCGGTCCTCGGAGCGGAACAGCGCTGCGGGCTCGGTGCCCGCGTAGACGACGCCGGGTTCCGCCGCGGCGGGGTGCAGCTGCCAGACGCGCTCCAGCGAGGCACCGGTGTCCTTGGGGAACCGCACCGCCGGGTGCTCCGGTTCGGTCCACGTGCGGCCGAGGTCGTCGGAGTGGAACACCGACGGGCCCCAGTGGGAGCTGTCCCCGCCCACCAGCAGGCGGGGGACCGCGGACCGGGTGTCGACGCCGATCGAGTAGACGGCCTGGGCGTTGAAGTGCGGGCCCTCGAAGGTCCAGCTCCCCCCGGTGCGGCGCCCGGTGAACAGGCCCTTGCGCGTGCCCACCGCCAGCAGTACCTCGGTCATCACGGACTCCCTCCAGGACGGCGTCGTCGCGGACACCGGCCAGTCTGCACCCGGCCGCCCGCGTCGGCCCGGCGACGCGGGCGGCCCGGCGCGCCGGTGCCTCGGAGGGGGGACCGTCCGCCGTCCGGGAACTCATCGCCGGGCGGCGGACGGTCCCGGCGCACGAGGGTGCGCGGGGGCGTCGGGCGGGGGGCGTCAGACGGAGCGGTGGTACTGCGGCGGCACGTGGACCTCGGCGCCGAGTTCGCGTGCGGTCCGCCGTGCCCACGAGGGGTCGCGCAGCAGCTCGCGTCCGAGCAGCACCGCGTCCGCCTCCCCGTTGGCCAGGATCTTCGCGGCCTGGGCGGGCTCGGTGATCAGTCCCACGGCGGCGACCGGCAGGGAGGTCTCCGCCTTGACCCGGGCGGCGAACGGCACCTGGTAGCCCGGCCCGGTCGGGATGCGGACTCCGGACGCGTTGCCTCCGGTGGAGACGTCGAGGAGGTCGACGCCGTGCTCCTTGAGCAGCGGCGCGAGACGGACCGTGTCCTCGGCCGTCCAGCCGCCCTCGTCCAGCCAGTCGGTCGCGGAGATGCGGAAGAAGAGCGGCAGGTGGTCCGGCCAGACCTCCCGCACGGCGTCCACGACCCGCAGGGCGAGGCGGGTGCGGTTCTCGAAGGAGCCGCCGTAGGCGTCGGTGCGCCGGTTGCTGTGGGGGGAGAGGAACTGGCCGATCAGATAGCCGTGCGCCCCGTGGATCTCGGCCACCTCGAACCCGGCCTCCAGCGCCCGCCGGGCAGCCGCGGCGAAGTCCCGGACGACCGCCGAGATCTGCTGCTCGGAGAGCTCCGCCGGCACGGGGTGGCCGGTGTCGAAGGCCACCGGGCTCGGGCCGACCGGCTGCCAGCCGTGGCCGTCCGGACCGACGGGGGCGCCGCCCTTCCAGGGCCGGTCGGTCGAGGCCTTCCGCCCGGCGTGGGCGAGCTGGATCCCCGGGACGGTGCCCTGGCCCTTCAGGAAGCGGGTGATGCGGCCCAGCGCCTCGGCCTGGGTGTCGTTCCACAGGCCCAGGTCGGCGGGGCTGATGCGGCCCTCGGGGGAGACCGCGGTGGCCTCCAGGAGGATCAGGCCCGTGCCGCCGGCGGCACGGGCGGCGTAGTGGGCGAAGTGCCAGTCGTTGGCCACGCCGGTCTCCGGCCCGGACACCTCGGCGCTGTACTGGCACATCGGGGCCATCCACACGCGGTGGGGGACGGACAGCGACCGCAGCGGGAAGGGGTCGAAGAGCGTGCTCACGGCGGACTCCGTTCAGGGAGGGACGGGGACGGGGAGGGCCTCGGACCGGCCGACCCGCTTCGTACGATAGTCACCGTACTACGGTGGATGTCAAACTACGATGGCTCTCGTACAATGGAGGCCCGGACGACGAGCGGAGCCGATGTGACCAACGCCCGAGTGCTCGACCACCCCGACTGCGCGGAGATCCGCCTGGAGGGCGTCCTGCACGCCCTCTCGGACCCCATGCGCCTGACGGTGGTGCGCGAGCTCGCCGCGGCCAGCGGCGAGCTGTCCTGCTCGGACTTCGCCCTCCCCGTCACCAAGTCGACCACCACCCACCACTTCCGGGTGCTCCGCGAGAGCGGCGTGATCCGGCAGACCTACCGCGGCACCGCCAAGATGAACGCCCTGCGCCGACAGGATCTGGAGACCCTCTTCCCCGGGCTGCTGCGCAGCGTGCTCGCGGCGGACAGCGCCGAGTCGGGACGTGCCGAGGAGGCCGGGCGGCCCGCGTCCGGGCTCTGACCCGCCCCCCGAGGCGCTCGCTCAGGCCGGCCCCTGCCGCCCGGCGGCCCCCGCCGCGCCCAGCAGCCCCTCCCAGTCCGCGATCTTCACGGCCGGGCGCCCCAGCGACCGCCCCAGCGCCGCCTCGGCACGCTCGATCGCCAGCCACCCCGGCCAGCGCACCGGCCGCAGCCCGGCCGCCCGCAGGGCCGCCACCGGATCGGCGGGCAGCGGCCGCGAGGCCAGCGCGGGGGCGTCGGCGAGCACCGCGGCCGCCGTCTCCTTGGCGCACGGGCGGTTGCTGCCGATGACGCCCGAGGGCCCCCGCTTGATCCAGCCCGCGACGTACTCGCCGGGCGAGGGGGCCCCGTCCCGCAGCACCCGGCCGGCCGCGTTCGGCACGGTCCCGCGCCCGGGGTCGAACGGCAGCCCGGCGGGCGGTGCGCCGCGGTACCCGACCGCCCTCAGCAGCAGCTCCGCCGGGACGTCCTCGTGGCGACCGGTGCCCCGGACACCGCCTCTCCCGTCCGGCGCGGTGCGCTCGAAGCGCACGCCCGCCACCCGCCCGTCCCGCTCCAGCACCTCCACGGGGCGCAGGAAGAACCTCAGCCGGATCCGCCGGGGCCGGGCCGCGGGCGGGCGCTCCGCCCAGCCCGCGAGGACGGCGAGGTTGCGCCGCACCAGGGCCGGCACCGCGCCCGGGTCCGCGAAGCCGGGGTCCATGGCGAGGTCGTCCGGGTCCACGCGGACGTCCACGCCGGGCAGGGCGCCCAGCTCCCGCAGCTCCTTGGTGGTGAACCGGGCCCCGGACGGGCCGCGCCGGGCGACGATGCACACCTCGCGGACACGGCTGGCGGCGAGCGCCCCGAGCGCGGCCTGCGGCAGGTCCGTGGAGCGCAGTTCGTCCGGGTCCCGCGCCAGGATCCGGGCCACGTCCAGGGCCACGTTCCCGGCGCCGACCACCACCGCCGAGCGTCCGCCCAGCGGAACCGCACCGCGCGGGGCGTCGGGGTGGGCGCTGTACCAGGAGACGAACTCGGAGGCGGAGTGGCTGCCCGGCAGGTCCTCCCCGGGGATGCCCAGGCGCCGGTCGCGGGCGGCGCCGACGCAGTAGACCACCGCGTGGTACAGCTCCAGCAGGCGCCCCGGACCGAGCCCCGGGGCGCCCGCCTCCACGTTGCCCAGGAACTCGATCCGCTCGTCCTCCAGGACCGCCCGCAGGCTCGACTGGAGGGACTTGATCTTCTCGTGGTCGGGGGCGACCCCGTAGCGCACCAGCCCGTACGGACAGGGGAGGCGGTCCAGGACGTGCACGCGCACCCCCTCCGCGGACGCACCGCCCAGCAGGGCCTGGGCGGTGTAGACCCCGCTCGGTCCCGATCCGACCACGGCGACACGCAGCACGGGGGCCTCCTTCCCGTACGGGACTCCAGCATGGCACCGGACGGCCCGCCGGGGGAGGCGGGCGGCCCGTCCGGTCGACGGCGGCCGCCCGGGGTGCAGGCAGAGGCGCGCCGGCCCCTCCGGGTCCCGCCCGGCCGCGGTCACAGGGCCCGCATCCGGCCGATCTCCGCGGTCTGCTGGGCGATCACGTCGTTGGCCATCTGCTCGACGAGCACGTTGTTGCCCTCGGACAGCACCTCGGCCGCCATGGTCACCGCCCCTTCGTGGTGGGTGATCATCAACCGGAGGAACAGCTCGTCGAAGTCCCGCCCCCCGGCGGCGCGCAGCGCGGCGAGCTGCTCCTCGGTGGCCATCCCGGGCATGGCCGCGTGGTCCTCGTGGACGTGCCCGCCGCGCCTGTCCGGATGGGCCTCCAGCCACCCCTGCATCGCGCCGATCTCCGGCTTCTGGGCGGCGGCGATGCGCTCGGCCAGCCTCCGGACCCGGTCGCTGGCGGCCCGGCCGGGCGCCAGGTCCGTCATCACCAGCGCCTGCTGGTGGTGCACGATCATCATGCCGACGTAGCGGTGGTCCGCCGCGTTCGGGCTCTCGTCCGGCAGCTCCGCCGCCGCCTCCTCGGCCGACAGGGTGCGCGCAGGCTCGCCCGGGCGGCCCGGCGCCACCACGGACGGGCCCGCCCCCCGGGCCGGCGCCTCCGTTCCCCCGTCGCACCCCGCCGCGGTCAGGGCGGTGAGGACGAGGGCCGCCGCGGTGAGCGGGAGCGCCGGGCGCCGGGTGCTGCGGGACGTCAACACGATGACCTCCTGGGCCACTTGGGGTGTCGAGGCGTGATGCTGCATCAGCGTAAGGAGTACCGAGTGGATTCCGTCATGACAACCGTGCCGCCATCTGTCGAGATGTCCGTGCGAGGGAACATACTGCCGGGGTCCGTGAACCGTTCGACACCGAACGGCGACAAGGAGGGTGCAGTGACCCAGTTACACACGACCCGAGCCGGGCGCAGAGGACTCGGCGCGGCGGTGGCCGCCGCCGGGCTGCTGGCCGCGCTCCTCGCCGCGGGCCCGGCCGCGGCCACCCCGGACCCGGGCGACGCCCCGGCCGGGGCCGCGACCTCCGCCGAACTGGCCGCCGACACCCGCGCGGCCATCGCCGGGGGCGAGATACCCGGCGTGGACGAGGTCGTCCACAGCCGCAACGTCCAGCACGTCGCCCACCTCCCCAAGGGCGCTCTCGGGGGGACGAACTCGGACCTCGCCTTCCAGGGCCGGTACGCGTTCGCCGGGAACTACGACGGCTTCACGATCTACGACATCCGCAACCCGCGCTCACCGAGGACCGTCGCCGAGGTGCTGTGCCCCGGCTCGCAGAACGACATCAGCGTCTCCGGCGACCTGCTCTTCCTGTCCACCGACTCCTCGCGCAGCGACGACTCCTGCAGCAGCACCTCCCAGCCCGCGACGGAGAAGTCCTCCTGGGAGGGCATGAAGATCTTCGACATCAGCGACAAGCGCAACCCGAAGTACGTCGCCGCCGTCGAGACCGCCTGCGGGTCGCACACCCACACCCTGGTCCCCGAGCGCAGGAACGTCTACGTCTACGTCTCCTCGTACTCGCCGAACGCGGCCTTCCCCGACTGCCGGCCGCCGCACGACGGGATCTCCGTGATCAAGGTGCCCCGCAAGGCGCCGCAGCGCGCCGAGGTCGTCGCCTTCCCCGTGCTGTTCCCCGGGGACGGCCCCGACGGCGGCGGGAACCCGGGCGGCCCGACCAACCCGGGCGTCTCCAAGACCACCGGCTGCCACGACATCACCGTGCTGCCCTCGAAGGACCTCGCGGCGGGCGCCTGCATGGGCGACGGCATCCTCTTCGACATCGAGGACCCCGAGAACCCCCGGGTCATCGACCGGGTCCAGGACAACGTCAACTTCGCCTTCTGGCACTCGGCCACCTTCAACCAGCGCGCGAACAAGGTGGTGTTCACCGACGAGCTCGGCGGCGGCGGTGGCGCCACCTGCAACGCCGAGATCGGCCCGAACCGAGGCGCGGACGGCATCTACGACATCAAGGGCCGCGGGGACCACCGCAAGCTGGTCTTCCGCAGCTACTTCAAGATCGACCGCCATCAGGCCGACACCGAGAACTGCGTCGCCCACAACGGCTCGCTGATCCCGGTCAAGGGCCGCGACATCATGGTCCAGGCCTGGTACCAGGGAGGCGTCTCCGTCTGGGACTTCACCGACTCCGCCAGGCCCAGGGAGATCGGCTACTTCGAGCGAGGCCCGCTCAGCGACACCGCCCGGGTGGTCGGCGGCTCGTGGTCCGCGTACTACTACAACGGCCACATCTACTCCAACGACATGGCCAAGGGCCTCGACGTCCTCAGGATCGACGACCGGCGCACCGCCCCCGCGAAGCGGGTGCGGATGGACGAGCTGAACGTCCAGACGCAGCCCGACTACTTCGACTAATCCGCTACTCCGACGACTTCGACGACTGAGCGGGTACCACCGGGGGACCCCCGCCGGGCGGGCCGCCGTCCGGCGGGGTGCCGAGCCCCCAGTCCAGCCCGTAGCGCTGGAACAGCTCCGCGCGCAGCCGCGCGCGGGGCATCGGCGCGCCCGGGAGCAGGACCGCGAACACCGCCCCCATCAACAGGGCCCGCAGCAGCGGGTACTCCGCGTCCACGTCCGCGCAGCCGTAGCGCTCCACGGTGTCGCGCAGCAGGGCGGCCAGCTGCTGCTGCTCGGGGCACTGCACGAAGCCGTCGGCCTGCAGGATGCCCGCCATGTGCGTCCGCATCAGCACCGGGCGCTCCACCGCAAGCCCCATGATCGCGTCGATGGCCCGGGCCAGCCGCTCCCGCCCGTCCTCGGACCGCGGCTCCCGCTCCAGCGCCTCCCGCAGCGTCAGGTGCATCAGGCGGTGGACCGCGGACTGGAGCAGCTGCCGCTTGCCGGGGAAGTAGTACGACACCAGTCCGCGGGCCGAGCCGGCCCGGTCGGCGATGTCGCCCAGCTTCGTGGCCTCGTACCCCCGGGCGTCCACCAGCTCCACCGTCGCCTGGAGCAGCCGCTCGCGCGAGCGGCGCCGGAGTTCTTCATTGACCTCTGCGCTTCGCGGGGACATGCTGGACTCCTGCGTTGACTGGCTTGGAGCCAGTATACTCAGCGCGTGCCGCCGCCGGCCCCCCGGGGCCGACGGTGCGTGTGCTGCCCGGACCGGGCGACGCGGGGGATCGTCCGGTCCGGGCGGCTGCGTTCTGCCCGGGTTCCCGCGGCCGGGCCCGGGAGGTCAGCCGCTGCGGGGCGCCGTGCGCCGCTCGGCCCCGTACACGGCGAGGGCGGCGGCCGCGAGCCCCAGCAGCCAGCCCGCCAGGACGTCCGACGGCCAGTGGATCCCCAGGTGCACCCGGGTGAGACCGGCGCCGACGATGCTCACGGCCGCCGCCGCGGCCGCCGCGGCCAGCAGCCGCCGGGACGGGGACCACCGGCGCACCAGCCACACCAGCAGCCCGCAGCCGAGGGCGGCGGTCATCGCGTGGCCGGAGGGGAAGGCCGCGAAGTGCGCCGTGTCCACGGGGTCGGGGAAAGCGGGGCGGCGACGGTCCACGAAAGCCTTCAGCGCCTGCTGCACCGCCGCGCCCAGCACCCCGGCCCCCGCCGCCCAGAGAGCCGCCACCCGGTCCCGCCGCACCCACAGCACGACCACGGCGGCCGCGAGCAGCAGCCGCACCGTCCAGGGGTCCCACACCCAGTCGGTGAGGATCCGGCTCGCCCGGGTCGTGCCGGGATCGGCCACGGCCGACCGGTGGAGGGCGTCCACGACCCCGCGGTCGAGGTCCATGAGCGGCGTCCAGGCCGAGGCGACCAGCAGGGTCAGCACCCCGGCCGAGACCAGGAACACCGCCGCGCACCCGGCCGCGGCTCTCTGCCCGCGCGCCGTCAGGGCCCGGGGCGGGGGGTCGTGGCGGGGAGGCGGGGGGGAGCTCATGGAACGATCCTGGCCCCTGTGGGACGCAGGGCCCTAGCCCAGCGCGCGCAGACCCGGCACAAAGGCCACGAGCAGCGGAACCACCGGCACCAGCGCGGCCGTCGCGGTCAGTCGCAGCCGGCGTCCGGCGGTCAGGCGGGGCCCGCCCGTCGAGGAGCAGCGTCCGGTGCGGTGGATCGCACGGCGCCGGATCGACCCCGTAGTGGGCCTGCTCGGTTGGTTCGGCAAGGCCGCGCGCGGCCTTGCCGGGCGAGGCGACGAGGCGGACGTTGCCTGATGGGGCACTGGAACACGGATCCGATGTGCACCCGGGCTACAGCGGCATGCGGACGCCGGAGAACGCCGGTCAGCAGCCACCGCGGCCGATGGACGACGCCGGTCATCGGACCTGGCCACGAGAGCGCGGCGGGGGCCGGCATCGACCTCGGACGTTGCGGACGACCCTGACCGCGACACATCCCGACGATCCTGGCCGGAACCCCGCGTGGTGGCACACACGCGGAGCAGTACGGATCCTGGTCCGCGGAGCAGCGCGCCGGCGCAGCGGAGGCCGCCGCGGCCGTTTCTCCGTCGCGGTCGGCCGTGGGGCTTGTGGGGATCGAGGACGCCGGCCCTCCGCCTCATGGACGGGTCGGAGGTCGCCGGATGCTCCCTCAACTCCGTTATCATGGCGCTAACTTGATGCCGTCCTGGAATTCGCTGTGCAGCGGCAGCGGAAACGCCGTCGACGGGCGGTTCCGCTGCCGGCACCTTGGTAGCGTGGCCGGACGCGCGGTGTCCCGGTCAGCCGAAGCCCGTGCCACCGATGCGGGAGCCAGGCCAGTTCGGGAGTCGGCGTGAGACAGGGCAATCTTCCAGCCGAGGCCACCAGTTTCGTCGGCAGGCGTCGAGAGACCACTCTGGCGCGGGAGATGCTGTCGCGGAACCGGCTGCTGACCCTCACCGGTCCAGGCGGCATCGGCAAGACGCGTCTCGCGCTACGTCTCGCAGACCAGGTGAAACGATCGTTCCCGGACGGTGTCTGGCTGGTCGAGCTGGCCGCCACCAAGGACGAGGAGGCCGTCGTCCAGACGGTCCTGTCCGCCCTGGGCCGGCACGACGACGGAGGCCGGCCGCCCATGACCGTACTGGCTGACCACGTGCGCCGGCGGCAGCTTCTGCTGGTTCTGGACAACTGTGAGCATGTGCTGCTGCCGTGCGCCGCTCTGGCGCGAAGCCTGCTGCAGGCAGCACCTGGCCTGCGTGTCATCGCCACCAGCCGGCAGTCGCTGGGCGTCAGCGGGGAGGGAGTGGTGCCCGTGCTGGCGCTTGAGGCCCCCGATCCACGTGAGGGACACCCGGGCCGGTCGCCCGGCGAAGCCGTGCAGCTCTTCATGGAGCGCGCCGCTGCCGCGCTCGGCGACCCGGCCGCCACCGCCGTCGACGCGCACACGGCCGCACTGATCTGCCACAGGCTCGAAGGAATTCCACTCGCCATCGAGATGGCCGCCGCTCGGCTACGGGTGCTCAGCGGTGAGCAGATCCTCCAGCGCCTGGACGACAGGTTTGCTCTGCTCACCGGCGGCTGCCGGGGCGGGCTGCCTCGACAGCGCACGCTGCAGGCAACGATGGACTGGAGTTTCGAGCTGTGCACCCCCACGGAACAACTGCTGTGGGCGCGGATGTCGGTCTTTCCTGGCACCTTCGACCTGGATGCCGTGGAAGCGGTGTGCGCGTTCGGCGCTCTTGCGCCCTGGGACGCTCTCGACGTCCTGACAGGTTTGGCGGACAAGTCCGTCGTGTTGCGTGAGGACCATCACCCGTGTGCCCGCTACCGCATGCTCGACACGGTACGGCACTACGGCTTGCTGCGGTTGGGGGAGTCCCACGACGAGCAGCCTCTGCGCCGTCGCCACCGCGACCACTTCCACAACGTGGTCCTTCGCGCGCGGCAGGACTGGTTCTCGCCGCGCCAGACGGAATGGACCGAACGCCTCCACCGCGAACGGCCCAACCTGCGGACCGCGATGAACTTCTGCTTCAGCACGCGCGGCGAGGCGCGGGCCGGGCTGGAGATGGCCGCCGCGCTGTGGAGCCATCGCCTCGGCGCGGGCAGCCTGTCGGAGGAGCGCCGCTGGCTGGAACGGGCCCTGGCCTCGACGGCAGTTCCGAACCAGGCCCGGGCCAGAGCCCTGTGGGCGGACGGATGGCTTGCACTGCTGTGCGGGGACCCTGATGCGGCGCGTATCCGCGTTGCGGAATGCTGTGCGCAGGCGGCCCAGCTGAAGGACCCGCTGACGGCAGCGCAGGCCGCCCAGCTGGAGGGCTTGGCCGCACTCTTCGCTGACGACTTCTCACAAGCTCTGCCCGCTCTGGAAGGCGCACTCGACCGCTTCGGCCCGTGCGGGGACCTCGGCGACGTATGGAGCACCGTGTTCCTTCTGGGCCTCGCCTGCTGCCTGCAGGGCGATGCCCGTGCGGCCGACCTCAGCGCACAGTGCCTCGCACTCTGCGAGGAACATGGAGCCCAGTGGTCGCGCCCCTACGCCTTGTGGCTCCTGGGGCTGCACCACTGGCTCCGCCGGGAAACCGGGCACGCGATCCGACTGCTGCGCGACGGTCTGCGCACCATCAGCCCGGCCCACAACCGCCTGGCTATGGCACAGTGCCTGGAAGTCCTGGCCTGGGCGCACTCACACGACGGGCATCACGCACGGGCCGCCGAGCTGCTGGGCGCGGCACACAGCGCCTGGCAGCTCGTCGGCGCCACCCTGCCCGGAGTAGGACGCCTGCTGCACCATCGCACCGCATGCGAGGAACTACTCGTCTCCCGCCTCGGCGAGAACAGGTTCACCGCACTGCACCGCACCGGTGCCGCACTGGAAACCGCCCAGGCCCTGGCCCTCGCGCTCGACTTGCAGGAGGCACCCGCCGCAGGCGATCCTCCACCCCCACCGCTCGCCCAGGCCCTCACCCTGCGCGAACGCGAAGTCGCCGAGCTCCTGGCCGAAGGCCTCACCGACAGGGAGATCGCCGCCCGGCTGGTGATCTCCTCCCGCACCGCCGAGGGCCATGTCCAGCGCATCCTGCGCAAGCTCGGCTGCACATCCCGTGTCCAGGTGGCCACCTGGCTCTGCCGCTGAGATGGCCACGGTCCTTGCCGGTGGCGAGATCCCGGAGCGGTGCCTTCCCAGGGCGGAGCCGCGCTGATGGTGCACGGCTCCGCCGTCGTCCGGGGGTGCTAGCCGAGGGTGATGTCGTCGATGTACCCGCTGTAGTCGGCGTTGCCAGGGTGGTCCTGGTCGTAGCCGACGTCGATGCGGCTGATCTCCTTGTCCTTCAGCCCGTCGGGGAGCTGGACGGTGACGTGGTTCCACCGCCCGGGCTTGAGGCTCTGGCACTGGCCGGCGGGATGGATCCTGGTTCCGTGCTGGTCGACTGCGGCGGAGTCGCGCAGGGTGCTTCCGTCAGTGAACACCAGGTCGAGTGCGACGCAGTTGCTGTTGTTGACCGGCCAGGGGTCCAATCCGTCCCATCGGTCGGCGGTCTTCGGGTGGATCCAGTAGCTGAGCGTCTTTCCGCCGTCGACCTTGACCGGCTTGTCACTGAGGTCGAAGACCTTGAGATAGGCGTGGGCGTGTTGCGCGTTGTGGCCGCCCGTTGTCGAGCCGGAGTACTTCAGTGATCCGGTCCCGGTGCGGGCCGTCTCGTCCCTGCGCGCGCCCGCCACCGGGCCGGACACGCTGGAGCGGCCGGTGACGTTGGACACGCTGCCGTTGTCCTGGTCGACGGTGCTGGTCCAGGACGGCATGACGTCACCCTGCTCGAATCCCGAGGCGAAGGAGGCGCCGTGTGCGGGATGGGGGGCGGTCGGTGCGGGCGAGTCCGGAGGGGACTGACCCGGGTCGGTTCGTCTGGTCTCCCGGTAGGTGAAGTCGGTCTGGGAGATGTCGAAGTCCAGGCGCGGGGTGTTCAGGAGGAAGCAGTACGCGACGTTGAGCTGGGGGTCGCGGCGTGTGAAGCCGGTGTAGCTGCACAGGGTCGCGGTCTCGCCGTCACGGGGGGCGAAGTGCCGCACGAGGTAGGCGCCCTTGTCCTGGTTTGCTTCGTAGACGCCGTAGGCGAAGGCCGTGGGCCCGCTGACAGCGCATTCGTCTTCGTCGCGGGCGCAGGCGTGCGCGGCCCAGTCGGCGTCGACGCTTTCCCTCTCGTGGCGGGTGTCCGCGCCGAGGACCAGGTCGTGGTCTTTCGCGGAGAGGTAGCAGTAGCCGCGGCTGCCGCCCCGCACGTCGTTGCCCGACAGGCTGGCGACATCGGCGAAGGAGGCGTCGTTGCAGGTGAACTCACCGGCGGGGACGGTCTTGACCACCCAGGATCCGTCTCCGCCGTAGGCGGCCTGGTAGGCACCCGACTCGGGCACCGCGCACGTTCCGTCCGGGCCCGCGCAGAACGTGAACGGCGCCGGGGGGCTGGCGATGTAGCAGCTCTTTGCCGCGCCGGGCAGGGGGTCCTCGCCGAAGGCGGCGATGGTGCAGGGGACCCCGTCGGGGTAGTCGGCCGCCTTGACCGTCTTGTAGGTCCAGCCGCGGGCCTCGTCGTCGAGGTGCGCGCCCAGGGCCAGCCGGACGCTGCCGGTGATGTGGCAGTGCTCGCCCTCGACCGCACATGCTCGGTACGGCCCGCCGGCATTGACCGCCTGGCTCGGCGGGGCCCCGGTCAGCACACGGCACTCCTTGGCCTCGCCGGGAGCAGGATCGCCGCCGAAACCGCCGGCGGAGCAGACGGCAGCGGACGTGACCGGCTTGACGAGCCAGCCCGCCCCGGTGCCGAACGCGGCGAGCTGCGTGCCGGAGACCTCACACGTGCTGCCCTCGTCCGCGCACACGCGCACCGACGCCAGCCACGACCCGTCGCTGCCCGTGACCGGGCTGTCCTGGGCGGGGACGAAGCACGACTGGTCGGCGTCGGGGTTGGGGTTGACGGGGAAGGAGGACGCCTTGCAGACGATCCCCTCGGCGGGCAGCGGCACGGTGACATACGATCCCGCCGCACCGAATGCCACCTGCCCGGTACGCCCTTCGACTCCCTTGCACTCGCCCCCGTCGTCCGCACACGGGATGAACCCGGCCGGGGCCACCGGAGCAGCGTCCGAGACGGACACGGGCGCGAACATCCCACCCTGGCGGACACGGGTGTCGACCGCGTCCTGAGCAGCCTTCACATCATCAGCGGTGAACAGGTCTTTCGGCGTGTCGGCGACGACGGGCTTCACATGGCGATCCTCGAAGTCCGCCCGCATCCGAGGAATGTACTTCTCAGGGTTGCGGCACGACTCATAGGCGGAGTTGGGGTCGCGCGGGCAGTAGTTGAATATGTGGTCGCTCGACCACTGCGGCCATACAGCCTTGTCCATGTAGGCCCTGGTGAACTCCTTGGACCCGGTCCCCTCGTTCAGCGAGGCGAACACCGCGTCGACCGCCTGGTGCACGCCGTTGATGAAACCGCTGCGCAGCGACCCGAGCGACGCCTCCGCATCCGCCGAGATCCGTGCGTTCGCGGTACGGGCGGCGGCGATCGCCGTGGAGTGCCCTGTCCTGGCCGCGTTGGCGCTCACACTCTCCATCGTGAGGTGGGTGCCGAACAGAACCTGCTTCTGCGCACGGTCGAACGCCTTCTGTGCCGTGGACAGCAACTCCGGTACGGACTTCTCGATCACGTTCTTCTTCATCGTGTCATGCCACAGCTGATTGCGGGACTCGATCCACTTCTCCTCCTCGCTCTTCCCGCTCACCCAGTCCACGATCTGGGCGACGACTGTCGTGACGAGCGCCACGACACCGAAAAGCATCGCCAGTTCCGGCTGCCCTGCCATCTCAGACACCGTCGCCAGCAGAGCCAAGGCGTTCACCACGCCGCTGAGAGCGTCATGCCGCTCCACCGCATCCGCGATGCCCAACAGCTGTCCCACGACCGGAACCGGAGCCAGAATGACGGTCGCCTTGGTCAGATCGGAGGCATCCTGGCTGAAAGCCTCCGCTATCGAGTTGATCCAGGCGGCCGCCATCGCCGGCGTCAATGCCTCATTGAAAACACCCCAGCCCTCCGTCAGTGCTGTGGAAACCCGGGCAGGCGCCACACCTTCCACCGACGTCGCCCCGCCGAACGGATGGAACAACTTGCCGGGGTTCTTCCAGGACTCTGCGAGATCAGAGGTGAACCCGAACTCCGACAGATCGGAGCCGGCCGCCCTCGCAGCCTCATACGACGCCGCCGCACTGCGGACCGAGGCGCGCGCATACACCGGAATCTCCTCCGGTGACAGACCTGCAACCACCTCCGACTCGGCAGACACCTGGAAGACCTTGCCGTTCTCCGTTGCCGCACGGAACTCCTCAGCGGCCCTGGCCTCAGCTGAAGTCGCGGCACGCAACGGGACGGCGCACCCTTCGGCAGGACTCGCTGCGCCGCATGGGACTGGTGCGGGAGAACTCTTGACCAGTCGGGAGGACCTGTCGGGGTTGTTGTAGTCGGCAGCCTCCAGGGACGCCCAGGAATGGCCCGAGGCAGGCTTGAATGACTGCCGCGCGAAGCCCTTGGGACGGTCATAGCTCGGGCGATAGGGCTGCCTGATTGGGCTTCTCTTGACAAAGGACAACTCGGTGATCGGTTCCTTGGCGATCTCAAGGCGGGCGGCAAGCGCTCGCTGTACTTCCGTATTCGTGGGGTCTTTGGCCGCCATTGCGGTGGCTATACCCACTGCCTTCGCCGCGTACGGATCAGCCTTGAGCCCGAAGTCGAACACGCCGAAGAGTGTCGCCTTCACCCCGAACGTCTCTTTCAGTCCGATCTTGCCGCCGTGGGTGACGAGCTCTTCGGCAGGCGTGGCGAACAACTCGTAGGCCGGTATCCCCAGGGCGTCCTCTGTGCCGGGTGTGGGCACGGGGTAGTCGATGGTGACCGGCTTCTGAGATGCGTCAAACGGTTTGAAACCCAGAGTGCTGCGCATCGCGTGAATCATTTCGTGAAAGAGAACGGTCGCGGAGCGCGGGGCGAAGAGCCTTCCGCCCTTGTCATAGAATCCGGGGACGTAGTCCGCGATCGCAATGATGTTGCTCGCGTTTCCGATGCCTTCCCCGTCCCAGGGGCTTCCGGAAAGCGAGACTCCGGTGGTTCGGCCCTGGGTGCTCAGCATCGTGCTTTCGCCATTCGGATCAGCTCGCGTGATCAAGGCGTTCACGCGCGGCGTCGCTGTCAGGAGCGCCGGATCGTTGAACTCGTTCCCGAAGACGGCGGACGGCAACACAGATGCCCGCCCCATCACTTCAAGCAGCCTGATTCCTTCGGGGTTCGACGCGATCTCATCGAGATCTGCCCAGATCCTGTTGAGGAAGTCCTGAGCCTCTGGACCACGGGCGTCGGCGGGCGGCCAAGAGGCCCCGTCGAGCAGACCTCCCTTGACATTGGTCACCGTGCCGGCGTACACGGCGATACCCGTCGGCGCTCCTGAGGGCAGCATGTACTCGAACGCCACGACCTTGGCCTTGCCTGCCCTGGAGCTGGCGGCATAGAAGTCGTGCGTCCCGACCTGAACGCTTCGGGGGTCAGCCGATCCCTTGCTCAGAGCAGGCGGGGTGGAGCGCACCACCGGCTGTGTCGGCGCGGCCGAAGCGGCGGAGGGAAACTGCCACTGCACGACAGTAGCCCCCGTGGCCAAGAGCGCCACGGGGAGAATCAACGACATGAGGCGACACTGCCACCAGCGCCACCAGGGCAACTTGCTGTGTACGGGCACGACTACTCCTGTTCTCTTGCGTGAGGACGTCGCCCGAACCCCGCAGCCGCCTTCACCCCACCAGAGGCGAGGGTGCTCAAGACCTCGACCGCCCCACGCCGACGGCGCGCGCCGGACCGCCTGCCACACGGACTTCGGCAGTGCCCCCACATCTCCTCCGGCGTACGAGCCGACCCGGAGGTGGCGAGAAGTGTCCACTCGTGGCGGTAGAGAGCAGCAGCGTAGATTTACCTGAACAGCTACGTGGCTTCTGTGAGTTAGCAAGCTTCCTGGCGTGTGCCCGTTGAGCGTGGCCGGTGTGACAGCTCGGCCGTTCGGAAGCGTCTGAGTCTCACCTGCATGGTGTCGCCCCAGCGTCCTCGGCGTTCCCGTCCCGGGGAGGACCTGACCTTCGCCGCCCTGTGGCAGTCCACCGCTGCTGGGTCCGGGGCTGAACGGGAACTCAGCAGGGGCACGAACCGGGCAGTGCAGGTGTCCCCTTCGGGCGGGTCGCCGGCCTGACCGCTCGACCTTCGGCCCTCGGAGCGAAAGCGCAGGTCGACCCGGGGCTTCCGCAACCGCCTGACAGTCAGTGATTCCCAATCAGGTTTGTCAAGGGCTTCGGTAGCGGACGGTGACCACGTTATGCCGCTGCGAAGCCGCGTTGAGGTGGCTCGACGGTGAAGGTCCGCTGGTCGCGTATGAGGGCCCACAGGACGTCGAGGCGGCGCCGGGCGAGGGCGAGGACTGCCTGCTTGTGCGACTTGCCCTCGCTCCTCTTGCGCTCGTAGAAGGTCCTGGAAGTTGGACAGCAACGGGAGGCGACCTGTGCGGACAGATAGAAGACACGCAGGAGACGGCGGTGGTAGCGGTGCGGCCGGCGCATGTTGCCGCTGATGCGTCCGGAGTCCTTGGGAACAGGTGCCAGGCCGGCGATGCCGGCCAGACGGCCGGAACTGCCGATGGCCTCCAGGTTCCCGCCGGTGCAGGCGACGAATTCGGCACCAAGGAGGCTGCCCATGCCCGGCATGCTGATGATCGCCGCAGCATGCTCGTGCTCGCGGAACCGTGCTTCGATCAACGCGTCGGTGCGGGCGATCTCTTCGTCCAGGGCCATCACCGCGGCGGCCAGGGTGCGGACCATGGCTGCCGCGGTCCTCTCGCCGGGAATCGCCGTGTGCTGGGCCTGTGCCGCCGCGAGCGCGGTGGTCGCCACCGCCTGGGCGTTTCGCATCTTGCGGTTCGACAGCCAGCTGGCCAAACGGGCCTGGCCGATCCGTCGAAGGGCCGCCGGCGTCTGATAGCCGGTCAGCAGGACGAGCGCGGCTTTGGATGTGCTGTAGTTGAAGGCGCGTTCCAGAGCGGGGAAGTACTCCAGGAGCTGGGCGCGCAACCGGTTGATCGCGCGGGTGCGATCGGCGGTGAGGTCGTAACGGCGGGCGGTGAGGATCCGCAGGTCGATGGCGATCTCGCTCTGCTCCTGCAGGGGGTGCAGGTCGCGGCGCATGCGGGCCTGGTCGGCGATGACGTAGGCGTCCTTGGCGTCCGTTTTGCCGTCGCCCCGGTAGGAGCCGGAGGCGTGGTGGACGGTCCGGCCCGGGATGTAGAGGACTTTCTGTCCGTGGGCGGCCAGCAGCGCGATCAGCAGTGCGGCACCGCCCGCGTTCAGATCGATGGCCCAGGTCACCGGCTCGCCCTCGCTGAGGTCGAGGACATCGCCGATGAGCTCGAGCAAGGTCGTCTCATCGTTGGCGACCCGCCGTGACAGCCTTCGCTTGCCTTCGGCGTCGATCACCGTGCAGTGATGCTCGCTCTTGCCCGCGTCCGTTCCCGCCCACAGTTGCGGCACTTGTGCCTCCTCGAGGATCCGTGTTCCTGGTCCCGGCAGACGACCACGCCGACGTGTCCTTACGAAGCGATGAGGTTCGCGCATCCCAATGAGTGGCCGTGTCGTCGCGGGGCGCCGGGCGGCCAATCACTGAAAGCCACACCATCGGCATGAGCATTTTGAGCCACACCCGGCACCCCTGGGCCTCCCGATCGTACGAAGGAGCGGAACGGACCCACCAAGAAGGTAAGGAGCCTTTTCCAACCTGGTTCGGGCGTGGGGCTGTTGGGCTGACAACGTGGTGAAGCCCCTGGTAGATGGGTTTTCGACCAAGAGAACCGTCTCCACCAGAGGCTTCACGTGCTTGTTTGCCCGTCGGGCGTCGACGTGTCCAGCTCCGCCCTCCGCTTCCTCATGCAGCAGCTGCGGCGCCACCGTCGCGCGATCGGCTCCCGTTGGCGGTGCCTGACCGCCGGTCGCCAGGCCCTGCTCACCCTCGCCCATCTGCGGATGGGCCACACCTATGCCCAGCTCGCGGCAGGCTTCGGCATTGGCACCACGACGGCCTACCGCGATGTGACCGAGGCGGTCGAACTCCTGGCCGCTCTCGCCCCGGTCCTGACCGACGTGGTGCGGACCGCTTCGGCCAAGGCGTACCTGATCCTGGACGGCACGCTCCTGCCGATCGACCGCATCGCCGCGGACCGGTCGTTCTACTCCGGCAAGCGCAAGAGGCACGGGATGAACGTGCAGGTCATCGCTGATCCCTTCGGTCGGCTGCTGTGGGCCTCACCGGCGCTGCCCGGCGCCGTCCACGACGTCCGCGCGGCCCGCGAACACGGCATCGTCAATGCCTTGGCCGAGGCAGGCATCCCGTGCTGGGCCGACAAGGGATACCGAGGTGCCGGCGGCACGGTCCGCATCCCGTGTGCTGGGGACGGTGGGAGACCCTCTCCGCAGGCCAGCAGGCGGTGAACCGGTCCCCTGCGAAGATCCGAGCCCTCGTCGAACAGGCCGTCGCCACCCTCAAGTCCTGGCGGCTCCTTCGCAGACTGCGGTGCTCGACCACCCGGATCACCAGCCTCGTCCAGGCCGTCCTCGCCCTGCATCTGGCCAGCTCAGGGTGAAGATGGAAAAGGCCCAGTGGCACCCTCGGGTGCTGCGGGGTGAGGACGTGAGCGGACGTCGAGGACGCCGGGTCCCGTCCTGACCCTCGGCGAGCAGATGTCGGGAGACTCCCCGCCGCGGCACCACCGAGGATGCCGAGGCAGCGTGTTGGATCTCCGCAGGCCCCGAGGGCCCTAGCCCAGCGCGCGCAGACCCGGCACAAAGGCCACGAGCAGCGGAACCACCGGCACCAGCGCGGCCGTCGCGGTCAGTCGCAGCCGGCGTCCGGCGGTCAGCCGGGGCACCGCGCTCAGCAGCCGGTGCACCCGCTGGGGCAGTTGGGCGTCGGCGGTCGGGCAGGGACCGAACACCCCGCGCCCCTCGTTGAGTTCCACGAGGGCGAGCGCGACCGTCAGCCGCCCGAAGCGGCGGGAGGCGACATCGTCCGCGGCCAGCTCCACCAGCCGGTGCATCTCGTCGCGGAACGCCGCGAAGACGGGGATCTGCGGGAACCCGCCGGCCAGCGCCGAGGAGCAGTGCAGCAGCCAGTCGTGCCGCGCGTCGGCGTGGCCCTGCTCGTGGGCGAGCACCGCGTCGAGCTGGCGGCCCTTGAGCCGGCGCAGGGCCGCCGTGGTGACGACGAGCCGCGGGGCCGCACCCGGCAGCCACCAGGCGCCGGGCCGGTCCTCCTCCAGGACCACCAGGGGCCCCTCGCCCGGCTCCTCGCCGGGCAGCAGCGGGGAGCGCACCAGCAGCTCCCGGCGGCGACGGCGGCGCCGCGTGTGCGCCCGGGCGACCTCCCGGGCCAGCATCGCGCCCGTCCAGGCGCCGCCGCAGGCCAGTGCCAGCGCCAGCACCGCCGACCAGGGGCCGTAGGCGGCCAGGGCGTAGGCCTCGACGACACCGTGCGGTGCGGGGGCGAAGACATGTCCGCGGACCAGCTGCCAGGCGGCGGCGGCGCTGAGCGTCATCGACAGGGCGAAGGACAGCAGGACCGCGGCCACCACGCACTGCCAGAACCACAGGGCGACGACGGGCTCGCGCTCCGCCCAGTCGCCGCGCATCATCAGACGCGGGGCGGCGACGGCGACCACGGCGCCGAGCAGCAGCAGCGCGAGCGAGACCATCATGGCCCCAGCCTATGAGCGCGCGGCGGGCCGCGGGACCGCCCGGCCGCGCAAGTGACGCACACCACCCGGCGCCCCGCGGCCGCCGCCGGGGGCGGGCGCGGGGCTGCGGTGCCGCCGGGGCGGCGCGCTAGGCTGCGAGCGCCAGTCGCCCCCACCGTGCCGCACGGCACCCGCAGGAACGGAGCCGCCCATGGACACCGCCACGACCCCGGAGAGCGCGGAGCTCACCTACCGGGACGCGGCCGCGGGCGACGTACCGGAGCTGGTCCGGCTGGTCGAGTCCGCCTACCGCGGCGACGCCAGCCGCGCCGGCTGGACCACCGAGGCGGACATCCTCCAGGGTCAGCGCACCGACCCCGAGGGCGTGCTCGCGGTGGTCACGGCGCCGGGGAGCAGGTTGCTGCTGGCGCAGCGGGACGGGGAGACCGTGGCCTGCTGCCAGCTGGAGCACCGCGGGGAGGCGGCCTACTTCGGGATGTTCGCCGTCCGTCCCGGTCTCCAGGGCGGGGGCGTGGGCCGCCGGGTCCTCGCCGAGGCGGAGCGCAGGGCGGTGCGCGCGTGGGGCGTCCGCGAGATGCACATGACCGTGATCTCCGTGCGCGAGGAGCTCATCGCCTGGTACGAGCGGCGCGGCTACCGCCGCACGGGCGAGACGACCCCCTTCCCCTACGGCGACGAGCGCTTCGGCATCCCCCAGCGTGACGACCTGGTCTTCGAGCTCCTCGTGAAGGACCTCACGGCCGCCGAGGCCACCGGCGATGCCGCCGCCGAGGCCGCCCCCGCCGTCTGACCCGCCCCGGATCGGTGCGCCCGGGCCGCTCCGGCCACCGCCGGCACGCCGGCCCCGGGCCGCTCCGGCGCCGGCCGGTTCAGGCCGTGAACCGGCCGGTACGGCGGATCCCGGGGTAGTCCGTGGTCACGCCGTCGAGTTCGAGTGCACGCGCCAGCCGCAGCTGCTCCGGCGTGTTGACCACCCAGCCGATCAGCCGCAGGCCGGCCCCCCGGGCCCGCTCCGCGGTCTCCAGCGTCAGGCGCCGGATGTCCAGGGCGAGCGCCGCGGCGCCCGCGGCCTGCGCCCGCTCGACCACGTCCGCCTCCCACCGGCTCGCGATGAGCACCGTGCGCACACCCGGGACGAGCGCCGCGATCTCCGCCACCGCCTCGTCGTGGAAGGAGGACACCTCCACCCGCGGCACCAGTCCGCGGCGCTCCATCACCTCGGCAAGGGCCCGTGCGGCCGCCACGTCCTTGATCTCCGCCTGGATCGGCGAGCGGACGGCGTCGAGCACCTCCTCGAAGACGGGCACCCGCTCGCCCAGGCCGGCGTCGAGGCGCCGCAGCTCGGCGAGGGTCTTCCCGGCGACCGGCCCGCTCCCGTCCGTCGTGCGGTCGACGTCGGCGTCGTGCATCACGGCGAGCGCGCCGTCCTTGCTGAGGTGGAGGTCGAGTTCGATCGCGTCCATGCCGCAGCGCTCCGCGCGGACGAAGGAGCGCAGGGTGTTCTCGGGCTCGACGCCCATCACCCCCCGGTGACCGATGGTGAGAAACGTCACGGCTCTCCCGCTTCCGTCGACGGCGGCCCCGCCGGGCGGACCACCCGCCCGGCCGCCCGTGGGGCCAGCCTAGCGGCGCGGTGACGCGGTGTACCCGCTCGTGCGCAGGGTGTCCGATACGCGCCCCCCGGCGCCCGCCCGGGTCCGGGGAGCCACCCCCGGGCGGGCCCGGGGGGTGGGTCCGGGCCTCCGTCCGGCGTGGAGGCCGGCGTCTACCCGGATGTCCAGGAACCATGTGTCACGCCCTGGCTTCGCCGGAAAAAATGCGGCGATCGAGCCGCTGTGCAGGAGAATTTCCCAGGTGGCCACTTGTCCGGAGGAACTGCCCCCAGTTACCGTGGCGGGACGCGAGGTTCTCCCGTGAAGGACGTGACATGACGGAAATTCTTGTGCAGGACGCTGCCGACGGCGCCATATCCCGCGACGGGCGGGTGATCGACCACCCGAGCTGGCCGGTGCTCAAGAATGCCGTCGAGGAGATCCGCCCCTGGCAGTCCAAGGACGGGTCGATCGACTTCGACGCCGAGGGCGCCCCCGACCGCGCGGCCGCCGAGGCCGCCGTCGAGCGCGTCGTCGCCGCGGTGGAGGAGCTCTCCCCGCTGCTCCCGCACGACGACGCCTACCACCGGGCGCTCGTGGCCGACCTGCGTGCCTGGGCCGAGGGCGGCTTCGCCGTCCCCGACTTCCTCGACTCGCTGCTCGCCTTCCAGCCGGCCGCGGCCCGCGAGGACGGCCTCCAGCACCTCGTGGTCTTCCCCATGTACACCCAGAACGGCAACCCCGACCGCAACCTGGAAGCCGTCGTGCTCCGGATGGTCTGGCCGGACTGGCTGGCGGAGCTGGAGCGCACCCGCTACGACAACCCGCTCTTCTGCGGCATCACCTTCGAGGACTTCACGGCCGGGTACGACACCAACTCCGCCGTCCTCTTCCCGGAGACCATCGCCGTGCGCGAGGCGCCCGAGCGCTTCACCTGGGGCGGCATCTTCTGCGACCGCGAGGCCGCCCGCTTCCGCGCCGTGACCTCGGAGGCCGTGCGCATCCTCGGGCTGGAGCTGCCGGAGGACATCCGCGAGATGATCGGCGACCAGGAGCGCTGCGAGAAGGCGTTCGTCCTGTGGGACATGGTCCACGACCGCACCCACAGCCACGGCGACCTCCCCTTCGACCCCTTCATGATCAAGCAGCGCCAGCCCTTCTGGATGTACGGGCTGGAGGAGCTGCGCTGCGACCTGACCGCCTTCAAGGAGGCCGTCGCGCTGGAGGCCGAGGGCAACGAGCACGGCCGCGACGTGCAGTACGCCGTGCTCTTCGACCGGATGTTCCGCTTCCCGGTCTCCGGCGACCGCGTCCGCAACTACGACGGGCTCGGCGGCCAGCTGCTCTTCGCCTACCTCCACAAGCACGACGTGGTGCGCTGGACCGACAACACGCTGAAGATCGACTGGGAGCGCGCGCCGCAGGTCACCAACCAGCTCTGCGCCGAGATCGAGACCCTGTACCGCGAGGGCATCGACCGTCCCAAGCTGGTGCACTGGTTCGCCGCCTACGAGCTGGTCTCCACCTACCTCGCCCCGCACCCCGGCTCCCGCTGGGCCAAGGGCCCCGACGCCCTGGACCTGGGCCTGCCGCCCCGCAAGCTGGTCGACGATGTGCTCGCGGACGAGTTTCCCCTGAGCATGTTCTATGAGGCGCTCTCCAAGAAGCTGAAGCACGTGATCGCCTCCACCAAGGGGATCACCGCCGCCTCCGCCGCCGCGGGCGTCGGGACGGCCGGCATCGGGCAGGCTTCCGGAGCTGCCGCGTGACGTCGACGACCCAGGAGGCGACCAGCATGGACACCAACGGCAACGGGGCACTCGAGGGTGCCGTGATCGCCGTGGCGGGAGCCGCGGGCCCCGCGGGCCGGGCCACGCTGCTGCGCCTGGCCGAGGCGGGGGCCACCGTGGTGGCCTCCGACGCGGACGCCGAGCGCCTGGCCGAGGCCGTGGACGCGGCCCGCTACGCACACGGAGGCGCCACCGTCACCGGTGACACCGTCGACCTGCTCGACCTCGGGGCGACCCGCGAGTGGGCCGCACGCACCGAGAAGGAGTTCGGGCGCATCGACGGCCTGGTGCACCTGGTCGGCGGCTGGCGCGGCAGCAAGGGGTTCACCGAGACGGACCCCGCGGACTGGACCCTGCTGGAGAAGCTGCTCATCCGCACCGTGCAGAACACCTCCCTCGCCTTCCACGACGGCCTCGCCCGCAGCGACCGCGGGCGCTACCTGCTCATCAGCGCGGCGGGTGCCAGCAAGCCCACCGCGGGCAACGCGGCCTACTCCGCCGCCAAGGCGGCCGCCGAGGCGTGGACGCTGGCCGTGGCCGACTCCTTCCGCAAGGCGGGGGGCGAGCAGGGGCCCGTGGCGGCGGCTGCGATCCTGGTGGTCAAGGCACTGGTCCACGACGCCATGCGCGCGGAGCGGCCCAATGCGAAGTTCGCGGGCTTCACCGACGTGAAGGAACTGGCCGACGCCATCGCCGGAGTGTGGGACCGGCCCGCCGAGGAAGTGAACGGACAGCGCCTGTGGCTGACCCCCGCCCCGTGAAGACCGACGCCCGGCGTCACCACGACCCGGCCGTACGCGGCTTCGCCAGCGACAACTACGCCGGAGTTCACCCCGAGGTCCTGGCGGCCCTCGCGGTAGCCAACGAGGGGCACCAGGTCGCCTACGGCGAGGACGAGTACACCGAGCACCTCCAGCGGATCATGCACAGCCACTTCGGCTCCTCCGCGCAGGTGTTCCCCGTCTTCAACGGCACCGGCGCCAACGTGACCGCCCTCCAGGCGCTCACCGACCGCTGGGGCGCCGTGGTCTGCGCCGAGTCCGCGCACATCAACGTGGACGAGGGCGGGGCGCCGGAGCGCATGGGCGGCCTGAAGCTGCTCACCGTGCCGACGCCCGACGGCAAGCTCACCCCCGAGCTCGTCGACCGCCAGGCCTGGGGCTGGGAGGACGAGCACCGGGCCATGCCCCAGGTGGTCTCGCTCACCCAGAACACCGAGCTGGGCACCGTCTACACGGTGGACGAGGTCCGCGCCCTGGTCGAGCACGCCCACGGACTCGGTATGAAGGTGCACCTCGACGGCGCCCGCATAGCCAACGCCGCGGCCTCGCTGGACGTGCCCATGCGGGCCTTCACCAACGCGGCCGGCGTGGACGTGCTCACCCTCGGCGGCACCAAGAACGGCATGCTGTTCGGCGAGGCCGTGGTGGTGCTGAACCCGGACGCGGTCAGCCACATGAAGCACGTGCGCAAGATGTCCATGCAGCTCGCCTCCAAGATGCGCTTCCTGTCGGTGCAGTTCGAGGCCCTGCTCGCCAAGGACCTCTGGCTGCGCAACGCGCGCCACGCCAACGCCATGGCGCAGCGGCTGGCCGAGGGCGTGCGCGGGGTGGACGGTGTGGAGATCCTCTACCCCGTGCAGGCCAACGCGGTCTTCGCGCGCCTTCCCCAGGAGGTGACCCGCCGCCTGCAGAAGCGCTTCCGCTTCTACTTCTGGGACGAGGCGGCCGGGGACGTGCGCTGGATGTGCTCCTTCGACACCACCGAGGGGGACGTGGACGCCTTCGTCCAGGCCCTCAAGGAGGAGTCGGCCGCCTGAGCGCCACGCGGTGGTCGCGCGTACGCACCACCGCCCGGACCGTGCGCCCGGTGGGACGTCGATCGACGTCCCACCGGGCGCACGGGCGTGTGGAGGCACTCCGGTGCGCCCGCCGGGCCTGTGCCGGGCCCGCCGCGGGCGGTGCCGGCGGCCCCGGGGCGCCCGCCCGGCCGTCGGCACCGAGGAGGCGCCCGGCCTGCCCGCCTCCCAGCGGCACGCAGCGCATCGGGTGCCCCGCCCCCCGGCGGGTGCGGAGCCGCCGGGGGGCGGGGCCCCCACCGCGGGAGTCCAACGAACTGCACTGGATGGTTCTTTGTATGGCACTATGAGGGGGCGGTCCGCGGGCTCCGCCCGCCGAACCCGACCGCCCGGCCCCGTGGTGCGTCCCGCCCGGTGGGCCGCCCTCCTTACGACCGAACGGCTTGCCATGCCCCTCTCGCTCACCGTCGCCGACGAGGTGCGGGCGCTCGCGCCCGGCTTCCTGTACGTGGCCGTCGAGGCCCGCGGCCTCGACGGCACCCTCGGGGGCGGGGACGCGACCGCCGCCCTCCTCGACGACGCCGCACGGAGGCTCGCCGACCGCCTCGGCGGCCGCCCGCCCCACGAGGACCCGCACATGGCCGCCTGGCGCCGGGCGTACAGCGCGTTCGGTGCCAAGCCCTCCCGGACCCGCAACTCCGCCGAGGCGCTCGCCCGGCGCGCGCTCGCGGACGGCGGGCTCCCGCGGATCAACCCGCTGGTGGACCTCTACAACGCCGTCAGCGTCGCCCACCTCGTTCCGTTGGGCGGCGAGGACGCCGACCGCATCGAGGGCGGCATGCGCCTGGTCCGCGCCCGCGGGGACGAGCCCTTCGCCACCACCGCGGAGGGCAGGCCCGTCGAGGAGCGGCCCGAGCCCGGCGAGGTCGTCTGGTGCGACGACCGGGGCGTGACCTGCCGGCGCTGGAACTGGCGCCAGGGCGTGCGCACCCGCCTCACCGCGGAGTCGGGGAACGCGCTCTTCCTGCTGGAGGGGATGTCCCCGGCCGACGGGGCGCTGCAGGCCGCCGCCGAGGAGCTCGCCGGGCACCTGGAGCGCCTCAGCCCGGGCGCCCGGATCACCCTCGCGGGCCCGGCCTCCTGACGTGCCGTCCCGCCCGGCGGTCGCGGCCCGGGTGCGCGGGCGGTGCTCCGCACCGCCCGCGGCGTCCTCAGCGGCTCTCGCGCACCTCGGCCGGGGTGGGCGCGGTGCCGCCGAGATGGGCGGGGATCCACCAGGTGTCGGTGGCGTCCTTCGTGCGGACGGGGTAGGCGCGCTGCGCGGCCTCCAGCAGCTCCTGCACCCGCTCGCGCAGCCGGCGCGTGATCGCCCCCGCGTACTGGTCCGCCGGGGCCTCCAGCGGCTCGCCGACGCGGATGGTCACCGGGATGTGGGAGCGCTTGAAGTTCCGCGGGCGCCCCTTGGTCCACAGGCGCTGGGTCCCCCACAGGGCCATGGGGATCAGCGGCACCCCCGCCTCCTGGGCGAGGCGGGCGGCGCCCGACTTGAAGGACTTCAGGGTGAAGGACTGCGAGATCGTCGCCTCGGGGAAGACGCCCACGATCTCCCCCGCACGCAGCGCGTCGAGGGCGTGCCGGTACGCGGCCTCGCCCTGCTTGCGGTCCACCGGGATGTGCTTCATGCCGCGCATCAGCGGTCCCGAGACCTTGTGGCGGAAGACCGAGTCCTTCGCCATGAAGCGCACCAGGCGCTTCTGCGGCAGTGCGGCGAGGCCGGTGAAGATGAAGTCCAGGTAGCTGATGTGGTTGCTCACCAGGACGGCGCCCCCGGTGCGGGGGATGTGCTCGGAACCCTGAGTGTCGATCTTCAGGTCGAGCGCCTTGAACATCGTGAGGGCGGCGCCGACGACCGGCCGATAGACGAGCTCTGCCATCTGGGGAGGACCCTTTCGTCGTACCCGGGGAGGGGTCTCCCGGTAGAAGTTACGCGGCCGTAGGTTTTGGCCGTCTGGCCGATCGTGCCCCATGAGCGGGCCGCAGACCAGCCCCCGGGGCGCGGCCCGGCGAGATTCTCGTCACGTTCCGCCGCCGAGGGATCACGCTGCCGGGAATCCCCACCCGCCCGCTCGTGGTTGACGGGGGTGCCCGGACACGACAGGAAGAGGATCGCACGGTGGCCGACCAGGAAGGCAGCGGGCCCCGGCCCGCGGACGGGACCGGGGCGGGCGGGCTCCCGCACGGCGCCGCCGGCGCGCGCGGCGCACGCCGGGAGCACGCCCCCGGAGCACCGGTGGGCGCGCTCGGGGAGGCGGAACTCGGCGCCCCGCGGGGTGCGCGCGCCACCCTGGTGCAGTTCTCCACGGCGTTCTGCCAGCCGTGCCGTGCCACCCGCCGCACCCTGGCCTCCGTCGCGGCCATGGTCGACGGCGTGGCGCATGTGGAGATCGACGCCGAGTCGCGGCTGCACCTGGTCCGCCGCCTCGGGATCGAGCGCACGCCGACGGTCCTCGTGCTGGACGCCCGGGGGCGTGTCGCCGCCCGCGCCGCCGGAGCCCCGCGTACCGCGGACGTCATCGCCGCGCTCGGGCGGATCCTGTGACGCGCCGTGAGGTGGGTCCCATTGCCCGGTGCGCGCTTGACTGCACACCGCAATCATCGTCAGGCTGATCCCCGTGCACCAGGAAATCCTTCTCCACGGCCGGGTTCATGTCGACCTCCGCCGTGTCGCGAGCGCGCTCTGTCAGGCTGCCGCCGCTGCCGCCTAGTTCGCCTCCACCGCAGAAGGACACCTCCATGACCGCGTCGGCCGACCTCCGTTCCGTCCCGCGCACCGCACCCGCCGCCATCACGCCCCAGCGCTCCGCCACCGGCGCCCCCGTATCCGGCGGGCCGGAGCTGCTCCGCTCCGTCTTCCGCCGCCACGCGGCCGGGGTCGCGGTGATCACGGCCCGCGGGGAGCGCCCCGTCGGGTTCACCGCCACCTCGGTGACCTCCGTCTCCGCCGAGCCCCCGATGATCTCCTTCGGTGTCGGCACCGGCTCCTCCAGCTGGCCGGTCCTGGCCGAGGCCGGGCACGTGGGGGTGCACCTCCTCGCCGAGGGCCAGGAGGAGCTCGCCGCCACCTTCGCCCGCAGCGGGGCCGACCGCTTCGCCCCGCCCACCCGCTGGCGCAGGGGGCCGCAGGGCGTGCCGCTCCTGGAGGGGGCCATGGGCTTCCTCGTCTGCCGCATCACGGCGCGCGTCCCGGCCGGGGACCACCGTGTGGTGCTGGCCGAGGTCCTCGCCGGGGACGTCGGGCACAGCGGGCTGCGCCCCCTGGTCTACCACCAGGGCCGCTTCACCGCCCTGCGGGACTGACCAGGTGTTCCGTTGCCGAGATCACAGCCCAAGCGCTTGCTTAGCGGTAACGGAACGGGTGTACTGGCGAGTAATATTTTGGTCGGAGCGCAGGCCCGCCCCGACCGGGATCCGCCCCTTCGGACGCCTATGCTGCGTTCACAAGGCATTCCAGTAGAGACGATGCAGTAGGAGAGCCGGCGTGAGCCTGAGGATCGTTGTCTGTGTGAAGTACGTGCCCGACGCCACCGGCGACCGGCACTTCGCCGATGACCTGACCGTCGACCGCGACGACGTCGACGGCCTGCTGTCGGAGCTGGACGAGTACGCGGTCGAGCAGGCGCTCCAGATCGCCGAGGACGCGGACGACGCCGAGGTCACCGTGCTCACCGTCGGCCCCGAGGACGCCAAGGACGCCCTGCGCAAGGCGCTGTCCATGGGCGCGGACAAGGCCGTCCACGTCGAGGACGACGACCTGCACGGCACCGACGCGCTCGGTACCTCGCTGGTCCTGGCCAAGGCGATCGAGAAGACCGGCTACGACCTGGTCATCGCCGGCATGGCCTCCACCGACGGCACCATGGGCGTGCTGCCCGCCCTCCTCGCCGAGCGTCTGGGCGTTCCGCAGGTCACGCTGCTGTCCGAGGTCTCGGTCGAGGACGGCAAGGTGACCGGGCGCCGCGACGGCGACACGGCCAGCGAGCAGCTGGAGGCGTCCCTGCCGGCCGTCGTGTCCGTGACGGACCAGTCGGGCGAGGCCCGCTACCCGTCCTTCAAGGGCATCATGGCCGCCAAGAAGAAGCCGGTCGAGTCCCTGGACCTGTCCGACCTGGACATCGAGGCCGAGGAGGTCGGCCTCGGCGGCGCCTGGACCGCGGTCGACTCGGCCGCCGAGCGTCCGGCCCGCACCGCCGGCACGATCGTCAAGGACGAGGGTGAGGGCGGCAAGCAGCTCGCCGAGTTCCTCGCGAGCCAGAAGTTCATCTGAGGCTTCGGCCACCCACCGCCCCCTTCAACCTCGCAAGCAGGAGAGAAGAAGTCCCATGGCTGAAGTTCTCGTCTACGTCGACCACGTGGACGGCGCCGTTCGCAAGCCCACCCTGGAGCTGCTGACGCTGGCCCGCCGTATCGGCGAGCCGGTCGCCGTCGCCCTGGGCGCCGGTGCCGCCGACACCGCCGCCACGCTCGCCGAGCACGGTGCGGTCAGGGTGCTCACCGCCGACGCCCCGGAGTTCGCCGAGTACCTCGTCGTCCCGAAGGTGGACGCGCTCCAGGCCGCCCACGAGGCCGTCTCCCCGGCTGCCGTGCTGGTCCCCTCCTCCGCCGAGGGCAAGGAGATCGCCGCCCGTCTCGCGGTCCGCATCGGTTCCGGCATCATCACCGACGCCGTGGACCTGGAGGCCGGTGACGAGGGCCCGGTCGCCACCCAGTCCGTCTTCGCCGCGTCCTTCACCACCAAGTCGCGGGTGAGCAGGGGCACTCCGGTCATCACGGTGAAGCCCAACTCGGCCGCCGTCGAGGCTGCTCCCGCCGCCGGCGCCGTGGAGGCGCTGTCCGTGTCCTTCTCCGAGAAGGCCACCGGCACCCGGATCGTCTCCCGCACCCCCCGTGAGTCCACGGGCCGCCCGGAGCTGACCGAGGCCGCGATCGTCGTCTCCGGCGGCCGCGGTGTCAACGGCGCCGAGAACTTCGCGGTCATCGAGGCGCTCGCCGACTCCCTCGGTGCCGCCGTCGGCGCCTCCCGCGCCGCCGTCGACGCCGGCTGGTACCCGCACACCAACCAGGTCGGTCAGACCGGCAAGTCCGTGTCGCCGCAGCTGTACATCGCGTCCGGCATCTCCGGCGCCATCCAGCACCGCGCCGGCATGCAGACCTCGAAGACCATCGTCGCCATCAACAAGGACGCCGAGGCCCCGATCTTCGAGCTGGTCGACTACGGCGTGGTCGGCGACCTGTTCGACGTCGTCCCGCAGCTGACCGAGGAGGTCAGGACCCGCAAGGGCTGACCGCATCCTCCCGCGCAGGGGCCGCACGGTGGAGATCCACCGTGCGGCCCCTGCCGGTTGCGGGACACCATTGACGCAGGTCGCGGCCGCGGACTACCTTCATTCAACAGAATGTTGCAATGGAATCTCGATTCCGGTCAGCGGAAAACGACCTCTTCCGGAGGTCGCGGATGTGCGGAGGGTGCGGGAATGGGTCAGCAGGAGACGGTGGCGACGAGTCTCGCCGGTGCGGTCGTCGAGGGCGTCGGCGCCTCCCTCGCGGCGGTGGACGCCGAACTCGCACGCCGCTACCCCGGGGACCCCGGTACCCGCCAGCCCGTCCACACCGTCTACGTCCCGGCCGAGTCCTTCGCCGCCGACACCGTCCGCACATGGGGGGAGTCGGCGCTCGCCGCCCTCGACGAGCACGCCCCCGACGCCGCCGCCCTCGCCCGCGTCCTGGGCCTCCCCGGCCATCTCGCCGAGCCCGTCCACGCGCGGGTCCGCGCCAAGCTCGAACGCGAGCCCGTCGAGGATCTGCGCATCGACTTCGAGGACGGCTACGGAGGCACGGACGAGGACCGCGACGCCGCCCGCGCCGCCCGCCTGCTGGCAAGGGCATGGGCGGACGGCACCGCCCCGCCCTACGCGGGCATCCGCATGAAGTGCATGGAGGCCGCGGTCCGGGAGCGGGGCATCCGCACCCTCGACGTGTTCCTCACCGGTCTCATGGACGCGGGCGGCCTTCCCGACGGGCTGGTCCTCACCCTGCCCAAGGTCACCTACACCGAGCAGGTCACCGCGATGGTGCGGCTCGTCGAGGAGTTCGAGAAGGCCCGCGGCCTGCCCGCCGGGCGGATCGGGTTCGAGATCCAGATCGAGACCAGCCAGGCGATCCTCGGCCCGGACGGCACCGCCACGGTCGCCCGCATGATCGACGCGGCCGAGGGCCGGGCCACCGGACTCCACTACGGCACCTTCGACTACAGCGCCTGCCTCGGTGTCAGCGCCGCCCACCAGGCCGGCGACCATCCCGCCGCCGACCACGCCAAGGCCGTGATGCAGGTCGCCGCCGCCGGTACCGGGGTGCGCGTGAGCGACGGCTCCACCAACGTGCTGCCGGTGGGCCCGACCGAGCGCGTGCACGAGGCCTGGCGGCTCCACTACGGGCTCACCCGCCGCGCCCTGGCCCGCGCCTACTACCAGGGCTGGGACATGCACCCCGGGCACCTGCCCACGCGCTACGCCGCCGTCTTCGCCTTCTACCGCGAGGGCTTCGAGCAGGCCGCCGCACGGCTGTCGGCGTACGCGGGGCGCGCGGGCGGCGACGTGATGGACGAGCCGGCCACCGCCAAGGCCCTCGGCTCCTACCTGCTGCGGGGCATCGACTGCGGTGCCCTGGACGCCCCGGAGGTCGCCCGGGCCACCGGGCTCACCCGCGCCCAGCTGGACGCCTTCGCCGCCCCGCGCCGCGGCGACCTCACCGCCACCTCCCGCTGAGAAGGGCGCCTGCCGGAGGCCGCTGCGTATCCCTGGCCACCCGCCCGGTTCACCGGGTTCCTCCGCGCGTCGGCTTCGCCCCCGCGGGCGCTCGCCGCCGTCACCGGCAGCTGCCGGACCCCGGGATACGCTGCCCCGCCCCACCCCGACCGGAGGTCCTCTCGGTGTTGTCTGCAAGGGCGTTCGCCCTCGCCCCGCCGGCTCTGGCGGTTCTCGCCCTGTCCGGCTGCTCGTCCTGGGTCTGCACCGACACGACGGCGGAGCGCGGCAAGGCCGCTGTCCGGGTGCAGGTCGTTGACACGTACGGGCAGCCTCTCCGCGTCACGGCCTCGGTCGTCGACTGGCGCCTCGAGCCCCACCCGCAGGTGCCCGCCGAAGGCGACCGGGTCCACTTCCGCTTCCGCTTCGACGGCGCCGACGCATACTCCTCCGACCCCGCAGTGGACGCCTGCGCGGTCGACAGGAGGCGTGTGGTGCTGGGGTGTCAGACGGTTTCCTCCTCCGAGGCCTTCGGGCCGGCCGACGATCCCCTCACCGGCGACCACTGGCTCGCCGTCGACCGCCCCGAGCAGGTTGCCGGAGTGTTGCTGATCCCCAACGACCAGTCCTACGACCGCCCCACCTGTGAAAGGGACGTCAAGGACGGTGGCGGGATGCATCCTCCGGAACCGCCCGGCAGGGGGGACCGGCTGTAGGCAGGGCCAGGCGGTCGAGCGCGAGCCACGGGTCCGCGGGCGCCCCGGTGTTCGCGCTGTTGCGTGGTCCGGTTCTGTGCCCGTCGCCCCGTCGCCCCGTCGCCCCGGTGTCACCCTGCCGCGGCCGCTCCGGGTGCCCGGAAGGGGCCACCGCATCGGCTTGTGGACCGCTCGGGGTCCCGGTCCCGCCCGGACCGGGGCCCCGAGCCCTCCGGCGGGCTGCGGGGCCCCTCGGCGGGCCCCGGCGGCGCCCTCAGTCGGCGGGGGCCAGCTCCCCGGAGCCGCGCGGGATCAGCCGCGTCTCCAGCGTCACCCGAGCCGGGGCCTCCCTGACCCCGTCCAGGCGGCGGAACAGCCGCTCCGCCGCCGTGCGCCCCAGCGCCGCCGCGTCCTGGGCGATCACCGTGATCCCGAGCAGGTCCGCCAGTTCGATGTCGTCGAAGCCCACGAGCGCCACCGGGCGGTCGCGCGCGGCGAGATGCCTGACCACGGTGACCGTCACCCGGTTGTTGCCCGCGAGGACCGCCGTCACCGGCTCGGCCGCGTCCAGCATCGCGGCGAGCGCCCCGCGGACCCGCTCCGGTGCCGTCGAGCCGAGCGACACCCAGGAGTCGTCGATCCGCGCTCCGGCGTCCTCCATCGCCGCACGGTAGCCGCGCAGACGCTCGGCGGCCGTGTGGATCCGCGGCTGGTCGCCGATGAAGGCGATGCGGCGGTGGCCGTGGGCGAGGAGGTGCGCGGTGCCCGCGCGGGCACCGCCGAAGCTGTCGGAGAGCACCGCGTCCGCCTCGATGCGCCCGGCGGGGCGGTCGACGAAGACCGTGGCCACGCCCGCCCGGATCTCCGGCTCCAGATACCGGTGGTCGTCACCCGCCGGGATCACGATCAGCCCGTCGACCCGCCGCGCGCACAGGGCCAGGGCCAACTCCTGCTCGCGGCCCGGGTCCTCCGCGCTGGAACCGTTGATCAGCAGCGCCCCGTGGGCCCGGGCGACCTCCTCCACCGCGCGGCTGAGCGGTCCGTAGAACGGGTCGGCCAGATCCTCCAGCACCAGTCCGACGGAGGCCGTGCGGCCCTTCCTGAGCACCCGCGCGCTGTCGTTGCGGCGGAATCCGAGCGACTCGATCGACTCCTGGACCCGGCGCTCGGTGTCCGGGGTGACGCCCGGCTCCCCGTTGACCACCCGTGAGACGGTCTTCAGCCCGACACCGGCATGCGCCGCGACGTCCTTCATCGTCGGCCGGTTCCCGTACCGCGGTTCGGGGCCCCTGGGGCTGCCTGCTGACGGGAGCGGGCGGGTCGGATCGGCCACGATGCGCCTTCGGGTCGGGGGCGGGCGGACGGCTACCGATGGTATGGGAAGCTGGGACATCCGGCATAGTGCCTGGACAACGTTGTCATGCCGGGGGAGACTGGGCGCAGAGCTCCACGTCCGACAGCCTCCCGGGGGATCGCACACCGATGCAGACCAGCCTCGTCGCCGCGCTCGACATCGGCGGCACCAAGATCGCCGGAGCGCTGGTGGACGGCGAGGGGGCGCTGCTGCTGCGCAGCCGGCGCCCGACGCCCGCGCGGGAGGACGCCGACACCGTGATGGCGGCGGTCGCGGAGGTCCTTGCCGACCTCGCGGCCTCGCCCCTGTGGCCCGCCGTCACGGCGGTGGGCATCGGCAGCGCCGGGCCGGTGGACCGCTCGGTGGGCACGGTCAGCCCGGTCAACATCCCGGCCTGGCGCGGCTTCCCGCTCGTCTCCCGGGTCTCGGAGGCGGCCGGCGGGCTTCCGGTGGAACTCGTCGGCGACGGAGTGGCCGTCACGGCCGCCGAGCACTGGCGCGGAGCCGCCCGCGGCCACCGGAACGCGCTCTGCATGGTCGTCTCCACCGGAGTCGGCGGCGGCCTGGTGCTGGACGGCCGCCTGCACACCGGCCCCACCGGGAACGCCGGCCACATCGGCCACATCAGTGTCGACCTGGACGGCGACGCCTGCCCCTGCGGAGCACGCGGCTGCGTCGAACGGATCGCGAGCGGCCCCAACATCGCCCGCCGGGCCGCCGAGAACGGCTGGCGCCCGGGCCCCGGCGCCGACGCCTCGGCCGCCGCGGTGGCCGCCGCCGCCCGCGAGGGGGACCCCGCGGCGGTGGCCTCCTTCGAGCGCGCGGCCCAGGCGCTTGCGGCCGGGATCGCCGCCACGGCGACCCTGGTCGAGATCGACATCGCCGTCGTGGGCGGCGGCGTGGCCGGGGCGGGCGAGGTGCTGTTCGCGCCGCTGCGGCGGGCGCTGCACCGCTACGCGACGCTCTCCTTCGTCCGCGGACTCACGGTGGCCCCGGCCCGGACGGGGACGGACGCCGGCCTCATCGGAGCCGCCTCCGCGGCCCTGACGGCCCCGCGGCCGCACCGGGCCCCGGTGTAGTCAGGCCCGCACCGGGCCCCGGCCGAGGCGGCGCCCCGCCCCGGCCGGCGGCGGCTCCGGGCGGTCCCTCTCGCCGGGCACGAGGCCGGCCGCCGGGCAGGGGCGCGTGCGCGGTGCCGCCCTGCCTCGGACGGCCGCCCTGCCCCGGACGGCCACCGTGCGGTCAGGCGTCGCCGGTGCCGGCCGGTGCCGCCCCGCCGAGCGCGGCGAGCGTCAGCACCTCGCCGGAGACGCCCCAGCCGCCGTCGGCGACCTCCTCGACCAGTACCAGGGTGGTGCCGCGGGCGCGTTCGCCGTAGATCTCGACGTACAGCTCGGTGGTGCGGGTGACGATCTCCTCCTTCTGCCGCGGGGTCAGGGTCTTCTCGGGGACCTTGAAGTTCGCGAAGGGCATGGCTGGTCCTTCCTCCGGCTCCTGTGGTGGAGTCTCCTGCGGTGGATGCAGGGCGGGCCGCGTCCGCGCCGCCGCCCTGCCGAGCCTCCACGATCGGCCGGTCCGGCGTCCGCTGCCAGGGCTGCGCCGACCCGGGGGGCGCCACCCCCTGGATGGGCGCCGGTGCGCGGGCGACCATGGAGCGGTGAACCTCCCAGAACTCGGTGCCTTCCTCAGGACACGCCGCGACCGGATCCGCCCCGCCGAGGCCGGCCTGCCCCCCGGCACCCGCCGACGCGTGCCGGGACTCCGCCGCGAGGAGGTCGCCCACCTGGCCGGTCTGTCGGCCGACTACTACACGGAGCTGGAACGCGGCAGCGTGAAGAACGGCGTGCAGCCCTCGGCCCAGACCCTGGCGGCCCTCGCCCGTGCCCTGCGCCTGCACGGCGACGAGCGCGACCACCTGTTCCACCTCGCCGACCGGCCCGTCCCGCCGTCCGCTGACGGACCGTCGGCCCCGGTGCGGCCCGAGCTCCTCGGACTCCTGGACCGGCTGTCCGGCACTCCCGCGCGCGTCATCACCGACCTGCACGCAACCCTGGCGGAGAACGACCTGGCCCGGGCCCTGCTCGGCGGCTCCCCGGCCGACCGCGGCCCGGCGGCGAGCTTCGTGTACCGCTGGTTCACCGACCCGCGGACCCGCGGGATCCACCCGCCCGAGGACCACCCGCACCACTCCCGGGTCTTCGTGTCCGACCTCCAGGCGGCGGTCGCCCGGCGCGGCCGGGACACGGAGGTCGCGGCGATGGTCGCCGTGCTGCGCCGCCGCAGCGCTGAGTTCGCAACCCTCTGGGACGCCCACGAGGTCGCGGTCCGCCGTATGGACCACAAGAGGATCGTCCACCCGGTCCTCGGTGCCATCGCGCTCGACTGCCACAACCTTCTCAGCGAGGACGGACGCCAGCGCCTGCTGTGGTTCACCGCGCCGCCCGGAAGCCGGGGAGCCGAGCAGCTGGAACTCCTGTCGCTCCCGGGGGCCAGGGAGCCGGGCTTCCCGCAGGGCGGGGCCCCGGGCGCCCGGCCCGCGCCGGCTTCCGGACCCCGGCCCGCCCCGCGGAGCGAGGGCGGGTCCCCCGAGCGGGCGGCGGTCCCCGGGGCGCCTCGGGTGGCTCCGTGGTCCGGGGACCGGGTCGGCCCTGCCGGATCCCGTGTTCCCCGCGTGCACGGGACGGGTTCCGCAGCGGCGGGTTGACCGGGGCGCGGTGCTGCGGACGTCCGACGTCCCCGCGCAGGGGCGCCTCCGGCGCGCACAACGACCGCCGTGCGCCGGGCCGACGGCCCGATCGCCGCCCGCGCCCCGGGGTGCGCGCCGTGCGCCGCCAGGGTGCGGAGTCCCCTGGGGCGCCCGGTACTTGCGCGGACCGTGGTCCTTCGGTATCCGTGGCCCGTCCGCCCGACCCCGAGCAGAACGGAACACCCGATGCAGGCACCCCGCCCCGACGACGTCGCCGTGCTGGTGCAGCGACTGGACGAACGTCTCACCGGCCCGCGGCCCATCGACGACCTGCGGCGCTACTTCGGAATCGGCCTCCGCCCGGGGCAGGAGGCGTTCTCCGGCGCCCGCTTCGAGCACCTCGGTGGCGGAGGGGAGGGCGCGGGCACCGCCGACACCGTCACCGCCACCGATCTGGTCGCGGTCGAGACGCTCTCGGTGAGGATCCCCGTCGAACTGAAACTCGACCTGCTGGAGGGGCCGGTGGGGGAGCGGCTGTCGGCCCTGCTGCGGGAGGTGCCGAGCGGTGTCGACCTGGCGGACGCCCCTGCACAGGCAGTGGCCGACGGTTCGCCGGCGGCCCGGGCGTGGAAGCTGCTGACCGAGCAGCAGGGCGTGGGCTGGGTGATCGCCGGCAAGACGCTCGCCCGCAAGCGCCCCAGGCTCCTCCCGGTCTACGACACGGTGGTGCGCTGCGCCCTGGGCCGCCCCCCGTCCTTCTGGTCGACGCTCAGGGCGGCGCTGGGCCACGGCGGCGGTGCCCTCCACCACCGGCTCCTGGAGCTGCGGGAGGCGGCAGGGCTGCCGGACACGGTGAGCGCGCTGCGGGTCTGCGACGTGGCCGTGTGGATGGGGCACCGCACCGACGGGCACGCCTGCCCCCGCTGAGACGGCGTCCCGGCGGGGGCGTTGGCGCGGCGGACCGGGGCGCGGCGCCGGGGCGCGGGAGGGACGGGGCGCGGGCGGGACGGGGCCGGCCGCGCGCTGCCCGAGCCCGTGCGCCGGCCGGTCTCACCAGGGGCGCTCCCCGGTCTGCTGCTGCGGGACGACGACGAGGAAGGCGTCGGAGTCCAGGTCCATCACCACCTCCGCCGCCAGGCCCTCGCTCCGGCGGTGCCGGGCGTACTCCTCTGCCTGCCGGCTTCCCCGCGGGTCTCCCGCCGGGAACTTCTCCAACACCGTGCGGCGCATGGGCGCACCCCCTTGTCTCTCCCGCTCAACGACGCCGCGCCCCGGGTGTCACGGGACGCGGCGGCGGCGCGCGCCGCTCCCGGCCACACTTGGCCACGGTCCGGCCATCCGGTTCCGATGGCGGGTTTCCGTGGCAGGGTGGTGCGGGCAACCACTACGGGCCGGTACGGGCTAGTGATGAGGGGGACTCGTGATCGTCTGGATCAACGGTTCATTCGGAGCGGGCAAGACCAGCACCGCGCGCGAACTGATCGATCTGATCCCGAACAGCACGTTGTTCGACCCGGAACTCGTCGGTGGTGCCCTGCGGCACCTGCTGCCCGAGAAGCGGTGGGAGGAGGTCCCCGACGTCCAGGAACTGCCCATCTGGCGCCGCCTGGTGGTCGACACGGCGGCCGCGCTGCTCGCGGAGCTGGGCGGTGTCCTCGTCGTCCCGATGACCCTGCTGCGGCAGGAGTACCGCGACGAGGTGTTCGGCGCGCTCGCCGCCCGCCGGATCACCGTGCGGCATGTGCTCCTGGCCCCTGATGAAACGATCCTGCGTGCACGGATCGCCGCACGCGACGTGTCCGGCACCCCCGACGGGGAGCAGCGGATCCGCCGGTGGGCCTACGACCACATCGAGCCCTACCGGGCGGCGCTGCCCTGGCTGACCGCCGACGCCCACGTCGTCGACACCGGCCGGATCTCGCCGCGCCAGGCCGCGGAGCGCATCGCGCAGGCGGTCAGCACCGGGCGCGCCGCACCCTGCGACATCGTCCAGACGCCCGAACCCACCGCCGAGACCCTCGCGGCCGGGGTCCTGCTCTTCGACGAGGCGGGCCGCGTGCTGCTCGTGGACCCGACCTACAAACCCGGTTGGGAGTTCCCCGGCGGCGTCGTGGAGCGCGGCGAGGCGCCCGCCCGCGCCGGGGTGCGCGAGGTGGCGGAGGAACTCGGCATCGAACTGCCCCGGCCACCGCGCCTGCTGGTGGTCGACTGGGAAGCGCCGGTCCCGCCCCGCTTCGGCGGCCTGCGGCTCCTCTTCGACGGCGGACTGCTCCCGGCCCCGGAGGCCGCCCGCGTCCGTCTCCCCGGGCCGGAACTGCGCGCCTGGCGCTTCGTCGGCGAGGACGAGGCCGCCGGCCTCCTCCCGCCCGGGCGCTACGAGCGCCTGCGCTGGGCCCTGCGGGCCCGGGAGCAGGGCATCGTGTTCAACCTGGAGGCGGGCGTCCCCGTGGGCTGAGCCCTGCCCCGGCCGGGCCGTCGGGCGGCCGCCCGGGCCGGCGGCGCTCATCCGCGCTCGCGCAGGTACGCGTCCAGTTCGGCGGCCCCGGCCAGCAGCGCCCGTCCCCGGCCCGCGAGGCGGGCGCGCCAGTCGTCCAGCGCACCCCTCAGGGGCTCCAGACCCCCGGCCGTCCGCACCCGGGCGATCAGCGGTGCGATCTGCTCCAGCAGGTAGCCGCCCCGCCGGAGTTGGTGGACGAGCCGGGCGTCGCGCACAGCGGCCTCGTCGTAGACGCGGTAGCCCGTCCGCGGCTCCCGGCGGGGCTGCACCAGCCCGGCACGCTCCCATACGCGCAGCGTCGCCGGCCGCACACCGAGGCTCCCGGCCAGCGGCCCGATGAACACCCCGCCGTGCCCGGGCGGTCCACCGGCACGGTCCTGCGCACCGCGCCCGGAGGAGTCCAGGTCGCGCAGCGCCCTCTCCACGGCGTCCAGGGTCCTGCGGTCCTCCAGCAGCCGGGCGTGCCCTTCGTCGATCAGCCGGAACGCCTCGCCGGTCGCGCCCCCGTGGACGGCCCGCATGATCGACGCCGCGGCGGAGTGGCCGTGGCCCGGCAGCAGGGCGAGGAACGCGCGCAGCGCCGCCGCGTGCAGCGGGGTGTAGATCCGGTGTCCGTGGGCCGTTCGGGCGGCGGCCGGAAGGACTCCGGCCTCCTCGTAGTTCCTGACCGCCTGTGTGGACAGGCCGTGACCACGCGCCAGATCGATCGGCCTGAGCCGTCCGCCCGTTTGAAGGTTTCGCCCCATGAAGCCGCCGCTCTTCGGGAAAAGTCTCAACCGAATGTTCAACGATACCGTTGAGGCATGGCAATCGGCGTCACACACCTCGTCCACGCCTTCGAGGCGACCGCGGCCCTGGGGCTGCTCCCCGTACGGCCGCGGCTGCTCGCCCTGGGCGAGCCCACCCACGGTGAGGAGGCGCTGCTCGACCTGCGCAACGAACTCTTCCGGCACCTCGTCGAGGAGGAGGGCTACCGGACGATCGCCGTCGAGAGCGACTGCCTGCGCGCTCTCGTCGTGGACGACTACGTCACCACGGGGACCGGCACCCTGGACCGGGCCATGGAGCACGGATTCAGCCACGGCTGGGGGGCCTCCGCGGCCAACCGGGACCTCGTGCGCTGGATGCGGGCCCGCAACCACGGCCGACCCGCCCCCGAACGGGTCCGCTTCGCCGGTGTCGACGGCCCTCTGGAGATGACCGGGGCCGCGAGCCCCGGATGGGCCCTCGCCGCACTCCACGGCTACCTCGCCGCCCGGGTGGAGGCGGATCTGCTCCCCTGCACCGGCGGGGAACTCGCCTCCCTGCTCGGCCCCGACGAGCGGTGGACCGAGCCCGCGGCGATGACCGACCCCGCCCGGTCCGTGGGCCGTTCGGCCGAGGCCGTCCGCCTCCAGGTGCTCGCCGACGACCTGGTGGCGCTGCTCGACGAGCAGACGCCGCACCTGCTCGCGGCCACCTCCCGCGAGGACTGGGACCGGGCGCGGCTGTACGGCCGCACCGCCACCGGCCTGCTGCGCTACCACCACTGGATGGCCGACACCTCACCCGCCCGCATGACGCGGCTGGTGGGCCTGCGCGACCGCATGATGGCCCGCAACCTTCTCGCCCTCGCGGCCCGGGGCCCTGCGCTCGTCCACGCCCACAACTCCCATCTCCAGCGGGAGAAGAGCAGCATGAACATGGGCGGGCGGCCCCTGGAGTGGTGGAGCGCCGGCGCGCTGGTGAGCGCCCGGCTCGGCGAGGAGTACGCCTTCCTCGCGACCGCCCTCGGCACGATCCGCCACCGGGGTGTGGACACCCCGCCGCCGGACACCCTCGAAGGACTGCTCTACGCACTCCCGGAGGAGCGCTGCCTGGCCGGCACCCCGCGGCTCGCCGCCGCCCTCGGCCCCGCCCGGCTCCGGCCCCGCAGCTCGCCCTGGTTCGGCTACGCCCCGCTCGACCCGGAGGGCCTGTCCGGCGCCGACGGCATCCTGTTCCTGAAGGACGTCCTTCCGGGATAGGCCCCGGCGCACGCCGTACGGGGCCGGGCGGCCGTCCGGTCCCGTACGGCGCCCCGCACCGCGTGCCGGGCCGGTCACGCGACGCGGGGCGCGGGGGAGCGTCGCCCACGGGCCCCTCCCGGCACCGGCGGTGCGGCCGCCTGCGCTCCGGTGCCGGGAGGGCCCGCGGGGCGTCAGGCGTGCCGCGAGCGGGCGTAGTTGCCCAGGAACAGCGCCTCCGCGACCGACAGCCGCTCCAGCTCCTCGGGGGACACGCTCTCGTTCACCGCGTGGATCTGGGCCTCCGGCTCACTCAGCCCGATCAGCAGGATCTCCGCCTGCGGGTACAGCGCGGCCAGCGTGCTGCACAGCGGGATCGAGCCGCCCATGCCGGAGCTCTGCATCTCCTCACCCGGGTACGCCACCCGCATGGCCTCGGCCATCGAGGTGTACGCCGGGCTGGTGACGTCCGCCTGGAACGCCTGCCCCTGGCCCACCTGCTCCATCGTCACCCGCGCGTTCCACGGGGTGTGCTTCTGGAGGTGGGCGTACAGCAGCTCGGTGGCCTCGGCGGCGTCCTGGCCCGGCGGCACGCGCAGGCTGATCTGCGCACGGGCGGTGGCTGGGATCGACGGCGTCGCGCCCGCCACCGGGTGGCAGTCGATCCCGACCACGGTCACCGCGGGACGTGCCCAGATCCGGTCGGCCACCGTGCCGGAGCCCGGCAGGGCGACACCGTCCAGCACACGGGCGTCCCGCCGGAAGTCCTCCTCCGGGTACTGCAGACCCTCCCACTCCGCACGGGCCGGCAGGCCGTCGACCACCGTCGAGCCGTGCTCGTCCCGCAGCGAGTCCAGTACGCGGATCAGCGCCGCGAGCGCGTCCGGCGCCGCACCCCCGAACTGCCCGGAGTGCAGGTTGCCCTCCAGGGTGTCGACCTGGACGCGGATCATGGTCATGCCGCGCAGCGTCGCGGTCACCGTCGGCAGGCCCACCCGGAAGTTGCCGGTGTCGCCGATGACGATCGCGTCAGCCGCCAGCAGCTCCGGGTGCGCCTCGGCGTAGCGCTCCAGCCCTCCGGTGCCCTGCTCCTCGGATCCCTCCACGATCACCTTGACCGTCACCGGCACCCCGCCGTTCGCCTTCAGCGCACGCAGGGCCAGCAGGTGCATGATGAACCCGCCCTTGCAGTCCGCCGCACCCCGCCCGTACCAGCGCCCGTCGCGCTCGGTCAGCTCGAACGGCGGGCTGAGCCAGGCGGCCTCGTTCAGCTTCGGCTGCACGTCGTAGTGGGCGTAGAGGAGCACCGTCGGGGCGCCCGCCGGGCCCGGCAGCACGCCGTACACCGACTGGGAGCCGTCCGGGGTGTCCAGCAGGGCCACCTCCCGGAAGTCCTCCGCACGCAGGGCGTCCGCCACCCAGCGGGCGGCTGCCTCGCACTCGCTGCGCGGGGCCACCGCCTCGTCCGCGACCGACTCGAAGGCCACCAGCTCGGCGAGCTCCGCGCGGGCGCGGGGCATCAGGGAGGCGACGCTCTCGGCGATCGGGTTCGCGGTCATGGGCACGCTCCTTGTGGGTGCGACGTTGTGCGATGTGTGTACAGCGAATGTGTGGTCGATCCTCCCACAGGGGGTAGGGGTGTACCGCGCCGTAGGATGCCGTCGAGAGCTAGGGCCACAGGTCGGATCGGGAGCAGAAGTACATCGTGAGCAGCGAGAACGATGCCACCGGAGCAGCGGCGGCAGATGAGCTTGACGACAGCTCGGTGTGGGACGTCGTCGTGGTCGGCGCGGGCCCGGCGGGAGCCTCGGCGGCCTATGCGGCGGCGGTGGCCGGACGGCGGGTCCTGCTGCTGGAGAAGGCCGAACTGCCCCGGTACAAGACCTGCGGTGGAGGCATCATCGGTCCCTCCCGCGACAGCCTCCCGCCCGGCTTCGAACTGCCGCTCCAGGACAGGGTCCATGCCGTCACCTTCTCGCTGGGCGGCCGTATGGCGCGCACCAGGCGCTCGCGGCGGATGCTCTTCGGGCTGATCAACCGGCCGGAGTTCGACGCGCAGCTCGTCCAGCACGCGGAGAAGGCGGGGGCCGTCGTCCGCACGGGCGTCGCCGTCTCCCGTGTGGAGCAGCACGGGCCGGGCGTGCCGGACCGGCGGACGGTCGCCGTGGTGCTGGCCCGGGCCGGAGAGGGCAAGGAGCGCGAGGAGAGGGTCCTGGCGCGGGCCGTGGTCGGCGCCGACGGCAGCGCCAGCCGCATAGGCGCCCATGTGGGCGTCAAGCTCGACCAGGTGGACCTGGGCCTCGAATGGGAGATCCCCGTCCCCGAGACCGTCGCGGAGGACTGGGCCGGCCGGGTCCTCATCGACTGGGGGCCGCTGCCCGGCAGTTACGGCTGGGTGTTCCCCAAGGGGCGCACCCTGACGGTCGGCGTGATCTCGGCCCGCGGCGAGGGCGCCGCGACCAAGCGCTACCTGGAGGACTTCGTGGCCCGTCTGGGCCTCGCGGGCTTCGAACCGTCCGTCTCCTCGGGGCATCTGACGCGCTGCCGCAGCGACGACTCCCCGCTCTCGCGGGGCCGCGTGCTGGTCTGCGGCGACGCCGCGGGGCTGCTGGAGCCCTGGACCAGGGAGGGGATCTCCTTCGCCCTGCGCTCGGGGCGCCTCGCGGGGGAGTGGGCGGTCCGCATCGCGGAGGCGCACGACGCCGTCGACGCGCGTCGGCAGGCGCTCAACTACGCCTTCGCGATCAAGGCGGGGCTCGGGGTGGAGATGGCCGTGGGACGGCGGATGCTGGCCCTCTTCGAACGCCGGCCGGGGCTGCTGCACGCGGTGCTCACCGGCTTCCGGCCGGCCTGGACGGCCTTCGCGGACATCACCCGCGGCACGACCACCCTCGCGGGCCTGGTGCGCACCCGTCCCCTGGCGCGGCGTGCCCTGGACCTGCTGGACGGCAGGCGCGGATAGGGGGGCCGTCCTGCGGGTCACGCCCCGCGGCCGGCGGACCCCGCGGTGATCTGCGGTGGGCGGTGGTGGGCCGCGGTGGGCCGTTGGGCGGAGCCGCAGCGATCCGCGGTGATCCGTGGCGGGCCGTCGGGCGGAGCCGCCGCCCGGCCGTCCCTGCCCGTGGCGGTAGGGGAGGGCGCGGGGGTGCCAGGTGCCCCGTGGATGCGGCGGCCTGCCAGGCGAGGGGGCTCGGTGCCGGCCGACGTGCGCGGTCGGCTGTGCGTTCGGAGTCCGTGCAGGCCGCGGAGGGCGGCCCGCCCCGCGCCGCGATGCCCGCGGGCACCCCGGCACCTGGCACGTCCAACCGGGTGCGGTCGAGGTCGAACGGAGGGCGGTGCGGGGGCAGGCGGTGCGGCCCGACCCGTGTGTCCCCGCACCGCCAGGGGTGCCGGGAGTGTCAGGAGCGCCGGGGCCAACGGCGCCGAACGTGGGCCCTGCCGGTCGGTGTGCCGGGTGACCGGCAGCGCGGTATGCGCGGCCCCCCGGCCGTCCCCTTCCGCGGTCGGCCGTCCATGGGCGTCCCCCGCCGGGTCACCAGCCGGGTCACCCGCCGGGGCGGCGCCGGGTCGGACGCCGCGCCCGCGCCGGGCCGGGGCAGCGGTCGGCGCGGCCCTGCCCTGCTGCCGCCCGGCCGGGTCGTGGGCGCCCGCAGGGCCTCACCCCCTGACCGTGAGCCGGAAGACCGGGTGGTCGGGCGCGGCCGCACGCATGTCCTCGTCGGACGAGGCCGCCGTGATGCCCTGGAAGTACTGCTCGACCTCCCAGCCCCACTTCTTCAGGTAGGCACGCAGGATCGCGGGCTTCTCGTCGTCGCCCACCTCCACGGCGGTGAAGCTCCGGACCGTGCGGCCGACGCGGAGTTCGCCCCCGCCCGCGGCACGCATGTTGCGGACCCACTGCGAGTGCCCCCGGGCCGACACCAGGTACGGGACGCCCTCGTGGATGTGCTGGTTGACGGGGACGCGCTGCATGGTGCCGCTCTTGCGGCCCCGGACCGAGAGTTCGGCGGTGCCGAGGAGGCTGATCCCATGGCGTGCCAGCCAGCCGACGGCCCGGTTGAAGCGGCGGGCGACGGCTCCGGCCTCGCGGTAGTACGGCTGCTGCTGCGACATGGGTGGCCCACCTCGATCTGCTCCGATTCGAGAGCAGTGCTCTCGCTTGTGAGCAGTGTGCACGAGTCGAGTGCTCCAAAGCAAGAGCGGTGCTCTCCTTTTGGGTCATTGCTCTGAAACGTGAGAGCCTGTCTCGCATGACCACCGTCCGCGGGGCCCGGGAGCGGGCCCGTATCGAAGTGACCGCAGCCATCAAGGAGGAGGCGCGCCGACGACTTGGCGCGGAGGGCGCCGCCAAGCTGTCCCTGCGAGCCGTCGCCCGCGAACTGGGCATGGTCTCCTCGGCCCTCTACCGCTACTTCCCGAGCCGCGACGACCTCCTCACCGCACTGATCATCGACGCCTACGACGCGATCGGCGCCGCGGCGGAGCAGGCCGCGGCAGACCTGCGGGTGGAGCCCGCTTCCGCCGCGGGGCCGGCGCGGGGCCTCCAACTGCGGCGCTGGACCGCCGTCTGCACGGCCGTCCGACGGTGGGCCCTCGCACATCCCCACGAGTACGCCCTCATCTACGGGTCCCCGGTGCCCGGGTACTCCGCCCCCGCCGACACCATCGGACCCGCGTCACGGGTCGGGCGCGTCCTGATCACCATCGCGCAGGACGCCCACCGCGGCGAGGGCCTGGCCCCGCCGCGACTGCCCGGCACGCTCTCGGACGAGGCCCGCAGGATCGGCGGCGAACTCGCCCCCGACCTGCCGCCCGCCGTCGTCAACGCCCTCGTCGCCGCCTGGGCCCAGCTCTTCGGCCTGATCTCGTTCGAGCTCTTCGGCCAGTTCCACCGGCTCGTCGAGGAGCGCGAGGTGTTCTTCGCCCACGCCGCCGGGCGCCTCGGTGCGGAGATCGGCCTGCTCGAACCGGTGGCACCCCCCGACTGACGCCTCCGGGGCGCCGCCGCCCGCCGGGCGGGCACCCCCCGGCACCGGAGCGCCGCGAGGGCCGCGGACGACCGCGACCGGTCCGTGCGGAGACCGGTCGCCCCGCTCCCGACGACCCGGGGCGGCGCTGGGCTCGCTCTTGCCCTGGAACCCGGCGCAGCAGGTGCACCACCGCCTCAGGTCGGCGGGCGACTTCGGCCGTGCACCGTGGGTGCTTGACGTGCAGCGCTACTGGCCGAGGTCGTAGTCGAACCAGATCCGGTGCGTGCCGTCCGCCTCGACCTTCATACCCCCGGTGCCGGAGATCCCGGCCAGTTCACCCGTACCGCTGCCCGGAGCGACGACGAAGAACTCGTCCGTACGGCCACCGTCGCCCAGGGTGGTCGCGGCATGAGCGAAGTTGAAGGAGCCCGCCCGGCCGCGGAGTGTCCCTTCGAAGGACTCCATCGCGAGATACGTGCCCGTCGCGGTGAACTGGTCGAAGGCAGCGGTGAACAGCGTCGTCGAACGCCCGGTCACCTCGCCTTCGAACTTCTTCTCCATCGTGGACACCCCCACGGGCACCGCAGTCTCGATCTGCGGGCCGGGTACCTGCGCAGGCGTGAAGTCGGCAACGGTGAACGTTCCTGAAGCTCGCATCCCCTGATCGTATTCCGCACCAACGGCATCGAAGCTGACCGGACGTCACAATCCCCCGGACGGACGATGACGCCGTGACTGGCGCGGCTACCACGGAAGGGAGGCGCGGGTGGGCGCGCGTGGGTGTCCCGGTGGGGACAGGAGGCCCGGCGACGACCGGGCGGACCGGCGGCACCGGGCGGGGCGGGAAGCATCGGGAGACTGTGGGTCCGCGGCGTGGCGGGTCACGCACCAACCCGGACGCAGAACCGCACTCCGCGGCCCGAGCAAGGTCTGTCTGGCAAATGATCGCTGAGTGCCTATGTACGTGCCCGGTCCGACTGCCTTGCCCGTTCTGATGTCGGTGAGTGATTCTGGGCGGGTGCCAGGGCAGGGGAAGAGAAGGCGGAGGCATGACGACGCACGGCAGCGGCTTGCTCCTCGCGTCGCGCCGGACGCGGGACACTGGGAAGCAGTCGTTGAGACACCGGACCAGGCGGAGATGCGTACGCGGCTGCGCCGTCTTCGGGAGGCAGGATTCGACGGGTCGATGATCCGGATCGACAGGCTGTGCGGGCGACAGGGGCAGCCGACCACCTACCGGCTGAGCCGTTTCGTGACGGACCCCGCGCAGGAGTCCGAGCACGAGCACTCTGATCATTGATCTTGTGGTAGATCGAGGTGACTTGACGGGTGCGGCGCGGGAGCGAGCAGGGTCCCTGCTGCCTCGGGTGGATGGGCGTGGTCGTCCGTGGCGTGATCACCGACAGGTGGTCACGCCCGGCAACGTCAACGACGCCACCGTCTTCGGACAGGTCCCCGACAGCCAGACGATACGCACCTGCTGAGGCGTCGCGCAGTCCTGTCTCGCGGCCTGCCCCACGACGGCCGACGGCCGTGCAGGCTCGCCCGGTCGGCCTGCACAGTTGCATAGTGTGCTCATGGATCGATTCGTGGGTCAGGGCCGCCTCGAATGGTGGGCCAACCGGTCGACTTGCCTCGAAACGTACGACATCGACAGCACTGTCACTGTCGACGCGGTCGGTAACTGGCGGGCAACCGGTCGGCATGCCAACGCCCTTGACGCGACCCAACGCGAGGGCTGGGACTTCCTCATGGAGATGGATCCCCACTTCTCCATTGCGTTTCCCGGTGAGGACCGCGGCGGGATCACGGTGCGAGTCGTCGAGGCCGAGGATGGAACCCTTTCGCTCGTGGAGGCACCGGACTGGGACGGCTCCGTGAGCATCACCTTCGACCTCACCTGAGTTCAGCTCGCAAGGCCAGGAACCCGACTTCACTACCCTGCCGCCAACTTCGATGCGTCGCCGCTTCGGCGATGTAGGCCTGCAGGTCATCGCGGATGTTGTCGGGGTTCCAACGGACGCAGGAGAGCAGGTGCTGCAGACCGTCGGGAGTGGAGTGGCTGGCGTGTTCGGCGAGCTGCCAGCTGTTCTGGCGGGCTATCCGGGGCGAGCAGCGCGCGCACGTAATCCCGCATGCGGCGACGAGGTTCGACGCGGCCGAAACGGTGCCCGATGGTGGTGAAGAGGTGGTCCAGGTCGCGGTCCCAGGTCTCGGCCTGTTCGGTGATCACGACCCGAGGCTTCCCCGGCCCGGGCGACATCGTCACCGCGGGCACTCCTTCGAGGGGCGGGCGGGTGGAAGCCGTCCGTGACAGCACTCCGCCCGCCACACCCACCCGCTCGTTTCCCCAGGTCAGGCCGCGAACTGCTGTTGGAGTACTAGGGTGACGGGTGGTGTTGCTACCGCATCGGCGGTTGGGCGATCCGGCGGTTCGAAGGGGAGGAGCCGGCATGGCATGGGACGAATGGGGCCAACTCAAGGCGGAGGCCGTCGGAGCCTCCTCGCCCCGGACGCAGCTGAACCGCGTACCGGACGAACCGGACGGCAAGACGCTGTCCACCAACCGTCAGGGCGACCTCAAGGTCGTCAACGAGCACCTCGCCAAGATCGGCGACCACGCCTTCGGGCTCTACAACCGGCTGTGGCGCGAGGCCCGGGTCGCCGCGGCCGCCACCGACTCCGCCGCCTCCGACCTCTCCGGCCAGGGCTTCGACCTGGGCGGCGCGCTCGGCCGCGTCTCCGTCAGGTGGGAGTCCGCGCTGGCGGACCTCATGGACGCCTGCGCGCACATCTCGAACCACATGGACTACACGAAGAACGCCCACGCCGGCGACGAGATCTTCATCGAACGGCGCATGAGCGGCATCGCGACGCTCGACGCCGGCTTCGACGAGCGGGCGTCCGAACCCGGCAAGCCGAACGAGGTGTACGGCGAGAAAGACGGCAAGGGCGGCAAGAAGGACGGCGAGTGATGGACTTCGACACCCTGCTGCACGCGAAGTTCGGCACGCTCGACGCGGCGCTGACCGACTGGAACACCCTCGTCACCAACCTGGAGAAGCTGGAGAAGGACGCGACCGAGGGCCTGAAGGGCGCCGCCGGCAAGGCGGACTGGCAGGGCGTGAACTCGCAGGTCGGGCGGAAGTTCATCGACAAGACGGCAGGAGAGTTCGCCGACGCGCACACCCAGGCCACCTCCATCCGCAACATCCTTCGCGACACTCTCGGCGAGCTGAAGAAGGCCAAGAACGACCTGGACGGAGCCATCGCCACGGCCCGGCTCCAGCTGGTCTCCGTCGTCCCCTCCGGGAAGAGCTTCATCGCCAAGGCCATGGACGGCGACGTCGGCAAGGAGGTCGAGCAGAGGACCGTCGACGGCGTCCGTGACCGGATCGACCGGATCATCGCCGCCGCCGCCGAGAGCGACAGCTCTGCAGCCAAGGTCCTGCGCGCCCTCGTCGACCAGACGGACAAGGGCTTCGGCGACGCCGCGTACGCCGACCGCGACCAGGCCGCCGACGCCATGAGGACCGCCGAGAACCTCGCGGCCCTGGCGAAGAGGGACCCGGGCAAGCTGACGGCGGCCGAGTTCGACACGCTGCTCGCCGGCCTCACCAAATATCACGGCGACGACCTCTTCTCCTCCACCTTCGCCCACCGGCTCGGCGCCCAGGGCACCCTCGACTTCTGGGCCGGCCTCAACGACGCGAACAGCCGGGACCAGCCGGCCGACGGCAAGCGCCTCGACCAGTACAAGGACCTCCAGAAGCACCTGAGCCTGACCCTCGCCAACGCCACGCAGAGCGCGAGCCCCGACATGGCGCGCTGGGAGTTCGAGATGCTCCGGGCCGTGGAGAAGCCGATCGGCCCCGGCACCGGCGTCTTGGGCTACGTCGTGATGAGCAACCTCATGCGCGCCGGCGACTACGAGGACGACTTCCTCGAGAGCTACGGCCGCAACATGCTCGCCAGGGAGCAAGAGGGCGTACGTGACGGGCGCCGGCCCGAGCAGATCTGGGGCTACCACGGCGGCGGCCTCTGGCCCCACCTGAACTCCACCGGCACCGACTTCGGCTTCGATCCGATGACCGGCTACATGAAGGCCCTCTCCAACAGCCCGGACGCCGCGACCGCGTTCTTCAACGCCGAGTTCATCGGCAAGGACACCGAGAACAACCCCTTCAAGCGCGACACGGACGGCGATGGCCTGAAGGGTCACATCGGTCTCTCCAACTTCCAGTACCTCTTCGAGGAACGGAACTGGATGCCGGACCAGGACTCCGAGGGCGAGGACAGCATCGCCGGCAAGAACTACCTCGCCGCAGCCCTGGAGGCGGCCACCACCGGTCATCCGGCTGGCGAACTCCCTACCCCCGCGACCGCCGCCCACACCGAGGACCAGGCCAAGCTCTACAGCGAGATCGTCAAGTCCGTCTCGGAGGTCCCCTCCCGCCTCACCGACAACGGCTTCATGTCGGACAGCCTCGGCCAGATCTCGGCGGAGTACATGGCGGACATCCATCGGGGGCTGCGCCCTGCCGACAAGAACGAGGACCTGCTCTACCCGGTACAGGGGGCGGCTGCCAAGCTCGGCGAACAGGACCTCACCCGCTTCATGTACGTGGTCGGGCAGAACCCCGAGGGGTACGCGGCACTCACCGTGGGTCAGCATGCCTACACAGCATCGGCGATGGAGTACCACTTCGCTCATCCTGAGGCTTTCGTGAGGGATTCCCGTTACTCGCCCACCCAGAACATGGAGATTGCCATCCTGGACATCGCCCGGAACGCGGGTGAGATCCAGGGAACGCTGGGCGCGGGCAGGGCATACGCGGCCGAACTGGACGCGGGCAACAAGGACGCCGAGTTCAACGACGCCATCACGAAGGCGGGTGAACTCGGCGAGTCCCTCGTGGGCATCGGCGTCGGCGCCGCCACGGCGTCGGCCGTCGGCCCGGGCGCGGTCGTCGCGGGCGGCGTGGCGGAAACGGTGGCGGGCGAGATCATCGGCAGCCTCACCGAGGGGCTGATGCGCGACAGCTCGGACGAGGTCATCTACCGCAACGGCGAGGAGATCCAGGCGACCCGCGACTCCACCTTCCGCCTCGTGGAGAAGGCCGCACAGGCGGCCGGCGACCAGGCTGGGACGCCCTCGCCGCACATCGTGGCCCTGGTCGGCCGCGAAGCCGAGATCGGGTTCGGCGGCGCGCAGGACAGGATCAGGGACTTCGTCGACGGCGTGGGTGTGCCGAAGGCACTGGAGAAGGACCAGTGATCATGAAGCTGACGAGGAAGCGGGCCATCATCGCGCTCTCGGTGTGCCTTGCGCTGGTCGCCGCCTGGGCGGGCATCAGTTACGCCACCAACACTCCGCCCTTCAAGAAGCCGAAGGGGACCGTCGAGGTGGCCGAACTCTGTCCGTCTTTCGGGAACTCGCCGGAGGTGGCGGGAATTCTGAACCGGCTTCTGCCCTACGCGACCAGTTACCGGATCTCCCGGGAAGGGGGCACCCCCCGCAGCCCGAGCCCCACCGACCTCCACCACCTGTCTGGCTGCACCATCAGTGGTGACGGCCGGCGCCTGCTTCTCGTGCGCACGGAGATGGGCGGCTGGAGCAATGAGAAGAGCTGGCGGGACGAGGTGCTCGGCAACACCAACGGGCGGCGGCCGACGCCCTTCGACGCCGGACGCTGGGCCTTCTCCACAACCCCGGAGATCCTCCGGGTCGGAGCGGTCTTCTCCGCCTGTGTCCCCTACGGTGACTCCGGCCTCAGCACCTACGTCCAGCTCCGCGCCCCCGCCCCCGCCGATCGTCTCGACGACCTCCGCCGCCTCGCCGAGATCGCCGCGGAGCGGGCCCACGAGGCGGCCCACTGCACCCTCCCCGCGGACGCCCCGCAGCAGCAGGACACGGCAGGGCAGCAGGACACGGCAGGGCGGTAGGACGTGAGGAGGGGAGGGCCCGACCGGCGGTCGGGCCCTCCTGGGGTGTCTCAGCAGCTGGCTAGGGCCCCGTCGCCCCCGGCGCGCCCGCGGCGACAGAGGCGGCGCCGCTCCGCCGTGTCGCGCCCTCCGGTGCCCGCGGGGCGGGTGGCGCCGACGCGTTCCGCGTGGCGTAGGCCAGCACCGCCGCGCCGGCGGCCAGGGCCGCCACCGTGGTCAGGGCCGTCGGCAGCGTCGACCACTCCGCCAGGAAGCCGATCGCGGGCGGCCCGACGAGCATGCCGCCGTACCCCAGGGTGGACGCCGTCGCCACGCCGCCGGGTCCCGCCAGCTCCCCGGCCCGGCCGACCGCCACCGGGAAGATGTTGGCCAGTCCCAGCCCGGCCGCCGCGAAGCCCGCCAGGGCGAGCCAGGCGTTCGGGGCGAGTGCCCCGAGGAGCATGCCCGCCGCGGCTGCGGCGCCCCCCGCGACCAGGGTGCGGGTCTGCCCCCACCGCTCCAGCAGGCGGGCCCCGGTCAGCCGGCCCGCCGTCATGGCCAGCGCGAACAACGCGTACGCCGCCGCGGCCACACCGGGCGGTGCGTGCAGGTCCTGCTGCAGGTGCAGGGCGCTCCAGTCGGCCATGGCGCCTTCCCCGTAGGCGGTGCACAGGGCGATCAGGCCCAGCAGGAGCACGGGCACACGCGTGCGGTTCCCGGTCGTGCGGTTCCCGGCCGCGGGCGCGGTGCTGCGGACGGTGTCCGCGGGTCGGGCCGGTGCCGAGGGGGCGCGGAGCAGCGCGGGGCCCGCCGCCGCGGTGGCGGCCAGCCCGAGCAGGCCGAGGGCCGGCAGGTGCACGGACGGCGGAACGCTTCCGGCGGCGAGCCCGCCGAGTCCGGCGCCGAGCATGCCCCCGAGGCTGAAGGCGGCGTGGAAGCTCGGCATGACCGGGCGCCGCAGCGCGGCCACGAGGTCCACGGCCACGCTGTTCATGGCCACGTTGATGCCGCCGTACCCCGCGCCGAAGACGAGGAGCACCAGCCCCAGTGCCGTGGCCGAGTGGGCCAGCGGCGGCAGCGCCATGCTCAGCGACAGCACGGCGGCGCAGGCCACGGTCACGGCGGGGGATCCGTACCGCCTGCACAGGCGGCCGGTGAGGGCCATGGTGGCGACGGCACCCGCGGAGACGCCCAGGAGCGCCATCCCGAGGTCGCTCGCCGAGGCGCCGGTCTGCTCCTTGATCGCGGGGATGCGGACGACCCAGCCGGCGAAGAGCAGGCCGTCGAGGGCGAAGAACACGGTCAGGGCGGTACGGACGCGGGACAGGGGGCTGCGGGCGCTGGTGGTGCCCGCCCCTTCCGGATCGGCCGGGGTTGGTTTGTTTAGTAGCGGCACAAAAGAAGGGTAGAGGGTCGGCCCCGTCCCGCACAACGCGGCGGCCCCCTCCGGGACGGGGAGACCGCCGCCGGCCCGTCCGGCGTCGGGGATCAACGGCGGGCGCCCCGCAGGACCATGGGAGACTCGCCCCTATGAACGGCAAGGCGACGACGACCCGGACGCGACTGGACAGGGGCCGCAGCGCTCTCGGTCCGGCCCTCGAACTGGTTCACACCGGTAGGGCGCCCACGCGCGCCGTGCTCACCGCCGAACTGGGCGTCACCCGGGCGACCGCGGGTGCCGTCGCCGCCGAGCTCGAAGCGCTCGGCCTCATCCGCGTCGACTCCCGCCCCGGCGCGGCCGCCGGTTCGCAGGGCAGGCCCTCGCACCGGCTCGCCGTCGACGAGAGCGGCCCCGTGGTGCTGGCCGCCCAGATCCACGCGGACGGCTTCCGCGCCTCGCTCATCGGCCTCGGAGGCCGGACCGTTGCCACGGCACCCGGCTGCACGACCGTCCAGGCCGACCCCGCGCAGGTGCTCGGGGAGGTCGTCGCCGCCGGTGCGCAACTCCTGCGCGAGACGGGGCGGCGCTGCGTGGGAGCCGGACTCGCCGTCCCCTCCGCCGTCGCGGAACCCGAGGGCACCGCGCTGAACCCGCTGCATCTGGCCTGGCAGCCCGGAGCGCCCGTGCGCGGCATCTTCGCCGAGCAGGTCGCCGAGGCGGGGATCGCCGGCCCCGCGTTCACCGGCAACGACGTCAACCTCGCCGCGCTCGCCGAGCACCGCCACGGGGCGGGCCGCGGGGCGCAGCACCTGCTCTGCGTCGCCACCGGGCACCGCGGTGTCGGCGGGGCGCTGGTCCTGGACGGACGGCTCCACAGCGGCAGCGCCGGCCTGGCCCTGGAGGTCGGCCACCTCACCGTGAACCCCGAGGGGCGGCCCTGCCACTGCGGCAGCCGCGGCTGCCTGGACGTCGAGGCCGACCCGCTGGCCTTCCTGACCGCGGCCGGGCGCGACCCGGGCCCGGAGGTCTCCCTGCTCCAGCAGTCCCGGGACATGCTCCGCGGCGAGTTCGGGGAGCCGGCCGTCCGCTCCGCGGCCGAGCGGCTCATCGACCGCCTCGGCCTCGGACTCGCGGGCCTGGTCAACATCCTCAACCCGGACCGCATCATCCTCGGAGGCCTCCACCGGGAGCTGCTCCAGGCCGACCCCGACCGGCTGCGCGCCGTGGTCGCCGACCGCAGCCTGTGGGGCCGCAGCGGCGGTGTGCCCATCCTGCCGTGCACCCTGGACCACAACAGCCTGGTGGGCGCCGCCGAGCTGGCCTGGCAGCCCATCCTGGACGACCCCCTGACGGTTCTCGTCTGACCCCGCCGCGGGCCCGCGGCGGGGTGGCCGACCGCACCCGAACGGCCCCCCGGCCACCCGTCCGGCGCAGCGCCGGCGGGGGACGGGCCCGGCTCCGGGTAGTCGACGCCATATGACCGACACGCCCTCCCGGCCGCGCGGCCCGCGCCGCTTCGACGAGGTGCGCCGCAGGGTGGCCGAGTCGCCGGTCGGTCTCGCGTGGAACCGCGGGCGCTCCATGGAGCTGATGCACCGTGCCATGGGGTTCGCGGCCCTCGGCTTCCTCACCCTGGTGCCCCTGCTCGTCGTCGTGGCGGCGGCCGACCCGGTCAGCGCCGAGGGCTTCGCCCGGTGGCTCGGTCAGGCGCTCGGGGTCTCGGCCGCCTCCCAGCAGGAGGTCGAGCAGCTCTTCGGCGTGCCGGGCCAGGCACTCCAGCGCACCACGGCCTTCGGGCTCGCCGCCCTCGCCGTCTTCGGCCTGACCTTCGGTTCCGCCGTGCAGACCGGGTACGAGAAGGTGTGGGACCTGCCGACAGCCCGATGGCACACGATGTGGCGCCATGTGGTGTGGCTCGCCATGCTCGTGCTGTTCCTGCTGGTGTTCACCAATATCCCCGTCGAGCAGGAGTCCGGGCTGGTCGCCCTTGCCGGTGCGCTGGGGGACCTCGCCGGGACCTTCCTGTTCTTCTGGGCCTCGCAGCGGGTGCTGGTGTGCGGCAGGGTGCGGTGGCGCGCCCTGGTGCCCGGTGCGGTGGCCACCACGCTCGGCATGCTGGGACTGAGGGTCTTCTCCCAGCTGGTGTTCTCACCGCTGATCGCGACCAACACCGTGACCTACGGGCCGTTCGGCACCGTCCTCGTCGTGCAGTCCTGGCTGGTCGGCGCCGGTTTCGTCGTCTACGGCGGTGCACTGGTCGGCCGGATCGCGCACGAGGAGCGCACCCGGCGGCGGGTGGAGCGGCTGCTGCGGGAGGACTCCCTCTGACGGCGGGCGGCGCAGGGGCCGGACGTGCGCGGCGGTGCCGGGCGCACCCCGTGCACCGGCGCACCGCCCGGCGCCCCGGGCGCGCCGCCGCCCCGCGGGCGCACAGGGCCGCACCTGCGCCCCGCCGACGAGCCGCCCGGCGCCGCACCGGGCGGCACCGTCAGCCCGCCACGGTCAGCCCGCCACGGTCAGCCCGCCACGGTCAGCCCGCCACCGCCGAACGGGGCTTCGCCGAGGAGTCGATCACGATCCGCGGTGAGTCGGTGAACGGCCCCGTCGTGGTCGCGCCGTACACGGTCGACGCGGGATACGCCCGCAGCGTGCCCGCGGGCGACGAGGCGGGGAGCGTGAACCAGACGACCTTGCCCGCCTCCCCCCGAGGACGCACGCCCCAGCTCTCGCTGACGGCGGCGATCAGCGCGAGCCCGCGCCCGTGGGTCGCCGAGGCGTCGGCCTCGCACACCGTGGGCAGCCGCGGGTCGCGGTCGTGGACGGATACCGTGAGGCGGTCGAGCAGCAGCTCCACGTCCACGGTGCACGTCTTGTCCGGCCGGGCGTGCCGGTGGACGTTGGTGAGCAACTCGGTGACACCCAGCGCTGCCTGGTCGATCAGGGGATCGAGATGCCAGTAGCGCAGCTGCGCCGAGATGATTCTGCGGACCTGACAGATCCGCGACGGCAGGGCCTGGAGCTCCACCGTGCAGTGCCTGCTGGGCTGGCTGATCACGGCTGCGACTCCCCGAAATGAGGTCCGGAAGAAGACGAGTCAAGCGGTGTCCGGCAGACGGTGCCCGCCGGACGAGCCCGGCGGAGCGGATGGATCTCCGTGTGACCGCCGGGGAACCCTGAGTGATGTGGGACCAGAGTGAACCACCACCCGGGGCACCGCAACTCGCGCCCGCGCCGCGCCCGTTCTCAGCCCGCCGCGCCGTCGCCCGCGGCAGCCTCCTCGCCCGCGCCGGAAGCACCGCGCACGGCCTCCAGGAAGCGCCCGGCCAGCCCCTTGGCGTCCGGCCTGCCCCCCCGCTGCCCCATGGTGAGCCGGTACCGCCTGCCGTTGACGGTGGCCACTGTGCTGTCCTCGCCGGCGAACCACGGCCGCCCCGCGGTCACGGCCCGCACCGGCGCGCTGTCGATGACCCGTCCGTAGCTCGTCATCAGGGCCAGCCGGCCGTCCTTGATCCTCACCTGCCCGGCCCGGGTCAGGGACCGGGGCCAGCGCTCGATCCGCACGCCCGTGGCACTGAAGTCCGACTCCGTCGCCGCCATGGCTCCGCCCCCTTCTCGATGGCTCCTACCGGAAGTCTGCACACTCGCCCCGCCGTGCACCAGTAGCCGGCGCCAGGACCGGCCACAAGGCAGGCCTATGGAACCCCAAAGTGAACGTTTATGCAGGTGAGGGGCTTACTGTGGAGGCAGGCGCCGGACGGGACGGCGGCACGGAGAGAACGGCGGGCGGTACCGATGAGGACGAGTGGGGAAGCCGTGGGCCCCGGGGCCGGGAGCGAGGAGGAGGGCGGCGGACGCGCGCCGTCCGCCGTCCGGGTGAGGCCGCGGACGGAGGTCCCGCAGGCCACGGCGGACGTCGACCGCAGCGACTCCGCCTACCGCGCATGGCTGAAAGACGCCGTTCGCAAGGTCCAGGCGGACGCCAACCGGTCCGCCGACACGCATCTCCTGCTCTTCCCGCTGCCCGAGGAGTGGGGGATCGACCTCTACCTCAAGGACGAGTCCACGCACCCCACCGGCAGCCTCAAGCACCGCCTGGCTCGCTCGCTGTTCCTCTACGGCCTGTGCAACGGGTGGATCCGCCCCGGCAAGCCGGTCATCGAGGCGTCCAGCGGCTCCACGGCCGTCTCCGAGGCGTACTTCGCGAAGCTGATCGGCGTCCCCTTCGTCGCCGTGATGCCGCGCACCACGAGCCCGGAGAAGATCCGGCTGATCGAGTTCCACGGCGGACGCTGCCACTTCGTCGACGACCCGCGGACCATGTACGAGGAGTCCGCCACGCTCGCCGAACGCACCGGCGGCCACTACATGGACCAGTTCACCTACGCCGAGCGGGCGACCGACTGGCGCGGCAACAACAACATCGCCGAGTCCGTCTACCAGCAGCTGCGACGGGAGCGCTACCCCGAACCCGCGTGGATCGTCGCGACCGCCGGGACGGGCGGCACCTCGGCCACCATCGCCCGGTACGTGCACTACATGCAGCACGACACCCGCATCTGCGTGCCCGACCCGGAGAACTCCTGCTTCTTCGACGGCTGGACGCACGCCGACCCGGACGCGAGCAGCGACTGCGGATCCCGCATCGAGGGGATCGGGCGCCCCCGGATGGAGCCCAGCTTCGTCCCCGGGGCCATCGACCGGATGATGAAGGTGCCGGACGCCGCGTCGGTCGCCGCGGTACGGGCGCTGGAGCGGGCCATCGGCCGCAAGGCGGGCGGCTCCACGGGGACCGGGCTGTGGAGCGCGTTCCGGATCGTCGCGGAGATGGTCGAGCGGGGCGAGCGGGGCAGCGTCGTCACCCTGATCTGCGACGGGGGGGAGCGCTACCTGGACAAGTACTACTCGGACGCGTGGCTGGCGGAGCAGGGCCTGGACATCGGCCCCTACAGCGCCGCGATCGACGGGTTCCTCAGGACCGCCCGCCTGGGCGCCTGACCGCCCGGGGGCACCGGGGGCGCGGGGCCCCCGGCGCCTCACTCCGGCGCCGGCCGCCGCGGCGAGGCCAGCAGCCGGTCGAGCGCCCGCCCGAAGACCGCCCTGCCCGCGTGCGCGACCAGCGGGTCCAGCAGCCCGGGCACGCCCCTGACCCGCAGTCCCTCGACCCAGAGCACCACCGAACCGCTCCAGGTCGGGTGCACCTCGATCGACGCCCACCCCGTCACCACCCGCCCCCGCTTCTCCAGGCGGCACACCCCGGCGCGGCCGGGGGACGGCGGGCTCCAGCGCACGATCTCCATCGGGTCGTCGAACCCCAGGCGGCCCCCGAGCCCGGTGCGCGCCACCACGGTGCTGCCCTCGCCCACCGGCAGCGGGCCCCGCACCGACACCGAGGTCGCCGGGACCCCGGCGCCGTGCGCCTCCCAGTCGGTGACCCGCCGCCAGCACTCCGGGGCGGGCAGGGCCGTCGTGCGCCCGATACGGAACACGGCCATCGTCTCAGTCCCGTCCGCCGCCGCCGGTCTCCCCGGCCACCACCAGGCCCGGAAGATGCTCGGCGATCTCGGAGCGGGCCCCGGCGGGCAGCCCGGAGTCGGTCACCAGGGTGTCCACCTCCTCCAGGCCGGCGAAGGAACTCAACCCCACCGTGCCCCACTTGGTGTGGTCGGCGACCACCACCACGCGCCGGGCCGCCTCCAGCAGCCGCCGGTTGGTCTCCGCCTCCGCCAGGTTGGGCGTCGTGAGCCCCGCCTCCACGGAGACGCCGTGCACACCGACGAAGACCACGTCGACGTGGAGGGAGCGGATGGCGTGGTCGGCCACCGGTCCCACCAGCGCGTCGGAGGGCGTGCGGATCCCCCCGGTGAGCACCGCGGGGGCCGGGCCGGGCCGCCCCTCGGCCGCGGCCGCCTGCCGGGCCGTGTGGAACACGTCCGCCACACGCAGCGAGTTGGTCACCACCGTCAGGTCGGGCACCTCCAGCAGGTGACGGGCCAGAGCGCAGGTCGTGGTGCCGCCGGACAGGGCCACGGCGCTCCCCGGCGCGGCGAGCCGGGCCGCCGCACGTCCGATCTCCTCCTTGGCGGTCGGCTCCAGCGAGGACTTCACCTCGAACCCGGGCTCGTGGCCGCTCGCCTCGACGACCGGGACCGCCCCGCCGTGCACCTTCGCCACCATCCCCAGCCGCGCCAGCACGTCCAGATCCCGCCGCACGGTCATGTCGGACACGTTGAGCCTGCGGGTGAGCTCGTTGACCCGTACCCCGCCACGGCGGCGGACCTCGTCGAGGATGAGCGCGCGCCGCTGCTCCGCGAGCAGATTCCGGTTGTCCGCCACCGCCCGGCCGGCCCCTTCCCGTGTCGACACCGTGCCCAGCCGCACCGCGTCCGCTGACAGGGTCCCCATCCTCCCACGCTGCCCCGGCCGAGGTCTGGACCAGATCCGGTGCGGATCCGGCCGGATCCGGTGCGCGGCCACCCCGCCATCGGCGATCCTGGTCACGCAACGCCGCCCCGCGGTCACCCGCCGCACACCGGACGGGTCGCCGTGCGCCCCGCACCGCCCGGCGGGCCCGTCCCCGCACCGCACCGAACGCCCGCCCGCCCACGGAGGGAGTGAGTCACCGGTGACCCCTGCGAACCCGGCACCGCGCGGTGAGGGACCCGCGCTCGAACTGCTCGTCCACGGAGTCGGCGGCGCCACCGCCCAGGGGGTCCTCGGGGACCCCCGTACGGTGCGCATCACCGGCGACGGGAAGGCCGCCGTCTTCCGGCGCACCGAGGACGCGCAGGCCGAACTCCACCCCGAGCGCTACGCCGGCCGGCCCGTCCCCGAGGCCTACTGCTGGTCCAACCTGACCTCGGGGAACGGGGCCCGCGCGCTGTGGCTGCTGCTCCTGCCCTTCATGGTGGCCAACCTGGCGCACTGGATGCGGCCCGGGGCGGTCGGCAGCCGGCGCACCACCCGCGTCTACGGAGCGCTGGTCCGCCTCGTCGCCCTCAGCCTCACCGTGCTGCTGACCGCGGCCGCCTGCGAGGTCGCCCTCGACCTGGTGGCCTGGCAGTGCGCGGGCACCCACGCCTGCGGCGGCGCACGCGGCCGGCCGGAGTTCCTGGCTCCCGCCCACGGGGGCTGGTGGTCCCAGCCGGGCAGGCGCCTGGCCCTCGCGGCCGCCGTCCCGACCGCCCTGGTGGCCCTGCTGTGGTACCTCTCCAACCGGACATGGAGCGCCTACGAGTCCCAGCGCCCGCCGGCCGGCCCCCGTGCCGCCGCGGACGGCGGTGCCGACACGGACGGCGGGGAGGATGACGGCGACGGCGACGAGGGCGAGGGCGAGGGCCCGCACCGGCCGGCGCTCGGCCGCACGGGCTTCTGGTACGGCCGCCGGCTCGTCGCCCGGCTGCGCGCCGCGCACACCGCGGCGGGCCTGCTCACCGTGGCGGCGGCCGTCACCGGGGCCGCGGCCCGCCACGACCGCGCCGCGGGCGCCACGGCACCCGCGGTGTACGGGGCGGTCCTGGAGGCCGCCCTGGCGCTCGCCGGGTGCGCCGTGCTCTACGTCGTCCTGCGGCGCGGCCGCAGCGAACGCCGCCTCGACGCCCGCCTCGACCGCGCCGCGGTGCGCCTGCTCCCCGGCGCGGCCGCCCTGCTGCTCGCCGCGGGCCTCGGCTACGCCTGCTGGTCCCGTCCCGGCTGGGTCTCCGCCGGCAGCCTGCCGGGAGAGGAGTCCTTCCGCGTGATCGTCCTCGCCCAGGGGGCCCTGGTGGTGGCCCTCGCCGCCACCGCCCGCCGCCTCCACCGCAGGGCCCGGCATCCGCGGGCCGTGCTGGGCGGCCTCGGCGGGCCGGCCGTCGCGATGCTGGCCTGCGCACTCGGCGGCGTCATGACCGGGGGCGTCGCCCAGCGCGTCGCCGACTGGCTCGGCGGGCCCGGCGTCATCCCCGGCCCGCCGGTCCTGCTGAGCTGGCAGGCCTCGGTCATCCCCGCCCTCCTCGCGGTCCTGCTCGTCCCCGCGCTCTGGCTCGCCCTGCGGACCTGGCGCACCGCCCGCCGCCTCGCCCCTGCCGTCGAACGGGAGTACGGCGCCGCCCGCCCCGACGCCGCCCGCTCCCGGCGGATCGCCGGCACCCGGGCGCGGGCGCGGCTCACCGACGCGGCCCCCGTGATCGTGGGCGTGGTCTCCGCGACCACCCTGCTGCTCGGTGCCGCCGCGGTCGTCGGGGCCTGGAGGAGCGGCCGCCCTCCCGCCCGGACCCTGGCCGACTCCGGCCCGCTGCTCGCGACGGCCGCCGAGGCGGCCCAGGCGCTCGGCTCCTGGCTGGTCGGCCTGGGCTTCGTCCTCTTCGTCGCCATGGGGCGCCGCGCCTACCGGGACGCCTCCGCCCGCCGTACCGTCGGCATCCTGTGGGACGTGGGCACCTTCTGGCCGCGCGCCGCCCATCCCTTCGCCCCGCCCTGCTACGCGGAGCGCGCCGTTCCCGACCTCACCTGGAGGATGTGCACCTGGACGGACCGCACCGGGGGACGGCTCGTGATCTCCGGCCACTCGCAGGGCAGTGTGCTGGCCGCCGCCGCGGTGTGGCAGCTGCCGTCCGCGGCGCGCCGCCGGGTGGCGCTGCTGACCTACGGCTCCCCGCTGGAGCGGCTCTACGGGCGCTGGTTCCCCGCCTACTTCGGACCGGCCGCGCTCGCCGGGCTCCACGAGGAACTCGACTGCTGGCGGAACCTGTGGCGGCCCACCGACCCCATCGGCGGGCCGGTGATGCTCCCCGCGCAGGGCCGCGGTCGCGAGGTCGACCGGCCGGCCCTCGCCGACCCGCTGGTCTACGGGCGCTGCGACCGCTACCCGCTGCCCGAGCCGATCCTCGGGCACTCCGACTACCGGGCGGACCCCGCGTTCGCCGAGGAGCGCGCCCGGCTCCTCGCCCGCCTCGCACCGCCCCTGCCCCGGCAGGGCCCCGCCTCCGGCGGCACCAGGGCGGACGGCGGGGCTCAGGGCAGTTCGGGCAGGTCCTCCGGGTAGAGCAGGGTCAGCTCCTCGGTGCCCGCCTCCGGCAGCGCCGCCACCCGCACCGCGTGCCGCTCGACCATCGACTCGAAGGTCTGGCGGGCCGTGCGGCCGTTGCCGAAGGCGGGCCCCTTCGGCAGCGCGGTGAAGTACCTCAGCAAGGACTCCGCGGCCCCCGGCGCGAGCCGGTACTCGTGCTCCTCGGCCTGCTGCTCCACGATCCGCAGCAGTTCTCCGGGCCGGTAGTCGCGGAAGGTGATGGTCCGTGAGAACCGGGAGGCGACACCCGGGTTGACGGTCAGGAACCGCTCCATCTCCGCGGTGTACCCGGCCACGATCACCACCACCGCCTCCCGGTGGTCCTCCATCAGCTTCACCAGGGTGTCGATGGCCTCCTTGCCGAAGTCCCGGCCGGAGTCCTCGGGGGAGAGGGCGTACGCCTCGTCGATGAACAGCACCCCGCCGCGGGCCCGTTCGAACGCCTCCTGGGTACGGATGGCGGTCGAGCCGATGTGCTCGCCCACCAGGTCGACCCGGGAGACCTCGACGAGATGGCCGCGCTCCAGCACGCCCAGGGAGGCCAGGATCTCCCCGTACAGCCGCGCCACGGTGGTCTTGCCGGTGCCGGGCGACCCGGTGAACACCAGGTGGCGGCGGACGGAGGCCGCCTTGAGTCCGGCCTCGACGCGGCGCCGCCCCACCTCGATCATGTTGGTGAGGGTGCGGACCTCCCGCTTGACGCTGTCGAGGCCGACCAGGGCGTCGAGTTCGCCGAGCACCTCGTCGGCGCCGCGCGCGTCCGGGGCGGGGGAGGGAGCGTCCGGCGCCCCGGGGCCCGCGGCCCGCGGCGGTACCGGGGACTGCGCCGGGCTCTGCACGGGCACGGCCGACAGCAGACCCACCGTCGCGGGCGCGGACGGCGGGGGAGCCGCCGTGCGCTCGGCGCCCGCCGTGCGCACCGTCCCGCTCTCGTCGCTGGTGCACTCCTCGGCGACCGGACCGTCGTTCTCCCCGAACTCGTAGCCGCCGCGCGCGCAGCGCTCGGTGCGGCACCGGGACAGCAGGGTGCGGCAGCCGTCCATCACATGGAAGCCGTAGCCCCCGCTGCCCGACACCGTGCAGCCGCGGAAGGTGCCGCGCCCCTGGGCGGAGACGTAGAAGCCGGCCTCGGCGGGGGAGGTGACGGTGCACCGCTCGATCAGCGGATCGGCCCCCTTGGTCACGATGACACCGGTCTGCGCCCCGTCCACGGTGCAGCCGCTGAGGGTGCCGCCGCTGCCGTGGTCGCGGAACCAGGCGCCGGTCGAGACCTCGCGGACCCGGCAGTCGTCCAGTTGGGCGGTCGCCCCGTCGCTCACCGACACGGCCGTGTTGCGCACCTGGGAGATGTCGCTGTCCACGACGTCGGCCCGGGAGCCGCGGTCGAGCACGAACAGGGCGTCCGGCACGTCGTGCACCCGGCAGGAGTCCAGCACGGCGGTCGCGCCGTCGCTGACCCAGACCGCCGGGTAGTCGCCGGTGCTGTCGTGGATCTCGCACCGGTTGGCGTCCACCCGGGTGCCCGGGTCCCACACCGACAGCCCGTTGCGGCCGAACCGGCGCACCGAGGACCGCGTGAGCGTCAGCACCGCGCGGGAACGGAGGTCGATCCCGTTCTCCGGGACGTCGTGGATGTCGCAGTCCGACAGGGTCAGCACGGCGTCGGTGTCCAGGGTGACCCCGTCGGAGGAGGTGCGGTGCACCGAGGAGTCGGTCAGGTGCGCCGTCGCCCGTGAGGAGATCTGCACGCCCGCGCCCTTGATCTCGTAGACCTCGCAGCCGAGGGCCTCCAGGCCGCTGCCCTCACCGGTGACCGACAGCCCCGCCCCCGAGGCGTGGTGGACCCGGCACCGCTCCAGCCGGGGGCGCGCCCCGCCGCGCACGGACACCCCGGACTGGCCCGCCGACACCACCTCGCACTCCTCGAACACCCCGCCGGCGCCGTCCAGCACGGCGATGCCGACCCCCGCCGGGTTGTCGACGCTCACGCGGCGCACCGTGGGGCGGGCGGCGCCGCGCACCTCCAGCCCGGCGGCGGACCGGGTCACGATCCGCAGCCCCGTCAGCTCCGGGGCGCCGTCCTCCACCAGGAGCGCCGGAGCGGCCGCGTCCTGGCCCTCCACATGGAGGTCCTGCACCGTCGCCGACGCCCGCACCACGAGCGCCACCCCGTCGGCGGGCGCGATGCGCACCGAACCGGCCGCCCCGTCGGCTCCCCGCAGGGTGACCGCGCGTCCGAGCACGAGGTTCTCGCGGTAGGTGCCGGGGGCCACGCTGAGGACGTCGCCGTCCCCGGCGGCCTCCAGGGCGGCGGCGAGAGAGGGGTACTCGCCCGTGCGGCGCCGCCACCGCGATGTGCCGGTGTGCGTCACCTGGACCGTGCCCTGTGCCATCGTGCTGCTCTGCCCCCACCTCGTGGTCCGTGTCGTGCACCGGGGCGCGCCGACGGGGGCGCCCTCCGCGCCCGTCAGAAGAGGGCGTCGCACCACCGTAGCGCGCGGAGCGGGCCGGAGTTGACGGGATGTGGCAGGCCGGTCCGGTGCGCCCGGTGCCGGGGAGGACGGAGAGGGCGGGGCAGCACGCAGCACGTGCGGAAATCCGGCCGGAGCCTCCGGCCGGGCGAGGGGAGCAGCGGTCCGGGCGGACCGCGCGGCGGCGGCGCGCCGGTGCCCCCGCGCCGGGGCACCTGGCGACCGCTGCCGACAGGGCGTCACCGCCGTGCGCCGCCCCCCGCACGGCGGACGGCGCGCCGCCGCCGCACGCCGGCGCGCGGCCGTGTACGACCTCGTACCGCGGCGGACCGGCGCTGCCGAGCACCGGTCCGGGCCGCGGGTGCGGGCTCAGTACCCCCGGCCCGGATACGGGCGGTGGTACTGGTCCTCGTACGGGGCGGGCGCCGGGCGGGCGGCCGGGCGCATGGACTCGTAGCCGCCGACCGCGGGCCGGGGCGGCTGCTGGCCCTGGTACTGCGGCGCCGGGTAGCCGCGCGGCGGGGCCGGCTGCTGGGGGATGTAGGGCGCGGGGGCCTGCTGGAGCGGTACCGGCTGCGGCATCTGCTGCGGGTACCCGTAGGCGGGGGCGGACGGGGAGGGCGCCGCCGGGAGGGCGGGCAGGGCCGAGGGGAGCGCCGGCAGGTGGCTGCTGCCGGTGTCGTAGGCGGAGGGCACTCGGATCGGGGCGATCTGAGGCGTGCCCCGCTCCGCGACCAGGGAGTCGTAGATCGGGGTGTCGGGGAACGACGGCGCGGAGTAGTAACCGCCGCCATAGGTGGCGCGGGGGGAGGTCATGGCACATAAGTTAAGCCCACGATGTGCCGGTTGGGGAGCCCGATAAGTGGGTTGTTTCGGCAGCTCTGAGTGACCGTGGATCCCCAATGTGAGCGAACTGGAGAAAATCGGTCGCTGCGGCATGGTGTGATCGTGTAAAGGACAAGCGTAGAGAGGGTTACCGATGGGTCGGGGCCGAGGAGGGGGACGTATGCACCGTACGTCGACGACAACGGAGCTTCCGGGCGCGCCGCGTCGGGACGGGGGCCGCCGTGCAGCTCGTTAAGGGAGGCAACACCCCGCTCCGGGCGCGGCGGATCCGTGTGGAGACCGGATGGCGCGCCGGGCCCGGAGTGCCGGACATCGACGCCTCGGCCCTGCTGCTCGCGGACGGCCGGGTGCGCTCCGACGCCGACTTCGTCTTCTACAACCAGCCCGCGCACTCCTCCGGCGCCGTCCGCCACGACGGCAAGGGCTCCGGTGCGGGCGGCGCCGCGGACACCCTCACCGTCGACCTGGACCGCGTCGAGCCGGCGATCGAGCGGATCGTGCTCGCCGCCTCCGCCGACGGCGGCACCTTCGGCCAGGCCCCGGGACTCCACGTCCGGCTGCTCGACGCCGACTCCGGTGAGGAACTGGCGCGCTACGACAGCCAGGACGCCACGGTGGAGACCGCCTTCGTCCTCGGCGAGCTCTACCTCCGCCAGGGCGCCTGGAAGTTCCGCGCCGTCGGGCAGGGCTACGGCACCGGGCTGGAAGGGCTCGCCACGGACTTCGGCATCACGGTCGACGAGCCGCAGCAGGCACCGGCCCCCGCGGCGCAGCCCACCGCCCCCCAGGCCCCGCCCGCGCCCGCCGCGCCCGCGGCTCCCGCGCCCGCCGCGCCGGTCCGCCTCACCAAGGTCACCCTGACCAAGGAGGCCCCCGCGGTCTCCCTCGTCAAGCAGGGCGGTACCTCCGGCACCCTGCGCGTGAACCTCAGCTGGCAGGTCCGCAAGCAGTTCCAGGGCTGGGGCGCCAAACTGGGCAGGGCGATGGCCATGCACGGCGACCTCGACCTCGACCTGTGCGCCCTCTACGAACTGACCGACGGCCGCAAGGGCGTCGTCCAGGCGCTCGGCAATGCCTTCGGCTCCCTGCACCAGCCGCCCTACGTCCACCTCGACGGCGACGACCGCACCGGAGGCACCTCCGGGGAGAACCTGACGGTCAATCTGGACCACACCGCGGCCCTGCGCCGCATCCTCGTCTTCGTCACGATCTACGAAGGAGCCCGGAGCTTCGCCGACCTCGACGCGACCGTCACCCTCCAGCCGCAGCACGGCGCGCCGGTGGACTTCTCGCTCGGCGAGTGCACCGTCCCGTCCACGGTCTGCGCCCTCGCCCTCATCACCAACACCGGCTCCGACCTCGTCGTCCAGCGGGAGGCCAACTTCCTGGTGCCCGACCGCGGCGTCAGCCCGCAGCGCACCGTCGACCACGCCTACGGCTGGGGCATGAACTGGACGCCCGGCCGGAAGTGACCGCCGGGCGCACCCGGGGCCGCACCGGGCGGGCGGCTCACCGCCCGCCCGGTGCGGCCTCGGGGCGCGCATAGGTGCGCCCCTTCCAGGCCGCACCCCGGCCCCGGTGGTGCCGCACCGCCGAGTCCACCGTCATCAGCAGGTACAGCACGGCGGTGAACGGCAGCAGCGGCGCCCCCGCCACCGGAAGCCCGTAGTAGCGCAGCATCGGCGCGTACGTCCCCGACATCACCGTCCAGGCGAGGCCCCCGGCCGCTGCTGCCGCAGTGTCCCCGGTGCAGCACCCCGCGACGAGCGCGACCGGAGGGACGAGGTACACCAGCAGCAGCCCGGCCACCGTCCCCGCCAGGAGCACCGGGCTGTGCCGCAGCTGGGCGTAGGCGCTGCGGGCCACCATGTCCCACAGCCCGCCCAGACCCGGGTACGGGCGCACGCTGCGCACCCGGTCCGCGAGCCCCAGCCAGATCCTCCCGCCGCGGCCCCGCACGGCACGGGCCAGCGACACGTCGTCGATCACCGCCTGCCGGATCGCGGCGGGCACCCCGGCGGCGCGGGCCGTCGCCGCCCGGAGCAGCACACAGCCCCCGGCAGCCGCGGCGGTGCGCCCCGAGGCGCGGTTCACCCGCCGGAACGGGTACAGCTGCGCGAAGAAGTAGACGAAGGCGGGGACCACCAGGCGCTCCCAGCGGCCCTCGACCCTCAGCCGCGCCATCTGGGACACCAGGTCGAAGCCCCCGCCGGGGTCCGTGGCGGCGCCGCCGGGGCCGGCGGGCCCCGCACCCGGCCCCAGCGCCGCCTCGACCAGTCGGCGCAGGCTGTCCGGCTCGTGCGCGATGTCCGCGTCCGTCAGCAGCCAGAACTCCGGGTCGCCGGCCCCGGCGACCGCCATGCCGTGCCGCAGCGCCCACAGCTTGCCCGTCCAGCCGGGCTCCGGTTCGCCCGGGGATACCACCGTCAGGGCCAGTCCGCCGCACCGCTCGCCCAGGCGGCGTGCGAGAGCGGCCGTCCCGTCGCTGCTCCCGTCGTCGACGAGCACCACCTCCGCCCGGCCCGGATAGTTCTGGGCCAGCAGCGAGGGCAGGGACAGGGCGAGCACCTCCGCCTCGTCCCGGGCCGGCACCACGACCGCGACATCCGGCCACCGGTCCGGCTCCGCGGCCCCCTCCGGCCGCGGGGGCAGCCGCTGGTCCGTGCGCCAGAAGAAGCCCTGGAAGAGCAGCAGCCAGCACCAGGCGGCCAGGGACGCGGCGGCGGTCCACGCGAGGGCGGTCATGGGCCGCAGTCTGCCGCACGGCAGGGGCCCGGCCCGGGCGGTCGACTATGGTGACCGGGTGAAGATCGCGCTCATGGACTCCGGGATCGGGCTGCTCGCGGCGGCCGCCGCCGTGCGCCGGCTGCGGCCGGACGCCGATCTCCTGCTCTCCTCGGACCCCGACGGCATGCCCTGGGGTCCCCGGACGCCCCGAAGCCTCACCGAGCGGGCACTGCTCGTCGCCCGGGCGGTGGCCGCCAGGGGGCCCGACGCGCTGATCGTCGCCTGCAACACCGCCAGCGTGCACGCCCTGCCCGCGCTCCGCGCCGAGCTGGAGCCCGGCATCCCCGTCATCGGGACGGTGCCCGCCATCAAGCCGGCCGCCTCCGGCGGCGGGCCGGTCGCCATCTGGGCCACGCCCGCCACCACGGGGAGCCCGTACCAGCGAGGGCTGATCAGGGACTTCGCCCAGGGCGTCGAGGTGACCGAGGTGCCCTGCCCCGGGCTCGCCGACGCCGTGGAGAAGGCCGACGAGCAGGCCATCGACCGCGCCGTCGCCGCGGCGGCCGCGCTGACCCCGCCCCACCCGGCGGCGCTCGTCCTCGGGTGCACCCACTACGAGCTGGTCGCACGGCGGATCAGGGACGCCGTCGCGGGCACCGGCCCCGCGCCCGTGCTGTACGGCTCCGCGGAGGCCGTCGCCGCCCAGGCGCTGCGGCGCGGCGGCATCGAACCCGCGCCGGGCGCCGAGCCGAGCGGGCGGCTGTCGGTGCTGCTCAGCGGACGGGAGGCGGAACTCCCCGCCCCCGCGCTCGCCTACGCGGAGGGCCGACTGCTCGGTGCGGGGGCCGCCGTGTCCTAGGTGCGGCCCCGGCCCACCCGGCCCCGGCCCACCCGGATGCCGCCCGCCCCGTCCGGATGCCGCCCGCCGGGGCGCCCGCCTGGGACGACCACGCTGCGTCAGGCGTGGACCGTGCCCCGCCCCGCGTTCGTGGGTACCCTCCACAACATGAGGCACCACTTCCGCCGCACCGGTCCCGGGAGCACCCCGCTTCCCGAGGTCTGGACCGGACGTGCGAGCAACCGCATGCAGTGGGTCCTCGCCGCGGCGGGCGCGGCGTGCCTGGCCCTCGGAGTCAAGCTGGCCGTCGACGGCAACTGGACCACCGGTATCGCCGCCCTGCTCATGGCCGTGATCGGCTGCGTGGCCGCGGGCCTGATGATGCTCTACGGCACGCTGGCCTTCGTCCACGTGGACGTCACGGTGGACCGCGAGGCCCTGGACGTGCGCTGCGGCCACATCGGGCTGCCCCGCCGGCGTATCCCGCTGGACCAGGTGGTCGGTGCCGACTTCGAACCGAGGGTCACCCCGCACCAGTGGGGCGGCTGGGGCTTCCGCTGGCGCCCCGACAGGGGGACGGCCGTCGTGGTGCGCCGGGGCGAGGGCCTCGTCGTCACGCTCAGCGACGGCAAGACCTTCACCGTCACCGTGGACGACGCCGAGCTGGCGGTACGGGTCATCCGCGAGCGGATACGCGGCGGTATGAGCCCGGGGACCGTGCCCCGGTCCTGACACCCGCGCTCCCGCCCCCGCCCCGGTGGACCCGCTCCCTCCGCACCGCCCCGGAGCGGTGCTGCCCCGCCCCGGGAGGCACCCGGGCACCCCGGGCCCGCCGGGGGCCCTGCCGACCGCTCCCGGCCCTGCTCCCCGGACCGCCCTGCCGTGCGCACGCCCTTCCGCCGTAGACTCCGGCAGGTGACCACGACCATCGCTCCCGCCGACCCGTCCCGGCCCCCGAAGGCGGGCGGACGCCCGCTCGCAGGCCGGTTCGTCCCACCGGCGGCGGCGCTGCTCGCCGGGGCACTGCTCTTCCTGAGCTTCCCGCCCCGTCCGCTGTGGTGGCTGGCCGTCCCGGCGTTCGCCCTCCTCGGCTGGGTGCTGCGCGGGCGCCGGCTGCGGGCCGGACTGGGGCTCGGCCTGCTCGCCGGACTCGCCTTCATGCTGCCGCTCCTGCAGTGGACGGGAGAGGAGGTCGGCCCGGGACCGTGGCTGGCCCTGGCCGTCGCGGAAGCCGTGTTCGTCGCCGTCACCTGCACGGGCATCGCGGCGGTGTCGCGCCTGCCGGGGTGGCCGCTGTGGGCCGCGGCCGTGTGGATCGCGGGGGAGGCCCTGCGCGCACGGGTGCCCTTCGGGGGCTTCCCCTGGGGCAAGATCGCCTTCGGGCAGGCCGACGGCGTCTTCCTGCCTCTGGCCGCCCTCGGCGGCACGCCCGTCCTGGGGTTCGCCGTCGCCCTGTGCGGCTTCGGGCTGCTGGAGACCGTCCGCCAGGCCGCCCGCGCGCGGCGCGCGGGCGCGGCCGTGCACCGCCTCGGGGCCGTCGCCGCCCTGCTCGCCCTGCTGCTTCCGCCCGCGGCCGCGGCGGCCGCCCGCCCGCTGGTCGACGCCGCGGCCGAGGACGGCACCGCGACCGTGGCCGCGATCCAGGGGAACGTGCCCCGCCTCGGTCTCGACTTCAACGCCCAGCGCCGGGCGGTGCTGGACAACCACGCGCGGCGGACCGAGCAGCTCGCCGCCGACGTGGCGGCCGGCCGGGAGCCCCGGCCGGACTTCGTGCTCTGGCCCGAGAACTCCTCCGACCTCGACCCGTACCGCAACGCGGACGCCCGCCGGGTGATCGACGAGGCCGTGGCCGCGATCGGCGTCCCCACGGTGGTCGGCGCCGTGGTCACGCCGGAGACCGGACCGCTGCGCAACACCCTGATCGAGTGGCGGCCCGGGCAGGGCCCCGTCGACACCTACGAGAAGCGCATCGTGCAGCCGTTCGGCGAGTACATTCCGATGCGCTCCTTCGTCCGGCTGTTCAGCTCCGACGTCGACCGGGTGCGGCGCGACTTCGGGCCCGGCGACGAGGTCGGCGTCTTCGACCTCGCCGGGACCCGGGTGGGCCTGGTGACCTGCTACGAGGCGGCCTTCGACCGGGCCGCCCGGGACACCGTGACCCACGGCGCGCAGATGATCACCGTGCCGAGCAACAACGCCACCTTCGGGCGGAGCGAGATGACCTACCAGCAGCTCGCCATGTCGCGGGTGCGGGCCGTGGAGCACAGCCGGACGGTCGTGGTGCCGGTCACCAGCGGGGTCAGCGCGGTGATCATGCCCGACGGCCGGGTCGTCCAGCAGACGGAGCTGTTCACCCCGGACGCCCTGGTCGCCGAGGTGCCCCTGCGTTCCTCCCTCACCCCGGCGACCCGCGTGGGTGCGCTGCCCGAGGCCCTGGTGGTCCTGCTCGCCGCGGGCGCGCTCGGTGCGGTGGCGGTCGGCGCCCTGCGGGAGCGCGGCCGCCGGTCCGCCGGGGCGGACGCCCGCTGACGGGCCGCTCCCGCTCCCGTCAGGCCGTACCGGGCCCGGGGCAGGCAACGGCCTGCTCCCGGGGAGCCGCCTTCCCGGGCGGCCCCCGGCCCCGCCCGGGGCTAAGGTCCCTTCCATGGGCACCCCCGACTTCATCCGAGAGATCCGGGCCACCGCGGGCCACCAGCTGCTCTACCTGCCCGGAGTGAGCGCCGTCGTCTTCGACGACCGCGGGCGGGTGCTGCTCGGGCGGCGGGCCGACAACGGCCGGTGGTCGGTCATCGGCGGGATCTGCGAGCCGGGGGAGGAGCCCGCCGCCACGGCCGAGCGCGAGGTCATGGAGGAGACGGCGGTGCGGTGCGTGGCCGACCGGGTGGTCCTCGTGCAGGCCCTGCCGCGGCCGGTCACCTATCCCAACGGCGACCGCTGCCAGTACATGGACATCACCCTGCGGTGCCGCGCCGTGGGCGGCCGGGCACGTGTCAACGACGAGGAGTCCCTGGAGGTGGGGTGGTTCCCCGTGGACGCTCTGCCCGAGCTCCAGGAGTACGCCCTCTTCCGGATCAAGCACGCCCTGACCGAGGGACCGGCATGGTTCCAACCCACTGATTCCGGCTGAACTGTGGGCCCTGGCCCTATGGGGCCGCCGCTGATTGCTCCCTAGCGTGCGAGGCATGAGCGCGCCCACACCACCAGGCCCCCACGACCTCTCCGTCTCCCTCGACCTCGGCGGGCGGACGGCCCTGGTCACGGGTGCCGCAGGCGGCATCGGCCGCGCCTGCGCACTCCGCCTCGCCGCCGCGGGGGCCGAGGTCCGGGCCCTGGACCGGGACGCCGACGGCCTCGCCGCCCTGGCCCGCCGGGCGGAGGGGCTCCGCGGCACCGTGGAGACCCGCACCCTCGACCTCACCGACCTCGACGCCGCCGAGTCCGCGGCGGCCGGTACGGACGTCCTGGTCAACAACGCGGGCCTGCAACTCGTCCGCCCCATCCAGGAGTTCCCGCCGGAGGCGTTCCACACCGTCCTCACGGTGATGCTGGAGGCCCCGTTCCGGCTGATCCGCGGCGCCCTGCCGCACATGTACGCGCGCGGCTGGGGCCGCATCGTCAACATCTCCTCCGTCCACGGCATCCGCGCCTCGGCCTACAAGTCCGCCTATGTGGCCGCCAAACACGGCCTGGAGGGGCTGTCCAAGACCGCCGCCCTCGAAGGGGCGCCCCACGGGGTGACCTCGGTCTGTGTGAACCCCGGCTATGTGCGCACGCCCCTGGTGGAGCGGCAGCTCGCCGACCAGGCCGCGGCTCACGGACTGCCCGAGGACCGGGTGCTGAGCGAGGTCATGCTGCGGGAGGCGGCGATCAGACGGCTCGCCGAACCGGAGGAGGTCGCCGAGGCCGTGGCCTACCTGTGCAGCCCGCACGCCTCCTTCATCACCGGCACCTCGGTGGCACTCGACGGCGGCTGGACGGCGCACTGAACCGCCGCTGTCGCTGCCGCTGCCGCCGCGGCCGTGCCCCGGGCCGGGGACCGGGAGCACGCCCGGCCGCAGTCCCACCGCGCCACGCGGCCGCCCCACCGGGCGAGGGCGGTCCGCGCCCCGCCGGGCCCGGGCGCTGTCCACAGGGCTGGCGCCCGGCGCCCGGGCACGGGTATTCCTGAGGCCATGTCCCACGACCACGCCGTCTACCTGGAGCTCCTGGCCCGCGGCGCCGACGCCGAGTCCTACGAGGGACCGGTGCTGCAGGCGCGCGAGCGCGGAGCCGACCCCCGCACGCTCGCCGCCCTGGAGCAGGCCAAGCAACTCGCCCTGCGCGTCCGGGCCGAGCTCGAAGGGCGCCGCAGACGGGAGGCGGAACTGTCCGCCCTCTTCGAGACCGCCCACGACCTGGCCGGCCTCCGCGACCTCGACGCGGTCCTGCGGGCCATCGTGCAGCGGGCACGCTCTCTGCTCGGCACCGAGGTCGCCTACCTCAGCCTGAACGACCCGGTCGCCGGGGACACCTATATGAAGGTCACCGAGGGCTCGGTCTCCGCCCGCTTCCAGCAGGTCCGCCTCGGCATGGGAGAGGGGCTCGGCGGCCTGGTCGCCCAGACCGCCCGCCCGTACGTCACCGAGAGCTACTTCGACGACGCCCGCTTCGCGCACACCGGGCCGATCGACGAGGCCGTCCGCGACGAGGGCCTGGCCGCCATCCTCGGCGTGCCGCTCACCCTGGGCAGCCGGGTGATCGGGGTGCTGTTCGCCGCGGACCGCAGGGCCCGGGTCTTCGAGCGCGAGCAGATCGCCCTGCTGGCCTCGTTCGCGGCCCACGCCGCCGTCGCCATCGACACCGCGAACCTGCTCGCCGAGACCCGCTCCGCCCTGACCGGACTGGAGCGGGCCAACGGCATCATCCAGGCGCACAGCGGCGTCATCGAGCGCGCCTCCGAGGTCCACGACCGGCTCACCGAACTCGTCCTGCGCGGGGGCGGCGTCGACGAGGTGGCCGCCGCGCTCTCCGAAGTCCTGGACGGCACCGTGGCGTTCACCTCCGAACCGCCCGGCGGACCCCGGGCGGACGGGCGCGCCGTGCGCCGCGGGGACGACTGGGTGGCCGAGGTGTCCGCGGGCGGCGAGGCACTCGGGGCCCTCGTGCTGCACGGGAGCCCCCGCCTCGACCCCGTGGACCGGCGCACGCTGGAACGCGCCGCCATGGTCACCTCCCTCCTGCTGCTCGCACGCCGCTCGGCGCACGACGCGGAGCGGCGCGTCCGGGGCGAGCTGCTGGACGACCTGCTCGACGCCCCCGGCCGCGATCCGGGCCCGCTGCGCGAGCGCGCCCTGCGCCTCGACGCCGATCTCGACGGCCCCCAGGTGGTCCTCGCCGCACGGAGCGACGCCTCGCCCGCCGGCCCCGCGGGCCCGGGGGAGCCGTCCGCCCGGGAGGGGGCCGACCGCCGCCGCCTGTGGTCGGCCGCCTCCCATCTCGCCGCCACCGGCGCGGGACTGGCCGCCGCCCGCGACGGCGGCGCCGTGCTGCTCCTTCCCCTGCGGCCGGGCGACACCCCCGGGGAGCTGGCCCGCCGGGTGGCCCGCCAACTCTCCGACGCGCTGCGCGAACCCGTCACGGTGGGCGCGTCCTCGCCGGTCGCGTCCCCCGCCGACGACCCGGCCCCGGTGGCCGGGGCGTACGAGCAGGCCCGGCGCTGCCTGGACGCCCTCGCCCTGCTCGGACGCGGGGGGCAGGGGGCCGGGGCGCAGGACCTGGGATTCCTCGGACTGCTCCTCGCCGACCCGGGGGACGTCGGCGGCTTCGTGCAGCGGACCCTCGGGGAGGTCATCGCCTACGACGCGCGCCGCGGCACCGACCTCGTCGGCACCCTGGCGGCGTACTTCGCGAGCGGGATGAGCCCGGCCCGCACCAGGGAGCACCTCCATGTGCACGTCAATACGGTGGCCCAGCGGTTGGAGCGGGTGGGCAGGCTGCTGGGGGAGGACTGGCAGAACCCCTCCCGCGCCCTGGAGATCCACCTGGCCCTCCGGCTCCACGCGATGTCCGCCCCGGCCGCCCCCCGGAGGCCGTGACACCGCCGCCCCGACACCGCCGCCCCGACGCGGCGGGCGCGTCGGGGCGGGCGGGGGACTCGGACAGCGCGGGCGGGGACTCAGACGGGCCGGGCCGCGACGTCCGCCGCTTCGGCGGAGCCCCCGGGCTGCCCGTCCTGCGGTGACCGCCCCGGCACCGCGCCGCGGTCCCCGGACGCAGGCTCCCCGTCCGCACCGGCGTCGCCGAGGTCCCGGTGGCGGGTCTCCGCCGCGCACACCACGGCGAGCACGGTGAGGAGCACCGCGGCGAGGACGTACAGCGACACCGGGGTGGAGGACCCGTACGAGGCGAGCAGCGCCGTGGCGATCAGCGGAGCGGGCGCACCCGCGGCCACCGAGGAGAACTGCGCCCCGATGGAGGCCCCCGAGTACCGCACCCGGGTCGAGAACAGCTCGGAGAAGAAGGCCGCCTGCGGTGCGTACATCGCGCCGTGCAGCACCAGGCCGACGGTGACGGCCAGCAGCAGGGGCCCGAAGGACCCCTGGTCGACCAGCAGGAAGAAGGGGAACATCCAGGCACCGACGCCGACCGCGCCGATCAGGTAGACGGGTCTGCGGCCGATCCGGTCGGACAGCGCGCCCCACAGCGGGATGGTCGCGAAGTGCACGGCCGACGCCACCAGCACGGCGTTGAGCGCGGTCTGCCTGCTCGCCTCCACGGCCGTGGTCGCGTAGACGAGGATGAACGCGGTGATGACGTAGTAGCTGATGTTCTCCGCCATGCGCGCCCCCATCGCGACCAGGACATCGCGCCAGTGGTCGCGCAGGACGGCCACGATCGGCAGCCGTTCCTCCGTGCCCTCCGTCGCCCTGCGTTGTTCGGCCCGGGCCAGCGCGGCCTTGAACACCGGGGACTCGTCGACCGAGAGCCGGATCCACAGTCCGACGACGACCAGCACCCCGGAGAGGAGGAAGGGCACCCGCCAGCCCCAGGAGGTGAAGGCCGACTCCGAGAGCAGCGCGGTGAGCGCGGCGAGGACTCCGGTGGCGAGCAACTGCCCTGCGGGCGCGCCGGTCTGGGGCCAGGAGGCCCAGTACCCGCGCCGCCGGGCGTCCCCGTGCTCCGAGACCAGCAGCACCGCGCCGCCCCACTCCCCGCCCAGCGCGAAGCCCTGGACCAGCCGGAGCAGGGTCAGCAGCACCGGGGCGGCGCTGCCGATGGCCGCGTGGGTGGGCAGCAGGCCGATGGCGAAGGTCGCGCCTCCCATCATCAGCAGGCTCAGGACCAGGAGCTTCTTGCGGCCCAGCCGGTCCCCGAAGTGCCCGAACACCAGGGCGCCCAGGGGGCGGGCGGCGAAACCGACCGCGTAGGTGAGGAAGGACAGCAGGGTCCCGACGAGCGGGTCGGAGCCGGGGAAGAACAGCTGGTTGAACACGAGCGCGGCGGCGGAGCCGTAGAGGAAGAAGTCGTACCACTCGATGGTGGTGCCGATGAGGGAGGCGGCGACGATGCGCCTCAGGCTCCCGGGCGTCGGCGGGGAGGTCGCGGGGGAGGACATCGGCACCACTTCCTGGCGTCTGACGGGGACGAATGCGTGTCGCACACCGTAGGAAGGCGCAGATCAGAGGCGTATATGGCGGGACACCACAGTTACGGTCGCCGGAGTGCGCGCGCCCCCCATGAGGACGGTCCCGATGGCTCCGGGACACGCTCCGGGACAGGCGCCCCGGGAGGGCGTCGACACGGCGAGGACGGCACCATGGCGCCCCCTCCGTGCGTCCCCGGCGGGCTCGCGGGCACCCGGCGCCCGCGGCGCGCACCGCGGACCGGTGGGGGTCAGCCGTCGAGCAGGTCGACGGCGAGAAGCGCGGTGACGACGAGGACGGCGAGCAGCCGCGCCGCAACGACTCCGTCGGCGACCCGCCGGACGGCGGCCCTCCGGGAGGCTCCGAGCAGCCAGATGACCCCGAGGGAGGCCGGCAGGCCGCACGCGGACCAGGCGAGCGCGGCATGCCCGTGCGGTCGTCCCGGCGCACCGGAGTCGAGGCCGTAGGACTCCAGAGAGATCGCCAGGGCCAGCAGGAGCCAGCACATCGACAGGACTGCGCTGACGGCGGACACGACGACCGCGAGCACGAAGGAGCCCGTGCCGCGGACCGGGCCCACCCCGTCGTTCCGCACCGCTCCGCTCATGGCGCGCAGCGTGTCCCGGCCGTGGGGGCGCACCCGGCGTGCCGCCCGGGTGAACGCCTCACCCCGGCGGCGTCGGACGGCTCCTCCGGCCCCCTCCCGGACCTCCGTCCCGGGCGGGGCCTGCCGGGGAGCGCCCGTGCGACCGGTTCCTGCAGCCCGCTCCCGCGGGCCTCGGCGGAGCGGCAGTCCACCACCTCCCGCTCCAGCACCCCGGCCGGCGGCTGATCCTGGGCCGACGTGCCACCGCCGTGCCCGGTCCGTCCGCAGCCCGCAGCCCGCAGCCCGCAGCCCGCAGCCCGCAGCCCCCGGACGGTGCCCGGGTACGGAGCCGGTGCGGCACCCGTACGCAGAGGTCAGGGCCCGCGGCGGACGGCCCGGTGCCGCCGCCGGAGCCGTCGCGTCGTCGGCACCGTCGACGGCGCCCGATGCCGTCGCCGGCCCCGGCCGCCGTCGCGGACGCCTGTGCGCTCAGCCCGTGCCCGCCGCCAGCGGAACCCGCAGCCGGTCGGCCCCGGCCGCCGCCGGGAGCACGGCTCCCGGCGCGGTGGAGTCGGCACGGGACCGGGGCCGCTGCACCGCCCAGCCGAACTCCGTGAGCCGCCGCGCCATCCGGACGGCGGCGGACGCCTCCACGGCCAGTTCGACCAGCCCGCTGCGCTCCGCGGGGGAGTGGTCGATGGACACCTCCTCGACATTGACCTCCAGGTCGGCCACGGTCGCCAGCAGCCGGGCCAGCTCGCCCGGCTGGTCCCCGATGAGCACATGCACGGCGGCGCAGTGGGCCGGGTTCCCGCCGTGCTTGCCGGGCACGCGGCCCCGGCCCCTCCTGCCGCGGCCCAGCAGGTCGGCCACCCGCACCGTGCCCTGTGCGCGGGCGTCGGCGTCGTCGCCCGCCAGCCCCCGCAGCGCCGCCACCGCCGCGCCGAGGTCCGCGGCGAGCGCCTCCAGCACCTCCGCGACGGCCCCGGCGTTGGCGTCCAGGATGTCGCCCCACAACCCGGGGTCGCCCCCGGCGATCCGGGTGACGTCCCGCAGCCCCTGCCCGGCGAGGCGCGAGGCGTCGTCCGGCATCTCCTCCAGCCGCGCCGCCATCAGCGAGGCGACGAGGTGCGGGGTGTGGGAGACGAGCGCGACCGCGCGGTCGTGGGCGCCGCTCTCCATGACCACGGGCACCGCGGCGCACAGCGCCACCACCTCCAGGGCCCGGTTCAAAGTGTCCGTCCCGGTGCCCTGCGTGGGGGTGAGCACCCAGGAGCGGCCCTCGAACAGGGAGGCCGAGGCGGCCAGCGGCCCGGACAGCTCACGCCCGGCCATCGGGTGGCCGCCGATGTAGCAGGACGGGTCGGCGAGCCGCAGGGCGTCCCGCTCCGGGCCGCCCTTGACACTGGCCACGTCGGTGTAGCTGCGCGCCAGCCCCCTCGCCTGCTGGGCGGCGAGCACCTCGCCGACGCAGCCGGGCGGCACCGCCAGCACGGCGATGTCCACCGGCGCGGCGGGCGGGCCGACGGTGCCCGCGCCGAGCGCGGCGGCCGTGCGGGCCGCCGACTCGTCCGCGTCGAGCAGATGGACGTGCACCTGCCTGGCGGTCAGGGCGAGCGCCACCGAGGTGCCGATCAGTCCCGTGCCCACGACCGCTGCCGTACGGATCACCGGGACCCCTCCGGCGATCCGGCCAGGTCGGCGCGCAGTGCAGCGGCGCCGCCCAGGTAGACGTGCCGCACATCGCACTTGGCCAGGTCGGTCTCCGCGTGCAGCAGGATGCGTACCACCCGCGGCAGGGCACCGGCGACGTCGAGCTCCCCGGCGCACAGCAGCGGGGTGTCGGTGAGGCCCAGTTCCCGTGCCGCCACCGCCGGGAACTCGCTGCGCAGGTCGGGGGTAGCGGTGAACACCATGCTGATCAGGTCCTGCTGCTCCAGCCCGTTGGCGTCGAGCATGGCCTTCAGCAGGCCCTTGGTGCCGTCCACCAGCCGGCCCCTGTCGTCGTCCTCGATCTGGATCGCGCCGCGTATCGCGCGCACGGTCATCCCACCCCTCCGGATCGGCTTCTGCCGGACTGCCGACGTCATGCTCCGGCGGCCGTCCGCACGGCGCCCCTCGCCACGGTGCGCTCCTGGTACAACTCGGCCGCCTGGAAGGCCAGGTCGAGCGACTGGTAGCGGTTGAGGCGCGGGTCGCAGGCGGACTCGTAGCGGTGCGCCAGGTCGTCCAGGCGCACCTCGGCGCCGCCGCCCACGCACTCGGTGACGTCCTCGCCGGTCAACTCGACGTGGAGACCGCCCGGATGGGTGCCCAGCTCACGGTGGACCTCGAAGAAGCCGCGCACCTCGTCGAGCACGTCGTCGAAGCGCCGCGTCTTGTGGCCGCTGGGCGCGGTGAAGGTGTTGCCGTGCATCGGGTCGCAGATCCAGGCGATCCGCGCCCCGGAGGCGGTGACCTTCTCCACCAGCCCCGGCAGGACGTCGCGGATCCGCCCGGCGCCCATCCGGGTGATGAACGACAGGCGGCCGGGCTCCCGGTCGGGGTCGAGGCGGTCGATCAGCGCCAGGGCCTCGTCCGCGGTGACCGACGGCCCGAGCTTCACGGCGACGGGGTTGCGGACCCGGGAGGCGAACTCGACGTGCGCGCCGTCCAGTTGCCGGGTGCGCTCGCCGATCCACACCATGTGGCCGGAGACGTCGTACCAGTCGCCGGTGCGGGAGTCGCGCCGGGTCAGGGCCGCCTCGTAGTCGAGGATCAGCGCCTCGTGGCTGGAGTAGAACTCGGTCGAGCCGAACTCGCCCGGCTGCGCCCCGCAGGCCCTGAGGAAGGCGAGCGCCCGGTCGATCTCGTCGGCCAGGCGCTCGTAGCGCTCACCGATCGGGGAACTGGCCACGAAGTCCTGGTTCCAGGTGTGCACCTGGCGCAGATCGGCGTATCCGCCGGTGGTGAAGGCGCGCACGATGTTCAGCGTCGCGGCGGAGGCATGGTACATCCGCCGGAGCCGCTCGGGGTCGGGGGTGCGGCTCTGCGGTGTGAAGTCCAGCCCGTTGACCGCGTCTCCCCGGTAGACCGGGAGCTCCACGCCGTCGCGCTGCTCGGTGGGCCACGAGCGGGGCTTGGAGTACTGGCCGGCGATGCGTCCGACCTTGACCACCGGCAGGGAGGTCGCGTAGGTGAGCACCGCCGCCATCTGCAGCAGGGTCTTGAGCTTGTCGCGGACCTGGTCGGCGGAGACGGCGTCGAAGGTCTCGGCGCAGTCGCCGCCCTGGAGCAGGAACGCCTCACCGCGGGCGACGGCGGCCAGCCGGGAGCGGAGCTGGTCGCATTCGCCGGCGAAGACCAGGGGCGGCGCGGTGGCGAGGTCGTCGAGCACGGTGGCGAGGGCCCGCTCGTCGGGCCAGACGGGCTGCTGCGCGGCGGGCAGGCTCCGCCAGCTGTGCGGCGATGCGGCTTGCGTTGCGTCCATGGGAGGGGTTCCTTCGTCGTTCCGGCAGGGGGTACTGCGAGGAGGGGTCCCGCGGGGGCCGGCGCCGGCCCCCGCGGGGGTGCCGCGAGGGGCTGCTGGCCTCCTACTCGTCCAGCAGGTCGGGCTCCTCGCGGACGATCTCGTCCCAGAGCAGCTGGAAGCTGAACCAGCCGAGCTGGGCGTCGCCGAAGCCCTCGCCCGCCGCCACGGCCTGCTCGTGGGTGAACGTCTTCGGGGTGCCGGCCGCGAGGGCGAGGAGCTGGACCTGGGCGCAGCTGTCGTAGGTGAAGAACCAGTGCACGGCCTCGTCCAGCGAGCCGCCGACGGTGATCAGACCGTGGTGCCGCAGCAGGATGGCCCTGTTGTCCCCGAGGTTCTCGGCGATGTCGCGGCCCTGCTCCAGGGACACGGAGGGGCCCTCATAGGCCTCGTAGAGGGTCTGCCGCCCGTAGAAGGCGGCCGACTCCTGGTCGATGGGCTCCAGCAGGCGCCCCAGGGCGCCGAGGGCCCGGGAGTGGGCGGTGTGGCCGTGTGCCGCGGCGGTCGCGCCGGGGTGGAGTTCGTGGATCTGGGAGTGGATGACGAAGGCGCTGGGGTTGACGCGGTGCGTGCCGTGGACCACGCGTCCCCGGGCGTCGACGCAGATCAGGTCGGCGACCCGTACGTGCCGGAAGGAGACGCCGAAGGGGTTGACCCAGAACCGGTCGGGGTGCTCCGGGTCGCGGACCGAGATGTGCCCGGAGATTCCCTCGCCGAAGCCGTACTTGCCGAACAGCCGGAGTGCCGCGGCCAGTCGCTGCTTGCGGTGCCGCCGGGTCTCCTCCGGGGTGCCGAAGACCGGTTCGGAGGGGATCGGCAGCCCGGTGGCGGTGTCGGCGAGGAACTCCGGTGCGGGCTCGGCGGCCCGGTCGGTCATCGTGGTCATGGTGGATACCTCTTTCTGGACGGGCCGTGGGAGGGCGGTGCGCGGACGTGCGGACCTCACGGACGGGGCGGTCCGCGTCAGGCGGGCAGCAGGGCGTCCGCGGAGCGCGTCGGGTGCCTGTCGCCCGCGTCCTGGAGGATGGCGGCGACGATGTCCTCGGCGCGGTCCACCAGGGAGGGGACGCCGAAGGTGAAGAACAGCGATCCGGCGCCGATGGTCCCGAGTCCGTAGAGCCGGGGGTCGTGACGGCCCTCCGCGTCGGCGAGGCGGCTGGTCGCCCGGGCGAGGTGCAGTCCGCCGTGGGGGTGGAGGCCGGCGGCACCGGCCCTGGTCAGACTGGTCACCAGGGGAAGGGCGCCGACGGGGACGCGGCCCTCGGAGGCGTTGACCGCGTTGACGACCGTGTCCGCGGTGACGGGGGGCTCGTCGGCGGTGAGCAGCTCGAAGCCCCCGCCACCGCGTTCCGCCACCTTCCGCAGCCCGGAACGGATGTGCAGCTGGCCCGAGTCGACCAGCTCCAGCAGCACGGCGGCGCTGGCCGGAGGCATCGGGCAGCACAGGCTCATGATGGTGCGGTAGTGGGAGCGGAGCAGCTCCGCCCGGTCCTTCTCCGGAAGCTGCGGCCAGACGTCGGGGCCGATGTCGGGGACGGCGTTCTGGAGGATCCGCAGACCAGGGTCGGCCGAGTCGACGGCAGCGAACTGGCGCCGCAGTCGTTCCCCGGGGGCCTCCCTGCCGAGGTCGGTGATCTCCGCGTGGACCGCTTCGGGGTCCGAGCCGGCGTCGCGCAGCTCGGCCGCCACGATCTGCGCGAACTCCGCGAGGGGCAGCTCGCGGCCGGTGCGGGCCAGTGCGCGCATCCGCTCCTTGGTGAGGTGGCGGGGCTCGAAGTGCAGGGGGCGCTGGCGGACACCGGGGAGCACGCCCCGCCGGGAGAGCAGGCTGATGCGTCCCTGATGGCCCTGGGCGGCGAGGGCGAGGACGGTGTCGACGGCCGTGAGGCCGCTGCCGACGACGGCGACGTCCTCACGCGGGCCGATCCCGCGCAGGCTGTGGGACATCGGGTACGGATCCGTGATGAACCCGGGTGCGCCCGCGAGTCCGTAGGCGTCCTTGGGGCCGTCGCCGCCCACGCAGAGGACGACGTAGTCGAAGGCGCTGTCGCTGCCGTTGCTGGTGCTCAGATGGATCCGCTCGGCGGTGCACCGGGCCGCGGTGACCGCGGCCCCGACCAGGTCGACCCGCCAACCGTTCCTGCGCAGTTCCCCGAGCGCCGAATAGGCCGACTGCTCCAGGTATTCGCCGTAGACGGTGCGCGGAGGGAAACAGGCTCCGGAAACGGGGTCGACGCTGTCGAAATCGACGACGCGCCGCCGCGCCTCCAGCCAGCGCCGGAGATGGCCGAGGTCGCCCACGCGCACGGACATGTCCTCCGGCGGCGCATTGACCTTGATGGTGTCGATATCGACCTGGTAGGCCCGGCCGCGCCACAGATTGGGGGAGGGCTCGAACACCGTGATACTGCCCGAAGGGCTCTGCGTCTGAGCCAGTGCGTCGATGAGGCAGACCGCGGAGGCGCCACCTCCGACCACGGCGAGTGAAATTCCGGACATGCGTCAGCCACCTATCGGTACTGGGAGTATGGGGAGCCTCGTCCGTCGCTTTCCTTTCCGCCTCATGTCGCGCGCCGCTCGAAGCGGTGGAATGCACCGTGCAGGAACACGAGGGACGACCGGGTGTGACGCACTCCGGTACCGACGACCTCACCGACGATCAGCAGGTGGTCACCGGCCACCAGATGGTCCCGGTAGCGGCACTCCATCCATGCCGCGGAGTCCAGGAGCAGCGCCCCGGTCCGCTCCCCGGGCTCCGAGGGCAGGCTGCGCAGGGCCTTTCCGCGCTCCTCGGCCGGGCGGGCGAAGATCCTGGCGAGGTCCTCGCCGCCGCCGTCGAGAAGGGACAGGGCCCAGACCCGGGACTCCATCAGGTCGTCCAGGAAGGCGGAGTCGCGGCGGATGCTCAGCGACACCAGCGGCGGGTCCAGCGAGAGGGACGTCAGCGAGTTGATCGTCAGCGCGTTGTGCCGGCGCGTGGATTCCGCGTCGGAGAAGGTGCTCACCACGCAGACGCCGGTGGCGAAATTGCGCATGACGGAACGCAGGTCGTCTTCCACGGCAACCGGTGGACGGTCGGCCGCTGACAGCTCACCCATGAATGGTCCTCTCCGGGGAATGTCTGATACGCGCACGCATGTGGGCGTCCCGGGGCCAGAGGTCGAACACCTCAGGAAATGGCGAAACCCCGTTCGATGCCGGAGACGTTACCGAGCGGCCGAAGGGCCGTATGGCGGGAGAGCGCACAGGAATTGGCCCGTCCACGCCTGCCGCGGTGCCCGCGACGGGACAACGCGCGATGGCCCGAAATTCGCAGGGACGGTCGCGTTCCGAACGACCGCACGGCGCCGGGCACCCTCCCGGCCCGGGGCCGGGAGGCGGCCTTCGGAGGACGCCTCCCGGGGCGGTCGCGGCGGCCTCCCCCGCGAGCGGGACCGAGGGACCGCGCGGGTCCCGTCGGCCCGGGGCCGGGTCGGGCGGCGGGGCCCTCCCGGCCGCGCTCACGCGAGGACGGGCAGGGCCCGCCCCCGCGCGCCGCCGTGCCTCAGCCCGTGCCGCTCACCATCCCGGCGGTGCCCGACCCGGCCCCCACCGCGGAGGGCGCGGGCCGCGGCGGGAGCCTGCGGGCGAGGAAGTCCGCCACCCGGTCGGCGATCTCGGCGCAGTGCGTCTCCAGGGCGAAGTGGCCGGTCGGCAGCAGATGCACCTCCGCCTCCGGGAGGTCGTCGCGGAAGGCGTGCGCGCCCTCGGGGCCGAAGATCTCGTCATGGGCTCCCCACACGGCGAGCAGCGGGACCTGGCTCTCCCTGAAGTACCTCTGGAACGCCGGGTACGCCTCCAGGTTCGAGCCGTAGTCGCGGATGAGGCGCAGCTGCGCGGCGGTGCCGCCGGGGCGCGCGAGTGCCGCCGTGTCGAGCAGCCAGGCGTCGGGGTCGAGGAGGCTCTCGTCGGGGACCCCGTGGGTGTACTGCCACCGCACGGCCTCCGGGGTCAGGGCCTGGCGGACGGCGGCCTCGTTCTCCGGGCCGGGGTCGGCGACGTAGGCGTGGACGGGCGCCCAGAACCCGGGGAGCAGGCCCTGGAGATAGGCGTTGCCGTTCTGGCTGACGATCGCGGTGACGCGCTCGGGGTGGGCGGCGGCGATCCGCCAGCCGATCGGCGCCCCGTAGTCGTGGACGTAGAGCGCGAAGCGCGACAGCCCGAGCAGCCGGGTGAACTCGTCGGTGATCTCCGCCAGTCGGGCGAAGGTGTAGGCGAACGCGTCGGTGGACGGCCGGGCGGAGTGGCCGAAGCCGATGTGGTCCGGCGCGATGACCCGGTACGTCCCGGCCAGCCGGCGCATGAGGTCGCGGAAGGACCGCGAGCTGGCCGGGAAGCCGTGGAGCAGGAGCAGGGCCGGGGCGTCGGGGGAGCCGGCCTCGCGGTAGAAGACGTCGAGCCCCTGTACCTGGACCGTGCGGTGGCGGATGTGCGGATTCATGGAACCCCTTCGTCGGGTGGGAGTGTCCGGCCGCGTGCGCCGGGGCGGCGCCGAGCGCGGCGCCGGCGGTCCGTCCGCCGGTGCGCGGCGCATCCGGCGGACGGACCGCCGACTGCCGCTGCGGGGCCGCCCCGGTCGCAGGAGCCCTACGCGCGGGGCCCGCGGCTCCGGGCGTAGTGGCGGGCCGCCTTGGCGCGGTTGCCGCACAGGGCCATCGAGCACCAGCGCCGGGTGCCGTTGCGGGAGGTGTCGAGGAAGTACCGGATGCAGTCGGGCTGGTCGCAGAGCCTGATCCGGTCCGGGGCCGTGGCCAGCAGCCGCCGGTAGTCCTGGGCGGCCGTCCAGGCCGCGCCCCAGTGCGGATCGGTGAACTCCGCACGCTCGCCGGGGCCTTCGGCGTCCAGGGTCAGCCTGACGCGGCCGTGGTCCAGGATCTCGTCCACCTGTCGCGCCGCATCGGGCGATCCGGGTTCGGTGACGGCCGCCGCCAGTGCGCGGCGGGTGGTGCGTACCGCCCGCAGCGATGCGGCACCGGCGGGAAACCGCTCGGCCAGTCCGTGTCCGGCCAGCCATACGTGCAGGCCGGCCGGGGTGTCCAGCAGATCCTCCTGTCGTCCGTGCTCCTGCCACCGGGTGTTGAGCAGATCGAGGGCGAAGGGTTCGCCGACGAACGGACGCGGGTCGACCTCGGTCATCGCATCTTCCTCCATCCGATCCGATTCTAACCCTTCAAGCGTAAGTGACTGGTTGCACGGATCGAGGTTAACCCCTAAAGTCACTTACGACGGTTAGTCCTGTCGGCGTGTGCGGACGTGCCAGATTGCGTGCGCGTTCACACGAGAGGCGAGGGGGCGCCGTCCCTAGCGTGAAGACGGCGCGGGACCGGACGGACCGTCCGCCGCTCCGCTGCCCGGGGGTGCCGCCTGTGCGGTGACCCGTGCGGACACGGCTGCCGGCCGTCGCGCCCGAAGAGAGACGAGCACGCAGGTACAGGAGGGGTTTCAATGACTGTGACGGAGACTCTCAATCCCGCGGCGGGCGCCGGGCAGGACGCCCCCACCTCCGCGGCGGAGATCCTGGCGAGGGCACGGGCCGCGGCCCCGCTGCTGCGCCGGCGCTCCGAGGAGATCGCACGCGGCCGGCGCCTTCCGGAGGACGTCGTCGAACTCGTGCGCGGTACCGGCGTCTTCCGTATCGGCATGCCGAAGGACTGGGGCGGCCCCGAACTGACCTTCGCGGAGCAGACCGAGGTCATCGAGGCGCTCTCCTACGGGGACTCGGCCGCCGGCTGGTGCGCGATGATCGGCATGGACACCTGGATCTACGCGGGCTACCTGGACGAGACGGTCGTCAAGGAGATGCTCGCCAACCCGGACGCCATCACCGCCGGCCTGATCTTCCCCGTCGGCCGCGCCGAGCGGGTACCGGGCGGATACCGGGTGAACGGCCGCTGGCCCTTCGGCAGCGGGGTCACGCACGCCGACTGGGTCGTCGGCGGCTGCGTGGTGCACTCCGACGGCAAGCCGGAACCGGGCCCGGGCGGCGCTCCGGTGAACTGGCGTCTGGTGATGGCCCGCCGCGAGGAGTTCGAGATCGTCGACACCTGGCACACCACCGGCCTGGCCGGCAGCGGCAGCATGGACTACCAGGCCACCGACCTGTTCGTGCCCGAGGAGCACTCCTTCGACTTCACCACCCCGCGCGGCTCCGGCCCCCTGTCCGCCCCCGACGCCTTCCTCGGCAACGTGCCCGGCGTGCCGCTGGGCGTCGCCCGCGCCGCGCTGGACCACGTGCGCGAACTGGCCGCCGACCGCGTGGAGCGGGCCACCGGCACCCCCTGGTCGGAGAGCTACCGGGTGCAGACCGTCATCGGCCAGGCCGAGATGGAGCTCACCGCCGCCCGCTACGCGGTCTACGGCACGCTCGACGAGCTGTGGCGGCGACTGGAGTCCGGTGTCGAGCCGACCCCCGACCAGCAGGTCTCCTCCGCCCTTGCGCGGGTCAACGCCTTCCGGACGGCCCGCTCCGTCGTCTCCCGGCTCTCCGACCTCGTCGGAACGGCCTCGATCTACCAGACCTCCCCGCTCGACCGCTGGCTCCGCGACCTGCACACGATGTGCCAGCACATCCTCGCCCAGGAGCAGATCGTGCAGTCGGCGGGAGCGCACCTCCTCGGCGGAACGCCGCAGGCCCCCTTCCCCCTCGGGCTCAAGGGATAACCCGGGCACGGTGAACGGCGGTCGGCGGCGGGGCGCCCCCCCCCCCCCCCCACCGCCCGGCACGGGCGCAAACATAACCGCAAATTACTTAATTAGGACAGCCCAAAGCAACAAACACTGTATTATAAAAAGACCCCACA